>JAUNLQ010000016.1 GCA_030532225.1 Bacillota bacterium
TTAAATTACATAATTATAAATCCATTTTTGTCATAAGCTTGACATGAGAGGGCTCAGGCTCCCTATTAATAAACATAGGCAAAAGTTTGTCCAAATACGTGGCAGACAAAAACAATATACAATACTATGCCCAAGAACTAAAAGAGAACACCTACAACCTAACTAGAATGAACCTAGTAATGAGAGGCATAAAACCAGACAACATAGTAACTAGAAATGGAGATACACTAGAAGAAGACTGGCCCTACTTTGAAGACAATGACCCAGTCAATTCCTATGACCCTCTCTATGTAGATGCAGTAGTATCAAACCCACCCTATTCCCAAGCCTGGGATCCAACAAACAAGGAACACGATCCAAGATATGCTCGCTTTGGACTGGCACCAAGGGGCAAGGCTGACTATGCCTTTTTGCTCCATGATCTTTTCCATATAAAACCAGATGGAATAATGACCATAGTCCTACCTCATGGAGTCCTATTTAGAGGTGGAGAAGAAGGAGAAATAAGAAAAAACCTAATAGAAAATAACCACATAGACACAATAATAGGTCTGCCAGCTAACATCTTTTTTGGCACAGGCATACCAACAATAATAATGATCCTAAAACAAAATAGACCGAACACAGACACCCTAATAATAGACGGCTCAAAAGGCTTTATAAAAGAAGGCAAAAACAACAAACTAAGAGCCTCAGACATAAAGAGGATAGTAGACACAGTAGCAAAAAGAGAAAACATAGAAAAATTCTCCAAAGTAGTAAGTAGAGAAGAAATTAGAAACAACGACTACAACCTAAACATTCCCCGTTACGTAGACTCATCAGAAGAAGCAGAAAGCTGGGACCTTTATGCCACAATGTTTGGAGGCATACCTTTAAAAGAAATAGAAGAATTAGGACCATACTGGCAGGCTTTCCCAAATTTAAAGGATACAATATTTACAAAAACTGACAGCCCTTATGTGGACTTGGTCCAAGGAGACATAAAAGAAATAATAAAAAACCAGGCAGACATAAAGATCTTTAAAGAAGAATTTGCAAAAGCCTTTGGAGACTTTCAACAATATCTTAGAAACAGATGGCTTGAAAATATAGACCAAGTTGAAATAGCCAGTGAAGAAAACAAGCTAAGCGAAAATATCTTTGAACGTTTAGAAAATATTCCTTTAATAGACAAGTACCAGGCCTTCCAACTTTTAGATAACGATTGGGAAAAAATAGCAGGAGATATAGAAATAATCCAAAGAGAAGGCTTTGAAGCTACAAAAAAGGTAGACCCAAAACTAGTCCTAAAGAAAAAATCAGGCAAGGAAGAAGAAGTCCAAGAAGGCTGGCTAGGACGAATAATACCCTTTGACCTAGTTCAAAAAGAATTACTAAAAGACCAATACCAGGCCTTAAAAGAAAAAGAAAACAGACTAGGAGAAATTCCTTCCCTATACGAAGAACTTATAGACTCATTGACAGAAGAAGAAAAAGAATCTGAAATCCTAAATGACAACAATGATGCCTTTGTAGGCAAAGAAGTAAGCAAGAAACTAAAAGAACTAAGAGCTGAGACTGAAACAGAAGAAATTAAAGAATTTATAGATAAGTTAGATCAATATGAAAGTTTGGCCAAAGAAGAAAAAGATCTGAAAAAGAAAATAAAAGAAGAAGAAAAAGCCCTCCACCTGCAAACAAAAGAAAGAATAGAAAATCTATTTGACCAGGAAGTATATGACCTTCTAGACAAAAAGTGGATAGGCAATCTAATGGAAAGTATCTTCCAGCTACCAGAAAGTCTTATAAATGACCTAGTAGCCAAGGTCCAAGGCCTAGAAGAAAAATATGCCGAAACCTACTTTGATATAGAAAGACAAATAAAAGAAACAGAAGAAAGTCTAGCTGCTATGATAGACGACCTAGTAGGGGATGAATATGATATGAAAGGCCTAAGTGCATTTAAGGCATTTTTGTTAGGTGAATAAAATGAAAGACAAAAAAACACCGAAAATTCGTTTTAAAGGCTTTACAGAAGCTTGGGAACAGCGTAAGTTAGGGGAAGTGGTTCAAGTTATCATGGGTCAATCTCCTGATGGAAGCACATATTCAAATTTCCCTCGTGGTCATATTTTGGTACAAGGCAATGCAGATATAGAAAATGGATGGGTGAAACCAAGACTATGGACAACACAAATCACTAAACAAGCTGAAGTTGGTGATTTGATTATGAGTGTAAGAGCACCTGCAGGAACAGTTGGTAAAACCGAGTATGACGTAGTGATTGGGCGTGGTGTGGCTTCTATTAAAGGTAATGAATTTATTTTTCATAAACTTTATAAAATGGACTTAAAAGGCTATTGGAAAAAAGATTCAACTGGATCAACATTTGAATCTCTTAATTCAGAAAGTATTAAAAATGCAGAAATTAAACTACCAGAACTAAAAGAGCAACAATTAATTGGGAATTTATTTGATACTCTCAACCAGCTTATCACTCTTCATCAACGACAGTTATTTTTATTAAAACAAATAAAAAAATCCATGGAAAATAGTTTTTTTCCATAAATTATAGACAAATATTGCAATTAAGGAGGCAAATTTTATGACCTTTAATCGTGAGGCAGACTTTGAGGAGGCTTTAATAAAGGTTCTTTCTAACAAGGGCTGGGAAAAAGAAGTTTTAAAAAATCCTAGCGAAAAAGATTTAATAAATAATTGGGCGAAAATTTTGTTCGATAATAATAGAGGCATTGACCGTCTCAATAATTATCCCTTGACTGATGGGGAAATGCAACAAATCCTAGAACAAATCAAGGTCCTAGCCAGTCCTATAAAACTGAACAACTTTATTAATGGGAAAACTGTATCTATAAAAAGAGACAATCCAGACGACAAGGTTCACTTTGGCAAGGAAGTTAGCTTAAAAATCTATGACAGAAGAGAAATTGCCGCTGGCCAAAGTAGATACCAAATTGTTCAACAGCCTATTTTCCCAAACCAGTCTAAAATATTAAATGACCGTCGCGGAGATTTAATGCTACTTATTAATGGCATGCCTGTTATTCATATTGAACTTAAAAGAACTGGAGTGCCTGTTAGTCAGGCCTATTATCAAATAGAAAAATATTCCTATGAGGGAGTCTTTACTGGTTTATTTTCCTTGGTCCAAATTTTTGTGGCTATGAATCCAGAACAGGCCAGGTATTTTGCGAATCCTGGTAGAGATGGCCAGTTTAATCCAGATTATTATTTTCAATGGGCAGATTTTAATAATGAGCCTATTAATAATTGGAAAGATTTTGCTTCTTCTTTGTTGTCTATTCCTATGGCCCACCAACTTATTGGTTTTTATACTGTTGCTGATGAATCTGATGGGATCTTAAAGGTTATGCGTTCTTACCAATACTATGCTGCCAATGCTATTTCAGACAAGGTTGCCAAGACCAAGTGGGAGGACAAGAACCAAAGGGGAGGCTTTGTGTGGCATACTACTGGTTCTGGAAAGACTATGACTAGTTTTAAGTCTGCCCAGCTTATTGCTGATTCTCAAGATGCTGACAAGGTTGTGTTTTTAATGGACAGAATCGAGCTTGGGACCCAGTCTCTAGGAGAGTACAGAGGCTTTGCTGGTGAGTCCAAGGGTGTTTCTAATGACCAGTCTGCAGTAAAGGCAACTGAAAATACTTATAGCCTTATTACAAAGCTGAAAAGTGATTCTTATTTAGATAGTCTTATTGTAACTTCTATTCAGAAGATGAGTAGGATTAAAGATGAGGACCAGGGACTTAAGTCTGCTGATATTGAAAAAATCAACAAGAAACGTTTGGTTTTTATTGTTGATGAGGCTCACAGGTCCACCTTTGGTGATATGTTACTTACTATTAAAACTACTTTTCCCAATGCTATTTTCTTCGGCTTTACTGGTACGCCAATTCATCAAGAAAACCAAAAGAAGTCCAGCACTACTAGTACAGTTTTTGGAAATGAGCTTCACAGATATAGTATTGCCGATGGAATTAGGGACAAGAACGTTTTGGGCTTTGACCCTTATAAGGTAATGACCTTCAAGGATGCTGACTTGCGCCAGGCTGTAGCCCTTGAAAAGGCCAAGGCCAAAGATTTGGAAGAAGTTTTAGAAGATCCTAGTAAGTCAAGAGTTTATTATGATTATATGGATTCTGATTTTATAAAAATGGCTGGCTATACTAGAGATGATGGGACCTATGTTAAGGGTATTGAAGATCTTATTCCTATGTCCCAGTACCAAACAGCTGAGCACAGAAAAAAGGTTGTTGAAGATATTATTGATAAGTGGACCTATTTGAGCCATGGGTCTAAGTTCCATGCTATTTTTGCTACTTCTAGTATCAAGGAAGCTATAGCCTATTATAAACTTTTAAAGAGAAAGGCCCCAGCCTTGAAGGTTTCTTGTTTGTTTGATCCTAATATTGATAATGGCAAGAATTTTAAAAAGAAGGAAGAGGGCCTAGTTGAGATTATAAGTGACTATAACCAAAGATTTAAGGACCATCAAGAATTTAGTCTTAGTAGTCACGACAAGTTTAAGAAGGATCTGGCCTTAAGACTGGCCCACAAGGAACACTATAGGGGTATTGAAAGAGAGCCTGAAAGACAAATCGACCTTTTAATTGTTGTGGACCAAATGCTAACAGGCTTTGATTCAAAATGGGTTAACACTCTTTATATGGACAAGCTAATGACCTATGAAAATATTATTCAGGCTTTTTCTAGGACCAACCGTTTATTTGGACCAGAAAAACCTTTTGGTACTATTAGATACTATAGAAAGCCTCACACTATGGAGAGAAATATTAGAGATGCTGTTTCTCTATATTCTGGCAACAAGCCTTTGGCACTTTTTGTAGATAAGTTACAAAGGAATTTACAGTCTATGAACAAGGTTTATGAAGAAATAGACTATCTATTTGCTAATGCTAATATAAATAATTATTCTAAGCTACCTGAAGAGCCTAGTGTTGTGGCCAAGTTTGCTTCTTTGTTTGGAGATTTTAATAAGCACTTAGAGGCAGCAAAGATTCAAGGTTTTTCTTGGAAGAATTTAAACCATAGACTTGAAAATGAAGATGGTAAGCTTGAAGATGTTGATGTGAAGATTGATGAAAGAACTTATAATACTTTTGTCCAAAGGTATAAGGAAATTCCTTCAGGTGGAGGAGACGAAACTGATCCAGGATTAGCCTATGATTTAGTAGGTTATATTACAGAAATTGATACTGGTAGGATTGATGCTGATTATATGAACAGCAGGTTTAAAAAATATTTGAAAGTTCTTCATGATGACCAGGCTACAATGGAATTAAGAAACCAAGCCTTAGACGAACTGCACAAGTCTTTTGCTAATTTGAGCCAAGAGGAACAGAAATATGCCAATCTCTTTTTGCATGACATTCAAAGGGGGGATGTTATCCTTGAAGAAGGAAAAACTTTTAGAGATTGTATTACTGAATATCAGGTTAGGGGAAAAGACAGTCAGATTAAACGCTTTGCCAATGTTTTTGGTCTAGATGAAGAAAAACTGAAAAACATGATGGACTTAAGTTTAAATGAAAACAATATTAATGAATTTGCTAGATTAGACCAAGTAAAAGACACTGTTGATAAAAACAAGGCCAAGGCTTATTTTGAAAAAGTAGAAGGCAAAAAACTAAATTTTGCCAAGGTAAATATTAAAGTGGACAAGATTATTCGTAAGTTTATTTTAGAAGGTGGCTTTGAAATTGACTAGGTTCACTTATTCCAATTAAAGATTGTGTGGCAAATTTTAATGGAGTCAAGGCTTTCCTTGGCTCTATTATTTTTGTCTGAGTTGCCAACAACGTAAGCCATTTTGTATGAGAGGAAAGGACGGAAATTATGGAAGAAAGATCAGAATTATTCTGTGATTATTATGCAAAATGGATTTCAGTATATAAGGAGGGTGCAATAAGAGAGGTTACCTTAGACAAGTATAAGATGACCCAAAGATGGTTGACTAGGCTGGTGCCAGATTTAAGGCTGGAGGATTTAAATAGGATTTCCTACCAGCAGCTGTTAAATGATTATGCTTTAAGTCATGAACGCCAAACAACGATGGACTTTCACCACCAACTTAAGGGGGCCATTTTAGATGCTGTTGATGAAGGGCTTATTGAAAGAGACCCAACTAGGAAGGCTATTATAAAGGGCAAGGCTCCAAGAGAAAATAAGAAAGACAAGTATTTGAATCAGTTTGAGCTTCACACTTTGATTTCCACTTTGGATCTGTCTATGGAAATTTCTTGGGACTGGTTTATTCTACTTGTGGCCAAAACTGGTCTAAGATTTTCTGAGGCTTTGGCTTTGACTCCCAGGGACTTTGATTTTTCCCATCAGTCTATTTCAGTAAACAAGACCTGGAACTACAAGGGCCAAGGAGGCTTTATGCCAACAAAAAACAAGTCTTCTGTAAGAAAGGTTCAAATTGACTGGCAGATGGTTATACAGTTTTCTCAATTGGTCAAAGACTTGCCAGAGGACCAGCCGATTTTTATTAAAGGCAAGGTCTATAACTCAACTGTGAATAACATTTTAAGCAGGCACTGCAAAAAAGCAAATGTACCTGTAATTTCTATTCATGGACTGAGACATACCCATGCCTCTATCTTGTTGTTTGCTGGTGTGTCTATAGCCAGTGTGGCCAGGAGGCTAGGCCATTCTAGTATGAACACAACCCAAAAGACCTATCTGCATATTATTCAGGAGCTGGAAAATAGGGATATAGATTTGGTTATGCGTTCGCTGTCTGTTTTAAACTAAAAAATTAATGGCTTACGTTGTTTTCTTCCAAGAAAAAATGAGCTAAGGATTTCTAGCTCATTGGTTTTTATTTCTTAGTCAAATAAGTTAAGGGCAATTTCTAGGTCAAAGAGTTCGATTTTGTCTTCTAGGTCTGAGCCTAGGATGTCCTTGCATTTTTCTATTCTGTAGTTGACTGTGTTTCTGTGTATAAACAAGTCTTCTGCAGTTTTTTTGGTGCTGCCACCATTTAGTAACCAAACTTTTAGGGTAGTTCTCAGTTCCTGGCTGTCTAGGTCGTCCTTGGCCAATTCTTTTAGCTTACTTTCAAAAAAGTATTGTTTTTGGCTTTCTGGTATAAGGGCGAAAAGTTTTTGGTAGCTGTGGGGGATGTTTATTTTTATTTTCTTACTGTTTTTATAATAGAGGCCATGGTCTACTGTGTCTATGGTGTCTTCTATGGCCTCGTTAATATTTTTTGTGGAAAAATATTTTGGGCCAATGGCTATATGCATGTCTATGTTCAAGGCTTCTTTAAGGGTCCTGGTAACATTGCTAAGGTCTCTAACTAGCTGGTTAATAGAGTAGTGTTCTGTTTGGACTAAGAAATAATTGTCTGTGTCAAGGGGGAAGAGTTGGTAGCCCCTTAATTTTTCGATTCTTTGGTCCAAAAAGTTATAGAGGAGGGCATAGGCTTCTTGGGACAGGTAGGATGGAAATATTTTCTCAAAGTTAGGCAGGTAGAGGATAATATTTCTTCCCTTGGACATGGCCTGCAGCTTTTCTTCGTTGTTTAGTTTTAAAAGTTTTAGTTCGTCATCTTCCTTGGCTAGTTGTAAATAGGTCCTAAAGTTTCTGGCTATTTTTTGTAGTCTGTAGTTAGTTGCATTTAGCTTGTAGGATATTGTAAAGGCTATGGCATAGCTGGCCTGGTTAATTACAAATTCTGCTAACTTCTCGTCAATTTCTTCAGGCTTTATTATAAAGAGGAAGTAGGGATAGCTTAGGCCAAATCTTATTTTATAAATATTTACATCTAAGAGCCTGCCATTGGTGTCTGTTAGTTTGTCTTTGAATTGCAAGGACTTAGTGTTTATTTTTTCTTGGACTGATTTTCTAATTGTCTCTTCTGTGAACAGGGGAGAAAAGTAGGAGGTACAAGATTCTATATCGCCAAAGGGATCGATTAGTCCTATTTCTGTTCTGGTTATACTCTTTAGGGTGTAAAGAATTACGGCGAAGTTTGGTTTCTGTAGGAGAAAGGAGGAGAAGATTTTTTGGGAGCTGGCAGCAAAATTAAGGCTGTCTTCTTCTTCGGCCCAAAGTTCTGCTAGGACTTCTGTATAAAGGTTGCCTAAGGTTATGTCCTCTGGTATAAGGAGGAGGGGAAAGTCTATGTCATTGGAATAGGCTATAACCTTAGGATCTAGCTCTTTCAAAAACCTAGACACTTTTATGGCCAGGCCAGCTGCCTTTTTTTCTTGAAGCTGTTTTATAAAGTCAAGTAGCCTGCTTTGGTCATCTTTAAAAGTCATGGCAGTTGTAATTATTAGGGCATTTTCATTTATGTAGTTGTAAATATCTGGAGTTTCTGTAGACTCGATTATTTCTATTTCCTTATCAAGATTTACGTCTTTTGTTAGTAAAGTTAAATATGAAAATTTTTCCAAGTCTAATAAATTCCTTAGTTTCATTGAATCACCTCATTTTTATTATAGCAAAGGGAAAACGTCTATGCAATAAGCACAATGATGAGAATAATTTTGTGCACAATCCAGTAGAACCCATTGGCTCTCCTAGGTTATAGTGTAAGCACAGGAGGGATAGTAATGGAGAAAAACAAAATTTTAGTTGAACCTTCAGATTATGATACTGCTATAGCCAATGGATATAACGAAGATTTGGCTCCTCTTCCAGCAGAGCAAAGAAAGTGGGGATTTTTCAACTACTTTACTTTGTGGATGGGCAGCGTTCACAACGTTCCAAACTATTTGGCAGTAGGTGGATTTTTATTTTTAGGCATGAGTCCTGTTAATGTAATGCTAGCACTAATACTTTCATCTTTTGGTGTTATGGGCTTATTAATTTTAAATGGCTTGTATGGTTTTGATTATGGCATACCATCTACTATGGCTTTGAGAAGTACCTATGGCTCTAAGGGAGCAAAGCTTCCTGGTGTCTTGCGTGGCCTTATTGCTGCAATTATGTGGTACGGTTTGCAAACCTATGCAGGCAGCAAGGCTCTACTAATCCTTATTGGCAAAATATATCCAGCTTTCCTAAACATAGGTGGTGGATTTGAGTTTTTAGGAATTGGCCTGCCAGCTCTAATTTGTTTTATTATCTTTTGGACAATAAATTTAATAATTGGAATTGGTGGTGGAGACTCAATTTCTAAATTTACAGCTGTATTAAATCCTCTGATCTACATAGTATTTGGGGGAATGGTTATATGGGCAGTAAGGGTAAATGGAGGTCTTGGTCCTATTCTAAATTATTCGAGTGGAGTAACAAGGACTTCTTCAAACATTTTCATTTATCTAATGATAATTTCCAGTGTCTTAAGTGTTTGGGCAGCTCCTGGTGTTAGTTCGTCAGACTTTGGAAGAAATGCCAAGGATTTTAAGTCCTTTAGCCTAGGCCAGGGAGTAGGCTTGTTTGTCTCCTACTTATTGTTTGCTTTTTCAAGTGTCTTTATCTTAATAGGAGCTACAGTTTATTATCAAACTCCTATGTGGGACGTTCTTGAAATCGTTAATAAGTGGGACAGCCTAATTGCTGTAGCCTTTTCCATGGTAGTCTTGCTTATGACTACTATTTCTACAAATGCTACTGGAAATATTATTCCAGCAGGCTATCAACTGGCAACCTTATTCCCAAAGAAGGTTGACTTTAGAAAGGGAGTTATCCTTGCTTCGATTATCTCCTTTGTAATTTGTCCTTGGAAGCTAATGGAAAACCAAAACTCAATTTATCTTTTTTTAGATATTATTGGCAGCTTAATGGGACCAATTGCAGGAACCATGATAGCCCACTACTTGTTCATAGTGAAAAGAGATATTTGGCTAACAAGAATTTATGCCAAGGAGGTTAACCTTTACAAGCCTGATGTAAATTATGCAGCCTATGGGTCTACAATTGTTGGGGCGGTAGTTCCTCTTACATTTAAGTTTATTGAACCCTTAGCAAAGTATTCCCAGGTTTCGTGGATCATAGCCTTTATTGTGGCTTTCCTATTATATGTGTGGCTGGGCAAGACTCAGCTTAGAAATCAAACAAATAGAACAGCAGATGAAATGCCAATTCACTTGGCGACAAAAGAAAATTGCAAGGTAAAATAAGGAGGAAAAAAACATGTATGATTTATTAATTAAAAACGGATTAGTTGTAACTTGTTCTGGTGAGAGAAAAGAAGATGTGGCAGTTAAGGATGGGAAAATCGCTGTAATTGGCCAGAACTTAAACTTAGAAGCCAAAGAAGTTATTGACGCTGAAGGTTTAATTGTTACTCCAGGTATGATTGACTCTCATTGTCATATTACTGACCCAGGTGGCGGAGTTAGAGACAACTGGGAAGGTTATCTAACAGGAACTAAGGCAGCTGCCAAGGGCGGAGTTACTTCTTTTATAGAAATGCCTTTGAACCAAATTCCATGTACCCAAGACCTTAAGAGCCTAGACATTAAAGTTAAGGCTGGCCAAGGCAAACTTACAACAGATGTTTGGACTTTAGCAGCCCTTACTCCAAGTTCCCTTGATGATTTAAAGGATATGGCTGAAGCTGGTGTTGTTGGTTACAAGGCCTTTATGTCAACTTGTGGAGACAGGACCCTTGAAGGAGACATGGAAAATGTTGACGACTACTCTCTATGGGAAGGTATGAACAGAATTAAAGAAACTGGTCTGCCACTTATGCTTCACTGCGAAAACGCCTTGATTACAGATGAACTTGGTAGAAAGCACGAAAAAGAAGGCCCAAATACCTTGGCCAACTATGTTGCTTCTAGACCAGTTTTCACTGAAGTTGAAGCTGTTAGACGTGCCATCTTCTTTGCCAAAGAAACTGGTTGCAAGCTAACAATTTGCCACTGTTCTTGTCCTGAAGCCATTGATGAAGTTACTAAGGCTAGGGCTGAAGGCGTTGATGTAGTTGCTGAAAGCTGCACCCACTATTTCTACTTTACTACTGATGAGTTAGATTCTATTGGCAACACCGCCAAGTGTTCTCCTCCAATTAGGGACAGAGAAAACTTAGAAGGAATGTGGAAGAAGCTTTTCAATGGAGAAATTGAGTTTATTGGTTCTGACCACTCACCTTGTACTCCTGACCTTAAAGAAGGCAAGGCTTTCAGTGCTTGGGGTGGAATTTCAGGCCTACAAAATGCCTACGATATTCTTTTTGATGAAGCAGTAAACAAACGTAATATGTCTTTGGAACAATTTGTAAAGCTTACTGCTACTAATGCTGCTAGATATTTTGGCCTAAAGAACAAGGGACAAATCCAAGTTGGTTTTGATGCAGACTTTGCCTTTATTGATCCTAAGAGATCTTATACTATTAAGGCTGAAGACCTAGAATACAAAAACAAGATTTCTGCTTATATAGGCAGAGAAGTTGGATGTAAGGTTGTTAGGACCATTGTTCGTGGAAGAACTGTTTATGATGAAGACAAGGGACCTCAAGAAGATACAGGTAAGTTTTTATTTAAAAAATAAATTTTATAGATAAAGGATGGTTTTATGGATTTTTATTTAACACTTGAGAAGGTAAGCGTACTGTTCTCACTAATAGTAATAGGTTACATTGTTGGAAAATTTAATATTGTTACAAAGTCTGGCCAAAAGGATTTGACAGGTCTAGTCTTAAAGGTAACTATGCCAGCAACTATTATTATTGCCATGCAACAGCCCTTTTCAAGTGATAAGGTCCATAATATTTTAGTCCTAATTGGGATTTTTATCCTGTCCTACGCCATTATGTTTGTGTCAGGTCTGGCCTTAAGTAAACTTTTAAACAAGGAGCCTGCCAATAGGAAGGATATTATAAGGGCTGGGGTCCTACTATCAAACACATCTTTTATGGGCTACCCAATAGTCCTTTCCCTTTTAGGCGAAGAGTCTTTATTCTATGCAGTTATTTGTGGAGGCTTTGTCTTTGAGATTATTTCTTGGACCTATGGAGTTTATTTAATTGGAAGAAATGCAGAGGGAGGCCAGGCAGGTCTTAAGGAAGCTCTTTTAAATCCAGGTGTTATTTCCATCTTTGTTGGAGGGATTTTGTTCCTAACAGGAACTAGCATTCCAGAACCAATTTTTTCTACTATGAAGCTACTAGGAGGGGCTACTAGTCCTTTGGCCATGATAGTCGTTGGTTTAATTCTTTCAAGGTCTAAGATGGGAGACGCCTTTAAAGACAAGTCAATTTTCGCTGTGGCTATAAGCAAGCTAGTTATCAACCCCCTACTTATTATTGGAGTTCTAAGACTTTTGAACTTTGATGGCATGAACATTGTAATACCAGTTGTTTTGCTTTCAATGCCTACTGCTGCTTATTTGGCCATGTTTAGTGAAAACAGTGGCAATGATGATAAATTTGCTAGTGGCATAGTCTTTGTGTCATCCTTATTGTCCTTGATCACTATACCACTTATTACTGCTTTATTGTAAGGGAGGCAAGTATGGAAATAATAGAACAAATTAAACACTATGAAAAAATCCTTTCAGCTTATGGAGCTTTAGAAGGTGGAGGGCTGACCAGGCTTCTCTATACAGATGAATGGCTGGAATGTCAAAAAAGACTTAAAGAAGAAATGGAAAAACTTGGCATGAAGGCAGCCTTTGATGAAGTAGGCAACCTTTTTGGACTAATAGAAGGCAGTGAAGAAGGTGTAGTTTCTACAGGGTCTCACATTGATACTGTAGTTAGAGGCGGCAACCTAGACGGCCAATTTGGAATTGTAGGCGGCCTAGTTGCTATAAAAAACCTGCTGGAAAAATACGGCAGACCAAAAAAATCTCTGCAACTTATTTCTTTAGCTGAAGAAGAAGGGTCTAGGTTTCCAACAGTTTTTTGGGGCTCTAAAAATGTCCTTGGCCTCCAAGACAATGAGGCTGTTAAAGATATTAAAGACAGTGAAGGCTTGAACTTTGTAAATGAAATGCATCGTTGTGGCTTTGATTTCAAAAAGGATTCTAAGGCCAGAGAAGTTGGAAGTTTTGTAGAGCTTCATATTGAACAGGGCAACCTTTTGGAAAAGCTTAACAAGGAAATTGGTGTAATTAATGCAATTACAGGCCAAAAAAGATACAGGGTCAAATTAAGGGGCCAGGCCAACCACGCTGGCACTACTAGGATGGAGTACAGAAAGGACGCAGCCTATGGCTATGCCTTAATTGTAAAGGCTGCCATTGAAAAGGCTATTGAAATGGATCCAATCTTGGTGTGTACCTTTGGTTCAGTAGAATTAATACCTAATACTGTAAATGTTGTGCCAGGTGAATGTAATTTTTCAATTGATTGTAGGCACCCTCAAGGTCAGGTCCTAGATGAATTTGCTAGCTGGCTAGAGGAAACTATGGTTCAAATCGCTGAAGAAAAAGGTCTAGAAATTGAAATAGACAAGTGGATGGACGAAAGACCAGTTCCTATGGATGAAAAAATGATAGCCCTCTTGGAAAACACAGCCAAAGACCTAGGCCTAAATTATGAGCTTATGCACTCTGGTGCAGGCCATGACTCCCAGATTTTTGCTGAGAAAGTTCCTACAGCTATGATCTTTGTCCCATCTATTGGTGGAATTAGTCATAATATAAATGAAGCAACAGCCTATGAAGACCAAGCAAGGGGATGCTTGTTGTTAGAAAACGCACTTTATAAACTAAGTTATTAAGGAGGAAATTAGATGAGTTATTTAAATGGAAAAGTTGGATTTAGAGATGGATTGTTAGAAAACCGTTCAGTTATTAAGAGAGGAAATTACGCCTTAATTGAAACAGATGGCCTAGTAAAAAATGTGATTCCTGGTTTTGATAATTGCGATATTACTATACTTGCATCACCACTATTAGGGGCAAGTTTCTGTGATTACTTAATCACTATTCACCCAAATGGAAGAACTACCAAGGGCTTTGGAGGAGATGGAGTTGAGACCTTCCTTTACATCCACGAAGGAGATCTTACTGTTCACACTAAAGAAGGAGACAAGGAGCTTAAGGCTGGAGGCTATGTGTTTACACCTGCAGATGCTAGTTTAAGTTTTACTAACAAGTCTGACAAACCAGCCAAGGGATTTTTATATAAGAGAAGATACAAAGAAGTTGAAGGCCACAAGGCCCACTTAGTTGTTGGAAATGTTCACGAGCTAGAATACTGGGCCTACGAAAATATGGGCAATGTAATGGTTACTGACCTTCTACCAGCAGCAAAGGACCTAGGTTTTGATATGAACTTCCATATTCTAAGCTTTGAACCTGGAGCCAGCCACGGCTACATTGAAACCCATATCCAAGAACATGGAGCCCTACTACTTTCTGGCCAAGGTATGTATAACCTGGACAACAATTGGTATCCAGTTGAAAAGGGAGACTACATCTTTATGGGAGCTTATTGTCCACAGGCAGCCTATGCAGTTGGCAAGGACGAACCACTAACCTATATTTATTCTAAAGATTGTAACAGAGATTCAGAAATTTAATAGGAGCCAGCCATGAAGATTAGTAGAGATGAATTAAAAGATTTAATGAAAAACAAGCTGCTTAGTGCTGGCTTGAAAGAAAGTGATGCTGAGATTGCCAGCCAAATTCTAGTCTATTCTGACTCTAGGGGTTGGCACTCCCACGGTGCTGTTAGGGTTGAGTATTACAGCGAGAGGATTTTCAAGGGTGGTATTAACACCAATCCTAACATTGAATTTACTCAAACTGGTCCATGTTCAGGCATGGTTGAAGGGGAAAATGGTCTTGGATTTACCATAGCTAAATTTGGTATGGAAAAGGCCATTGACCTAGCCAAGGAAAATGGAGTTGCAATTGTTGGAATGAAACACATGTCCCATTCAGGGTCAATTGGCTACTATACAGAAATGGCCAGAGACCAAGGTCTAATTGGAATTTCCATGTGCCAATCAGATCCAATGGCAGTGCCTTATGGCGGCAGCCAACCTTATTATGGCACCAACCCAATAGCCATTTCCGCCCCATCTAAGTATGGAGAGTCTATGATGTTTGATATGGCTACTACTGTTCAAGCCTGGGGCAAGGTCTTAGACAAAAAGTCCAAGGGCCAAAGCATACCAAGTGATTGGGCAGTTGATGAAGAGGGAAGACCTACTACAGATCCCCACCAAGTAAATGCCCTAGTTCCAATAGCTGGACCAAAGGGCTACGGCCTAATGATGATGGTAGATATTCTATCTGGCCTCCTTCTTGGTGTGCCTTTTGGAGCAGGAGTGTCTTCTATGTATCAGGACCTTTCCAAGGGCAGAGACCTAGGTCAGCTCCACATAGTAATAGATCCAGAAAGATTTGTTGGAGCAGAAAAGTTTAAAGAAGATATGTCAACATCTTTGAGAGAGTTAAATGAAATAGCTCCAGCGCCAGGTTTTGACCAGGTTTATTATCCAGGTCAAAGGGGCAAGCTAAGGGAAGAAAAATCCAACAAAGAAGGAATTGAAATTCCAGATGAGATTATAGAATATTTAAAGAGCGACAAGATTCACTTTGATAGATATGATGGCAAAAATAGATTTGCAGAATAGGAGTAGATATGATTAAAACTGTTATCAAAAAAGATTTGTATAAGGACTCTGTTTCTTTAATGATCTTAAATAATAAAATAAACGACCATGAAGCAGTGAACATTGCTTCTATAATGATGGCAAGTCCTGCCAACAAAGAAATGTTTGAGACCAACGGCCTACTTACAGATGAAGTTAAGGCTGCTGGCGCCAATGATGTTGCCATTGTTATTGACTTAAAAGATGAGGCTAGCTTCCAAGAAATTATGGACACAATCGAAGATGAACTTACTGGCCAAAATGATGGGGGAGAAGATTCTAGAAAAAAAGTTGATAGCCTAGATGAAGCTATTGATCACTTAAAAGATCCAAACCTGGCCATTATTAGTGTGCCAGGAACCTATGCCTATAGCACTGCCAACAAGTGCCTAGACAAGGATCTAAATGTTATGATCTTCTCAGACAATGTTGATCTTGATGAAGAAATCAAACTTAAGGAAAAAGCCAAAGACAAGGGGCTTTTAGTTATGGGACCAGACTGTGGAACCTCAATAGTCAACAAAATTCCCCTAGCCTTTGCCAACAAGGTAAGAGATGGAAAAATCGGTATTGTTGGAGCCAGTGGCACTGGTATCCAAGAAGTAGTAAGTGTTTTGGACAGCCATGGCTATGGAATTTCCAACGCCCTAGGAACTGGAGGCCGAGACCTTCACGAAGAAGTTGGAGCCCTAAGCTTTATCCAAGGCTTAGAAGCCTTAATGCAAGATCCTAACACTGAAGTAATTCTTGCCCTATCTAAGCCACCTGCCAAGGAAGTCAAGGAAAAGATTGAAGCCTACTTAATGAATGTAGAAAAACCAGTTGCAGCTCTTTTCTTAGGTCAAAGCCCAGATCTTCATTATGAAAACTTTTATAGGGCAGAGACTCTTGAAGAACTAGCCCTTCTAGGTATTGATCTTTTAGAAGGTCAGCCTCCTAGAAAGATGGTGGACCAATTTGAAGCTGGCCAAAGAAAGGGAACTATTAAGGGACTTTTCTCTGGTGGCACTCTGGCTACAGAAGCAGCCTTTTTGATTTCCAAGGCCCTAGCCAGTGATACTGGCAACAAGACCCAAGGCTATATCTTAAACAGTGCTGGCAATTATATAATTGACCTTGGCGATGATGAGTACACCAAGGGTAAACCTCATCCAATGATAGACCCAACAGCAAGAATACCTTATATAAAAAAGGCTGCAGCAGATCCAACTACTAGGGTTATACTTTTGGACAATGTAATTGGCTACGGGGCCAATGCTGACCCTGCTGCTACTTTGACAGAAGTTTTAGAAGAAATTAAAAGAGACGACCTGGAAGTAGTAGTTAGCCTTTGTGGAACTGACGGAGACTTCCAAGACCTAGAGGGTCAAAGGAAAACTCTTGAAAAAGCTGGAGCCAAAGTATTTAGAACTAATAGACAGGCAACTGAATATGCCCTTGGCCTAATTGGATACAAACTTTCCTACAAGGACAAAAAACTTGAAAAGAAATTAGACCTTCCAATGCCAGACCTGTCCTTTAAAACAACTAAACTTTTAAATCAAAGACTAAAGATAGTAAATATTGGTCTAGAAGGCTTTGGCAAAGTTTTAGATGACTTTGATTGTGATTGGATCCAATATGACTTTAGACCTGTGGCAGGTGGGGACAAAGAACTAATTGACACCCTGTCCTTCCTTGAAGGTTTTGCCAATATTAAGGACGCCAACAAGTCAGTTGCAGATAGGATTGTAAAATCCAACCCAATATTAAAAAGAGTTAGACCTGCCAAAGAGTTAATTCCTGTCTTAAAGGAAAAAGTTCTTCTTCACGCAGGTCCGCCAATAAAATATGAAAACATGACTGAACCAATGCAAGGATCTTCAGCTGGAGCTATTCTCTTTGAAGGTTGGGCTGAAACTGAAGAAGAAGCCTTTAGAATGTTAGAAAATGGAGAGATAAGCTTCTTGCCATGTCATTCCCAAAATGCAGTTGGCCCAATGGGAGGTATTACTTCAATGAACATGCCAATGTTTGTTGTTGAAGATACTATTAACCAAACAGTTGCTTACTGTATTATGAACGAGGGAATTGGCAAGGTCCTAAGATTTGGTGCCTATGACCAAGAAGTTGTAGACAGACTCCACTGGATGGCAGATGTTCTTGGGCCAGTTTTAGACCAGGCCCTTGTTAAAAAGGGAGGTCTTGGAGTTAATCCAATGATAGCCCAAGCCATTGCTATGGGAGATGAGTTCCACCAAAGAAATATTGCTGGCTCCCTAGTATTTTTAAAACACATTGCCCCTCCTATTAGCCAACTGGAAATTGCTGACCAGGACAAGGAGGCTGTAATTAAATTCTTGGCTGACACTGACCAATTCTTCTTGAACATTGCCATGGCCACTTGTAAGGCTGTTATGGACGGAGCAAGGAAGATTGAAGAGGGAACTATTGTAACTGCCATGTCTAGAAATGGAGAAAACTTTGGAATCAAAATTGCTGGTATGGGTGACGAGTGGTTCACTGCTCCAGTTAATACTCCAAAGGGCCTTTACTTCACAGGCTTTTCAGAAGCAGATGCTAACCCAGACATTGGGGACTCAGCTATAACTGAAACTTTTGGTATTGGCGGTATGGTTACCATTGCTGCTCCAGCAGTAACTAGGTTCGTAGGAACTGGTGGCTTTAATGACGCCCTAGAAACTTCAAATAGGATGCAAAAAATTTGTATTGGCAACAATCCAAACTTCTCTATTCCAACTTGGAACTTCAAGGGAGCTCCCCTTGGCATAGATGCAATGAAGGTTGTGGAAACTGGAATTACTCCTGTTATCAATACTGGAATTGCCAACAAAAAAGCTGGCCTTGGTCAAATAGGAGCAGGAACAGTAAATCCACCTCTAGCATGTTTTGAAAAGGCAATAAAGGCCTATGCAAAAAAACTTGGCTACAATAGGGATTAAAAAAATTCCCAAGCACCTAATAGATAAAATTGACGGAGCCTT
>JAUNLQ010000017.1 GCA_030532225.1 Bacillota bacterium
AGATTTATTTGACTTTTCTTATTCATCCTCATTAGGGTCATTATTTTTAAGAGAAATAAAGGCTACAACCTTATTGTGGTCAAGCTCCACCCTATCAACTAGGCCATTTACCAACACAAGTCCCCTACCTGTAGAAAGCATGTCTTCTGGATAATAATCCTTGTCAACATCATAGGATATTCCATTGCCTTCGTCTCTAACCTTTATGGTCATAGAGTCTTCTTTTATATCAATTTTCAAATAGACAGACCTATCACTTGATAACTTGTTGCCATGAAGAGCTCCATTAATAACAAGCTCGTTGACAATAAGTTTTATGTCAAAAAGCTTGTCAGAATCAAGGATATATCTGTTCATTTCTTGGATCCTAGTTTCTACAAAATCTTTAATTGTCTTTAGATCACTTCTTACGCAACCATTAAAATAATAATCCATCTATTACAACTCTTTTCAAAATTCTAAATACTTTACAAAGTACTTATTTATTCATAACAACTTGTTATCTTACATATAAACTAATTTACCCTATATAAAATTTTTAAAACAGGCCTAGTGGGATAAAATAAGTTTTTAACAGTAATAAGTGGGTAAATATTTAATAACGAAACTTTTAGGAGGTAAACTTATGAAATATGTATGTGACGCTTGTGGTTATGTTTATGACCCTGCTTTCGGTGATCCAGATACTGGCATTGATATTGGTACAGCCTTTGAAGATATTCCAGAAGATTGGGTGTGCCCAATTTGTGGCGTTCCAAAATCCCAATTTAGCCCAATGGAATAATTTTGTAAAAGGTGTTTGTTAATTTGTCCCAAGGGTAAATTATAAATACAAATATAATAGGAGGTATTTATATGCAAAAATATGTATGCGACGCATGCGGATGGATTTATGATCCAGAAGTAGGAGCTCCAGAGTACGATTTAGAACCAGGTGTACCATTTGAAGATCTTCCAGATGACTTTGAATGTCCACTTTGCGGAGTAGGAAAAGATTCTTTCTCTCCAATGGAATAATTGCAATGAAAACTTGCCTGTAGGTTAGCCTGCAGGTTTTTTCATGGAAAATTTTCTCAAAAAAAGAAGGCCTTAGCCCTCTTTCTACTCAACTATCTGATCTTCTTCTGCCTTAGAACCTATATCTATAATAGTGTTTCTAGCAGGATAGGTAGACCTATAAAATTTATCTTGGTCTATTATATTTCCTTCTTTGTCCTTTTTTACTTTATAAGATTGATAAATGGATCCATCATAGCCCTTTTGGCTAACTTCTTCTTGGCCCTTTTCCATAGCTGGATTATCTCTTCTTATAGTTTCACTTTTTATGTCTTGAACTTTTTCTACTAACAAGTCTACATCATAATTTTTTATATCTGTATCTCCAATTAAGGTGAAGCGAATTATTTTGTCGTCTGCTTCTGCCCCAACATAAATCGGAAAATCAAAGGGATTAGTAATTTTCAAATCCAAGTATCCTATGGCAATAGCTGCATCTGTTCCTAAAGGTACATAGCCTACTGGCCTAGAGTGGTTTCTTCTTTCGTCAATGTTAAGATCAGCTGCAACTGCTGCATTGTAAAAGGTTGTAGAAACTTGACAGATTCCACCACCAACACCTGTATCAAAGTCTCCATCGTTTATAACAGTAGCAGGGAAAAATCCTGTTTCTTCAGAAATATCCCCAATTAAGTTGTTAAAAGAAATCTGCTCATGGGGGTTGATTATAGTTCCATTTAGGATTTCTGCTGCCCTTTGTATATTCTTTTTCCTATTTAATATGGAAGAAGAATAGTCTGTTTGGAAGCTGCCAATAGGTCCCTTTAAAGACTCAAAGGCAGAGGCATAAAGGCTGGCTGGCTTCTTGTCCACAGCTATAGCTACAGGCTCTTCACTTTCAATAGCCTGATAAATTAGGTCCTTGGTCTTGGCCTTATTAATATCAAGACCTTCAACAGCCTCTGTAATTTTCTTTTGGCCATCTACAACAGCAAAAGTGGCATCTTCTGGAGGTCTAGAGATCATGTTTTCCAAATCTCCCAAGACCCTTTCTACTTCAGCTTGGGCAAAAGTTCCCTTAACTTCAATGTCTATAGGATTTGTTGTTAGCTTAGAAACAGCCAAAAATCTTTGGCCAGGGCTGCCATCTCTGCCATAAATATAGGCTTGTAAAACAGCATCTCCATAGTCTAGCTTGTAACCTAGCTCTTCATAAGGATAAGAAAACTTAAAATCCTCATAAACTAAGTCTAAGTTTTTTTCAGGAATTTTATCTTCTTGGCTTAACTTTTCCAAGGCTTGGGCCATGGTCAAATTAGAAACATCTACTCCATTAATAGAAATCCCCCTATAAATAGTATCAACATTAACTAAATTGTTGTAGGTGCTATAAGAAATACCTATGAAAATTCCAATTATTAATAAGAAAGAAATAAGAAAAAAGATTATTTTCTTCATCTTCCACCTCTTTATTTTTCTATAACTTCTTTATAATACTTACAATAGGACCTAATAGTACACTGTTGGCACTGAGGATTTCTAGCCTTACAAGTCCTTCTACCATGGAAAATAAAAATATGGTGGGCCTTGGTCCAAAAATCCCTGTCGATCCTTTCCATTAGTCTTATTTCTGTATCCTCAACATTGTCTTCATCAACAAGACCAATCCTGTTAGTCACCCTAAATACATGGGTGTCAACAGCAATAGCAGGCTGACCGAAACATGTAGACACAACTACATTGGCAGTCTTTCTACCTACTCCAGGCAGAGTCATTAAATCCTCAATATTATCTGGCACCTGAGAGTCAAACTGGTCTACTAAAATCCTACAGGTCTTTAATATATTCTTTGCCTTAGTATTGAAAAATCCACAAGTTCTTATAAGGTCTGAAAGTCTATCAAAACCTAAATCCAACACATCTTGGGGATTCTTTACTAGCTTAAAAAGATCCTTGGTTATTATATTTACCCTAACATCAGTACACTGGGCAGACAAAATAGTTGCCAAAAGCATTTCAAAGGCATTAGTATGGTCTAGCTCAGGTCTAGCATCTGGGTAAGTCTTATCTAAAATATCTAAAACTTCTTTAACTTCTTGGTCAGTCAACAACATTAATAATATCCCGTCCTATATTAACAATCTCAAATCTATAATCATTATCTAAATACTCTATCAAAGTGTTAAGCCTGTCATCAACATGGCTGAAGGAATTGGAAACACAAGAAAAACCTAAACTAGCCAGGTTTATTAGTTCTAAATCTCCAACTTCAGCACAAGAAAAGTCGTATTTTCTACTGGTCTTTTCACAAACTGACTTTAGAACTCTTCTTTTGTCCTTCAAGGAAAAGGCCTCAAGAATTCTAATTTGTACCTGTAAGGCTCCAACATACATAAAATCAGCTCCTTGATTTTAGTATTTTAATATTTCTTTCAATTACTTTTTTTCCAGTCCAAGCAAAGGCATAGTCAGAAAACTTTCTCTTAAAGCCTTTGTTAGATAAATTTTCAAAATCCACTTGGTCAAAATTTTCCATACTTGGGCGAAATTCTTGGTGAAGCTTGGATAAAATATTCTTATTTCTTGGGCATACCCTTTGGCAAAGGTCGCAGCCATAAGCATAGGTCAAATCCTTTAAATAAGGGCTGTCTTTCTTGCTTTGGGACACATAAGACAGGCACTTGGAAAAGTTTACCCTATAGTCGCCACAAATGGCCCCAGTAGGACAAACTTCTTGGCAAAGCTTACAAGAGCCACAAGACCTAGTATCAATTTCCTTGTCATAGCTAAAGTTGTCTATGTCAATGTCTGTAAAAAGCAAGCCTAGAAAAAAATAAGAACCTAAATCCTTATTAATAAGTAGGGAATTTTTCCCATAAGAGCCAAAGCCTGCCAGTCTGCCTAGGTCTTTTTCATAAAAGCCACCAGCATCAACCTGGCTGTAATAAGAAAAATCAAAGTCCTCTTTTAAAAGATCTACAAGCTTGGAAATTCTCTCACTTAAAACCTTGTGATAGTCCCTTCCCCTAGCATAGGCTGAAATTTTATAGTCCCCTGTTGCTGAGTCTCCCCAGAAATATGACATGGCCAAGACAAAAATGCTAGCAACATTTTCTAGGCGAGTCTTAGGGTCTATGCGCAAGTCTAAATCTTCTAGCTCAAAATCAGTAGTAAAGCCTGCCTCTTGGTCTGCCACAATCCTTTGGCCAACAAGGTCCAGCCTTTTTCCTTCTACTATGCCTAGCAGGTCAATATTAAGCTTTTCTTTTAAGTCCTTAAGGTCTTTTTTCATTACTTTCACCTATATAATTATACCCTAAAATTTTCCAAATATCCTTAGTTTTAGTATACTTTATGACAACTAATAAAATTGGACTGACTTTAAAATTTTTTAAAAGACAAATTAAAAGCTACTAATAAGTCAACCTATATAGTATAATTTTAGGGAAAAAGGAGTGTATATGGAAACAGAAAACAAAATGGGCACCATGGATACTGGCAGACTACTTTTCCAAATGTCTTTGCCAATAATGTTATCTATGTTGATCCAAGCCCTTTACAATATTATAGATTCATACTTTGTATCCCAAATAAACGAAGCTGCCTTTACTGCAGTGTCAATGGCCTTTCCTATCCAAAACACCTTTGTAGGTCTGGCAGTTGGAACAGGAGTAGGAGCCAAGGCTTTAATGTCTAGGGCCCTAGGAGAAAAAAACCAAGAAAAAGTCTCAAAAATAGGAGAAAACGCCTTAAGCCTGGCGATTTTCCATGGCTTCTTGTTATTTCTTGTGGCTATATTTTTAATAGGCCCATATTTTAGGTCCCAAACAGACTCAGCCCAAATAATTTCCTATGGTATAGAATACACTAGGCTAGTAACTATGGCAGCTATTGGAATTTTTTTCCAAATAGCCTTTGAAGGTTTTCTTCAAGCAACAGGTAGAACGAAACTTTCCATGTATGCCCAGATTTTTGGAGCTGTAATTAATATAATCCTAGATCCAATTTTGATCTTCGGGCTTTTTGGCCTGCCTCAAATGGGAGTAAAAGGAGCTGCCCTAGCTACAATAATCGGCCAAGTTCTAGGTGCAATCCTAGGCTTTGTCCTAAACAAAAAGAAAAATCCAGAAGTGAAACTAAAAGGCCTAGACCTGGATTTTAAAATTATTGCAGATATTTATAAAATCGGCATACCTTCAGTAATTTTAATCACCATGACTTCTATGGTAATCTATTTGCTTAATATTATACTAGGAAAATTTTCGTCAACAGCTGTAGCAGCCCTAGGAGCCTATTACAAAATCCAGTCCTTTGTCTTTATGCCAGTCTTTGGCCTAAACAATGGCATGGTGCCAATTATAGCCTACAACTATGGAGCTAGAAAGCCCCAAAGAGCTTTAAAAACTATTTCTCTAGCCATTAAAACAGCCTTAGTAGTTGCCCTAATTGGATTTTTGATTTTCCAAATATTTCCCCATAGGCTACTACAAATATTTAACGCCTCTGATGAGCTTTTGGAAATTGGCATACCAGCAATTAGAATTATTTCTACATCCTTTTTCTTTGTAGTTATAAACTTTGTATCTAATGCAGTTTTCCAAGCTTTGGGAAATGGAGTCCTTGCCTTAGCTACTTCTTTACTAAGACAGGTCCTAAGTCTTTTGCCAGCAGCATATTTTTTGTCCCTTACAGGCAACTTAAATTTAATCTGGCTAGCCTTTCCTTTGTCAGAATTTATTGGCCTAGTTTTTTCCCTTTACAAACTAAAAACCTATGCCTTTGAAAAAATATCCAACCACATTTAAAGCCAATATAAAAACAAAAGTGAAGGACCTAGCCTTCACTTTTTTGTAAGTACGAAAATTATTAATTACCATATAAATTCAATTTTGTTGTTATTAATTTGGCCTAAATCTCCAAAAACATCTAAGATATTTAGTCCATAGTCTCCAAGATTTCTAGGTATTTGTCTAGCGTCATTAATTTGGATTTCCAAACTCTGATCTAGAGAAAGAATGTCCCAAAGAGCATCTAAATTGTTACCAAAATCTTGGGGAAAATCAAAAACTTGATTCATATGCTTGTATGACTTCTCTCTGTTTACAAACTCATTTCCCTGTAAAATAAATTTTTCCATAAAATCACCTACTTATATAATTGTTCAAAGGACTTGTAGTGGTCCTTAGTATAAAAAATCAAGCCATCATTAGAAAAAACTAATCTTTCTGGTCCCCTGTCATCCTTATAGCCAGAAGAAAGATCTGCCTCATAATAGGTCCTAGAAGACTTTTTAGGAAGTAGGCCTTCTCTGTTATAAAACTCATCTCCACCAATTACCAGTCCTTGGCTATTTTCAACTGACCAGCCTAGGTCTTTAGCCTCAGCCTTAGTAATATAATTCTTAGGCAAGCTTCCAAAGGTCTTAACATAAGAGGCAACCTGGTCAAGATCATAATAAGCCTGATCTTCTACTATCTCAATTTCTAAATCAATACTGTCATTGGCTACAGCAGCTTTGTTTTCTAAATCTTCAGCCTTTTTATCAGGTCTGCTACAGCCAACAAAAAGAAAAATAAGAGCAAGAAAAATTAGGGAAATTTTCTTAAAAAAAATTTTTTTAAACTTTTTATTCATATTATATATACCCCATTTTCTATTAAATATCATCTAATAATTATTCAAAAATAATGAATGATGATATTATCATTGATTATACATTCAATTAACCAAGTAAGCAAGGAAAAAATAAAAAATTTTAATAAAAAGCAGCTAAGATTTCTCCTAGCTGCAAATACTACAATATTTAGCCTTCAAGGCCCCTTGCCTGTCTGTCCATATCTTCAACAACAATGTCGTAGATTTCTCCTAGGGACCTACAATACTTTAATACATCCCAAGGTTCATTAGTGTGATAGTGAATCTTCACAAGGTCTCCACCACCAACAGCTAGCAGACAGTCTCCTTTAAAGTTTTCAGTAAAATATTTGTTAATAGCATTTTCGTCTAAATTTTCTCCTTCAATAAGAAGTTGAACATCATATCTGTACTCTATCATAGTTACCTCCAAAAATATAAAATCCTTAGTCCCTATTTGGAAAATACGGACATCTTTTTCCTAAACATTGTCTATTATAAGGATAGAACTTACACCTAACTTCTTCAGGCAAGTCCATTTCAATATTAAAATTTTCTTTCACAAAATCCACTGCCCCCAAAGCTGCAGTAAAGGAATTTCTCTTACAGCACCTAGGTCCACCAATGTTTCCAATGTCAGAAAGAACCTTGGCAGTTCCCATATTGATTTGGCCCCAAGAGTCAGTACTTAAAGGAGTAGACTTAGTAATAATGCTCAAAAACATACCAACAGAAACTGCAGCCCCACAAGTGCCCCAAAAGCCACAAGAGCCTCCAGGATACCTAGACCCTCTATTGTACATTTCCATAATAGCCTTATCTAAATCAATATCTCCCCCAGCATTATAATAGGCAGTTAACAAGGCTGCCCCTACCATAACATGGTGTTCAGGTCCATGCATATAAATATAAGGATTAACCATAATCTCATTTAAAATAAAAATCGGGTCCTTAGAAGAGCTAGTCTTGCAATAAGAAATAATAGCCTCAATACCCTGTTTGCTATGACAGGCATCACAAACAAAATGCCCTTGGTCACAAGAAACATTAGCCTTAAAAGTCTTATGACAAAACTGGCACTCAAATTCTTTATCATGGTCATAATAAGTAAGCTCTTGACCACAAACTAAACATCCATTACTAGTCATCAAATACCTCCACTAACATTATACTAGAAATAAAATAAAAAAAAAGTAAGAGAAAAAATTTCTAAAGATTTTACCATAAAGACCAAAAACCTCCACTGAATTACAGAAAAATTGTAAATAGACCTAAGAAGGAGTATAATGAAACCGTTAAGGAGGAAAAAATGGAAGCACTATTTATCGTATTAAACCATGAATCACATTACAAAGAACTGCTACTAGCCTTACAAGAAGCAGGCATCCATGGAGGAACAATCCTAGAAAGCCAAGGCATGGCAGGCTATATGGCAGAACACTTTTCAAGTTTTAAATTTAATTATTTAGGCAGCCTCTTAAACGAAGGCAGACCCTACAATAAAACCATAATCCTAGTACTAGACAAAGAAAGAACTGAACTTGCAAAAAATTGCGTTCGCAAGGTTGTAGGAGACTTGGACCAAGAAAATGTAGGAATAATGTTTACCTTCGACGTAACAAGTTTTGAAGGATTAACAAAATAAGAGGAAGAGAAAATATAAAATGGAAGAAATGTATGCAATAGCAGTCCTAATATTATCTGGAATCTTACTAGCAAGAATCATAGGCAAACTAAAATTTCCAGATGTAACAGCCTACCTTTTGGCAGGCATTTTAATAGGCCCTTCAGTATTGGGACTACTGTCTTTTGAGCAAGTAAAATCAATGGAAATAATATCAGAAGTGGCCTTAGCCTTTATAGCCTTTTCAGTAGGCTCTGAAATGAACATAAAAAATATCCAAAAAATAGGAGGAAAAATACTCCTAGTAACTATATTTGAAGCCCTAGGAGCCTTTATAATCGTCTCCCTAGGCAGTCACTTTATTTTTAAAGAAAGCTGGGGCTTTGCCATAGTTTTAGGATCCATATCCTGTGCAACAGCACCAGCAGCTACCTTAATGGTAATAAAACAATACAAGGCCAAAGGAGACCTGGTAGATATACTAATCCCAGTAGTTGCCTTAGATGATGCAGTAGGAATTATAATCTTTGGTATATCATCATCAATAGCAATTGCCCTCCAAGCAGGAACAGGACTAGCCCTATCTACAATGGTTTTTGCTCCCTTATGGGAAATTATCCAAGCCATATTAATAGGCCTAGCCTTTGGATTTGTCTTTATTTTAGCCTCAAAAAAAGTAAAAACAGATGACGAGCTATTTTCCTTTAGCTTGGCTATAATTTTTCTGGCAGCAGCAGCTTCCCTTTATTTGAAAGTATCAAGTCTGTTGGCCCTAATGGCCATGGGACTTCTAATAGCCAATGTAGGCCATGTGCCAAGAAGATACCAATCTTTAATAGGAAATATAACCCCACCTATCTTCATAGCCTTTTTCGTCTTGTCAGGAGCAGACCTAAACTTAAAAGCCCTAACATCAGTTGGAGCCATAGGAATCTTTTATGTCCTAGGCAGAGTTTTAGGAAAACTTCTAGGAACCTACTCCTCTACAAAGATTACAGGCTTTGGAGAAAATATACAAAAATACTTAGGCCTAACCCTAGTTCCCCAAGCAGGGGTAGCCATAGGGCTGTCCCTAGTAGCATCTAGAATCTTGCCAGATCCTTATGGATCCCAAGTAAGAACAGTAATCCTAGGTGCCACAATAATTTATGAATTAGTAGGCCCACTAACTGCCAAGTACGCCTTAACTAAGGCAGGGCAAATTGAATCTAAGAAAATAAAAAATTAAAACAAAGGGTCCCCTTGAAAAAAGAGGACCTTTTAAAATCCTTGCATTTAAAAACAGAGCCTTTTTTCTGGCTCTGTTTCTTTTTTCTAAAAATTATCTAAGACTCTGGTCTTGCCACTTTTCATTTCCACCCTCCAAGCAGGTATGGCCCTACCTTGTTCTGCCTTTGTATTGTCTGCTAAAAGTCCTTGTTCTTCTGGATTAAAGTAGTAGCAAACTTGAATTTTTTCTATAGTATCTCCTTTAAGGTCTTCTTGGTCCAATAAGGCAAATAAGGCCTTGTAGGCTGGTTCTATTTGTATTTTTTCTCCTTCTTCTTCTATTACTTGAATCCAAAGTCTGTCCATGGTTATAACCCTACCTTCTTCTAGACTAAGTCTAGTATAGGAGGTTTCTAGGATTTTGTCCTTGTAAATCTTTGCAAATTCAAAGGTTGTTGTAGGCCCTTGGTTATCTACTTTGATTAGCTCCATATCTGTTGTGTCATAGCCTCTATCTAACAAAAATTTCAGGGCCTTTTCTTCTGTGTTTGTGCCCTGG
This sequence comes from Bacillota bacterium, assembly GCA_030532225.1. Taxonomy (GTDB): domain Bacteria; phylum Bacillota; class Clostridia; order Tissierellales; family Peptoniphilaceae; genus Neofamilia. Next base: position 10,023 of record JAUNLQ010000017.1, read on the forward strand.
TCTATTCCTTGGGCATAGTTTTCGTAGAGAAATCTTCTATTATTTATAATAGTAATTTCTTCTTGGTCCTTGCTGATTTTTGTAATGTTGTCTGTGATTTGGACCTGGCCTTGGCCTTGAAAGTAGTTTTGGTTTACTTGGTCTGCCTTTTCTTCTTGGTATTTTACTAAAAGGGGTTTTTCTTTTACTTGCTGGCTGGGAATTTCTGTTTGTAACTTTATGTTTGCTTGGTCTAGGCGAATTTTCAGCTGACTAATAGTTTGGTCTGAATTCTGATAGGGGCTTAAATCTGCCTGCTTTTTTTGGTAAAGACCTAGGAGGGCCAAGTTCAGGATTAGTAGGATTATTATTATTTGTTTTTTCGTTTTGGTCCAGTCCATGGCAACTCCTTTCTAGTGCTTTATTTTAAATTCAAAGTCCTGACCTGCTATGGCAACATGCCAATAAAGGTCTAGGGGCCCATCTTGGCCTTGGTCCTTGTAGTTTATACTAGCTGTTTGGATATTGGCTAGGACTTGTTCATAGGTCCAGGCTTGGGGCTTTTGTAGCTGGTTATTTATTTGGTCCAGGTTCTTTTTTATAATAGGTCTTAGGTCCTGGCTTTCGTCTACTTGTACATATTCTTTTCTCTGGTCCCTAGGTCCCCTATAGTAGTGGGCCAGCCTTCTAACATGGTTGTTAAAGACATCAATTTCCAGGTAGTCATAAATATTTTCGTCTTCTACTTGGACCTTATAGCTTCCTGCAGTTTTTCCAAAGACAATTTTAAAGCCTTGGTTGTGGTTTACTTCTATAGGCTTTATTTCCTTTAAATAATGGGAATCTTCAAAGCCCAAGTTCTTAGATATAAAGGACAGGGCTGTTTCTAGGGATATATAAAGATTTCTTTCTTTGATTTTTGGAATCTGAGGGTTGTAGTAGGAGATTAGGCCTTGCTTGTTAATTTTTAGGATTCTTTCTCCGTCTACATAGATGGTTTGGACTCCCTCTTCTTTTATTTCCCTTATTAGGTTTAAATCTTTTTGAAAAAACTTGTTTATTATATTTTCCAAAGTTTCTTGGTCCAAGTCTTGGACTAAGTTGCTGTAGGTGATTTTTTCTATTTTATGCTTGGATATTTTTGGTATATATTCTAAGCTTTGGTTACCTAGGATGTTTTTTCCTAAGCTATAAGGATTGTAGCCTTCTAAAAATAAGTTGGCTACTTTTATGTTTAGCTTTTCTGTTGGCAGGCTTTTAAAGCTTAGTAGGGTCTTTTTGTTTTGGCTTTTTATTACTACCAAAGGTTTTTCCAAGGATATATAAAGGCTGTCAATTTTAGGAAATTGTTCTACTAAGTCACTTGTTGACTGGGTTTTCAAGGCGTTTAGTATGGTTAGGGTTGTTAGGCCCTGGTTAAAGGTCATATAAATCGATCTTTGTTGCAAAAGCTGGCTGTATATGTCTTCTGATATTGAATCTAAAGACACCTTGTCTGTGCCCTGGTCTTCAAAGACTGTTTTTATAACTTCTTTTATCTCTGTCCAGTAGCCGTCTTGGAGGGGATTGGCTATTAAGCTGTGGTGGTCTGAGCCAAAGTTTATAGCCAGACTATCTGGCTTTATTGCATCTTCCAACAGGCCTTGGGGACTGTAGCTTATGGCTTCTTCTGTGTTTTCAGTTTTTGTGAAAATGTCCCTTAAGTCCATATCAAAGTTTAGAAACAAGAGATAGACTGAGGTCATTAGGAGAACTAGGATAGTTAGACTTTGAAGTTTATCTTTCATTGTCTACCTCCAAGTTCTTTTTGAAAATCAAGCTTATTTCTGTTCCTATATTTGGTTTGGATTTTAGAAGAATGGTGCCTCCTAGCTTTTCTACTAATTCCTTGGCTATAGATAGGCCTAGGCCTGTGCCTCCTGCTTTTCTAGACCTGGCTTTTTCCACCCTATAAAATCTTTCGAAAATGTGTTTTTGGTCAGCATAAGGAATGCCTATGCCGTTGTCTTTTACTGTTAGCCTAAAGCTGTCTTTGTAATCCATTAGCTCCAAGCTTACTGTTCCCTTTTCTTCTGTGTACTTATAAGCATTGGACAAAATGTTCATAATGATTTTTTCTAGGGAATCTCTGTGGTTGAGAATTTCCAAATCTTGGGTATAAATTTTCTTTTCCAAGACTATGGATTTTTCTGCCCTTAAGGTTTCTAGGGCTCCTATACAGTTGTCTATTAGTTTGTTTAGGTTTAGGCTTTCTAAATCTATGGTCCAAGCATCAGAGTCTATGTTAGATAATTCTAAAAGGTCTTGGACCAGCCTAGCCATTCTATCAGTTTCTTTGTCTATTATGCTCAAGAAGTTTTTTTCTACTTCTTGGTCCATGTCGTTGTCCATTAGGGTTTCAGTATAGGTTTTTATAGTTGTTAAAGGTGTTTTCAGTTCATGGGACACATTGGCCACAAAATCTTTTCGCATTTGGTCCAGCCTGTGCTCCTTAGATACATCTTGAAAAACTATGATTATACCTGATACTAGGCCTAGGTCGTCTAAGTAGGGACCGTAGATTAGGTTATAGTGTCTATTATCTATAGTAGCTGCCACTACTCCTTCTAAGCTAGTTCGCCTGCTATAGTCTATGCCATAGATATTAAGTTTTTGTAGGTTTATTCTATGGTATTTTATGTCCAAGTCTTCTAGTTTAAGGATTTCTTTGGCTACTTGGTTTATGTGGATTAAGTTGTTGTTAGTGTCCAAGGCCAGGACTCCTTCTGCCATATACTGGAAGATGGTGTTTAGCTTGGCTCTTTCTAATTCCATATCTGAAATAGTGTCTTGAAGCTGGTCTGTAAAGAAGTTAAAAATCTGGGCTAGTTTTCCGATTTCGTCATCTGATTTTACTTGAACTTTTTGTGAATAGTCTCCCTTGGCTACTACTGCCACCTTTTTAGTTAAGTCTCTAATTGGGTTAGTAATTGTAGACGACAAAATAAGACCTAGGATTATTGATGCTAAAAGGGCTACTAGGCCTGCTGATATGATTATTTTTTTCGAATCAAGGAGCAGGTTGTTAATGGCTTCTAGGTTTCCAATCATGTAGAATATTCCATTTACCTGGCCCTCATAGTTGTAAATTGGATAGGTCAAGTGAAGTTCTGACAGGCTTTTGTCTTGACTGGACCTGGTTCTTTTTTCTGTCTGCCCTGAAAAGGCTGTGAAAATCAAATCTGGGTCCAGGCCCTTATAGGCCAAGGCTGAAGCTTGGTCTGAAACTTTTGTGTTTACATTAGCTGCTGCTATTATTTTAGGCTGGTCTGGGTCATAAATGGCATAGAGTTGGTAGTTAGAATTTATTTTCCAGTCTTCTAGCAGGGTTTGGATTTGTTTTTGTTTGTTTATCCAGTCTAGGGAAGAAAATTTTTCAGATGAAGAAACCATGGTGGATGCTGTAGTCAGCATGTCCTTTTCCATGGTTAATAGCTGGGTATTTTCTAGTCTCTTTACTATAAATAGGCCTACTATCATCATGGCAACTAAAACCAAGGTGAAGTAGATGGCTATAAATCTTACTCTTATACTTTTAAACAAGGTTAACCTCCAAAGTAGTAGCCTACTCCTCTTTTAGTTTTAATGTATTTTGGGTCTCCGTCTTTGTCTTCGATTTTTTCCCTTAGACGTCTTACTGTTACATCTACAGTTCTAATATCTCCAAAGTGTTCATAGCCCCATACATCTGTTAATAGGCTTTCTCTGCTAACTACCTGGTCTTGTCTTAGGGCCAAGTATTTTAAAAGCTCAAATTCTCTTACTGTTAAGTCTATTACTTTTCCATTTTTTCTAAGCTCATACTTGCCAAGGTCTAGACTTAGGTCTTGGTAGACTATTTCTTCTAGCTTGTGCTCTGGATTTTGGAAATCTAAACGGCGAAGGTTGGCCTTTACTCTGGCTATTAGTTCGTTAATAGAGAAAGGTTTGACCATATAGTCGTCTGCTCCTAGTTCTAGGCCATGAATCTTGTCTGATTCTTCTTCTTTGGCTGTAAGGATTATTACTGGAAATTTATATTTTTTTCTTAGGGTCTGAAGAACTTCAAAACCGTTTTTCTTTGGCATCATAATATCTAGGACCAAAAGGTCAGGAACTTTTTCTTCTATTTTTTCAAGAGTCTCCTCACCATCATTGGCAGTCCTAATATTGTAGCCATGTTTTTCTAAGTTAAATTTTATTATGTCTGCTATTGCGTTTTCGTCATCTGCTACTAGGATTTCTATCTGGGTGTTTTTTTGTATATCCATTATTTCCTCCGAATTCGTGAAGCTTTTATGTTAAAATATATTATAACACAAATATTTATGTTTTTCTTTGTACAAGGGAGGAGAAATTTTGAGAGTTGAAGAAGTTTCATATAGAAAGTCGATTTTTTCTTTAATGGTTATTGCCATGGCATATTTGCTGGCTAATTTTCATAGACAGTCTATGGCTATTATGGCTCCTTTTTTAGTAGAAAAGTTAGGCATCTCCAATAGCCAAATCGGTCTTTTAGGGGCCATTGTTTTTTATATTTATGGCTTGACCCAAATTCCTTTAGGGTTTTTGTTGGCCAAGTTCGGTGGCAGAAAGATTATCCAAATTTGTCTGGTCCTTTTAATTGTAGGTTCATTTTTCTTTGGCAGGGCTGAAAACTTTACCCAGCTTTTGATAGGAAGATTTTTAATCGGCCTAGCTGTGTCTGGCTATTATGTTCCTGGCCTCCATTTGATCCGTCAGTGGTTTGATCTTCGTCATCTTTCATATTATTTAGGCATCTATCTTGCCATAGGTAACATTGGGTCTCTTTTGTCCACTTCTCCTTACGAGTTTTTGTTAAAGAGATTTTCTATTCCTAGTATTTATTGGGGCTTTATTGCTTTTACTTTTCTTTTGTTACTAGCTTCCTTGTTTTTGGAAGATGAAAAAATTGTTGGGAAAAAAGTTGAAAGCAAAGACCAAGACAAGGCTCTGCCTCCATATTTTTGGGGCTTTTTCATTAGCCTGCTTTTCTATGGCCTAAGTTCTTATGGAGCCAGACAGGCCTTTTTCTCCTTGTGGGGTCCCCTTTACTATACAGATTTTTTAGGCTTAGATATGACTAGGGCATCTTTCTTAATGATGGTAATGTCCATTGGTGGAATTATTTATTCTCCCTTGTCTGGCAAACTTGCCGATAAAATTGGCAGGCACAAGGCCCTGCTTATACAGTCACTAATGATTGCATTTTTCTGGTTGCTTTTAGCCTTTTTACCTAGGACTACTCCCTATAGCCTGGTTTTGGTCCTGGCTTTTGTTATTGGCGCCTTGAATATTACAACTATTTCCAACGCCTTCACAAGCTTGACTGACTTTGCACCTCCAGCCTTGGCCTCAATTTTCGTTGGGATTTTCAACGCCTTTAACTTTTTCGGTTCAGCCCTTTATATGCAAGGCCTAGGCAAGTATTTTGACTATAAGGGCAGCAATACCCAAACTTTTTCCACTGCCCTCCTTATGTTTTTCATCAGTATTGTTGCCATTGTCCTATTAAATTCATTCTTTTACAAAAAAATGGCCAAAGCAAAAGTTGATAAGTAAAAGTTTATCAATCTCTGCAAAGGGTATTAAGTAAGTGTATTGATTAAAATTTTTTATGAGGAGAAAACATTATGAACAAAAAACGTTGGTTGGCAGTAGCTTTAGCTCTAGTTATTATGGCTATATCTCTTGCTGTGCCAAGCTTTAAAGAAAGTGAAGTTGCAAGCTCTGAATCTTTTTCTAGTTTTTATGAAGATTTTTTTGCAGAAACCTTCACTAAGGAACTTAAGGAAAAAACTGTCCAAGAAGGTGACCCAAATAGCAGAATCCTACTTCTAGACCTAGACGGAGCTATTATGGCAGGTGGAGGCTACGGCTTTACTCCTGGCTATAACCACGACTTCTTCTTAGAACAATTAGACAAGGTCTTAGAAGATCCTTCAATAGCTGGGATTTTATTTACTATAAATTCCCCTGGTGGCGGAGTTTATGAGTCTGCTGAAATTAGGGACAAGTTACTTAAGATCAAGGATGCAGGTATTCCTATTTATGTATCTATGAAAAACCTTGCTGCTTCTGGTGGCTACTATGTGGCAGCCGATGCTGATAAGATTTTTGCTAGTCCTGAAACTTGGACTGGATCTATTGGCGTAATTACCCAAACTATGGATTATTCTGGCCTAATGGAAAAATATGGAGTCAAGTCTCATATTTATGCATCTGGCAGAAACAAGGCCATGGGCTCTTCTGTTAAGGCACCTAGTGAAGAAGAAGTGGAAATTTGGATGGGCCTTATAAATGAATCCTATGACCAATTTGTAAACATTGTAGCCAATGGTAGAAACATGGACGAAACTAAGGTACGCCAAATTGCTGACGGTAGAATTTATTCTGGCAAGCAAGCTGTAGAAAATGGCCTAGTAGATGACCTAGCCAACAGCGAAGAAGCCTTGGCAGCCCTTATTGAAGACTATAACTTAGAAGAGGCTAGTATTTTTTATTACAGCCTGCCTACTGATCCTTTTTCTGATTTCTTCGGACCATTTTACAGCTTTATGGGCCAAAAATCCGAACTGTCAGACCTAAAATATTTTATAGAAAAACAAGAATCCAGTCTTCCTAGAGCCTACTACCTATATGGAGGTTTCTAATGAATAACGATTTTGACCAAAAACAAGAAAATTTACAAGTCGAAGAATTTGAAGACAAGATAGAATTAGACCAAGAAGAACTACAGACAGACCAAAGAAGCAGTATTGAAGAATTAATAAAAAAAGAAGACCAAAAGGCCCAAAGAGAATTTAAAGAAAATCTTTATTACCAAGATGAATTTGGCAAAGACCACTATCCAAAAGAACTTTATGCAGGGTTTTTTAGGAGACTTTTCGCTTTTGTTTTAGATAGCATAATTGCCTCAGCCTTTGCTGGAATATTTGTAAATCTAATCTTAAAATTCCTTAACTTGGACAATTATGACCTTGTAGAAAAAATATTATCTACATTTTTCTACTTGCTTTACTTTACTGGATCCACATATATAAGTGGAGGCCAGTCCCTAGGCAAGATGATATTTAACCTAAAAGTAGTGTCCCTAGACGGACAAAAACTAAGCTTGGCCCAAGTATTAACAAGGGAATTTTTCGGCAGATTTATCCATAGCTTTAGCTTTCTGTTCCTGCTTTATATATTAGTGGGCCTAACAGAAAGAAAACAAAGTCTGTCAGATATATTAGCCGACACAGGAGTAATAGACCTGTCCAAAGAAAAAGCCTATATAGTAGGCCAAATAGATCAAGAATCTTATATATATGAATAAAAATTAGGTCTAGTGAAAAACTAGACCTTTTTTCGTGCCCTTAAGCAAAGAACAGAAATCAAAACTAATCTTTGACCCTCCAGGAGCGAAAGCCTCAAATTGCGAAAGCAATTTATAGACAAAGAGAAAAATTAACTATAGAAATTTTTTAAATTACAGAAAAAAATTCCTTCACTTCACCAGCTCCATGCAATGAGTCAAGTGGGTGAAGAAAGGGGTGGGTGTCGGGAGGGGAAGGATTCGGGTGGACCAAGCCCTAGTCAAAATCTTTGAGTTTGACAAACAAATGGAAATTTCAAAATAATCCCTAGCCCTACAGGGGCGAAAGCCCCAAATTGCGAAGCAATTTCCTTACAAGGATGTACACCCTAGAAATAAAGTAACAAATAATTGTCGAAACCAAATCTTTCTTCACACAGCTCCATGCAATGGCCGAAGTGGGTGAAGGAAGGGGTGGGTGTCGGGAGGGGAACGTGAGGGGGTTCGGCTCCCCTTAGTTCCCCTCATGACGTTGAAGTTCCGTTTGTTAACGAATAAAAGTATAGAGTCACAATAAAGTACATTATTGGCGAAGCTAAAAAGTAGAGCACAGAGAGCCTGCCTAGATCCCCTTTCTTTCCCTCATGACGTTGAAGTTCAATAGATTATCAAAAAAGAAAATTGAGTCGAGAAAGATTAGTTTATCGGCGAAGCAAAACGGCGTAAGCCGTTACTTACGAAGAAAAAGACCATATTTCTTACAAAAACTATTTAACAGAAACTGTTTCGGTCTCTAACAGCCCCACGCAGTGGCGGAACGGGGTGAAGGAAGGGGTGGATTGTCAAGGAGGGGAACGTGACGGGGGTTTGAAGCCCTAGTCGAAATCTTTGAGTTTGACAAACAAATGGAAATTTCAAAATAATCCCTAGCCCTACAGGGGCGAAAGCCCCAAATTGCGAAAGCAATTTATAGACAAAGAGAAAAATTAACTATAGAAATTTTTTAAATTACAGAAAAAA
>JAUNLQ010000018.1 GCA_030532225.1 Bacillota bacterium
CCGAAAAAGTCTCAGCCCCTCACAGCTCCATGCAATGGCCGAAGTGGGTGAAGAAAGGGGTGGGTGTCGGGAGGGGAAGGTGACGGGGGTTTGAAGCCCTAGACAAAATTAGTGAAGATAGGAAAAAAGATTTCATAAAGAAAGTTCCCCTAGCAAACGGCGATAGCAAAATGGCGATAGCCATTCCATACGAAGATGGGAATTATCTTTCCTTAAAAATTTCACTTACCTAATTTGTTCAGGTCTCTAACAGCCCCACGCAGTGGCGGAACGGGGTGAAGGAAGGGGTGGATTGTCAAGGAGGGGAACGTGAGGGGGTTTCCGCTCCCCTTAGTTCCCCTCCTGACGTTGAGAATCTGTTTATTTAAGAAGTAGATTATGAGTCGCAGTAAAGAAAGATAATGGCGAAGCAAATCAAAAAACATTTAGAAAAAATCAAAAAATAAGAATAAAAAATTATTTTGAAAGCGGCGACAGCAAAACGGCGTAAGCCGTTACTTACGAAGTAGTATCGTACCTTACTTATTTAGAGAAGATTACCGAAACCAACTTTCTAACTGCACAGCCCCACGCAGTGGCGGAACGGGGTGAAGGAAGGGGTGGATTGTCAAGGAGGGGAACGTGAGGGGGTTCGGCTCCCCTTAGTTCCCCTCATGACGTTGAGAGTAAGCTTGTTGAAGAGATAAATTATGGAGTTGTTGTATCTTTAGAATATGGCGAAGCAAAACACTAAAGCATAGAGAGATTGCCTAGCTCTCCTTTCTTCCCCTCCTGACGTTGAGAATCTGTTTATTTAAGAAGTAGATTATGAGTCGTAGTAGAGAAAGATAATGGCGAAGCTACTTGATAAAGTAATTATCAAAAGAAAATAACTATAAAAAAATAAAGTAAGCTCCACCAGGAGCGAAAGCCCCAAATTGCGAAGCAATTTATAAAAAATAAAAATTAATAAAATTCCCTTGCCTACGCCAAAAGCTTACCAGCCAATAATAACAAGAAAAATCACACTATAAAAGCTATAAAAATTACAGCATTTTTTTAAAAATGCAAAAAACAAAAAACAAAAATAAATGTAACAATGTTGTAACACTAAAACAAAAAAATCCCTATATAATATAAACAAGACGAGAGGGAAAACCCCACTCGTTTTCACGAACTTTGACAATTTAATATTGGAAAAAGAACTCGTGAATGTTATAATTCAATTGGGGAAATCCCAAAATATTTAAGGAGGTCGGACACGACATGAACAAAAGAATACTTTCTCTAGTACTTGCACTTGTTATGGTACTAGGAACATTCGCAGTTGTTTCAGCTGAAGAAGCAAAAGTACCTGAGTACACTTCTCAAGATCACAAGATCCAATGGCTAGTAGACAACGAATTCGTAGAAGGTCACGAAGATGGAAACTTAGACCTAGAAGGAACTCTAACAAGAGAACAAGCTACAAAGCTTATCGTTCACATTCAAGGAAAAAAAGCTTTAGCTGAAGTTCTTGATGGAGTTATGAAACCATTCCCAGACGTTGACCTAGAACACTGGTCAAACGGTGTAATTTCTGTAGCTGCAACTGAAAAAGGCGCTAACGGACAACCTATAATCGTAGGATTCGAAGACGGCTTATTCAGACCAGCACAAGAAGTAACATATGCAGAATTAGCTACAATGTTAGTTAGAATCGTAAAAGATGACTTAACTGACAAAATGGTAGAAAATGCAATTTGGGCTACTTCTTGGATGAGATGGGCTAAAGAAGAAAAATTATTAGAAGGCATCACTATTACAGACTCTGATGCAGCTATTACAAGAGCTGATGCTTTTGAAATGATTTTCAATACTGTTAAAGCTAAAGGCGACTATAACCAAGGATCAGTTGACTTTAAAGATGACATGGGTATAGTTTCTGGTTTAAGATCTGGTATAATCGAAATTAACCAAGAAAAAGAATATAAGATTGACGCTAGTACAAAATATACTGACGGAACTACTTTATCATCTTTAGGATTCAATGCAGATCCTAAATTTGTAGGTTCATTAGTTAGATATATTGTTAACGAAGATGGTGTAGTTACTCATATTATGGAACTTGGAAACAAAGTTGCATTTGAATGGGGTAAATCAGTTCCAGCTCATTTTGGTGAAGAAGTTAAGAACAGATCTTGGTTCGATGTAGCTGATTGGACAATATCTGCTGCACAAGGAACTTTTGTAACTGCTCCAGCTAACCGTAAAGTTTATACTGATATTAAAATCGGCAATGAAACATATGAACTTTATTCTGGAACAAGATATTTTGTAGCTGACGTTGGTCATAACGCTCTTAAAGAAGTTAAGAATTTAGAAGAACTATTCACTGTCTATGGCTTAATGACTGGTTCAAGAGTTGAAAATCTTTATATGGGCTTTAATAAATCAGGCTCTACAAGAACAGCAAAAGTTGTTGTATTTGGTAAAGTAGAAAAATATCTTGGCAACGAAGAAATGAGAAGAGTAACAGGATTCCTAAACTCTGCTTATATGTTCCAAGCTGAAGATGAAGCTGGTAAAGTAGCTGCATTTGATACAAGTGACATTTACCAATTCCCAGCAAGAGACTTATTAAACGATTATGACGTTGTTATGGTAAGAGACAACAAACTTGTTAGCTCAAGACTATACAAAGACTTCTATGTAATCGAAGCTAAAAACACAAGCGATTATCCAATCGTTAAAGTAGAAAGCAAGAGTGGCAGAAATGTTACTTTTAGAGACGTAAAAAATCTTCAAAGACAATACACTATCACTAGAGACCTAATGACATTTACTAATGGCTTTGCAAAAGATGATGTTGTACAATTTAGAGCAGATGAAACTAATAAAATTGTAGATGTAATCTCTGTTTTACCACGTGGCACTGCTTTAGAAGGCACTCTAAAGAATGGTGTATTCGTTGGAGAACAAGAAGCTACTAAGATTAGATTTACAAATGGAAACTACGTTATAGTTAATCTAGATGTATTACCAGATGGTACTGAAGTTAATGAAACTTACTTTATTTCTGATGCTGATAAAGTGGATTTTGCTAGACTAGCAATTGGCGATAAATTCTACTTTGACGTTAGAAGCTGGTATAACAATGTTCCAGTAATGACTAACATTAGACCAGTTAAAGATCAAGCTGATTTAGATGCAGTAGAAGCAGCTTATAACGGAATCAAAACTAATAAGGTTCAATTAGCAGTAGCTGAATTATCTTCTCCAGCAAATAAATCAGACTTTATAACAAATGCTAATACAGCATTAAATACTAAGGAAGCAGGTTTAGCATCAACTTATAGTGTAGATACTGTTGATTTTGATATTGATAATGCAGATAAAGTTACTTGGGTTGCTAATCCTCTAACAGACTCTAAAGCAATGGCTAAGCTTACTATAACTAAGAACAATGTTACAAAAGTTTACGCTGTAGAAGTTACAGTTATTCCTTAATAATTAATCTAATTTAGTTATTAATAACAAAACACAAAAAGAGACTCGAAAGGGTCTCTTTTTTCGTGCTTTGTTTTCTCTTGTTTTGGGTCTAGTCATTCTCTTTGATGTCTTCTCTATAGTAATGGTCTTACATATACATATAAAAATAAGTCTTCTAATGTTTGAAAGGAAATGGGGAGGTTTTGAAATTTTTCCTTCTAAAAATTATTAATCTTTTTTAAGGCTACAAGATGTTGTAGGGAAAAATATTTTAGAGTTAGGTTTTTACATAATAATTTCCATTATAAAAGCAGGGTTTTGTCCCTGCTTTTATCTTTTCTTATATTCTTTTCCAAAAGTCCTTCCATTCTCTCCAGTCATCTTTTGCCATTGTGGCTGGGCAGGGCTTTCTAGATGCGTCATAGTGGCGTTTTACGTTCTTTTTTGGGATATTATAGGTCATCATTAGGAATCTTATTAGTTCGATGGTCTGAGCCTTTGCCATTTTATAGTCTGATTCTGGGTTTATACATATTTCTATGCCGATTGAGTTGGTGTTAGTGATGCCGTAGCGACCTCTTCCGTCTCCACAGTGCCAGGCTACTAGGTGTGGGTCTACTGTTTCTATTATATTATGATCGTCTACGAAGTAGTGGGCTGAGGCTTGACGGTCTTCTCCGTTGAAGTAGAGGTAGTGGTTGTAGGCGCCAGCTCCTGGCGATGGGTTTCCTGTATCATGGATAATGATGTAGGTTTTTTTTGTTGCTTTTTTTGTGTAGTTGTTTTTTATTGGTAGTTTGTTTATTATCATTTTATTTTTCCTTTCTTTTTTTTGTAAATTGCTTCGCAATTTGGGGCTTTCTGCCCCTGGTGGAGCTAGTGTCATTTTTATAAAGCTACTTTATTTCTGTAATTATTTTTTGTTGTAGCTTCGCCGTTTTCTAAATAAATTTTGGAAATTGTAATTTCTCTTCTTCTTAATAAGCTATGGTTAGCTTCGCCATTACTTTACTTTTTTTCGACTCGACCTATTTTTCTTTGTCTTTACTAACTGGCAACGTGAGGAGGGGAACTAAGGGGAGCGGAAACCCCCTCACGTTCCCCTCCTTGACAATCCACCCCTTCCTTCACCCCGTTCCGCCACTGCGTGGGGCTGTGAGAGATTGAAACAGTTTTGGTAATCTTCTCTAAATAGGTAAGAGACGATACCACTTCGGAAGTAACGGCTTACGCCGTTTTGCTGTCGCCGTTAAAATACTTTTCTTTAACTCGATATCTTTTTCGTTAATTGATCGAGCTTCAACGTCAGGAGGGGAGCTAAGGGGAGCTAGGCAGTGAAATTCTGCCAATCGAGCTTCCTTTCAGTCGCTCTCTTAGGAATTTCTTGCATGAGACCTGTTGCGAAATCGAAGATTTCGACTAGGGCTTCAAACCCCCTCACGTTCCCCTCCTTGACAATCCACCCCTTCCTTCACCCCGTTCCGCCACTGCGTGGTGCTGTGCGAGACCGAAACACTTTCGGTAAATAAAATTTTTTAGGAAAGAGGATCGTCCTCTTCGTTAGTAACGGCTTACGCCGTTTTGCTGTCGCCGTTTTCAAAATAAATTTTGAAAATTACTCTTTCTCTTCTTCTTAATAGATGTGGTTTGCTTCGCCATTATCTTTCTTTACTACGACTCATAAATTACTTCTTAAATTAACATATTCTCAACGTCATCTCCTTGTCTGTAAATTGCTTGGCAATTTGGGGATTTCGCCCCTGTGGTGCTAGATTTTTAATTCTTTAATTTTCTAGTCCATAAGCAACATAACGATTTATTTGATTATCTTTTTTTAAGTGTTATAATATAAGTGAATATTTAGGAGGTGTGTTTTATGATTTTGTCTTTTTCTGTTGGTGGTTTCCTTTCTTTTAATTCTGAACAGACGATTTTTTTTACTCCTTATAGTGGGGCTAGGTTAAGGAACACTAAATATGAGGATAATTTTCATTTGAACAAAGCAAATAGACCTATGAAGTCTTTGCTTTTGTTTGGTGATAATGCTTCAGGAAAAACTAATTGGTTCTATGGGCTTTCTAAGTTTAAAGATATTATAAAGAATGGGCTAGGTGATGTCAGTTCTGAAATTTTTAATAAACATTCTGAGATTATTTCTTTTGAGATTTCTGTTTTAGATGTGGAGGATAATAGCTTTGAGTATGTTTTGGCTTTCAACAGGGATGGCTTCATTGAGTATGAAAGATTGACCAAAAATGACGATGAAATTTTTGAGTTTATGAATAATAAGTTAAAAATTGTTGAGAAGTCTGATGATGTTGAGGATATTAAAAGTTTAGAAAAACTGTTTTCTAAATCATCTTCTAACACCTTGTTATTAAAGTTAAAGGATGTGTTACAAACACCTATTGATGGTTTTTTTTCTAGTGTTGATAGTTTGAAAATTGATGGAGAATCTTTTTTTAATAGAGAAGTGAAATGGGTGCCTGTAGATTTATTTACAGAGAAAACTAAAATCGAAATGGAAGATTTAAAAACTGATGTTTTGTCCATTTTAATATCTCTAGATAAAACTATTGTTGATTTTAAATTTATAGAAAAGATTATAAATGACAAAGCTGGTATTGGTTTTGAGATGGTTTTGGTTAGAAAAAATGGTGATGAGTATGAGCTTAGTTCTGAGTCTCTAGGTATTAAAAAAATTGTTAGGTTACTTCCAAGTATGCTTAGAATTTATGATGGAGAGTCTATTTTTATTGATGAGCTTGATTCTTCAATTGGAACTAAGGCTCTTATAAGCTTATTCAATTCTTTTATTAATTCTAAAAATAATCTTAGTGGACAAATTGTTGTCTCTACTCATAATTTAGCTTTGTTGGATTTAGATATGTTTCATGATTCTCAAATTTACCTTTTAAATAAGGGTAATGGCTTGTCAACTGTGATACATTCTTTGGATGAGTTTGATTTTAGGAGTGATAAGAGGAAGTTGGATGAGCTTTATATGAAAGGATCTTTTGAAGTCGATGAGTAGAAATTCAAGAAAACAAAAAATTAAGACTACTGAAAAGATAGTTATTATTTGTGAAGGCCAATCAGAAGAGTGTTATATTCGCAGTTTGTTGAAAGAAAATAATTTACAAACAGAAAATATCTCTTATTATAATTTGAATGGTGGGGGCTATAAGATAGCTCAAAATTATCTAGAGCGTAATTCCAAACTTATAAATATTGCCTTAGTTGTAATGGATTTGGATAGGGCGACTAGTGTTCCTAATGAAAAGAATAAATTGAAAAGATTAATTTCCTTGCTTGAAAAATTAAATATAAAGAACAATATCTTTTTGTCTTATGAAAATTTTGAAAATTGGGTGGCTGCATGTATTAATGTTGATGTTGCTATGTTAAAGAGACTTAGTTATGCAAAAGGTAATGGTGTATATAATTTTATTTGTAATAACAATGGTTCTTTTCAAAATGCCAAGGACTATTTTGAAAAATTAGAGCTTTATTATAAAAAAATTGATCCTAATAAAAAGGGTGTTTTTAATGAGGATAGAATTGATAAGGAAAATAGCTCCTTGTATTATTTTTTAGATTACTGCAAGGTCTTGTTAAGGAAATAGGACTGTAGGATTTTGTTTTTTCTAGGGAGTTTTTAGAAAGTGTTAGTAAATCTGTTAGGGGATATGAGTTGGTTCTCTAACAGTTTTTTTGTCTGTAAATTGCTTCGCATTTTTATCTTTCGCCGTTTTCAAAATAAATTTTGAAAATTACTCTTTCTCTTCTTCTTAATAAGTTATGGTTAGCTTCGCCATTTTCTGAAATTCTTTCGACACGATAGTGTTTTCTTCGTTCTTGCATAATTTCAACGTCAGGAGGGGAACTAAGGGGAGACTAGGCAGTGAAATTCTTCCAATCGAGCTTCCTTTCAGTTGCTCTCTTGGGAATTTCTTGCATGAGACCTGTTACGAAATCGGAGATTTCGACTAGGGCTTCAAACCCCCCTCACGTTCCCCTCCTTGACAATCCACCCCTTCCTTCACCCCGTTCCGCCACTGCGTGGGGCTGTGCGAGTCTGAATTGGTTTCGGTTAATAGCAGTTTATTTGTTTCTAGGGTGGATTTCTTCGTTTGTAAATTGCTTCGCAATTTGGGGCTTTCGCCCCTTGTTATTCTAAGGCTTTGAAGTTGTTCCAGCTTGTCTGTTGCGAAATCGAAGATTTCGACTAGGGCTTCAAACCCCCTCACGTTCCCCTCCCGACACCCACTCCTTTCTTCACCCACTTGACCCATTGTATGGGGTTGTTAGAGACTGACACAGTTTCGGGAAATAACTTTACTTCTGTAAGATTATCTTTTTTTTTGTTTGTAAATTGCTTCGCAATTTTCGCTTTCGCCTCTGAATATCTAGTTTTATTTTTTTTATTTTTTTCTTTTTCTTTCTTTTTATTAACTTTCACTAAGGGCTAAGATAGGGTATAATATTATCAAATAGGTGAAAAAGGATGAGTTATTTTATGACCAAGGAAGACCTTGAACAATTACAAGTTAATAATGAGTCTGTTGATGATTTGAAGTTAAGGAAACTGGAAAGGGACCTTGAGGCTTATAGAAAGGACCAAAGGGATTCTGAGATTAAGGATTCTCTTAAGGCTATTGGTGATGCTACTTTGTCCAGTTTGGTTTCTATTTCTACTTTTACTGCTGATGCTTTGGATAAAATCGTTAAGGATTCTATGGAGGCTAATAGGAAGGCTGGTTCTTCTGAGCTAGCTCGAACCCAAATGATCCAGGATCTGGAGCTGAAGAAGAAAAATTATTTAAGGGAGCAGAAGCGCACTGAAAAGGCTTTGAGGAAGCAGAAGAAAAAGTTTAAAAACAAGGTTTCTGTTATTGTTTTTGCTTTTATGCTTATTACTGGTGCTGGATTTTGGCCTGCTGTAATTTTTAGTTTTCTGTCAGGGTATTTGGTTGATAAGTTTTATGAGCCTAAGCTTGAAGATTCTGACAAGAAAAAGCCTATTCAAGGCAAGGACAAGGTTTCTCTTCCTGAGCTTACTGAATACCAAAGGACTATGTTAAGTGCTGAAAGAAAGTTAGAGTCTATCTATTCTTGTGTCAGCTCTTCTAAGGATGGAGAGGTCCAAGTCCAAGCTGGCAAGCTTTATGACAGGGGTCTGGAGATTTTGTCTTATTTGAAAAATCATCCTAAGGAGCTGTCTAAGGCTTCTAGGTTTTTGTCTTATTATTTGGATACTGCTGCCAACATTTGTAAAAGATATAGAGAAATCGAAAGTAAGGGTATTGTAAATGAGGATACTGTTAAGGCTACTGAAAATGCTAAGAGGGCCATGGTTCTTCTAGAGACTGCTTTTGATAATGAGTTTATGAAGTTGCTTGAGGATGATATTACTGATATTGAAACTGATATGAAGGTTTTGGAAAACTCAATGAAATGGGATAATTATATTGAATAGGAGGATTTTATGGATTATAAGGATATTAGCCTAAAGGACCTAGCCCAAGCTAGACAGGAAAGTGATAGTGAAGACCAAGAGCTTAGGGAGCTTTCTTCTGCTGAGGAGAAGGAAATTTTAGAGAAAAAACTGAACAAGCTAAGCCCTGAGGACAGGGAAAAGGTTGAAAAGATTAAGGCAGAGATTAATCTTATGGATTCTAGTCTGGCTATTAATTATGGTGTTGGGGCCCAAAAGGCTTTGTCTGAATTTTCTGGTTCTATTTTAACTAATATTAAAAACAAGGATTCTGGCGAGGTTGGGGACCTGTTAACTGAGCTTATGGTTGAGGTTAAGTCCCTTGATATTGATGGTCTTGGGGAGAAGAAAGGCTTCTTTTCTAATCTTCCTTTTGTTAAGGATAGTAAGAAAAAGCTTGAGGTTCTTTTTGCTAAGTATGATTCTGTTGATGGGTCTATTGAAAAAATCCAAGGCAAGTTAGATACTGCTAGGACTGGTTTGGTTAGGGATATTACTGTTTTTGATCAGCTTTATGATAAGAACTTCCAATATTTTAAGGATGTTCAAGCCTATATTATTGCTGGTGAGGAGGTTGTGGCTGATACTAGGGAAAATGTCTTGCCTAGGCTTAGACAGGAGGCCCTAGATTCTGGTGAACAAATGGAAGCCCAACTGGTAAAGGATTTTGAGGATACTGTTAACCGTTTTGAGAAAAAGGTTTATGATTTGAAGCTTTCTAAGGCTATGGCAATCCAGGCTGCTCCTCAAATTCGACTAATCCAAAACAACGACAAGCTTTTGGTAGACAAGATTCAAACTGCTATTTTAAATACTATTCCTCTTTGGAAAAGCCAAGTCCTAATTGCTATTGGTCTACAAAATCAAGAGCAGGCTCTTAAGCTTCAAAGGGAAATTTCTGATACTACTAATGAGCTTCTTAGGAAAAATTCTAAGATGCTAAGGGAAAACACCAAGGAAGTGTTAAAGGAGTCTGAAAGAGGTATTGTGGATTTGGAAACTCTTAAGGTTGTTAACCAAGATCTTATTAAGACTTTGGAAGAGGGAATTCTTATCCAAAAGGAAGGTAGACAAAAAAGATTACAGGCAGAAAAGGAACTTCTTGAACTTGAAAATCAGTTGAGACAGTCTTTGTTGAAAAATTATACCCAAGACCAAGGTGATTTGGACAAGACTGCCTTGGACCAAGGAGATCAGCAGTAAATTGACTAGGAATAAGTTAGCCAAGGCCAAGAGTAATTTAAGTTTTAGTTTTTTGGGCCTTGGCCTAGTTTTGGTCTTAGGGTATTTTACTACTAAAGCAAATGGAGGGATTTTTAAGGAAGAGCTGGTTTTTGAGCTTTTGAAAAATTTAAGGGCCAATGATTCTATGTTTTTTCTTATGAAGATCTTTCATCATTTAGGGTCTCCTAGGTTTTTAGTTCCTTTTATTGGCTTTGTTTTTGTCTACTCTTTGTTTAAAAAGAAAAAAACTTTTGCTTGGTCCTTGTTGATGGCTTCTGCAGGATCGGCGATTTTTAATTATTTAACGAAAATTACTTTCCAAAGACAAAGGCCTTTGGCTTATATGTTGGTGGAAGAGTTTACTCAGTCTTATCCTTCTGGCCATGCTATGACTAATACTTGTATGTATTTGTTTTTGGCTTATTTTTATGGAACTTATGTTAATCCTAAGAGGAAGGGGCTGGCTTTTGGCCTGGCTATTTTCTTTTCTTTGGTCATGGGTTTTTCTAGGGTTTATATGGGAGTCCACTATCCTTCTGATGTTATTGGGGGATTTTTGTCTGGGTATTTTTTCTATTGTTTGACTGTTTTTGTTTTGGAATATTCTAGGGCCTCTAGGTCTAGGGAAGCTTAGTATTTTTTATTGTGTTTTATGGAGGAAAATAAATGGACGATTATGGTGGTTCGGATAGTATTTGGCTCAAGTTGGCTTTAATTGCCTTTCTTACTTTGTTAAATGCTTTACTATCTGCAACCGAGATGGCAGTTATTTCTTTGAACAAGGCTGGGATTGAGGCTCAGGCTGCTGAAGGGGACAAGAGGTCGAAAAATCTTTTGTCTTTGATTAATGATCAGACTAGGTTTTTGTCTATTATTCAGGTAGGCATTACCTTGGCAGGGTTTTTGTCTTCTGCGTCTGCTTCTAGTTCTATGTCTAGTGGCCTGGCTTTAAGGCTGGTGGACCTTGGTCTGCCTAGGTCTTCTGCTAGCACTTTGGCTATTGTTCTTATTACCTTGCTTATTTCTTATTTGTCTTTGGTTTTTGGGGAACTGGTGCCTAAGAGAATTGCCTTGCAAAATGCTGAAAGTGTTGCTCTTAATCTTTCTGGCTTTATTGGTTTTTTGGCCAAGCTTTTAGGGCCTTTTGCTGCCTTTTTGTCTTTTTCTACTAAGATTGTCCTTAAGTTAATGGGCAAGTATTCTGAGGATATTGAAGAGAAAATTTCTGAGGAGGAGCTAAAGTCCTATATTGCTGTTTCTCAGGAACAGGGGGTTATTAATGCCCAAGGCAAGGACATGATGATCAACATTTTTGAGTTTGATGATTCTGCTTCTTACGAGATTATGACTCCTAGGACTGAGCTTTTTATGGTTCCTTATGAGGGCTTTTCTGTTGATACTGTTAAAGAAATTCTCTCTCAGGGCCATTCTAGGATTCCTGTTTATGGTGATAACAAGGACCATATTCTAGGTATTGTTTATGTTAAGGATCTTTTCCAAGAGTTTCAAAGAAATAACTACCAGCATATTGACCTGGACAAGGTTATGAAGGCTCCTTATTTTGTTCCTGAGTCTAAGAAAATTGACCAGCTGCTTTTTGAGCTTCAGTCTACTAAAAACTACCTGGCTCTATTAGTTGATGAGTATGGTGGGATTTCTGGCCTAGTTACTATTGAGGATATTGTGGAAGAAATTGTTGGTGAGATTGAAGATGAGTATGACCAAGATGAGGATAGGATCGAAAAGATTGCTGATGGGACCTATCTTATTGATGGTCATGTGGAGCTTAAGGCTATTAATGAGGCCTTAGCTACTGATTTGGACAGTGACAACCACGAAACTATTGGGGGCTTTGCTGTTGAGCATTTGGGTTATTTTCCAGAGAATATTTCTTCAGGTCCTCTTAGGGTTGAGCTGGAGGATTATGTTATTGAGGTGACCAAGGTTTCTGACAACAGGATTTCTGAGGTGAAGTTAAGTTTGTTAGACCATGATGATCTTGATGAAAATGATTCTGATATAGATGAATAAAGTTTTTAGGGCTCTAGCTTGGCTAGGGTCTTTTTTTGTTGTGTCTTTAATTGTTAAGGCAAAAAACCTAGGAGAATACTTAGATCCTCCTAGGTCTTATCTTGCTCTAAAGATTCTTAAGAACCTGTCTTTTATGTGGTTAAGGACAAACATTATGCCAGGCATTGGGTCGTCCCAGGCCCAGGTTGATGGGATTATGTTGTCGTGTTTGTTTTCTGCTATGATTTCTTCTCTGGTAAATTGGCCTGTTTTTACATAGGCTCTCATGGCAGAAATGTCCTCCCATAGGTATCTCCATCTTTTGCCTGTGTCATAGTCTATGATCTTGGAGCCAATGTCTTGGCCAGTTGAGTCTAGGTAGTGGAGATAAGGGGTATCCATGCCAATGGATACGTGTAGCTGGGTGAAGTTTACGAACCTGACGTTTATTTCTATTAGGTAGATGTTGCCAGTCTTTTCGTCTTTTTTCATTTCCATTTCTATAAAGCCCCTGTAGTTTAAGGCTTCTATAAAGGGCTTGGCAAAGTCTGCTGCTTCTTGGATCCATTTTTGGTCTGCTACTGTTGAGGCTCCTATGTTTATTGGCCACTGGCGAATTTTTTGTTCTGTGGTGTAGTAGGCCAGCTTGCCATTTCTGTCTACATAGGCATCAAAGTTGTAGTTGTTTTTTTCTGGTCCTGGTATTATTCTTTGGATAAAGACTTTGTGGCCGTCTCTTTGGGTCATGGTTAGGAGCTGCTTCAGTTCTCTTTCTGATTCTACTGTAAAGGCTTTTTGTCTGTATCTATCTACAAAGGATGGAGAGTCTGCTGGCTTTAGAAGTAGGGGGTAGCCGATTTGGTCCATTACTTTGTTGTAGAGATTGTCTTCGTCTATGTCTAAGGTTTCTGGTACTCTGGCATTGTATTTTTTTGCGTATTCTACTAGGCTAGTCTTGTCCATTAGGTCTGTTAGTAGGCCCTTGCGATCCATTGGGAAGAGGAAGTACTCTTTTAGTTCATAAAAGTACTTGTCTATAAATTCTACATAAGGGTCTGCTGATGGGAAGAGGACTGGCTTATAGTCTTGGGCCCTGCCATAGGCCAAGAGAAAGTCTAGAAATTCTTTTTCTTCTTCTTGGTAGTGGGGGCCTATTAGGGCTTCTTTTATATATCTGGATTTGCCGTAAAAGTTTTTTTTCTTGTGGTTAAGGCTGACTACGTGGATGCCCTTTTTGCCAAGGGATCTGCATATAGCCAGGCCAATATAGTAATTTGTCCCTAGTACTAGGGCCTTGTTTTTGTGGTCCATTTTTTCCTCCTAAAGTATTTATAAGGTCATAAAGGCGCCGAAGGCCTTTAGATAATTTTCTTTGTCTTTGTAGTCTTTCATGTAGCTGCCTACATGGTTCCAAAAAGACCTGTCGTGGTTCATGTGTTTGCGGTGGGACAGCTCGTGGATAACTACATATTCTATTACATCAACAGGTGCCATAGCCAGACGAAGGTTAAAGCTTAGCCTGCCGTCAGATGAACAGGTGCCCCAGGTTGTTTTTACTTCATTTATTCTGTAGGACTTGTAGGACAGCTTCATTTTTTTTGAGTAGTCTTTTAGGAGTTGGTCTAAGACTTGGCTTAGTTTGTCCCTATAAAACTTTCTCAGGTCTTCCTTGTCCTTTAGGTCAAAGTCTTCTAGGTCATAGTCCTTGCCAAAGAGCTTGAAGTTTTGGTCCCTGTTAAAGGATCCTGCTTCATAGATTTTTCTATTTTCTTCTAGCTTGTCTAGCTTTTTTTCTAGTCTTGGTATTAAAGATTCAACAGCCTGTCTCAGCTGGTCGTCTGAAATGCCAAGGGGAGCCCTTATGGTAATAAAGCCTTCTGGACTTAAGTTTATGGAAAGATTTTTCTTTTTCTTGTATTCAATGTATAGGTCTCTTTCTTGGCCTTTTATAATAAATTTCATTATCCACCTTTTCTCTATATCTATTATAGCTTAAAAGGGCCAAATAAAAAATTATAAATGAAAACAAAGTTTATTTTAGAAAAATCAAAGGGAGCATAAACAAGATTAAAAGCAAAATTAATAATTTTAAGAAAAAGCTTTACAAAAATTAATTATGTGTTATAATAAATTTGTAAATACGAAGAAAGCATATTTATTTTGATTGAAAGAGGTAAATAATGAAAAAATATTTAGACAAGTGTCCAGTATGTGATGGTAAACTTATAACTACATCCTACAGCTGCCAAGATTGTGGTAGCCAAATCAATGGATATTTTGAAGGCAATAAATTTTTAAAATTATCAGAAGAAGACCTTGAGTTTATAGAAATCTTTGTAATGAACAGAGGATCTATTAAGGAAATCGAAAAGGTTCTAGGAGTTTCTTATCCAACAGTTAGAAACAAGTTGGACCAAGTTATTAAGGCTTTAGGCCACAAGGTTAGCCCTGATAAGTCTAGAATGGAGATCCTAGAAATGTTAGACCAAGGTCTTATTACTGCAGACCAAGCTACAGAAATGATGAAAAACTTAAATTAGGAGGAGAAAATGAAAGAATCAAAAAAACTTATACTTGAAATGTTAAAAGACGGCCGTATAGATGAAGACGAGGCTTTGGCCTTGCTTGATGCAATTGAAGATTCTACAGAAAAGGCCTTTGACTCCTTTGAAGATGAGCTTTCAGCTATTTTGAAAAGTTTGTCAAAGACTTCTAAAGAACTATCTGTAAAGGTAAAGCTTTATTTGGAAAATGTTGATTATGAGGACCTAAAAGAAAAGTTTGCGTCAGGAATCGAAGCAGTTATTAAAGGCATAAAAGATATTAGGATGAACTTTTAGGAGGTAGAAAATGAGTGACGAAAAAAAATTAATTCTTAGAATGTTACAAGAAGGCAAGATCACAGAAGATGAAGCCATAACCCTTCTAGATGCAATAAAAGACAAGAAATCCAAGACTGTTAATTCAAGTCCAGACTTTGAGGGCCTTATTGACAAGATTGGCCAAGCAGTTGTAAAGATTAGCAAAAAATCCCAAGAGGTTGTATCCAATTTCGACTTTGAAGAATTTGCTAACATTTTTACAGTAAGTTCTGACCAAAAGTCCAAGGCTGAAAGACTGGCTAGCGAAAATATTATTGGCCTAGAAAATCCAAGTTTGTTTGTGGAAAATGAAAGTGGAAAGATTAAGATCCACTCTTGGGACCAAGACCAAATAGAAGCCAGGGCTGATGTGTCCTATGACGAAAGATATATTCCAGACACCTACGACTTTATTTCTATAAAAAGACAAGAGGACAAGGTCTATGTTGAGCCTAACTATGATTCAGTTTCAGGCAGGTACTTTACCATTAATTTGGATATAGCCTTGCCAGAAAAACTTTTTAAGGAAATATCTTTAAAGTCTACTAATGCCAACATTGAGCTGGAAAACATTAAGGTAGACAGCCTAGAAGTTGAGACAGTAAATGCGAAAATTTCTGCCAAGGGCCTTGAAGCCAAGGTGGCCCAAGTAGGATCAACCAATGCCAAGATTTCCTTGGAGGATATAAAGGGAGACAGCCTGGACATTAAGACTACTAATGGAAAAATCGAAGTAAAGGACATTGACCTAGTAGACTTAAAGATGAAGACTACCAATGGCAGCCTAAGTGCTATGAACCTAGGACCAAGACTTGAAACTATTTCTGCAAAAACTTCCAACGGCAACATTAATATTTCTTTGAAGAACATTTATAAGCCAATTAAGGCTAGGATGAAAAACAACTTTAAGGGACTAGAAGCCTCTTACTTTGCAGATTCAGTGTTCACTAACTTTGTAACAGAAAACAAGGTAATGGTAGCCTACACTGATGGCTATGACGAAAGTGCAGACAAGCTAGACATAGAAGCTTCAACAACATCAGGTAACATTAATATAAAATAAATTTTCAGGGACTTAAGAAAATTCTTAGGTCCTTTTTCCTTTTGAAAATGTTAACTTTTTTGTCACTAAATTTTGATAAAAAGCTAGTATAATAGCCATAAGGAGGAATAATTATGAAGAAAAAATTATCTATAATTCTAGTCCTTGTTTTGGCTTTAGGAATTTTTACTGCCTGTGAGAAGGAAGAAAAGCTAGCCCTAGGAGAAAACCAAGACCAAGAAGTGGGCCAATCTATTGAAGAAGAAAACCAAGAAAAGATTTTGCCCCTAACTTCTGGCCAAGAAATTCCCTACGAAAAAATTACAGTTCTTATGGGAGGAAACTTGGAGCCAGTAGACTTAAGTGAAGACCAAGTTGAAAAGATTTTAGAAAGTCTTCTAGGCTTAGAATTTTCCAACTCAAAGGAAGTTCTAGACACAGCCAATGACTCAGACACTATAATAATAAAGTTCTCAGACAAGGCCTATGTTGAAATGAAAGAGGCTAAGCCATATTTTGAAGACAATTTGTACCACTACAATTATTTTAAAGATGGAGACCTAGTAGACGTGCTAGTATCAAAAGACCACTTGAGGGAAGATATAAGAAATATTGTTGAAAATAAAGACCAATAAAATTTATAGAAAGCTTGCTTTAAATAGCAGGCTTTTTTTAGTTAATAAGTTGATTTTGTGTTACAATAGACCTAAGAAAAAAATTAACAAAGTAGGTGGAAGGATGAAAGAAGTATTAGAAAGAGCCTATGAAGAAGGCTTAAAGTACACTGACCAAGGTCAGGTAGCCACATACATACCTGAACTTGCCAAGGAAGACCCAACAAAAGTTGCCATAGCAGCCTATGACCAAGATGGATCCTATTATGAAAAAGGGGAAGTGGACCAAAGATTTTCTATCCAATCAGTATCAAAGGTTATAACCTATATACTTTGTTTGGAAGAAATTCCTGCAGGAAAAATCCAAAAGGCTATTGGAGTAAAACCAACAGCCCTGCCATTTAACTCTGTTTTGGACCTGGAATTAGGTGGAGGAAAGCCTAGGAACCCACTGGTAAATGCTGGCGCCATTGCAGCAACTGCCCTTTTGTACGAAAAATTTGGCGATCAAACCTTTGATAAGGTCTTGGACAAAATTAGGGACCTGGCAGAAGATCCAGATATTGTTTTAGATGAAAATATTTATAACTCAGAAAGGTCGTCAGCCTTTACAAACTTTGCCCTCTTTAATCTAATGGTATCAAGGGGCAATCTTTCAGAAGATATTCCAATCCAAAAAGTTGCAGATGCCTATTTTAAGGCTTGTTCAGTTTTGGTAAATGTAAAGGACCTGGCTAGAATCGGTTATGTTCTTGCCAATGACGGCTTTGATAAAATTTCAGGCCAAGAGAAATTTTCAAAAGAAATCGCTAGAAGAGTTAGAACAGTAATGGCTATGGGAGGAATGTACGACTACTGTGGAGAGTTCGCCCAGCTAATAGGCCTGCCAGCCAAGTCAGGAGTAGGAGGCGGCATAATGACAGCCTCAAAAGAGGGCCTAGCCATAGCAACCTATTGCCCAGGCCTAGACGACCATGGCAACTCCTTTGTAGGCATAAAGATGCTAGAAGCCATGGCTCAAGAATTAGAATTTTCAATATATTAAGAATTTTAGAAAAAGACTACCAAAGAGTGGTCTTTTTTTAGTTTAAAGAAAAAAAGAAAATTTTTTTCCTTAAGTGATTACAATCACTGAAAAAAGAAGAAATCTTTCCTATACTGAATATAGGAAAGAAAAAGAAATATTATATTTACTTTTTTGGAGCTTCGCTGATAAAACAATCTTTTATGACTCGATAATTTGTTTCTTCGTATTTGCATAATGGCAACGTCATGAGGGGAACTAAGGGGAGGCAAGGCAGTGAAATTTTGCCAATAAGAATTTCTATATTAAATTATAGCTTCGCCGTTTTTTTACAATACTGCGACTCGAAATTTTTTTCGTTAACCAACCGAACTTCAACGTCATGAGGGGAAGAAAGGGGAGGCAAGGCAGTGAAATTTTGCCAATAAGAATTTCTATATTAAATTATAGCTTCGCCGTTTTTTTACAATACTGCGACTCGAAATTTTTTTCGTTAACCAACCGAACTTCAACGTCATGAGGGGAACTAAGGGGAGCCGAACCCCCTCACGTTCCCCTCCCGACACCCACCCCTTCCTTCACCCACTTCGGCCATTGCATGGAGCTGTGAGAG
>JAUNLQ010000005.1:0-12503 GCA_030532225.1 Bacillota bacterium
AATATCTGTAAGAGGATATTTTTCTATCCCCCCACAGATATTATAGAACCATTATAAATCTGCTAAGTTAGCCTTATTATTTATATTTTAGTTTTCGTCTTCATCTACAACTTCATAATCAGCATCTTCTACTGTTTCAGATCCAGCTTGGCCTTGACCTTGGTCTTGGTTTTGGCTTTGTTGATAAAGTTTTTCACTAACTGCGTAGAAGGCTTGAGTTAATTCGTCAGTCTTTGCCTTAATTTCTTCTGTACTGCCATTGTCAATTAATGGTTTAAGTTCAGCAATTATGCCTTCAATTTTTTCCTTGTCAGCTGCATCTATAGAATCTTTTGCTTCTTCCAAGGTCTTTTCTGCTTGATATACAGCAGAGTCAGCATTGTTTTTAACTTCTATGGCTTCCTTGTTCTTCTTGTCTTCTTCTGCATACATTTCAGCTTCTTTGACCTTCTTGTCTATTTCTTCTTTTGTAAGATTTGAAGAAGCAGTAATCTTAATAGATTGTTCCTTACCTGTTCCTAGGTCCTTGGCAGAAACTGAAACAATACCGTTAGCATCTATATCAAAGGTTACTTCGATTTGTGGCACACCTCTTCTTGCTGGTGCAATTCCATCAAGTTGGAATCTTCCTAGAGTTGTGTTGTCTCTGGCCATTTCTCTTTCGCCTTGTAGAACGTGAATATCTACTGAAGTTTGGTTGTCAGCTGCTGTAGTAAAGATTTGTGACTTCTTAGTAGGAATTGTAGTGTTTCTTTCGATTAATCTTGTAGTAACACCACCCATTGTTTCTAGTCCTAAAGAAAGTGGAGTAACGTCTAGTAGTAATAAGTCTTTAACTTCACCACTTAGAACACCACCTTGGATAGCAGCACCAATGGCCACACATTCATCTGGGTTAATGTCTTTTTGTGGATCTTTTCCTATAAGCTTCTTAACTCTTTCTTGAACAGCTGGAATTCTAGTAGAACCACCAACTAAAAGAACTTTTTCGATGTCAGAAGCCTTTAGGCCAGCATCTTTTAAGGCATCATTTACTGGACCAACAGTTTTTTCTACTAAGTGGTCAGTAAGTTCATTAAACTTAGCCCTAGTAATGTTCATGTCCAAGTGTAGAGGACCTGAAGCGTTAGCTGTAATAAATGGTAGGTTAATGTTTGTAGAAAGGGCAGAAGATAATTCTTTCTTAGCTTTTTCCGCTGCTTCCTTAACCCTTTGTAGACTCATTTTGTCATTTCTAAGGTCTACGCCATTTTCCTTCTTAAATTCTTCTGAAATATAGTCAATTAATACTTGGTCAAAGTCGTCTCCACCTAGTTTGTTGTTACCTCTAGTTGAAAGAACTTCAAAAACTCCATCACCAAGTTCTAGAATAGAAACGTCAAAAGTACCACCACCAAGGTCATAAACCATAATCTTGCTTTGGCCTTCTTCTTTGTCCATGCCATAAGCTAGAGCTGCAGCTGTTGGTTCGTTTATAATTCTCTTAACGTCTAAACCAGCAATTAAACCTGCGTCTTTAGTAGCTTGTCTTTGGGCATCTGTAAAGTAAGCTGGAACAGTTATAACTGCTTCAGTAACTTTTTCTCCCAAATAAGACTCTGTGTCAGCCTTTAGTTTTTGTAAGATCATAGCTGAAATATCTTGTGGAGTATAATCTTTTCCATCTATGGAAATTTTGTAGTCACTACCCATTTCTCTCTTAATAGAAGAAACAGTTCTATCTGGATTTGTAATAGCTTGTCTCTTAGCTGTTTCTCCTACAAGTCTTTCTCCATCTTTTGTAAAAGCAACAACAGATGGTGTAGTTCTGTTACCTTCAATATTTGAAATAATAACTGGTGAACCACCTTCCATAACTGCTACTGCTGAGTTAGTTGTACCTAAGTCTATACCAATAATTTTTCCCATTTTATTCTCTCCTTATTATTTTTTTGAAACTCTAACCATTGACGGTCTAATAACACTTTCATTTATCTGGTAGCCTTTTTGGAATACATCAACTACCATGTCTTCATCCATATGGTCTGCTTCAACAACAGCTACTGCGTGGTGAAGGTTGGGATCAAATTTTTCCCCTTCAGCCTGAATTTCTACAATGCTGTGTTTCTTTAAAACTTCAACGATTTGGTCATCTATCATATTTATGCCCTTGAAGATTTCAGTGTCTCCACCATGGTCTTCAATGGACTTTAAGGCTCTTTCTAAATTATCCAAAACTGGTAACAAATCTATGGCCAGTTTCTTCACACCTAATTCAATATAGCCTTGTTTTTCTTTTTCAACTCTTTTCTTATAGTTGGAAAAATCTGCCTGAAGTCTAAGTAACTGGTTCTTATAATCATTAAGATCATTTGGCTTATCTTCAGAACTTTGGTCTTCTTCCTCTACTTCTTGGTCTTTGTCTCCATCCTGGTCCAAAACTTCCCCTTGATCTTCAAGGTCTTCTTGAATATCTTCCAGGTCGTCTTTTCTAAGGTCTTCTCCTTCTACACTTTTGTCCTTTGTCATTTCTATCACCTCTTTATCTGCCTTTGCTTAGGGCCCTTGAAAAATTGAAAAGTATATTTGCAATTTTCAAATAGTCCATTCTAGTTGGTCCTATTAAAATAATGTTGCCCCTTTGGCCTGAACCATTGTCATACTGGCTAAAAATTAAAGAGGATTCCTTCAAAATATCTTCTTCATTTTCTGAGCCGATTTTAATATTAAGGGCTTTTTCATCTTCATTATTTAAAAAGATTTTTATTAGGTTACTTTCATCTTCTAAATAATCAATCAAAGATTTTACATGATTTTCTTCTTGGTAGTAGTTAATAATGTTTCCTATACCATTTAAAAAAACATTATAGGAAGATTCTTCTTCTAAAAAACTCAAGGTCTTCTTCAAAACGCCTACAAAAAACTGCCAATTAGCCATTTGTGGGTCCAAGGCTTTAAGGCTGTCTTTTATAGCCTCAAGGTCCTTGTTAAGAACCATCTTTCTAATAGCAGCTTCCAAGTCTTCAACTGAAGTTTCTGTGTCTATGCCAGTGTTGTCTAATACAAAAGACGCTGTGTGGCCAGACTTGCCTACTAGAACAAATAAAAGTCTGTTGGCTGCTAAGGCTTCTACCTTAACAAATTCAACTAAACTTGTATTGGAAATAGGCGAAACTATTAAACTTAAATAGTTAGTCTTTTCAACTAAAAGTCTGCTGGCAGCTTCATAATAGTCTTTCATAGACATTCCTTGATAATCTAGGCTTTCCATGAGGGAAGAAATATATTTTTTATTAAGCTTTATTCCATCAGCAAAAAAGTGGTTTACATATTCCCTATATGCCTTATTTGAAGGAATTCTACCTGATGAAATGTGAGTCTTAGTAAGAAAACCAAGTTCTTCTAAATCACTCATCTCATTTCTAATAGTGGCAGAGCTAAGTCCGATAGTTGGAATCTTTGACAAAGTTCTAGAACCAATTGGTTCAGCAGAAGAAATATAATAATCCACAATTTCTGTTAGAATCATCATCTTTCTATCATCTAGCATTTTATCAACTCCTCTTTTGTTAGCAGTCTAAGTGTTTGAGTGCTAACACCACTATATCTTATATAACCAGAATAAAAATTTTTAAACACAATAATTAAATTTTTTTCAAATATTTTTCTATAAATTATCCTTGCCAAATAGACCTTAAAAATGATTGTAAACTTGAGTTTTTATCTTAACTTTTCCATAAAAAATCCCACTAAGCAAGTGGGCATAAAATCTTAAAAAAGTTTGTGGAGCTATCAGGGGGATTTGAACCCCCGACCTCTACATTACCAATGTAGCGCTCTACCTACTGAGCTATGACAGCTTAATGGTGCCACTAGTGGGAATCGAACCCACACACCCCGAAGGATAACAGATTTTGAGTCTGTCTCGTCTGCCAGTTCCGACACAGTGGCGATTTACTTAAAATATATTATCACAGAAGTCCTAGCTTTACAAGAAAAATTTACATATTGTTTTATTTTTAGGAGATTTATAAAGATAAAAACAAGAAATTGTAAAATCTAAAAACTTCTATTTAGAAAATCCTGTGAAGATTTTTAAAGTTTTCCTAAATTTATGGAGAATTTAAGCTTTGGCCTTGTTTTTGTGATATACTTAAAAAAACTTTTAAGAAGGTGATTTTATGAAAAAGAATTTAAAATTAATTATAATACTTAGTCTTATACTTGTAGGACTAGGAGGCAGAGCCTACGCTGACCAAGCAAACTCTATAGTATCCCTAGGAGCAGACTTAAGTCAGTCCCAAAAAGACCAAATCCTAGAAGAACTTTCAGCTGAAGACTCTCTTATAATAGAAGTAACAAACGAAGAAGAGCACAAGTACCTAGGAGCCTATATAGACTCAAATAAAATTGGTAGCCAGGCCCTATCAAATGCAAAGCTAGTCTTGACAGAAGAAGGATCAGGCCTAAATATAAATGTGTCAGAAAACATTAGCTACATTACAGAAGACATGTTTAGAAATGCCCTAGTAACAGCAGGCATAAAGGATGCTGATGTGTGGGTTACTGCGCCTTTCAAGGTTACAGGAACAGGAGCCTTAACAGGAATTTTAAAATCCTATGAAAGCTTAACTGGCCAAACTCTATCAGAAGATATAAAAGATATATCAAACCAAGAACTAGTCCTAACCTATGACCTATCTAAAGACAACAAAACTGACCAGGTTACAAACTTTATGAACGCCTTAAAAGTTGACTTTGGAAAGAATATGCCTGAAACAAAGGCTGAAGCAAAGACCCTAATCCTATCCTTGGCAGAAGAATATAATGTGAAACTTTCAGACAAACAAGCTGACCAACTGGCAGATTTATTTATGAAAATGAAAAACGCAGATATAGACTGGAACAAGCTTGCAGACACAGCCATTGAATATACTAACAAGGCTGCTGAATTTCTAAAATCAGACCAAGGCCAATCATTTTTACAAAGCCTTAAGGAATTTTTAGTAGGCATAATCGATTGGATAAGTGAATTTTTTCAAAAGTAAATACAAATAAAAAAATCGTTCCTCTATGAATTTAGAGTGAACGATTATTTTTTCTCTTTTAACAAAATAATTATAATCAAAGAAATTGTAGCAATAATTACAGTTGTTCCACCAGGCTTTAGGTCAAAATAAAAAGACGAAAGCAGGCCTAAAACCATAAAGGCAAAACCGAATATAGAAGAAGAAATAATAGTCTTAAGATAAGACATCCTAAGCTGGATAGAACAAGCAACTGGAATAACTAGCATTGAAGATACAATCATAACGCCAATAGTTCTAGAAGCAACAGCAATGGTAATAGCAGTTAAAATAGTAAAAATAAAATTAACCAAGTCTACCCTTGTTCCTCCTACCCTGGCAGAAGTTTCGTCAAAGGAAATATGTTGCAAGTCCTTATAAAAATAAATGGAAAACAAAAACACCATAAGTCCCAGACCCAAAACTATTTTCAGATCCTCTGGCCCAATTGCCACCAAAGAGCCAAAAAGATAAGACTCTAAATTAGAAGCCCCTTGGACAAAATCAGTTAACACAGAAGCCAGTCCTATGGAAAAACTCATAACAATAGTAGTGGAAATAGAAGAATATCCAGGAAAATTCTTTCTTAAAAACTCAATTAAAATAGAAGCAAAAACTACAATTACAAGAGTAGAAACCATAGGATTAACTCCAATAATAAGGCCGAAAATAACTCCAGCTAAGGCTGTGTGAGACAAGGCATCTCCAATTACTGAAATATTCTTATTTACAATTACAATTCCAATTAAAGGCATTACCAAGGCCAGAACAGCAGAAACTATAAAAGCCCTTTGCAAAAAATCATATTGAAATAATTCTAACATTCTTCTAGCCTCCCTCCTTGTATCTTAAAAGTCCTATCTATCTTATCCTCTATATCTTCAAGTTCATGGCTAATCATAATAATACTAATGTTATGAATCTGAGATTGGTGAACCAAAAGATCTATAAAAGACTTTTTAGAACTATCATCTAGGCCTATTAAAGGTTCGTCTAGAAGTAAAATAGAAGGCTCAGCAATCAAGGCCTTAGCAAGCATGACCTTTTGTTTCTGGCCACCAGACAAGTCAGAATAAAGACTGTGCTTCTTGTCCTTAAGGCCTACCAAATCCAAATTAGCATCGATTAAATCCTCTTCTTCCTTAGAAGGAAAAATCTTTCTACTAGGCAAATTTAAAGCTAGAATTTCCTTAACTGTAATAGGAAAGTTGTTGGAAATTGCAGCAGAAAGTTGGGGGACATAGCCTACCTTTTCATTAGGACCATAACAAATAGAGCCAGTCTTACTTTTTAGCTGGCCTATTATTAATCTCATAAAAGTAGTCTTCCCTTGTCCGTTTTCTCCAACAAGAGCCACAAACTCTCCCTTGTTTACACTACAAGAAATATTTTCTAAAATTAAATTTTTATTGTATGCAAAGGACAGATCCTTTACCTCTAATACCTTATTCATTTAACGCCTTATTTATTACCTCTAAATTATCTTCCATAACTGCCAAATAGTCTTTGCCAGCCTCAATTTGTTCCTTGGTCAATGCTTCTAAGGGACTTAGAAACTCTAAGGATGCACCAACTTCTTCAGCAATAAGAGTTGGAACCTTTGGGCTAGTGCTGTGCTCATAGAAAATCACCTTAAGATCATTTTCTTTAGCCAAATCAATAATACTGTTAATTTGCTTTAGGCTTGGTTCACCATCAGCATTTATACCTTGAATACCCACTTGTTTGAACTTATAATCTCTAGCCAAATAAGCATAGGCCTCGTGGCTTACTAAAATCATATCCCTAAGAGGATTTTCTAAAAGTTCAGAATACTTTTCATCAAGGCTTTGGAAGGCTTCTGCCCTAAGCTTATAATTGTTTTCATAAAAATCTTTATTGGCAGAATCTAATTCCACAAGACCGTCTTTAATATTAGATAAAATAATTTGGGCATTTCTCAAACTTAACCAAATATGAGGATCGAAATTCCCATGGCTATGGTCTTCATTGTGGTGGTCTTCTTCATGGCTGTAGTCCTCTTGGTGAACATGACTTGCCATCAACAGGTCTAGGCCTTGAGAGCCAGCAACAATGTTACCACTAATAGTTCCATTTTCAATTAGGTTGTCAACCCACTTCTCTAAACCAGGACCAGAATAAACAAACATGTCTGCTTCTTGAACCTTGGCTATGTCCTTGGCAGTAGGTTCCCAGCCATGAAAGCCTTGGTTGCCAGTCATGTTTACAACTTCCATCTTGTCCCCTACTATAGACTTGGTAAAATCATAAAGGGGAAAGCTTGTAACATAAATTGTTTTCTTGTCAGTAGAGCTAGTTTCTTCAAGATCTGTAGTAGAATTTATAGGGTCTTTCGCTCTATCTACAGTGGCCTTGTCCTCTTTCTTAGAACAAGCAGATAGAATAAATACAAATAATATAAGTGAAAAAAATACTTTCTTATTGTTTTTCATAAGTCCTCCTTATTGCAAATTGTTTGCATTTATTATATTATGATAGCAATTGACTTTTGTCAACAAGTTTTTAATTTAAAATTTTTGTAAATGTAAAATTAGAATTTTTATGTTACAATTATGTGTAGGTGAAATCATGGATTTGTTTAAAAAATATAAGCTAAAAAGAACTAAAACAAGAGAAATAATAATAGAAGCACTAAAAAGTGCCAAGAAACCAATTTCTACAGAAGAACTATATAAGACCTTGTCTGATGAAAATAATATTAATTTGACTACAGTATATAGGAACCTTAACACCTTGGTGGAAATAGGTTTTATTAATAAAATAGTAAGACAAGACGGAATAGCCTACTATTCCCTAGAGAACTTAGACGTTCACTATATAGTTTGCGACTCTTGTAACAAACAAATTGAGCTAGACCACTGCCCTATTGACCACTCGTTTTTTGAAGAAGTAGACAACAAAGGCTTTAAAACAAAAGGCCATATATTCGAGGTCCATGGGCTTTGTAAGGACTGTCAAGAAAAAAATCAATAAGAAAAGATGGTGAATAAATGTATTGCAACAAATGTGGTGCTAAGCTACCAGAAAATAGTAACTTCTGCTATATCTGTGGCAACAAGCTAACAGACATAGAAATTCTATTTAAGGAAGCTCAGGCTCAAGAAGATTCAAAAAATACAAAAGCTGAAAATACAAATAACAAGTCAATAGAAGAGCCAGCAAAGGCTGCAGGAGAAGTGTCTTTTAAATACGATGAAGAAACTACTCTTTTAATGGACAGAAAATCCAAGGCCCCAAAAAAACAATCTCAGCAAAAAACAAAAATTACAAATAAGGAAGACCAAATAAAAAATCCAAAAGAAAAAAATAAGTCTACCTTAAAGCGATTTGTCCAGTATATGAAAGAAGAAGAAACATACGACAAATCCATATTTGAAAAAAAGCCAGATGATTCTAAAAAAGAAATTGAAGACAAAGAATCTGCAAAAAAAGACCAAGGACCATCTAAGATAGAAGAAAAAATATCTATCAAGGATCCAAAAAATAACAAGGCTCCTTCCCTTTTCCAAAGACTTTCAAGCTTCTTAAAAGAAGAAGACGAAGACAGACTTTTGGACCTGTCCCATGAAGACTACCAAAAGCTAATGAAAGGCCAAGGAAGTATAAACAAGGAAGACCTGTCCAAGGCCCTTAAAGCAGGTGAAGAAACAGATTTAAAAATAGAAAACAAAGACAAGCAAATTTTATCATCTGTAAAAACTGTCCTAGGACCTAAGAGAAATAAGGACGAAAAAGAAATTGAAGAAGTTGACTTTGATTCACCCTTAGAAAACCAAGCAGAAGAAAGTCTAAAAAGAATTGTTTCCAAGCCTTATACCTTTGAAGACAAGGGCCAAACCATAAGGTATTCTAAAACAGTAATCGACTCCCTTCTAGACAAACACGAAAAAGGTCAGCTAAAAACAGAAGACTTTGACAAAATTGGAGAATTTTTAAAAGAAGCTGAATCTCAAGAAAAAACCCCTGAAGCTCTTCCAGAAGAAAAACTAGAAGACCAAGAATACCAAGAAACTAAGCAGGACCAAACACAAGATCAGCAAAAAATAGAAGATCAAACAAAAGAACAAATACTAGAAGATAAAGAAGAAGAAAAGCCAGAAGAAAGAAAAGCAAAAAAGCCTAAAATAAAAGGCCAAAAAGTTCAAACAAAAAAGGACAAATACAAAGAGCTAAAAGCTCAACCTAAAAAAACAAAAAAACCAATAACTAAAGAAGAAAATTCTAAGGCGAAAAAGAACTATATAAAAGCTTTTTTCATAAGCCTGGCAGACTTTTTCAAATCCATAGGCAAGTTTTTTGCCATAACAAAGAAAAAGGACAAAAAAACAAGTGTAGACAACATAGACATAATAATGTCCTCGCCAGTAGAATCATCTGATACAATGCCATTAATTCTTTCAGAAGAAGAAAGAACAATTCTTAACAAGGAAATAGACAGAAGACAAGGCAAAACCAAGGCTAGCAAGGCACTAAAAAAATCTAATGCCAAAATCCATGGCATAATTAGAAAATTATTGTCCTATGGCTTTAAAGTTACTATTCCCCTACTGGCCCTAAGCTTTGGCCTAACTATTTGGCCAATAAGCTGGCTAATAAAAAACCAAGGCTTCTTAATATTCTTTGCAATATTAAAATATGTAATCCTGTACTTGACCATACAGGCAGCAACAAATGCAGCCTTTAAATCCATAGGCCTAAGACTAAAAAGATCTGTAATTCACTTCTTTGTCTTGGTCCAAAGCCTTATATACTTGCTTGTAGATAGTATATACATTCACTTCACCCTAGTAGAAGAAAAAACCATAGATACCTTGCTAAATGTTCTTAGCCCAAAGATGAAGACCATGGCAATCTTTCTACTACTGGCCTTTTTGTTAGTCCTTGCTAACTACAAAAAGATTAAAGAAAAAGAAGGCCTAGGCATGTTTGTAGGTTGGTATTTAGTAATATCACTTACAATAACAGGAATGGCCCTGTTACTAGAACTATTACTAGCAACAGTATTCTTTCCAGTCCTAGCAAAATTCATATTCTAAAATAATCCCTAGTTGACCTTGGTGCCAGCTAGGGATTTTTTAATTTTTATAAAAAACAAGGACACAGATTTCTCTGCATCCTCATTTTCATTAACTTTCAAACTTCTAACTATGAAATTTTAAATTAATCTTGAATTTCCATCCAGTTTTCAATAACTTCTCCCTTTTCCCTTCTTTGATAATCATGGGTATTTGAAGCCTCAATAAGCTCAAAGAATGCCCAATGACTTGCATAAAGGTCAGTGAAATTATTTAAATCATCTGGGTTATCCAACTTCTCAATTAAACTCTTGCCATCAGTTTCACGGTCGAATAAGTTGTTACAAATAACAACTGCCTCTGCCCTTGTAATGTTGGCATCAGGTTTAAATGTTCCATCAGGATAACCAGAAATCCTTCCATTGCCATAGGCTTGGTTAATAGCATCTTCAGCCCAATGACCATCAGCATCAGCAAATGGTGCATCAGCATAACTAGCCTTGTCAATGTTCTTAATCACTTGAGCAAACTCTGCCCTAGTAATTCTTTCATTAGGTCTGAAGCTTCCATCAGGATAACCCTTCATTAAACCTTCCTCAACAACAGCATTAATAGCTGCGTTGTACCAGCTAGAAGGAGTATCAGCAAAGCCTGGTTGAGAAGAATTATTTAGGTTTAATCCTCTAAGAGTTGCAATAATTTGTGCCGATTCAGCCCTAGTAACAAAACCATCAGGCCTAATAGTACCATCAGGATAACCCTTCAAATAAGCAAAGTGAGTACCCTCAGGAATATCGTCTACTTCAGGCTCAACAAACTCTTCACTAGGAGTTAAAATCCATTCCCAAATATAAGGTGGAAGTGGTTCTGGTTCTGGTTCAGGTGGGATAATAGGATCAACAGGTTTTTCAATAACTGTAATTGGACTACTTGAATTTGCTGTTAATATCCTAGTAATACCATTTGCATCTAAACCTTGAACACTAGCAACAAAGTATCTGCCATTATCATCAAGACCTAAAACTGTTGCTTCAAAAGGATCAATAGTTACACCATATTCAGTCAATTGATTTTTACCAATAGTTACAGAATTACCATTATTGTCAGTCAAATTAATTTGAAGACCATCTAAAGTAGGATTTTCTCCTTCAGTATAGACCATCTTGGTTGGATCTTTAACAAATTCAATATCAGCAATCTGTTCTGAATCAAAAGGTTGAGTAGTTGATTCACTAACAGTAATATTATCTGTAACTATATCACGCAAACCAACTTTAGATATCACAATAGGATTACTGGTATTACTAATACTCAAACTTGTTCCATTACCCGGAGCTGAACTTATGCCATAAGTTACAAAATCATCTACAGTAATATCTTGTTCGTTTCCATTATTGTCAATCAAAGTAATAACTAAACCAGTCAAATCTAAGGTTTCCCCTTCACTATAAGTTAATTTTGAAGGTTGTGTGTTAATAGACCAGCTTTTTATACTACTAGAATCAAAATTACTCGATACAGCTGAAGCTATGAATTTCACATCTCCTGTAATATTTTGAGACCAAGGATTTTCAACATTCCACTTTGGATCCTTATAACCATTTTCACTAGTTAATTCTGGGAATTTGAGCGCTGAAAGAGTACTATTTGCTTTAACTGCATAAGTCTTAGAAAATAAATTATTATCACTAATACCATTCCCCTTAACTATAGAAACACTAAAGAAACCTGTTGGTAAAGGTGTATTATCATTAGTAATATCATCACCATCTTTAACAAACTTAGCAATTCTAACATCACCATTTTTAACCGATTTATCATCTATCGTGTTCCAATACCAAAATGCGTTATTGTTCATACCTTCAGTAATAGGCATTTTAATATTTGACCAAAGAGTTCCATTTTTAACTAGTGCTGAAATTACTTCCTGTCCTGATACATTATCCAATGTTAACAATCCTGATCCACTTGGTGAAACAGTGAAAGCTACCCTTGTATAATCTGAAAGATCAACTGAATTTCCATTTTCATCTTTTTTCGGAAGATTATTATCATTTTCATTCGTTGGATTTGTAGAATCCGAAGGAATATAAGGAATTACAGGCAAATTACTTGCGATTGCAGTGTATTGTGCAGTGTAAGTTGCATCTTGGGTATACTTTTGTGTTCCTAAGTTTTGATCCCAGCCTGTGTGCTTCCAGCCTGTGTTTGCTGTTACTGTTGGGGCTTTAGATGTTAAGTCAACTTCTTTTTCTGGGTTTACATAGTAAGTTGTTTCTGCTCCTTCTGCAAATTCTCCCTGTAAGCCCTTATCAAAGGTTACTGTTACATAGCCTGATGGTTTGTCTCCTCCTGTGACTATGTCTTCGATTGCAGTGTATTGTGCAGTGTAAGTTGCATCTTGGGTATACTTTTGTGTTCC
>JAUNLQ010000005.1:12603-87038 GCA_030532225.1 Bacillota bacterium
AATGGTTTGTCCCTCTAATGTTCCATTTTCTCCTGCTAGGAATGTTACCTTTACATATCCTTTAGGTTGTTCGTCAGTTCCTGGAACAACTCCTTGGAGTTCTTCGTAAGTTGCTGTAATATCAGTTGCAATTGCGAAGGTTCCTGTTAAGTTTTGATCCCAGCCTGTGTGCTTCCAGCCTGTGCTTGCTGTTACTTCTGGTGCACTTAGGGTTACTTCTTTTTCTGGGTTTACCCAGTAAATGGTTTGTCCCTCTAATGTTCCATTTTCTCCTGCTAGGAATGTTACCTTTACAAAGTTACTTGGTACGTCAGGTTTTACTTCGCCCTCTTGTGGGACTACGTCATTTCCTGTGTATGTCCAGTCTGCATATACTGTTGTAAGTTCTGCAAATTTTGTATCATCGGCTACAACTTCTGCTGTTGCTTCAGTACTATTTTTCCAACTTGCAAAGTTATAGTTAGCTCTTGTAGGTGTTATTCCTTCCTTGGCTTCTGCAAATGTGGTTATTTCTTTTAATACATAAACTGTTGTCTGTGTTATCTCTGTACTTGTATTAGGTTC
The DNA here is from genome assembly GCA_030532225.1 of Bacillota bacterium. Lineage (GTDB taxonomy): Bacteria > Bacillota > Clostridia > Tissierellales > Peptoniphilaceae > Neofamilia. The sequence goes on from JAUNLQ010000005.1 coordinate 13,168, forward strand.
TGTGCCGAGATTTCCACCGTTTGCATTAAATGTTAACATTATATAATCAGCATCACTTGGATCTGTTGTGACTACTTTCGCTTTGTAGACTGCAGTGAATGTTATATCGTCACTAACTCCTTCACTATAACCAACTAAGTCTTTTGCGTAATAGTTTGTTCCAACGTTCCATCCTGTGTGAGCTTTTGTTCTTTCATCAGTTGGTGTTGCTGTTGGGATTTTTAGGGCAGGATTTGCATTCTTTGCATCTTCTATCGTCTTTCCATCTAGGACAAAGAATACTTTATTATCATCTGCTCCAAAGCTTCCTTCACCTTGATTAAATTCTACTCTATGATAACCTTCTGGTGTTTCTCCAGGTGTTGTTTGATCCGGGATAATTACTGTTGGTTTTTCTGTATAAGTTGCTGTAAAACTTTTAGCATCTCCATCTGTTGCTGATCCTACTAATTCAACATTTATATCTGGGGACCATTTATCAAATTTCTTGGTGTGGTCTATGGTTGTTTCATCTAATAATGGAAGTGGCGTTAATATTTTACTCCTAACTTCTTTATTTTCATAACTAAAACCTATTTTAACGTCTAAATATCTTTTATTAGATGCAAGTTCATCAAAATAACCATTAATGGCTGGTTGATATCCCTCTTCTCCCTGATTACCTACTGCTGGTTGCTTGGCATCAAAGCTTACTCTTACATAGCCATCTGGAACTGCAGGAAGGACGCCTTCCGAATTTGCTTCCGGTACTAGGACGTTTGGTTCATAGACCATCTCCACTAGTATACCTGTTTCATCAGCTATGCTTGTTTTGACTTTGTAGTTTTTCTCGTCTAGGATGATTTTATCATTTTTGGCTTCACTTAACCCTACCGTCCAAGTTTCAATGGAATTTTCAAAGATATCACTATCTGCACCTAACTCTCTTAGGTTATATTCCTTGTCTGAGCTTTCCAATGTTATTGGACTTACAACTTTTTCTGATCCATTTTCTACTGAAATTGTGGTTTCTGAAATTGAGTCTGGTCGATACACATAATTTAATGTCTTTCCATAAGGGTCTAGCCAATTTACTGTAAGTTTTGGGCTATTGATCTCATGGATTGTGGTTGTTAAGAGGATATTACCTTCTCCTGGTGCTGTATGACTTTGTGTGCTAACTGTATTATAAAGATCAAAGGAATAATCATATATAAAAGCTGTTTTACTGTCATTTGGAACCATAAAGTTTGTTACAAGCAAAAATTCATTTACATTTGTGTAATCTTGAGGAACGGTAACTTCCATTGACTTAGTTGCTAATCCATTTTCAAAATCTCCAATTGTAAATATTAATGGATTTGCTGAGTCATAAGTTATAACGTTATTTAAATCCCTGTAGGCTGGCCAAACTTTAATTTGTCCACCATGAACTTTATTCCAATTAAAAGTCGGTCCCTCAAGACCGTGTAACTTCAAGTTAATAGTAAATGTCCTTTTTACATATGATGCATTCTGCATGCTTATATCTCCAGGAGATAAGGGGCTTAGTTCCAATGATGATCCTTGATTATCTTGGGGGTCGTTGAAGTATAGAGATATTGGAGGCTCTTCAAAAGAACCCCCAGTATCTGCTAAAGCAAAAACACTAAGAGTAGAAGTTAATAGAATTGTTAATACTATTAATATAGATACTAATTTTTTCATTTTCCTACCCCTTTCTACTAATAAATTATAAATATCTTTGGATTTGTGTAGTTATTTGTATTACCAACTTCTTCGCCGTAGATATGGACCTCATCTCCACTTTTTAATACATATGGCTCAATATTAGCCATAAGGTTAATCTTTGTCATTGTATCTTTAGTGTCTAAAGTTACTTTACCACTAGCTATCTCTTGACCATCTCTCTTTACAGTTATGGTAACAATTGTATCAGCTGGTCCACTTACTTTGATATAGGACTTCTCGGCCCTTGGCGCCTGGATGTCTAGTACCAATTCTTTTGTATTGGTATAGTCAATTGTTTCGCTGTTTACATTGCCAAATCTATCTTCTGTGGTTACTTGAATTGTTTTGATCTGTTTTCCTAGAGCACGATATTTTAATCTCATAATCCTATATCTTTTCTTCTCTGTCCCAAGATTTTTCAGATTCTCTGTCCCTGATTCCCATTTTTCATAGGTGACTTTTATATAGGTTTTATTTTCTGCTGGAACTTCATCAAGCTGTGCTACGAAGAAGAAGTATTCACGGAACCTATCATCAGTTAATTGTTTCTCTATAAAGTCAGGTGCCTTAAGGTCTATGGCAAGCGAGTCTGATTCTTTTGTATACTTATTTGGTTCTTCAGCACGAATTTTTATATTCTTGCCAAGGTTTGTGGCCGTTTGATCGCTTAAATCTGTTTTGGGAACCTTGATAGTTGCGCCTGAGTGCAAGAAATCACTTCTATTTTTATCGTCAATCTTAAAAATATATTGACTCTCCTCGTATTCACCACTGGCATTTTCAATCATTAGCCTGTAAACACTTCCATAGGCAGGAGGGCTAGCTCCATAGTCTCCTGGGGAGAAACTTATAGGAACATAGGCTCCTTCCTCTGTGGTTTCTAGAACACCTTGAGCCAGGTTTATTGGTTGGGCAGAAGTTTCTTTTTTTAGCACTGTGGTTTTTATCTCATCTGACCTTGCTTCCTGTACTCCCTCTCCATTTATAGATTGGGCCTTTACTTGCTGATTTATTGTAAAGGCAGTGTCATCATTATAGGTCAGAGTTGCTAATCTTCCACTGCTTGTTACAACAATGTTTGTGGCTGTACCTGCTGATTTTATATAATTACCATCGGCATCTTTTTTTAACTCAACGGTACTGTTATCTGGAAGAGTAACTAATATCTTGTCTACCTCTGTTAATGGCCAAGTTATTACCACAGATTTATCAGTTTCGTAAATGTCTCTAATAGTGGGTGGGGCAACTACTATTTGGGTGTTGTATACTGTTGTATAATATCCCTGGGTGTCAAAATATCCCACTGCTGGTCTTGCTTGTCCTGGAGGATGGTGGGTTGTTCCCTCTGGATGATCGTCGGTAATGTGAAGTCGCTTGGTCGCTGCAGAAAAAGTATCCACTTTGCCATTTTCATCCATGGTAAGTTGTGATATTTGAGTCTTTTTCATAGTAATGACTGGCGGATCAAAACTTGTGTCTTCTACTTTTTCTAGGCTAATTCCATAGTCTGTTAGTTTTACAACTTGGTCAGGTTTTGCTGCAGCTGCATTGAAATCATATACTTCTTTGTCATTAGTAAGTTCTACAACTAGATAAGAATATCGCTTACCCTTTTTATCATAGCCTGGCAAATTTTCCCATACTACTTGTCCACCAGTATATGTCTGTATTGAGCCTGCTACGGGAATAAATATATTTTCTGTTGGTAAGACCTGGCCATAGCTTCCCAAGATTGCACCTCTCAAGAGGGCAAAGTGTAATTTATTAGCATATTTTGTGGAGCCATCGGCGATAGGCAGTCCTTTATTATCTTGCCAAACTTTATCTACCTTTATTGTAAAGTCTGGTTTCCATACTGCATAGAGGTCTAGACCTTTTTCTATATCAAAGTTGTAATCATAAGTTTTTGTCTCATCCCATGGAAGATTTCCAGAATCCACCAGACTAAAAGTATCTCCATCTCTCAAATAGAAGTCACTGGCTTCGCCTGTTCCTGTTACGTTGACATCTGGTACACTGGCATTAGGGTCTCTTGAAAAACCAACAAGAGAATAACCTTCTTTTGTAAATCCTGTCTTTATATCTCCATTTTCATCAAACAAACTATCCAGCTTAACCATATAATCAGCTGGTTCTGCATAAAGCTCATCTACATCTTTTGCTCCTATGTCTTGTACATAAACAGTGTCATTGTCTGCAGACACGTTGGAGTGAATTCTGATCTGTGGCTGTCCCCATACTGCATATACAGTTCGACATTTGTCTATAGGGCTGTATTCATTGTATACATAAACCTGGGTGTCACTATCTACATTTGCCCATTCTGATTCATCATCAAGTATGTGTTCATCATTAAGCAAGTCTCGATATTGTTCAGCAGCGGTTTTCCCATTTTCTCCATCAATGAGTTTTTTTGTAGTCCAACCTAAAAGCACCTTGCCAGAAGGTCTTGTAAGCTCTGCCTCTATTGGGAATTGCCTTTTTAACAAGGCCTCTTTTCCATCTGTACTTGTAATATCGTAAGGTTTGCCATTATGGTCCAAGAAGTTAATAACTTCTCTTCCGTCTACTGTTACTGTGGTTACCTTATTACCTGAAGCGTCTTCTAGCTCATGGACTCTTAATAAGTCCTGTCCTTCTGGGTTTTTAAAACCTGATGGTGTATAGTTAGTGTTTAGAGTTCCGTCAGGGTTTAATCGATACTCTTTAGTAAGAGGGGCTATCTTTTCCACAAGGCCCTCTAACTCATCAGGCCCATAGAGTCTATTTTCTCCCATCGTAAATCTTATCTTGGCCTGGACTTGTTCTCTTACTATAGCAGAATCTATTATCCCAGCAGCACTGTTATAAAATGGTATCTGCATATCTTTTTTTAATGAAGGTAGGGTATTGTCGCCATCAAATGAAAAGGAGAACTTATACATTCCGTCAGCTGTAATACCGGAGAAAGCATATCCCACAACTGCTTCATACTTTTTTTTATTCTCATCCCTTAAATCCGTCAAATACATAGAGCTACCTGGGTGTAAACTGTAACCAGTGTAGGATTTTGAATCGGTAAATATTTCATTTATTTCTGGCAAGTAAGCACGTTCTATAGCAGCGCCAACAATTTTACCTGCATTTTCCATATACCTAGTAGGATAGGTTTTTTCACTAGTAGTTATTGTCGCTTGCTTAGAACTAGAATAATCATTTCCATTGAAGTAGAGATTTACCGAGTTTCCAGCCACATCTACAGGTATAAAGACCTCGACTGTCTGCCCTGCTTTTATTGTTGCTCCTTCTTCGAAAGGGATTTCAAAGATCATAGAATTATTTGTATTTACAGCAGTCAGACCTCTGTATTCATTAGCCTTAGAATCTAAAATGAAGGTCTTGCCCTTGTTACCACCTATGCGGACCAAAAGCTGTTTATTAACATTAGAATCTCCGAACAATTTATCTGTTTTTATGGTAAGTTTTCCACCAGCAGGTATGGTAATGTCCTCATCTGCTGTATAGGTATAGGTGGACCAACCATCCTGGTTATCAAGGACAAAACCCACTCTTATAGGAAAGGCTTCTATAACCTTTTTTGGATCACCATAAAAATCTGCTTTAAGCTTTTCCTTGTCAATATTAAATGTTGTTATAGTGTAAACATTGTTAAATCCAGTAGCCGTCCTATTTAGATAGCTGTTATGCATACTAGCGGAAGAATCTAGTGTAACAGGTATAGCATGAGGATCCTTTCTCACGAAGACTGAAGTACCTATTTCATAAACAATAGGACCTTTGGATGTTGGGCTTAAATCTGGCTTTGGCAATTGAACCTGTATAGAATTATCGTATATATCTGCATTCTTATCAGCTATGGTAACATAGCCTGCTACTCCATTTTCATCTGCTAGATATTTTTCCAACTCTCTAGGAAAGCTAATCCTGTATCCAATATTCCCACCATCTATTGATTCATAGGGTGTTCTATGCTTAGTATGACCATGGTAGATAAGGAGCCTGGACTTTTTATCCTTTTCTTCAAAGACGGCAATAGCATGACTTTGAGTAATAGGAGGTTGAATAAAAGATGCTCTGTTCGTAATTGCCTCTCCACTTATATCGCTCTTTCCAGGTACCATGGTTGAGAAAGTATAGGTGTTATAGCCTTTAATTTTATTAGTTTTATTTATTCTTGCATAATACCTATCCCTCTTTTTACTTATAAGACGGGTCTGAACGATATAGTCATCTGTAAGGCTGTCTAAATTGTACCCTGCTTTTAGGACTAGTTTGACAGGAAGATTCCATACCCTTCCACTGTAAGATCCCCCTTTAACCAGATTATCAAAATCAACTTCATAAACATTTTTTTCACCAAACACAGGAGCGAACCACTCCTTGTCTGTATATGCAGGATTGGCTTTTGTTTGATAATTTAAATTACCTACAAATGATGCACCCCAATCGATCATGGCATCTAGCCTTGGGTCAACTTTAAACTGTGCATATATATATGGATTATTCAATCCTAAGGGCGAAGTGGAATAAGCCATAAGTTTTAAATTTATTACAGTCCTTCCGGCTCCGTCTATGGAAAATCCATCAAAATTAATGTCATTACTGAGCCATGGTGTAATTGTAAGACCAGACTCATCTAGGCTAACGCCAGACGGGATAGGCCAATAAAAGTCATTGGCTATACTTGTGTTATCGGCTGTTTCAGGCTCTACTGCTTGTACAGGTTGAGCTTTAAATCCTAAAAGATTTATAGGGAAAATCTGAACCAGCATAAGGATTGCTATTAGTAAATATAAATATTTTTTATAATTTCTTTTCATTTTTTCTTTCATATTCTTTCCTCCTTGTTTCTATAAAATTCCTTTATTGTTAATATTTATTGTTAACTTTATTTGCAGATGTTTTATATTTATAAATATAAAAATAATTCCTCTACTGCATTTAAAGTGAAGTTTTTTGCTTTTTTAATTTAAAATTTACATAAATCTTTTTGTTTTTTGCTGTTTTCTGTATTGTTTTAAAATTAGATTGTAATTATTTTTAATAGCTTTTAGGATAGCTTATGAATGTGTTTTTTAATTACAATTTCATTGATCTTATATCTTAGACTATTTTTGAGCATACTAAGTCTATAAGTCTAAGATTAGTTGTACATGGGATAATAGTCTTTTTGATATGATGGTATTTGTTTGTTAAATGAAGGTCTTATTTTTATAAGTTTAAATAAGTGCCTTGTAATATTTTTAATAAGTAAGTTTTGTATTATGTTATTATATTTTAGTTTTTTCTTAGTTTTATTTTTTGTTATTTTCACTTTTGGCCTCCTTTTTTGTAATTATATTTTAAATTTTATATTTATCTTATTAATGCAGTTTTTTATGTAATTTGTTTTTATTGTTATTCTTAATTAACGTGCATTTTTACAGTATTACTAAAGATATATTTATTTTAATATATTCTACACCTAAAGAGTAAACATGTCAATACTTTCATCTATTTGACTTGGGCTTGGCTAATTCGCTGTAAGCAAGTCTAGGACATGTTTGTAGCTGTTAGTAATGTTTTTCTTTATAATTTTTTGTGATAAGGTGGAAAATTTTTATGATTATTGGGTCATGTTGGCTTTTTTTTGTAATTTTTTGATGTTTTTTCTTATTTTTTTCTTTGTTTTTATTTGTTTTTAATGGTTTTTTAATATAAATGGGTGTAAAAAAAGAGACACCTTTTTGGTATCTCTTTAATTAATTTTCTACTGATTATTTCGCATATTCTATTGCTCTAGTTTCTCTTATTATATTGACTTTTATTTGGCCTGGATATTGCATTTCTTTTTCTATTGTTTTTGCTATATCTCTTGATAGGATAACCATTTCTGCTTCTGATACATTTTCTGGCTTAACGGCTACTCTAATTTCTCTTCCTGCTTGGACTGCATAGGCCTTGTCAATACCTGTAAAGGATGTTGCTATTTCTTCTAGTTTTTCTAGTCTGGCTATATAGGATTGTAGGGTTTCTCTTCTAGCTCCTGGTCTAGCTGCTGATAGGGCATCTGCTGCTTGGACTAGGACTGATTCTAGATATTTGAATTCTACTTCTCCATGGTGAGACTGGATGGCGTTAATGACTTGGTCAGGTTCTTTGTATCTTCTGGCTAGGTCGGCTCCAAGTTCTATGTGAGTTTGTTCTGATTCTTGGTCTATTGCCTTTCCTATGTCGTGTAAAAGTCCTGCCCTCTTGGCCATTTTTACGTCTGCTCCTAGGAGTTCTGCCATAAAGCCTGATAGTTTGGCAACTTCTATAGCATGTCTTAGGGCGTTTTGGCCGTAGGATGTACGGTATTTCAAACGTCCTAGGGTCTTTTTCAATTCAGGATGGATGTCGTGTATCCCCAATTCGAACACTGCATCTTCACCTGCTTCTTTTATGCTTTGGTCAACTTCTCTTTCTGCTCTTTCTACAACTTCTTCTATCCTGGTTGGATGGATTCTGCCGTCTAGGATCAGTTTTTCTAAAGCTATTCTAGCTACTTCCCTTCTTACTGGGTCAAAGCTAGATAGGGTTACTGCTTCTGGAGTGTCGTCTATTATTAGGTCTACTCCTGTTAGAGATTCAATAGCCCTTATGTTTCTTCCTTCTCTTCCTATGATCCTGCCCTTCATGTCGTCATTTGGTAGGGATACTGTTGAAATAGTTAGTTCTGAAACATAGTCAGGTGCACATTTTTGTATTGCATATGCGATAATATTTCTTGCAATTTTTTCGCTTTCTTCTTTCGTTTTGTTTTCATATTCCTTGATAACAGCTGCAGATTCGTGAATGACCTCGCCTTTTAGTTCTTCTAAAAGGACCTCTTTGGCTTGTTGGGTGCTATAACCTGATACTCTTTCTAGTTCTAGTAGTCTTTTGTTTAATAGTTCTTCTACTTGAACTTCTTTTGTTTCTAGGACTCTTAGCCTGTCTGATAGGGACTGGTCCTTTCTTTCTAGGTTAGTGGCTCTCTTGTCAAGCTGGTCTTCTTTTTTGCTTAGTTGGTCTTCCTTGTTAAGAAGCCTTTTTTCGTGTTCAGAGTTTTCATCTCTTCTTCTTTTGTTCTCGTTTTCAGCCTCTGTTCTCATCCTGTGGATTTCTTCTTTGGCTTCTAATAGGGCTTCTTTTTTTACTGATTCACTTTCTCTTTCCGCATCTATTATAAGATTTTTAGCATGGGTTTCTGCTGAGCCTATTTTTTTCTCTGCAGTGTTTTTTCTAAGTAGGTAACCTACTCCTAACCCAACTATCATCATAATAATATAGTAAACGTATTCGATGAAGAACACCTCCTCAATATTTAGTTTTCAAGTTTCAAATTTAATTCTCAGTATAAAATTTATTAACTATACTACTTTATTCTATATCTTTTTTTGGTCTTAGTCAATAGTAAATCGTTGTCAATGTCATATTTAGCCATAATTTCAAAATTAGATTTGCTTTAGGTTTTTTTAATATTATTTTTTTATTTATTCTTTGCTGTCTTTTTCTGCAAAGGAGATTCCCTCTTCTTGGCTAAGTCTGTAGCGATTAGTGGCTAGACTGGCCAGATGATCGTTGTGGGTTATCATTATTATTTGTCTATTCATTTGTTTTGAAAATTGGACAAGAAAGTCTCCTATGTCAAATATATATTCTTGGCTTACGTGTTTGGCTGGTTCGTCTAGGATCAAGGGTCCTTGGACTTTAGGCCTAAAGTTTTCTAGAAAGGCCATTCTAAGGGCCAGGCTTACTATGTCTACTATGCCGCCGCCTTTTGAGCTTTCTGGCTTGGTTTTTACTAGGCCATTTTCTGTTTGTTCTTGTATATAGAATTCTGCTGTTGAGGTGTTCCTCTTCTGGCTTATTTCTATTTGGAAGTCGTAGTCTCTTTTGAATATATATTTTAAAGATCTAGTGGTCAGACTTTCTATTTGGGTCTTGCCCTGGTTTCTAGCATATTCTGATGTTTTTTGGAAAAGAATTGTTAGTTTTTCTAGGGTGTCTGTTTGGTCCTTGGCTTGGTCTAGGTCTTTTTCTATTTGTTTTTTATTTTCTTCTAATATTGTTCTTTTGGTTTCTTCTCTTAGGTAGATAGCTTTAAGCTGGTCAATTTGTTTTTCTAAGTCCATTATTTTACCTTGTCTATTAAGTCTTTTGGAATCATTGTTTGGGCCTTTTTTAGTAAGTCTTCTATTTGGTTTTTTAGGTCTTCTATTTCTGTGTCTAGGTTTTCTGGGTCAACTTGTAGTTCTTTTAGTTGGTCAAGGATTTGTTGTTCTTGTTTTTTTAGTTCTTCCAAGGTTCCTTCTGCCTTGTTTTTTATGTTTTTTGCCTTATCAAGGTCTTCTTTTAGGGTTTTTAGTTCTTGGTCGTAGTTCATTTTCTCTCTCTCCTATTCACTTAGGTGTTTTATTATTTGGTCTGGATTTTCTAGGTCAAAGGGCCTTTTGCAAGTTGGACAGACCTTCATTTCCTGAATCAGCTTTATATAGGTCTTTTCTATGTTGACAATTTTTCTGCTGGCTCTTTGGATATTTTCTTTTTCTGCTGTAATTTTTGCCAAGATATTTTTGTAGTTTGAATTTTTTTCTTTTAAGGTTTTTAGTTTTTCTTTTGCCTGGTTGATTTGTAGGTAGGCTTGGTCCACTTGGTCTAGTTTTTGGAAGTTTTTTAGGTATTTTTCTCCGTTTTTTATTCTTTCTTTTAAGATGTTTAGACTTTTTTCTGCTTTTTGGTAGTTTTCTAGCCTTGTTCTTAGCTTTTCTAGCTGTTTATAGGAGGCTAGTAGCTGGTCTAGGTTTTTTAATTTTTGGTAGTTTTCTTTTGTTGATGCTGTTCTTTGTTTTATTTGTTCTTGGTTTTTTCTTATATTTTCTAGCTTTTCTAGTTTGGTATTTAGTTTTTCTATTTTTTCTTCTAGGTCTTGGGCTTGGTCTACTTGGGCCAGGGCTTTTTGTATTTTTTCTGTTATATTCAGTCGTTTTTGGTTTTCTTTGTAGGCCTTGTTGGCTTCTTCTAGGGTCTTTATTTTAGAGATTTTGTTTGCTGCTTCAAGATAAAAAATTTCTACTTGGTCAAGATTTTTTAGGCTGTTTTTTATTTGCCTTAGGCTGGTTATGCTAGCTTTTAAGTTTTTGTAGCTTTGGTCTAGGATTTGTAATTTTTCTAAGTCCTGGTTTTTTATTTTTATTTGGTCTTGAATAGTCTCAAGGTTTTTTATTGTTCTGCCTAGGTCTTCTAGGTAGCTATAGGCTTCAAGGTCCTTGTTGGTTTTTTCTAGTTGATCTTCTAGGTATTTTTGGTCCTTTTTTTTGTTTCTTAGGTCTAAGTTTACCTGGCCTAGGGCATAGTCTATTAGGTCTGCTTGGACTAATTTTCCTAGAGCTGCTGCCTTTAGGGAGGCGTTGTCTGTTAGTAAAAAGGGGCCTTCTAGTTGTTCTGCCATGTTTAGGGACCTGGTTTCTCCTGGTCTTAAGGTTATTTTAGGCATTTGGGAGGCCTGGTAGACTTCTTCTGGGACCTGGCTACCAAAGCCTTCAAAAATTGCTTCTTCTCCATTGGCATAGGTGATTTTGTAGCCGTTTTTAGACTTGGTCCTATATCTTTCTATTATTATGCCATCTGTAAATTCTAGCTTTACACTGACTGATGACTGGCCCTGTCTTATAAAGGCGTCTCCTTGGGGCTCGTTATATAGAACCCATTTTAAGGCTCTTAGGATGGCAGTTTTGCCTGAGTCTGTTGGTCCTACTATAGCATTTAGGCCCTGGTCAAAATTTAGGACTGTTAGTTTGTGAGATTGGAAATTTTCTAGGCTAAGTTTTTTAATTGTCTTCATTTAGGACCTCCTTGGCCTCTTCTATTCTAAGTTTTGCCTGGGCTTTTATTTTTGGATCAAAGTCTTCTGATGCTGCTATTGAGTCAATTATTGCTTCTAGGTCTATTAGGTCCAAATCTAGGTTCTGGTCTATGCCTTGGGCAAAGAGCATTAGCCTTTGGTCCTTGTATTGGTCTTCTATTAGCTTGGTCCTATCAAAGACTTGGTCTCCTGCTTTGGCTGATTTTAGGTAGATTTCTTTTAGGTCAATTTTGTCTTTTTCAACTGTGATTTCTAAAAATTTTGGCCTTCTTTTTATTTCTGATAAGGAGTTTCTGTTTCTAACTAGGGAGCCAGGGTTAGCAAAGACTTTGCCTTGGATATTTTGGATTGGGAAACCTGAGTGGTAGTGGCCTGATAGGGTTAGGTCTGCCTTGGTTTCTAGAATTTCCCCTACTAGGGTGTGGTCTACTACACTTAGAAAGGGTCTGTCTATTAAAAATCCATGGACCACATTTATGATTTTGTGGGCTGAATATTTTATGTCTTGGTCTTTGACTATATAATTTTCCTTGTCTTGGTCTAGGTCTGCTGAAAAGTTTCTGCCTAGGACTAGGACCTTTGTACCGTCCTTTTCTAGAAGGACTCCGTCATCTGGGATTAGCTTTAGGATGTTAAAGCTTGTTAAAAGGCCTAACATTGACCTTTGTAGGGTGTCAATATTGTAGCCGAAAATATCGTGGTTGCCTACTACTATATATATTGGCATCTTAAAAGAAGCTAGAATTAATCCTACTTGAGATGTGGCTTTAATAGGATTGTCTGGCCTATCAAAAAGATCTCCGCCATGGATAACATAGTCTATGTTATTGGAGTTGGCATAGTCTCTGATTTCTTCTAGCTTTTTCAGTACTGACTCATAATAGTTGTCTAGGCGACTTATGGGATTTGAGGGCCTTATATGAGTGTCAGTAAAGAAGAGTAGTTTCATTTTCTACTCTTCTCCTTCAAATTCAATTGTGGTGTTTTCTTCTGCTACTTGTTCTTTTAGGTCGTGGGGAATGTTAAGGTTGTAGTGCTGTCTAACTTTATATTCTACTTCCCTTAGGATTTCTGGTCTTTCTTCTAAATATGCCTTGGCTGCTTCTTTCCCTTGGCCCATTCTGTCGTCTTTGTAGCTGTACCAAGATCCTGCTTTTTGGATAATGTCTGCATTGGCTGCTGTATCTACTATACCTGATATCTTAGATATGCCTTGGCCATACATTATGTCAAATTCTGCTGTTTTAAATGGTGGGGCTACCTTGTTTTTTACAACTTTGGCTCTAACCTTGTTGCCTAAAAATTCGTCTCCCTTTTTAATGTTGTCAGCTTTTCTAATGTCTAGTCTGATACTGGAATAGAATTTTAGGGCCCTGCCTCCTGTTGTAGTTTCTGGGCTACCAAACATTACTCCAACTTTTTCTCTTAGTTGGTTAATGAAGATTACTGTAGTGTTAGACTTGGCTATGGCTCCTGTAATTTTTCTTAGGGCCTGGCTCATTAGTCTGGCTTGGAGACCTATAAAGGAATCTCCCATGGCTCCTTCGATTTCTGCCTTTGGTACTAGGGCTGCTACAGAGTCTATTACTATTATGTCTACTGCATTGGACCTAACTAGCATTTCTGCTATTTCTAAGGCTTCTTCCCCTGTGTCTGGTTGGGATACTAAGAGCTCTTTCATGTCTACCCCAAGCTTTTTAGAGTATTCTGGGTCTAAGGCATGCTCTGCATCTATAAAGGCTGCGTTGCCACCAAGTTTTTGGGTTTCTGCAACTATGTGAAGGGCTACTGTAGTCTTCCCTGAGGATTCTGGCCCATAAATTTCTATTATTCTTCCACGAGGGATACCACCAACTCCTAGGGCTATGTCTATTTCTATAGATCCTGTTGGAATTACATCCATTTTTCTAGTAGTGTCTTCGCCCATTTTCATAATGGATCCCTTACCAAATTCTTTTTCAATTTTTGCAATAGCCGCATCTAGGGCCTTGTCTTTTTCATTTTTCTCAGTCATAAAGTCCTCCTTAGATTAATTTCATTAAATTAAAATATACATTTGCAGTTACTCTATCTATAATTTGTTGTCTAGAACCATGGTAATGGTTTTCTAGAATTTGTGTTTTCTTATCTTTTTTGCTATATAGGCCTATATAGACTAGGCCATTGGTCTTAGGGTCTCCTGTTGGAGAGGCATAGCCAGTTGTTACAGCATATAGGTCTGCATCAAAGATATTTTTTAGGCCTTGGAGCATTTCTCTGGCAGTTTCCTCACTTACTGCTGTGTAGGCTTTTAGAGTTTCTTCCTTGACTCCTAGGATTTTCATCTTAGCTTCTTCTGTGTAAGTTACTAGAGAGCCTAGAAGTACATCTGATGCTGATGGGTTTTCTACAAAGGCTGAACTTAGTTTGCCTCCTGTACAAGATTCTGCAAAGGCTATTTTTTTGTTTTTAGCTTTTGCTTGCTTTAGTAAGGACAAAGATATTGATGATGAGTCTGTGTCATAAATATTTTCAGCAAATTGTCCTTGGATTTTTTCTATTGCCCTTTGAAAGGCTTCTTGGTCTTTTAGGTCAGCTAGGATTTTTATGTCTACTCCATTAAAATTAAAGTAGGTGTTTATTAATAATTCTCTTCCTAGCTTCAGTAGTCTTAGTTGGTTTTCTAAGAAGGATTCTCCTAGGCCAAAGGTGTTTATGGTTTTTAATAGGACTTGTTTTTGGGGACTAAAGTCTTTTAGAAACTTGTCCAGAATATTTTCCACTTCCCTTGGTGGTCCTGGTAGGACTAGAATTGTCTTTTCTCCTTCTTGGAGGGAAAAGCCTGATGCTGTGCCTAAGTCGTTTTTGTATATTTTGGCTCCTTGGGGAAAGTAGGCCTGGTTTTTGTTATTGGGACTCATGGTCCTTTTGGTCCTTGCAAAATATGCCTGGATGTCCTCTAATACTTGGTTATTCAACACAAGTTGGCGATTTAGGGCCTGGGCTATAGATGGGCTTGTTAAGTCGTCTTCTGTTGGTCCTAGGCCTCCTGAGCTAATTATAAGGTCATTTTCTACCAAAAGTTCGTGGACAGCCTTTATTATAGCTTTAGGGTCGTCTTCTACTGTTCTTTGTTCTCCTACTAAGATTCCATAGTCTAATAGTTTTTTGGCTATTAGGGAAAGGTTAGTGTTTATAGTATGACCTAAAAGGACTTCATTGCCTATGTTTAGTATTGCTGCTTTCATGGCTTATCCTTCTAAGACATTTTTGTTCTTCACTAGGTAGTCTATGCCTGATACTAGGGTTGCTAGCATGGCAAAGTAGATTAAAAAGGTGTAAAGGCCCCATAAGCTTCCAGTAATTAGGCTTAAGAAATAAACTATTATAGATAGCATTTGGGATATGGTTTTTATTTTTCCTAATGGTGAGGCTGCTATGGTCACTCCCTTTTCTACTGCTATAGTCCTAAAGCCTGTGATTATCAGTTCTCTTGCTACTATTATAACTAAAATCCAGCCTGGTAAAGCCAGTCTTTCTAGCATTAGACAAAAGGCTGATAGAACTAAAATCTTATCTACTAGAGGGTCAACGAATTTTCCAAAGCTAGTTACCATGTTGTAGTGTCTGGCCACATAGCCATCTAGGGCATCTGTAGCTGCTGCCACAGAAAAGATTATTAGTGGTATTGGGCTATAGTGAGGTAAGACATACATGGTTATTATAAATATCGGAACCATAAATAGTCTAGTTAGGGTAATTTTATTTGCTAGGTTCATAAATGCCTCCTATAAGGTCGTGTTCTAAGTGGTCTATTATCTTAACTTTTATAAATTGGCCAAGCTGGTAGTCCTTGTCAAAGGGACCATAAACTAAGGTTACTCCATCGATTTCTGGACTGTCACTTATGGTTCTGCCTACTAGCAGGTCGTCATAGATTTCTTCTATTAGCATGTCATAGGTTTTTCCAAGGAATTTTTCCATGTTTTCATTAGATATTTCTTCTTGGACTTCCATTAAGTAAGCCTTTCTTTGAGCCTTGGTCTGTGGATCGATTTGGCCATCCATTTCATAGGCCTTGGTGTTTTCTTCTTGGGAATATTCAAAGACTCCTACCTTGTCTAATTTTACTTCTTTTATAAAGTCTACTAATTCCTCAAAGTCTTCCTGGCTTTCTTGGGGGAAACCTACTATAAAGGTGGACCTAATTATTATATTAGGCACTTCCCTTCTTAGTTTTTCTATTAATTTTCTTATGGTTTCCTTGTCAGTGGACCTATTCATGTTTTTTAGAACCCTGTCAGATACGTGCTGAAGAGGAATGTCCACATAAGGCAGAAGCTTTTTGTTGTTTTTAAAGGCTGCTATTAGGTCATCTGTAAAGTTGTCTGGATAAAGATAAAGGACCCTGATCCATTTTAGGTCTTGAATTTCTTCTAGTTTGTTTAAAAGTTTGGCTAGGCTGTAGTCTCCATAGTTGTCTATGCCATAGTCTGTAGTATTTTGGGCTATAAGAATAATTTCTCTAGCTCCCTTTTCTACTAAATAAGATACTTCTTTGTAAATATCTTCTATTTTTCTAGACCTGTTTTTGCCCCTTAGCATCGGTATTATGCAGTAGCTACAAAAGTTGTTACAGCCTTCTCCGATTTTTACATATTCTGTAGGTCCTACGTCCTTTTTGTAAAGGCCTTCTTGGTAGGCTGAGTTAATGTTTGTAGTTTCCTTTATTCTCTTGCCTTGGAAACTTTGGTCTACTAGTTTTGCTATATTATTTATTTGTCCTGTTCCTATTATGCCGTCTATTTCTGGTATTTGGTCTAGTAGTTCTTTGGCATATCTTTGGGCCAAACAGCCTGTTACTAAAAGTTTCTTTTTTGAATCTTTTGTATAGTCTGCCATTTCTAGAATTTCATTTATTGATTCTTCTTTGGCGTCTTCTATAAAGCCACAGGTGTTAACTACAATTAAGTCTGCCTGGTCAGGACTATATGCAGACTGGTAGTGGTCTCCTTCTAAGATTGTTCGCATTTGGTCTGTGTCTACATCGTTTTTGGAACAACCTAGGGTTGTAAAGTAAACATTTTTCTTATTCAAAGTCTTCTCCCATTAATTGTAAAAATTCTTCTTCTGTTATTAGTATATCTCTAGGCTTAGACCCTTTGTTTGGGCCTACATAGCCTTGGTCTTCAAGTTGGTCTACAATTCTTGCTGCCCTTGAATATCCTATGGAAAGTTTTCTTTGTAAATAGGATATAGATGCTTGTTGGTCATAGACTATAGTCTTTAAGGCATCCATAGTTAAAGGATCTGCATCTAGTTTTTTTGTAAGATCAACTTGTTTCATTTCTTGGATTATTTCTTCATTTTGGATTACTTGGTAGTTTTTTTCTGTAAAGTAGTCTATTACCCTATCTACTTCTTTTTGGGACACAAAGCAACCTTGGATCCTCTTAGGTTTTGGATAAGAAGATGGATAGAAAAGCATGTCCCCCTTGCCTAGGAGTTTTTCCGCTCCTGATGAGTCTAGAATAGTTCTAGAGTCAACTTGAGATGTTACTGCAAAAGAAATCCTAGATGGAATGTTAGCCTTAATTACGCCAGTTATAACATCTACTGATGGTCTTTGGGTAGCTAAGATTAAGTGCATGCCTGCTGCCCTGGCCATTTGTGCCAGTCTGGCTATATAGTCTTCTACTTCATTTGAGGCTACCATCATAAGGTCTGCTAGCTCGTCTATTATTATGACGATTTTTTCCATTTTTTCGCCAAAGGGAGCCATTTTTTCGTTATAGGCTTTTATGTCCTTTACATAATTTTCTGCAAAGGTCTTGTATCTTCTTTCCATTTCTTCTACTGCCCAAGCCAAGGTTGTAGCTGCTTTTTTTGGGTTAGTTACAACTGGTATAAGCATGTGAGGAATGGCGTTGTAAACACCTAGTTCTACTATTTTGGGGTCTATAAGGATCATTCTCAAGTCTTCTGGTGAAGTCTTATAAAGTAGAGAAATTATTATAGAATTTATACAAACTGACTTTCCTGATCCTGTTGCTCCTGCTACTAAAAGATGGGGCATGTCATCTATTGAGGAGATTACTACTGCCCCTTCTGTATCCTTACCTAAAACTAGGGGCAGGTCTGAGTCATATTCTTGAAATTCCTTGGAAGAAAGTACTTCTTCAAGGGTAACCATAGACTTGACCCTGTTGGGAATTTCTATACCAACAGCAGTTTTACCTGGTATTGGGGCCTCAATTCTAATATCTGAAGAGGCCAAGGAAAAGGCCAAGTTGTCAGCCAGACTAACGATTTTAGATAGCTTTACATTGGCTGCTGGCACAAGTTCGTAGCAGGTTACTGCTGGGCCTGAATTAACTTGTTCAACCTTGGCTGATATGCCGAAGTTGGCCATGGTTTCTTCTATTATTCTACTATTTTCATAGATTTCGTCTGTGTTTATTTTATTTTTTCTAGCTGGCTTATTAAGTAGAGATAGAGGTGGGATTTCGTAAGGAATTTTTTCTTCTGTTTTGCCTTGGATTTCCTTTTCTAGTTCTAACTTGTCAGCTGCACTTACCTTGGAAATTTTTTCCAGGTCTTCTTTTTCTTTGGCCTGAATTTCTTCTTTGGAAATATTTGAATTAAATTCTTCAATTTGGTCCAGGTCTTTGCTGTTGATTTTTAGGTCTAAGATTCTTTCTTTTCTGTAGGTCTTATCTTCTGCAAAGGCTTGGCTAGAGTCCATTAGGCCAGGGTTTATTTTTAACTTAGAAGGGCCTTGGTCTAGGCTTTTTTCTGAACTTGCTAGCTTGTTTTTTTCCCTTGTTTCTTGGGCCTTATTTTTTAGACCAAGAAAGCCTTCTTTGAGATTTTCCCCTAAAGATGAGAAAAAGTCCAAAAGTCCTAGGCCAATTTGTACATAGTCTAGGTTAAAAAATACTATTAAAAGGACAGAAAATACTAGTAACAAAACTATATTTAGGCCTAAGGAACCAAACATTGCCAGCAAAAAGGAAGCAAGATAAGCTCCAATATAGCCCCCATTGATGCCTAAAATTCTAGGGTCTATGGTAAAGAAAAATCTATTAAGATAGATACCTGGTTGGGATGAAATTGTGTCTAAGAATATAGCTGAAACAATTAAAATCCCTAGGCCAGTAAAAATCAAAGACAAGTCTGATGTTTCTATGGAATTTAGATAGGAATTTATAGATAAAAATATAAGTAAAATTGGTAGGGCCACACTGGCAGAACCAAATAAGAAATAAAATAAGTTTTTGAAAAATAGGCCTAGGGCTCCCATGCCTGTAGTGTAGAAACAAAGGAGCAATAAAATAGCAGTGGCAACCATTATGCCCCTGGCTAAGTTTCCTATTTCAAAATTTTTTAAGGATATATTTTTACGTTTTTTCTGTGTTCTTCTTTTTCTCATATTATTTTATTCCACTAGAGCCAAAACCACCATGAGCTCTATCAGTAGTTTCTAACTCTTCTACCTCTTCTATTTGAACTTTTTCGTACTTCATTGCTACCATTTGGGCAATCCTGTCTCCATTATTAATAACAAAGTCTTCCTTGCCTAAATTAATTAAGATTACTCCAACTTCTCCCCTATAGTCTGAGTCAATGGTTCCTATACCATTTACTAGGGAGATGCCATTTTTCAAGGCAAGGCCAGATCTAGCTCTAATTTGGACTTCGTAACCTTCAGGGATTTCTAAGTAAAGGCCAGTTGGAACTAAAACTATTTCCATAGGCTTTACTGTCATAGGCTGATCTAAAAATGCTCTTATGTCCATGCCTGATGAGCCAGCAGTTTTGTAGGCTGGTAGGTCATTGGAACTTTTATTTATTATTTTTATTTTCATATATATCTCCTAACAAACTTATGTTCTGTTTTTATTATAAACCTTATTGAGAAAAAGTTAAAGTCTCTTTTTTAATTATAACCTAAAGATTGAAAATTTTGGGAATTTTTCAAAAGATTCTAGACCTTAGGGCTAAGTTTTTTTAGGAATTTTCAGCTGGCCTCTTGTCTTAAATTTGTGAGAGGAATTTTCTTTGAATTGAATTTCAACTTGCTTTTATAAAAATTTTTCCAAAAAAAAGCGCAAGGCATAAACCTTACGCTTATTGAAGATTAGGCTAAAATTTTTCTAACAACTTGGTTAACCATGTTGCCGTCAGCTTTGCCTTGAACTAATGGCATAACTTCTTTCATAATTTTTCCCATGTCTTTCATAGAAGTATAGCCAGATTTTTCAAGAACATTTTTTACTATTTCAGTCAGTTCTTCTTCTGTTAATTGTTTTGGTAAGTATTCAAGTAGGATGGCTATTTCTGCCTCAGCTTGGTCAACTAAGTCTTGTCTGTCACCTTTCTTGAATTCTTGAATTGAGTTTCTCTTTTCTTTGAGCTGCTTGGACATTATTTTTAAAATGTCTTCATCGTCTAAGTCAACTCTCTGGTCAACTTCTACTTGTTTGATTTCAGCTCTTACCATAGTAATGGTATTTTTTCTTAGAATGTCCTTGTTTTTCATGGAAGTTTTTAAATCTTCCATAAGTCTTTCTTTTAAAGACATGCAATCACCTTCTTAACGATTTCTGCGGTTCTTTCTGCGTGCTTCTTCAGCTTTTTTCTTTTTCTTTACACTTGGTTTTTCGTAGTGTTCTCTTTGTCTTATTTCACGAAGAATACCACTTGTTGCACATTGTCTTTTGAATCTTTTAAGAGCATTGTCTAATGACTCATTTTCTCCAACTCTAATTTCAGACATCTAAATCCCTCCCTTCGTAGAAAAGAGTGCGTATTTAATATACTGTCAAATTATACAATATAAGCTTGCAATAATCAAGTGGAGGAAGTTTATTTTTTATATTTCCTTCATGTTTTTTACTAGGACTTTTTATTAATATAATATTTTCCATTTTTGTGCCAATTTTTTAGACTTTTTATAAAAAAGAAACTAACTAGAAATCTAGTTAGCCTCTTGTCTATTTTAACTATTTAAATTTTATGAATTTTTTACTCTAACTTTTTGCATTAAGAATACTACTACTAAGGCACCAACACCAATTATGTCAGTAATTGTTCCTGGCACTAGCAGTGAGAATCCACCTGCAAGTAAGATAATCTTTTCGATTATATTGGTCTTTGTTACAAAGTAGTTTGATAAACCAGCTGATATACCAACCATACCGATTAGGGCTGATACTACAACTACTATTACACTAAGAACTGTAGCATCGATTAGTAGCATTACTGGGTTATAAACGAACAAGTATGGAATTAAGAAGGCTGCTATGGCCAGTCTTACTGCCTGGAAGCCTGTCTTAAGTGGGTCTCCTCCAGATATACCTGAACCTGCATAGGCTGCTAGGGCTACTGGTGGAGTAATGTCTGCTACTATACCAAAGTAGAAACAGAACATGTGAGCTGCTAGAGTTGGAACTCCAAGTTGCATTAAAGCTGGAGCTGCAACTGTAGATGTGATTACATAGTTAGCTGTTGTTGGAATACCCATACCTAGGATTATACAAGAAATCATTGTAAATACCATAGTTAATAGTAGGGATCCACCAGCAAGTTCTACAAGACCGTTACCTAATTTTAGGCCAAGTCCTGTAAGGGTAACTGATCCTACGATTATACCAGCACAAGCACAAGCTGCACCTACAGATAGGGCACCTTTGGCACCTGATTCTAAACAACCAAGTATGTCTTTGAAAGAAAGTCTAGTGTCTTTTTTCAAGGCTGCTGCTACAACTGAAAGAACTATACCTGCTAGGGCTGCTCTTAGTGGAGTTGATCCAGATACTAAGAAGTAAATAATACCAACAAGTGGTAGAACTAAGTGGCCCTTTTCTCTTAATACCTTGCCAGGTTTTGGAAGTTCTTCTTTGGTCATACCTGATAGACCAAGTTTTTTGGCTTCAAAGTCTACTGATAACCAAATACCTGTAAAGTATAGAAGTGCTGGGATAATGGCTGCTGCTGCTACTTGGCCATAAGGAACTCCTGCAAATTCTGCCATTAAGAAGGCTGCTGCACCCATAATTGGAGGCATAATTTGGCCCCCTGTTGAGGCTGTTGCTTCTACAGCTCCTGCAAAGTTAGCATGGTAGCCTAGTCTTTTCATTAGTGGAATTGTAAAGGAACCTGTTCCTACTGTATTGGCTACTGATGAACCTGATACAGTTCCCATTAGGGCTGATGAAATAACAGATACTTTAGCTGGACCTCCTCTAGCCCATCCTGCTAAGGCATTGGCTATGTCTATAAAGAATTCGCCAATTCCTGTTTCGTTGAGGAAGGATCCAAAGAGGATAAATAAGAATACGAAAGTAGATGATACTCCTAAAGGTGTACCAATAATACCTTCAGTTGTAAACCACATGTGAGAAATTACCCTAGTAAATGAATAACCTCTGTGGTTCAAAAAGCCTGGTAAGTACGGTCCTGCAAAGCAATATATAAAGAATACACTTGCTACTACAACTATTGGTGTTCCTACTACTCTTCTGGCAGCTTCTAGGACTAAAATAACTCCTATTACACCAAAGACTATGTCTACTTGGGTTTGCATACCTGCTCTACGAAGTAAAGGTTCATAGTTTATTACAGAATAAAGGGTGGCTGCTGCTCCCAAAACTGCAATAACAATATCTATTACACCAAATCTCTTCTTGTTACTTTTAGAAGACATAGGATACATTAAATAAGCTAACACTAAAACGAAACAAAGGTGAATGTTTCTTTGTTTTTGGGCTGGTAACATTCCAAATATTGATGTGTAAAGTTGGAAAAGTGAAAAAGCTATGGCAATAAAGATTACCAGCTTATTTTGCCAGCCTTCAAGCCTCCTATAAGAAGACTCCTTGTCTATGGAAGATAAAAATTCGTCTAGTTCCTCTTGACTCATTGCTGGTTTGTCGTCTTCAGGAACAAGGACTTTTTCTTTATCTAAGTCTTTTTTGTTCATAATTTTCTCCTTTAAAAAAGGGTCTAATAATTTTATTTATATGTTTTTCTTAAGCCAGTTTTTAGTATTTGGTAAAGAGATAGCCTTTTTATGGCTAGTTGAGCTGGACTTTGGGCCTTTAAAAGTTGATTTAGGTGAAGAGTTTTGTCCTTATAAGTAAGTCTGTGATCTGCTACAGTTCCTACATAATAGGTAATAATATCAAAATCTTTATCTAAACTTAAGTAGATCTCATTGTTTTCTCCATAATAGATTTGGCCTTGTAAGAAATCAGCTCCATCTGACATGCCTGCTCCATATGAAGAAAATTCTGCCTTATAAAGATTAAAACCCTGTCCCTTGATCTTATAGAATTCTTTTACTGGGGTTTTGTTTACTGAGTGAGTAAAGTCAACGTTAAATTCTTGAAAATCTTTTAGGCTTCCTGTAAGTACTAGGTCTCCTGTAGCCCCATTGGCTATGGTAAATCTTTTAAAAATTGGCAAAAATATAAGTAATATTAATAGAATTAAAAGACCAAAAAATTTTTTCATTTATTTGCCTTAAAACAATAAATAAGGGCTAGCTAGTCCACTAGCCCTTGTTTTATTTTATTTTATAACGCCTGCTTCTTTTAGATATTTTTCTGCACCTGGATGGAATGGAATTGAAATACCATCAGCAGATTTTTCTAATACAATTTCTTTACCTTTGGCATGAGAATTTGCTAAGTCTTCTAGATTTTCATATAAAGCCTTAGTAATGTTATAAATAGTATCTTCTGATTCTTCTGCGTTAGTTGCTAGTACTGCTAATACTGCTACTGTGTTAACATCTTCATCTACGCCTGGATATGTTCCACCTGGAATGTTAAATTCAATGTAGAATGGATAGTTAGCAATTAAGTCTGCAGCTATATCAGAGCCAACTTCTATAATAGAAATCTTATGTTGGGCTGTGATGTCTTGGATTGATGCGTTTGGAACACCTGCTGTTACGAAGAAAGCATCGATTTGGCCGTCTTTGAAAGCGTCAGCTGATTCTGAGAAAGAAAGGTCAAATTTTTGGATGTCATCGTAAGTGATTCCTGCTGCATTAAGAATTTGTCTAGCGTTTGCTTCTGTACCAGAACCTGCAGCTCCTACAGAAACTTTTTTGCCTTTAAGGTCTTCTAAAGTCTTAATGTCTTCAGTTCCTACGATTTGGATTACTTCTGGATATAAAGAAGCTACTGCTCTTAGGTTTTCGATTTTAGCATCGAATAATTCTGTTCCAGAATAAGCATAGTCTAGTACGTCATTTTGTAGAAGGGCTAATTCAGCTTCGCCAGTTGCTAGTAGTCTACAGTTTTCAACTGAAGCACCAGTAGATTGGGCTGTAATGTTAACGCCTTCTGCATTTGAGTTCATTAATTGTGCTAAGGTACCACCTA
Organism: Bacillota bacterium; assembly: GCA_030532225.1. Taxonomy (GTDB): domain Bacteria; phylum Bacillota; class Clostridia; order Tissierellales; family Peptoniphilaceae; genus Neofamilia. Next base: position 37,120 of record JAUNLQ010000005.1, read on the forward strand.
GTGAGTAGTATGTACCTGTTGTTCCACCTGTAGCCATAATCATATTTTGTGATCCACCTTCTGCTGTTGATCCTTCTTGTTTGTTACAAGCTACAAATACTGTTGCTAGCATTACTAATACTAACAATAATGCTAATTTACTATTTCTTTTCATAGAAATACCTCCTAATCAATAATTGCTAATTCACTATTCCAAGTTTAGTCAAGGAAAAGCTTTTCACTTTAAGTAATTATAACAGAGATTGTTAATTTTTTCAATCTGAAAAAGCCCTATATGGCTAATTATATGTTTAACAATTCCTTGGCTGCCTATAAAAAAAGGCAAGCAGACTTTTGGCCTCCTTACCTTTTTGGTCTTAATATTAATTTGTCTTGGCTTCTATTTTATGTTATAGAAGCTATCTATACCTTTGTATTGAGATAGTCCAAATAATTCGTCTTCTATTCTTAGAAGTTGGTTGTATTTGGCTACCCTATCTGTTCTTGATGGAGCTCCTGTTTTTATTTGGCCAGCATTTGTTGCTACTGCTAGGTCAGCTATAGTTGTGTCTTCTGTTTCTCCTGATCTGTGTGAGATAACTGCTGTATAGCCATGGGTCTTTGCTAGTTCTATGGCATCTAAGGTTTCTGTTATAGTACCAATTTGATTTAGCTTAATTAGGATAGAGTTGGCTACTGATTTTTCTATGCCCATTTGTAGTCTTTCTACATTAGTTACAAATAGGTCGTCTCCAACTATTTGGATTTTTTGGCCAAGAACTTCAGTCATTTTCTTCCAACCTTCCCAGTCATCTTCTGCAAGGCCGTCTTCTATGGAAATAATTGGATACTTGGCAACTAAGTCTTCATACCAGGCTATCATTTGGTCTGAGCTTAGTTCTTTGCCTTCACTTTTTATTACATAGACTTTCTTTTCTGGGTCATAAAGTTCTGAAGCTGCTACGTCTAAGGCAATTCTAACTTGGTCTCCTGGCTTGTAGCCTGCTTTTTCTATGGCTTCCACTATGGTTTTTAGTGCTTCTTCGTTAGATGAAAGGTTTGGGGCAAAGCCTCCTTCGTCTCCAACTGCTGTGTTTAGGCCCTTGGATTTTAGAACATTTTTAAGTTGGTGGAAGATTTCTGTAGCAATTCTTAGGGCTTCTTTAAAGGATGCTGCTCCAACTGGCATTACCATAAATTCTTGGATGTCTACGTTGTTGTCTGCATGTTCTCCACCATTTAAGATGTTCATCATAGGTGTTGGTAGGCTCTTGGCATTTGGGCCACCTATATAGGCATATAATGGTAGGCCAAGTTCATCTGCTGCTGCCCTAGCTACTGCCATGGAAACTCCTAGGATAGCATTGGCGCCTAGTTTGCCCTTGTTGGCAGTGCCGTCAAGCTCAATCATAGTCTTGTCTATGGCTACTTGGTCACAAACGTCAAAGCCAATTATTTCTGGTCCTATTAGTTCGTTTACGTTGTTAACTGCTTGGCTAACACCTTTTCCTAAATATCTGTTCTTGTCTCCGTCTCTAAGTTCAACTGCCTCGTGAACTCCTGTTGAGGCTCCTGATGGTACTATGGCCCTACCAAAGGCTCCATCTTCTGTATATACTTCTACTTCTACTGTAGGATTTCCCCTAGAGTCTAGAACTTCTCTTCCATATACTTCAATTATACTGCTCATATTAATTTTTCCTTTCTACTTATCTAATAAACTATGGCCAGTCATTTCTTCTGGTTTATCTAAGTCCATCATGGCTAAAAGAGTTGGCGATAAGTCACAAAGCCTGCCTCCTGCCTTTAGGCTAGCATCTTCCCCATAGTTAAATAAGACTAGGGGAACTGGATTAGTTGTATGACTGGTTATTGGCATTTTATTGTCGTCTAACATCATTTCACAGTTGCCATGGTCTGCTGTTATTAAGGCTTGGCCATTTTTTTCTTTTAACTTGTCTAAGACCCTGCCTAGGTTGAAGTCCACTGCTTGAACTGCTTGGACTGCAGCTTCTATTACTCCAGTGTGGCCAACCATGTCACAGTTGGCAAAGTTTAAGACTATTAGGTCATATTTTTCTTGGTCAATGGCTTCAACAGCCTTGTCTGCAACTTCCTTGGCTGACATTTGAGGTTGAAGGTCAAAGGTAGCAACCTTAGGTGATGGAACTAAAATCCTGTCTTCACCGTCAAAGGGTTCTTCTCTGCCTCCGTTGAAAAAGTAAGTTACATGGGCGAACTTTTCTGTTTCAGCTAGTCTAAGTTGCTTTAGACCTAGGGATGAAATATACTGGCCCATGGTGTTTTTTGGAATCTGGTCTTCAAAGGCTATTTTCACATTTTTTATGGTTTTGTCATATTCTGTCATTGTAACAAAGTTTACATAAACCTTTTTGTCTCTAAGAAAACCGTCAAAGTCTTCATTTACTATAGACCAAGTTAGCTGTCTGGCCCTGTCTGGTCTAAAGTTGTAAAAGATTACAGAGTCTCCATCTTCCATGCCCTCATAAGCTGCCACAGTCTTTGGAATAATAAATTCGTCTGTTATATTGGCTGCATAGGAATTTTTTATATAAAGCTCAGGGTCTGGAATTTTGTCTCCTAAAGCTTCAACTATACATTTATAGGCATCTAAAGTTCTAGACCAGTTTTTGTCCCTATCCATAGCATAGTATCTACCAGCTATGCTGGCTATTTTTCCTAGACCTAGGTCTTTAATTTTTTCTTCTAGGTCTTTTATTGAGTCTATGCCTGCATGGGGAGAAACATCTCTACCGTCTAAGATTACGTGGATATAAACTTTTTCTAGGTCATTGGCCTTGGCCATTTCCATTAAGGCAAATAGGTGGTCTTGGTGGGAGTGAACTCCTCCTTGGCTTAATAAACCAATTAAGTGAAGGGCCTTGTTGTTTTCTTTGGCCTTTAGCATAGCATCTTGTAAGACTAAATTTTGCTTAATTGTGCCTTCTCTAATGGCGTTGTTAATTTTTAGTAGGTTTTGGTAAATTATTCTTCCTGCTCCTATGTTTAGGTGGCCTACTTCTGAATTTCCCATTTGGCCAGCTGGCAGGCCTACCCCTTCACCTGAAGCTACTAATTCAGTTTTCGGATAGTCTTTTAGGATACGGTCTATTGTTGGAGTATGGCCTAAATAAAAGGCATTGCCTTCATAGTCTTTTCCTATACCTAAACCATCTAAAATAATAAGCATATTATTTTTCTTAGTCATGGTTAACCTCATAAGAAACTAATTCTTTAAAGTCTTCTACTTTTAGGCTAGCCCCTCCAACTAAGGCTCCGTCTACATTTTCCTTGGCCATAAGTTCATTTATAGTGGCAGGTTTTACTGATCCTCCATAAAGAATTCTGATTTTTTGTCCTTGGCCTGGATAAAGTTTTTCCACTTCTGTTCTTATAAACTTGCACATAGTTTCTGCATCATCAGATGAGGCCGACTTGCCTGTTCCTATGGCCCAAATTGGTTCATAGGCTATTACTATATTGGAAACTTGGTCTGAGTCTACATCTTTTAAGCAAGCTAAAAGTTGAGACTTTACTAGGTCAAATTCCCTGCCTGCTTGTCTTTCTTCTAAACTTTCACCTAGACAAAGTATTGGCACTAAGTTAGAGGATAGAAGTTTTAGTAGTTTTTTGTTTATAAAGTCATTGGACTCCTTGAAGATTTCCCTTCTTTCAGAGTGGCCAATTATTACATATTGGACTCCAAGGTCTTTTAACATAGGAACAGAAACCTCTCCTGTAAAGGCTCCTGCATCTTCTGTATGGACATTTTGGGCTCCTAGCTTTATTGGGTTGTCTACTAACTTTTTGCTAAGAGGATAAAGGTCTACAAAAGGAGGGCAAATTACTACTTCCCCTTTCCTATCTAAGTCTAAGGCTAAAAATTCATCAATAAATTTTTCTGCCTCAGATGGAGTCATATTCATTTTCCAATTTCCTGCTATTATTGATTGTCTCATTATTTGTCCTCGATTGCTGAAATTCCTGGAAGGTCTTTTCCTTCAAGTAACTCTAAGGAAGCTCCACCACCTGTAGAAACGTGGCTAACCTTGTCTGCAAGGCCAGATTTTTCTATGGCAGCTGCTGAATCTCCACCACCAATTATAGTTGTGCCTGTAGATTGGGCTAGGGACTTGGCTATGCCAAAGGTTCCCTTAGAGAAGTTGTCTATTTCAAAGACTCCTGCTGGACCATTCCATACAACAGTTTGGGCTCCTTGTAGGGCTTGGTCAATGGCCTTAAGGGTTTCTGAACCAATATCTAAAACCATTTGGTCTGCTGGTATTTGGTCAATTTTAACTTCTTTAAAGGCTGCATCTTCTTTTATTTCTTCTGCAACAAGTACATCTATAGGAAGAATTAAATCTACTTTGGCTTGTTTTGCTTTTTCCATTAGGTCTTTGGCCAGGTCTAGCTTGTCATCTTCTACTAGGGACTTACCTAGTTCATAGCCTTGGGCCTTTAGGAAGGTGTTGGCCATGGCTCCTACTATTATTATTTTGTCTACTTTTTTTAGAAGATTTTCTATTACACCAATTTTGTCAGAAACTTTGGCTCCACCTAAAATAGCTACAAAAGGTCTTTGAGGATCTTCTATGGCCTTGGCCATTAGGTCGATTTCCTTTTGTACTAAAAAGCCAACTGCTGATGGTAACTGAGATGCAAGGCCTACATTTGAGGCGTGGGCTCTGTGGCTAGTTCCAAAAGCATCGTTAACATAGAAGTCTCCTAGGCTGGCTAGGTCTTTTGCAAAGGCTGGGTCGTTTTTTTCTTCTCCAGCTACATATCTAGTGTTTTCCAGTAGGGCTACTTGGCCATCTTCTAGTTTTTCTACTTGGTCCTTAACCTTAGCTGATACAACTTGGTCGTCTGCAAAGAAGAAAACTTCTTGGTCTAAAAGTTGACTTAGTCTTTCAGCTACTGGCTTTAGAGAAAATTCTGGCTTGGCTTGGCCCTTTGGTCTGCCTAAATGAGAAAGTAAAATAACTTTTGCCTTGTTGTCTATTAAATATTTTATAGTTTTTAGTGATTCTACTATTCTCTTGTCATTGGTGATTTTTCCATCTGCTAAAGGCACATTAAAGTCACATCTTACTAGGACTTTTTTGCCTGTATAGTTAAAATCTTTTAAAGTTTTTTTGTTCATATATTCCTCCAAAAAAATACTGTAGAATCTAAGATCCTACAGTATTATTACTTACATTTTGTCTGCAACAAATTTCGCAAGGTCTAAAACTCTTTGAGAATATCCCCATTCATTATCATACCAAGATACTAACTTAACCATTCTGTCTTTTACTAAAGTTAGGCTAGCATCGAAAATTGAAGAGTTGCTGTTTTCAATAATATCAGTAGAAACTATAGGTTCTTCTGTATATTCTAAGATTCCCTTTAATTCGTTTTCTGCTGCGTTTTTCATAGCTTGGTTAATTTCTTCAACACTTGCTTCTTTAGAAAGTTCAAATGTTACATCTACTAAAGAACCAGTTATTACTGGAACTCTTACTGCAAAGCCTGTTAGTTTTCCATTTACTTCTGGAATAACTAGGCCAACAGCCTTAGCTGCACCAGTTGATGTTGGTATAATGTTTTGAGCTGCTGCTCTAGCTCTTCTTAGGTCTTTGTGTTTGTTATCCATAATATTTTGGTCATTGGTGTAGGCGTGAATTGTAGTCATTAGGCCTCTTTCAATGCCAAAGTTGTCTAATACAACCTTAGTTATTGGTGCTAGACAGTTAGTTGTACATGAAGCATTTGAAATAATGTTGTGCTTTTCTGGGTCGTAAGTGTTTTCGTTTACTCCCATTACTATTGTGTTGTCTACATCTTTTCCAGGTGCTGTTAAAATAACTTTTTTTGCTCCTGCTTGTAGGTGTTTACTTAAGCCTTCCATGTCTCTAAAGGCTCCAGTTGAGTCAATAACTAAGTCAACTCCAAGTTCTTTCCATGGAATTTCTGCTGGGTCTCTGTGGTTAGTAAATTTAACCTTGTTACCGTTAATTATAAGTCCTTCTTCGTAGGCTTCAACTTCACCTTTGAATTTTCCATATGGTGTGTCATATTTGAAAAGATGAGCAAAGGTTTCAAATGGGCCTGTTGCATTTACAGCCACAATTTCTATTCCTTCTCTTCCTACTTCGAAGAATCCTCTTGTTACGTCTCTTCCTATTCTTCCGAATCCGTTAATTCCAATTTTTATAGACATAATGTTTTCCTCCTCATGTCAATTTTTCCCAATTTATATTTACCCATTTTTTGCTAATAAATATCATCTAAAATCTTTTTCTTTTTGTAGAGGATAAAATCTCCATTTCATCTCTATATTTTTGCACTGTTCTTCTAGATATTTTATAGCCTAGGGCATTTAGGTCGTCAGTTATTTTTTGGTCTGATAGGGGCTTTTTCTTGTCTTCTGCCCCAATGGCAGTCCTAATATAAAGTTTTATTTGGTCTACAGAAACTAGGCCCTGGTCACTTTCCAAACCAGTGGTGAAAAAGTCCTTTAGTTCCATAAGCCTGCTTGGTGTTTGTATATACTTGCCATTACAGCTTCTAGAAATTGTAGACTCATGTAAGTCTAGTTTACTGGCTATCTGGCTCATTGTCAAAGGTTTTAGGGGGCCTTTGTTGAGCAGATAGTCCTTTTGACTTTGGCATAAAAGCTCAGCCACTTGTAAAATAGTTTGTCTTCTTTGTTTCAAAGACCTAATAATCCAATTTGTTTCTTTAAATTTTTCCCTTAAATAGTCCCTAGCCTCAGGGCTAATTTCAGTCTTAAATAGGTCCAAATAAAAAGGATTTCTAGCTACTGAAATACTAGCTTCTTCATTTTCATATAGCTGTAGGTCTCCGTCATTTATTTCTAAGATTAAATCTGGAATAATAAATTTTGTAGGCCTAGAATTTCTATTTAAAAAGCTGCCTGGCTTTGGATTTAGTTTTCTAATTTGGTCAAAGGAGTCTTGGATTTCTTCTTTTGAAACTCCATATTTTTCTGCCAAAAGTCCAACTCTATTTTCTGCCAAGTCTACTAGGTTAAAGTTTATTATAGCCTGAGTTAAGTCTGATAGGCCCTTGGCTTGGGCTTGTTTCAAGAGACATTCTTCTAGGCTGGAAGCACATATACCTAGAGGCAAGAAGTTTTTCATCTGGTCTAGGACCTTAAGAACTGTTTTAAAGGAAAAGCCATACTTGTTGGAAAATTGATAAAGGTCTATGGTAATATAGCCCTTGTCATCAATATTCTCCAGAAGCAATTTGCCAATTCTTCTTTCCTCTTTATTAAGTTTTAAAAACAAAAGTTGTTCATAAAGATAGTCATAAAGACTTTCTTCTTTAGATACATATTTTTCAAAGGAAGTGTCTTCCTCATCATCTGTTGACCTAGGCCTAGCTTGAAATCCTTGGTAGTAGTCATCTATTTTGTAGTCTTTTATTTCCAAGTCCATAGTCGGGTTTTCTTGGACCAGGTCTGAAAGATACTTGCCTAGTTCTAGATGGTTGTATTGTAAAATTTCTATTGATTGTCTTAATTCAGTTGTCAGTGCTAGTTTTTGTTTTTGTTTTAAAGAGACATCTAATCTCATGAACTAATCACATCTTTTTTTCTATAATTATAACTTGGCTGCCTAAGGAGTTAATTTCAATGTTCCTTGGACAGGCAAGGTCTTCTTGGCAGTAGCCATTTTTGTTAAAAATAGTTTTTAAACTTACTTGGTCCAAGTTTAGGTCTAGGGAAAATTTCTCCTTAATTAAAGGCAAATAATTTTCTAAGTTTATGCTTTCTGTAACTTTGCCTCCATTGTGGGAGATAAAATAAAATTTGTCCCTGTCTTTTATAAAATATGAAATTATTGGTCTGTCTGCCAAGTCTAAGAACAAAAGCTTTTCTCTAATATCTTGGGCCTTATAGTCTGAAAAGAAACTAAGACTTTTTCTAAGACTTATTAGGTCCTTAAAAAATTTATAGACTTGGAGATTTTTAGCCTTTAGATCCCAGTCTACTTGGTTAAGGGATATGGGAGAATTGTAGCTGTTGGCTTGTCCCTTTTTGTTTCTTAAAAATTCATTGCCTTCGTGGATAAAAGGCAGGCCAAAGGATAAGAATATTATAGAGTTGGCCAGTTTATAGGCAGCAACTTTTTCTTCATAACTTGCTCCTTGAAAGCTTAGGTCTATTTTGTCCCAAAGTATTAAATCGTCATGGGAATTAACATAGTTTATAGATTCTTGGGCCTGGTCTGTAAAGCCTTGGTGGTTGTCATCAAGGTCAATGGACCCTGCTATTCCTGTTTCTATACAGATTTTTTTGCTAGTATCTCCCATTACAAAGCCCTGGCTACTTCCTCTGTTGCCTCCTTTTATACAGTCTCTAAGATTGTCATTAAAGCAGGCGAAGCCCTTGGATCTTTGTTTGCCTTTTAGGCTTCTTTTTTCTACAGCTAAAGTTGACTCTCCTCCTAGCCAAGGTTCTCCATATATTAATACATCAGGGTCAATTCTTCTAGCTTCCCTTACAAGCTCTTCCATTGTGTCTATGTCTATTAGGCCCATTAAGTCAAAGCGAAAGCCGTCAACCTTGTATTCTTTCATCCAATATTTTATAGAGTCTACAATAAATTTTCTGGCCATCTTGCCTTCTGACTTAAATTCATTTCCTACTCCTGAGCCGTTGGAAAAATTCCCTTGGTCATCTTTTCTAAAATAACAGCCTGGACACAAGACTTCAAAGTTAGACTTTCCCCCTAAATAGTGGTGGTTGTAAACCACGTCTAAAACTACCTTAAGGCCAGCTTGGTGAAGGGCCATAATTAGTTGTTTTAGTTCTCTAATTCTATTTTTAGGCTCTTGGGGCTGGCTGGCATAAGACCCTTCTGGAAGATTAAAAAACATAGGGTCATAGCCCCAGTTGTAATTATTGTCTTCAAAAAAACTTTCCTTGCTTTCATTGACTGTTAAAAAGTCGTAAACAGGCAGAAGGTGAACATGACTAATACCTAAATCTACTAGGTGGTCTAGGCCTGTGGCTAAGTCCTTGTATCTTGTTCCCCTTTCAGCTAGGCCTAAATACTTGCCTCTGTTTTTTGCAGCTGAATTTTCTGAAAAGCTAAAGTCTTTTATGTGAAGTTCATAAATAATGGCTTCAGAAACTTTTGTCTGGGGTTTTTTGTGGTCTAAAAATCCTGCAGGGTTAGTGTCTGCCAGGTCAACTATGGCTGCTTTTCTAGAGTTAATCATAGCCCCTATGGCATAAGGGTCTGATACTTCTAGGTCCTGGTCAGTAATATAGGCATAGTAGCAACCGTCTAAGTCTCCACTTATACTTTTATAAAATACTCCATTAGGGTCCTTGGTCATTGTATAGGTCATGCCTACTATGTCCTTGGCTGATTGGAATATTCTTAGTTTTAAGTTGTTGTTAGCTGGGCTGTAGACTCTAAAGGTTGATTTTTCTTTAGAATAGTCTAGGCCCAGTTTTATATCAAGGTCTACATAAGCCTTGTATAAGTCTTCCTTGTTCATATTTTGTCTTTCTTTTAGATTCTGTTGTTGAGTACTTTTTTGTAGTTTTCTATATATTCGTCACAAGATGCATCCCAGGAAAAGTCCTTGTCCATTGCTGCATACATTATTTTCCCAAAGTCTTCTTTGTTTTTGTAGACTTTAAGGGCGTCTTTTATTGTAAAAAGAAGTTCATGGGCGTTAATGTTAGAAAAGGAAAATCCTGTTCCCTCTTTGGTGTACTTGTTATAGGCTTGGACTGTATCTTTTAGGCCTCCAGTTTCTCTAACTATAGGTACAGTTCCATATCTCATGGATATTAGTTGTGAAATTCCACATGGCTCTGCTATTGAAGGCATTAAATAAAGGTCTGCCCCTGCATAAACCTTGTGAGATTGGGACTCGTCAAAGTAAATTCTAGCTGCCAGTTTGTTTGGGAAAGATCTTTGGTAAAATCTAAGTTTTTCTTCATAGCGAGAATCTCCAGTTCCTAAAATTACTAGCTGAATGTCTTCTTGCATAAGTTCCCCTAGGACAAAGTCTAAAAGGTCTATGCCCTTTAAATCTACAAGCCTAGTAACCATAGCCAGCATTGGCACATCTTCCCTGACTGGCAAGTTATAAAGTTCTTGGATATAGGTTTTGTTATTTACCTTGTTGCTAGGGTCTTCCTTGCTGTAGTTATATGGAATTTCTGGGTCCTTTTCTGGGTCATATTTATCATAGTCAATGCCGTTAATTATTCCTACTAGCTTGTGCTGGTTGTTTCTAATTATATTGTCAAGGCCCTCCCCAAAGTAAGGATAGGTTATTTCTTGGGCATAGGTTTTGGATACTGTAGTTAAAAGGTCACAATATACTATACCTGCCTGCATCATGTTTATGGCATCATAATATTTAATGCCATTGTCATGATAATAATCCATAGACAGGCCAGTTAGGGGCATAATTTCACTAGGAAAAATTCCCTGGTATTTTATGTTGTGAATAGTATAGGCAGTTTTTATTTTAGAATAAAAGTCGTCTCCCCTAGCAAAGTCCTTAATATAAAGAGGAACTAAACCTGTATGCCAGTCATTGGCGTTGACCATGTCTGGTGCCTCATCTAAAAATCTTAGTAGCTGAACACAGGCCTTGGAATAAAAGATAAATCTTTCTCCATCGTCTCCTTGGCCATAGATTGATTGTCTTTTAAAATAAAATTCATTGTCTATAAAATAAAATTTTACCCCTTGGTATATTAATTTAAAGACTCCTGCATATTGCCTTCTCCAATCTAGGTCTACATAATAGTAGCCTAAAAATTCCATTTGTTCCTTGTAGGAAGATGGAATTTGGCCATATAGGGGTAGGACCACAGAAATATCATGGCCCTTTTTCTTAAATTCTTTTGGTAGTGATCCACTTACATCAGCTAGGCCTCCTGTTTTTATAAAGGGACTAGCTTCAGAAGTCATATAAAAAATTTTCATAGCTTATTCCTTTTCTACCCTGCCATATTTTTCAATAATAGCAGGTTGGTTTATTGATCCTACTAAACTTACATCTTCTTCAATTACACAGTATTTGTCTATTATAGAATTTATAACTACTGCTCCTTCTTTGATTTCAGTTTTTTGCATAATTATAGAGTTTTTCACTATGGCGTTTTTGCCAATTTTTACTCCTCTAAATATTATAGAGGATTCCACGTCTCCTTCTATAATACAGCCATTGGCAATTAGGGAGTTTTCCACATCTGGATTTCTTCTATAAATAGTAGATGGTTCGTCCTTGGTTTTGGTCATAACCTTGCCGTTTTTTATAAACATTTGGTTAAAAATGTCTTTGGTTAAAAGGTCTAGGTTAGCATCATAATAGGACTTAGTGTCATTTATTAAATATACTGGGTCTGCTAGTTCATAGGAATTTATTATTAGAGATTTTTTATTTTTTATAATAGCATCCTTGAGAGAGTTAGCGTTGCCTTTTTCTACTGTTTCTTTTACCAAGGAAATTAAAACTTCTTTTTTTATAAACATGGCATCTATATACATGTTAAAGGATTTTTCTGTTCCTAGGTTTACGCCAATATTGCTAACAAAGCCTTGGTCATCAAGATGAAGCTTGTTAGTGTTTACAAATTCTTGTTTTTCGTCATTTTTTCTTACATAAAATAACATTATGTCAGAGGAAGAAGATACGAATTTTTCGTAGGCATCTTCTAAGTCCTTCATAAAAATAACATTGGATTTTACTATAAGAGCATTGTCTTCTCTTAAGGTTTTGAAAAAGTTTAAGGTTGAATAAAAATCTGCTATGTCTCCTAGTCTTTCTATTAGGCTACTTTGTTTTATTGGTGGGTACAAAAACAAGCCATGAAATCTAGAATTTAGGGACCAAGGTTTGCCATCTGCAAGGTGGTCCATAGTAGATCTGATTTTTTCTCCTGTATAAAGGGCAACACTTCTAATGCCGTTGTTGACCATATTTGAAATTGTTAAGTCAATTAGTCTGTACCTGCCACCATAAGGAAGCATGTAGGATGGTCTGCTTTTGCTTAGGGAACCAAATTCCCTGTCCTTGTTATTATAAGATATTAAACCAAAACAATTATCCATGTCTGCCTCCTATTCTACAATTTCATCATCACAGGAAACTAGGTGAACTTGGTCCAGATTTTCGTCTCCAATAACCCTGTCTCCTTCAATTACAACATCTTCCATAATAATGGAGTTAGTGACCTTGGCTCCACTTTTTATTACACAGTTAGAAAGTAGGACTGAGTTTTTCACTTGGGCTCCTTCTTCTACTCTTACATTGGAAAATAAAACACTGTGCTCAACTCTACCAGCTATAAAACAGCCTTCGTTAATCATTGTTCTGTCTACATAGGCAGATGGAGCTATATATTGAGGTGGTAGGTTTAAGTTGTTAGTATAGATCCTCCAAGACCTATCAAAAATATCCAGGTCGTTTTCTTCGTCTAAGAGGTCTAGGTTAGATTCCCAATATGATCTAACTGTTCCAACGTCCTTCCAGTAACCTTTAAAATTAAAGGCAAAAAGTCTTTCTCCAGCCTTAAGCATTTTTGGAATAATATTTTTTCCAAAGTCGTTTTCTGAATTTTCGTCATTTTCGTCTGCTATTAGGTATTCTTTAAGCTTGTCCCATTTGAAAATATAAATTCCCATAGATGCTTGGTTGTTTTTTGGTTGGGCTGGTTTTTCTTCAAATTCGTAAACCTTGTTATCTGGATCTGTATTTAAGATACCAAACCTTGATGCTTCTTCCATTGGAACTTGAATGGCTGCTATAGTACAGTCTGATTGTTTTTCAATGTGATAGTTAAGCATCTTCTTGTAGTTCATTTTATAAATATGGTCGCCAGAAAGAATGAGAACATATTCTGGATCCATAAAGTCTATAGAGTCTATATTTTCATAAATAGCATTGGCAGTTCCAGTAAACCATCTTCCTCCACTTTCTGAAGCAAAGGGAGATAATTTCACTAGACCGCCAGCCTTTGTGTCAAAGTCCCATGGAGCTCCAATTCCTAAATGGGAATTTAGTTCAAAGGGCTTGTACTGAGTTAGGATTGCTATGTCAGAAATATCTGAGTTTGTAGCATTAGATAGAGCAAAGTCTATTATCCTATACTTGCCTCCAAAGGGTACAGCAGGTTTTGCTATGTCCTTAGTTAATAGTTTTAGTCTTGAGCCTTGGCCACCTGCTAGTAACAAGGCTACCATTTTGTTTTTTACCATTTTTACCTCCTTTAGCTTTTGTGTTTTATAAATAAGGCTGAAAGCCCTGGAATATCAACTCTTATACCATAGTCTCTGCCATGGAATTTTTCGTCTAAAGTTTTGTAGGTCTTGACCCTGGAAGTTGACCCTCCATATTTTTTCTTGTCTGTTGAAAATACAGTTCTGTAAGTTCCCTTATAGTCAACTCCAATAGGATAAGAAGGCCTGTCTACTGGAGTGAAGTTGTATATACAGCTAATCTTTTCCCCTTGGGAATTTATCCTATCGAAGACCAAAATACTTTCATTGCCGTTGTCATGGCTAACCCACTGGAAGCCCTTAGGATCGTAGTCTTCTTGGAAAAGTTCACTAGATTCTTTATAAAATTTATTTAAATCTTTCACAAAGTCATGGGTCCTTTTGTGGCTGTCATAGTCTAATAAAAACCAGTCTAATTCCTTCCACTCATCCCACTCTATAAATTGGCCAAATTCGTTGCCCATAAAGTTTAGTTTCTTGCCTGGATGGCCTATCATATAGGCTAAAAGTAGTCTTAAGGAAGCAAACTTTTCTTCATAAGACCCTGGCATTTTATCAAGAAGGGATTTTTTGCCATGGACTACTTCATCATGGGAAAATGGCAGAATGTAATTTTCGCTGTACTGGTAGGTAAAGGAAAATCTAAGCTGGTCGTGTTTAGATTTTCTATAAACTGGATCTGCCTTCATGTAGTCTAAAATATCATTCATCCAGCCCATATTCCACTTGTAGTTAAAGCCTAGACCTCCAATGTCTACAGGCCTTGAAACATTTGGCCAGGCTGTAGATTCTTCTGCTATCATTAGGCTATTTGGAAATCTTTTGAAAATTTCTGTGTTTAAGTCTCTTAAAAAGCCTACAGCAGCTTGGTTAATATTGGCCTCATTTTGTTCATGGGGATAGTTTAAGTATAACATATAGGCTACTGCATCAACTCTTAGGCCATCTATGTGGTAATAGTCATGCCAAAATATTGCTGATGAAATTAAAAATGATTGGACTTCATTCTTAGAAAGATCAAAGTTATAAGAACCCCAGGCCTGGTTATATGCCTTGGTCTGGTCTAAAGATTCATAAAGATAGGTCCCATCAAATTTTCTTAAGGCAAAGTCGTCAACTGCAAAGTGAACTGGAACCCAGTCCATAATCACCCCAATATTGTTTTTGTGGCAAGAATTTACAAAATCCATAAAATCAAAGGGAGTACCGAACCTAGATGTTGGAGCAAAGTAGCCTGTAGCCTGGTAGCCCCATGACCCGTCATAAGGATGTTCTAAAATAGGCATTAACTCTATATGGGTGTAGCCCATAGATTTTACATAAGTGATCAGGTCTTTTTTTAGTCTTTGGTAGGAGTACTGGCTGCCGTCTGGATTTTTTCTCCAGGATAGAAGGTTTACTTCATAGATGTTCATTGGACTTTTATAGCTAGAGCTTTTGGCTTTTGCTTTTTGCCATGGCTTATCAGTCCACTTGTAGCCTTCTATGTTAAAGTACTTGGACCCTGTTTTTGGTCTTTCTTCTGCGTGAAAGGCAAAGGGGTCAGCCTTGTAGAGGACTTGGTCGTCTTCTGTTATAATTCTATACTTGTAGGTTTGGAAAACTTCTACGTCAGCAAGAACTATTTGCCAAATTCCTGAATCTTCAAATCTTTTAAGGGGAAGGCTAGTCTCTTGCCAATCATTAAAGTCTCCTACTAAGTAAACTTCTTTTGCCCTTGGGGCCCAAACTGTAAAGGATACACCTGATTTTTCTTTGTGGGCTCCTAAAAATTTATAGGACTGAAAATTCTTCCCTTGGTGAAAGAGATAGGCTTCATATGAAATGTCTCTCTTGTAATGATATTTTAACTCCATAGGACCTCCCTAGTTTTTCTTCTTGTATTGGTCTCCAAAAATTCCTGCTTCTTTTTCTAGCTTGCCTTTATTAACAAGGTCATTTAGTTTATCTTCTAAAACACTTGCGTTTATTTTTAGGTCTGCTTTTTCTAAAATCCCTAGTAGTCCTAAAAATTCACTGGAAGATATTGGAAGCTCTGGTTCAATTAGCTTATAAAATCTGTCATCTGCTTCTTGGGCCATTTTCTTAAGTTCATCAAAAGGATTTTCTACATTAGGTTTTGTAGTTTCTGCTAGCCTAACTCTAGAAAATATAGTCCTGCCCATAGAGGCTATGGAGGCGAAAAGGTCTCCAGTTTTAAGATAAGGAAGTCTTTTGGCTTCTTCAGATGAAATATCTGTTTCTTCTCTAATAGTTTGGATGTCAGTGGCCCTAACAGTTCTAAAGATAAACTTGGAATTAAGTTGGGCTGTTACTGTTTCATCTAAAAGTGTTGGCCTTTGGGTAGCAAGAACTAAGAAAACTCCATATTTTCTTCCTTCTTGGGCTATTTCTTTTATAATGGATTTTGATGGCTTAGGCAGACCCTTAGGGGCAAACTCATGAGCCTCGTCTGTTACAATTACAAAGGGTGGAAAATAGTCTCCTCCCTTGTCTTTGTGAAACCTTCTTTGATTATAAAATTTGCTCATTAAATATGAACCATAAACTTGTAAAAGTCTTGTTGAGCCTTGGATAACTGCAGTTTTTCCAGCAAAAAGAGCCTGGGCAACCTGGGTAGAATCCTGGGTAAAGACTCCATCGTGAACCAGGGACCTAATTCTCCAAGCTAGGCCTCTTAAGGTACTTTCGTTGGTTTTCTTGTCATATTTTACATAAAGTTCTAATAGTCTACTGTATTTTTCTTGGGTCTCTCCTGTAGAGTTGTTGATTGCACTTTGGATTTCTTTGGCAGATTGGAATTTTTTCATTTCTATTAGGTCGTCTATTAAAAGCTCAAAGGTGTTTACATCAGTTGCCCTAGCCCTTCCAAAATGGCCGAAAAGCAAGTCAATGGTAGATTCCATTGGCTCTGATAGCTGACTTGTTGCAGAAAGTAATCTTTTTAGATCAGCTGCCCTTAGGTCTTTAAAGTCAATTCCTACATCTTGGCCAATAAGAAAGCTTTTGTAGCTTGGGCTGTAGTCTCTTTGAGCTGATGGGTTATTTGTATTTATTTGGAAATCCATTTCATAGTGAGGGTCAAATATTATAGTTGGTATGTTCTTTTTCATTAGTTCTTCTATAAATACCCTAAGACCATAGGATTTTCCTGAGCCAGAGCCTCCAAAAACTCCAATATGAGGGTACTGGTTCATTTCATTTATATTAAAAAGAAAGGGTACGTCTTTTTGTTTCTCAATTTCTTCATTGTAGGTGTGATAAAGGCCTTGTAGGTCCCTATCCATTTGGGAAAAGACCTTGTCTGTGTTTTTTATGGCTCCTAAAAGCAAGGAAGAGTCTAAGTTTCCATTTATCAAAAAGGACTTTATTTCATCAAAGCTAGGCTCCCTAACTACAGATCCTGTTTCTATAGGATAGGCAGCTTCGTTTAAAAGCCTACACTTGCCTATATAAACAGTTTCCTCATCTACAATATAGCCAATGGCTTGAAGAGATTCTATAACAGAAGAGTCTACCAGGTCTCCGCCAATATTCAGAGGTAGATACCTGTTGTATGTATTGGCCTCCATTACCTCAAAGACTAGGTCCCCTTGTCTTTTGTCTTCTACTACTAAATATTCATTTATTCTAAAATTTCTTTCTTTGGACCCTATAAAAAACTCAGAAGAGCTAGTCAGTCCTAATACTTTCATGTCGTCCATTTATCTCCTCATACTTCTTTCACTTGTAAAAAACCTTTCTACCAGGTCTTTGTCTATATAAGCCAAGACGATTTCTTTCATAAGTTTGTCATCAATTTTTACTTCCTTGTCTACCATATCTATTATTAGAGGTACTCCCCTAGACATTTGTGGGCTTAGACTATAGGCTAAGTTGGCCATTTTTAATAGCTGGGATTTTTGTTGGCTAGGAATTTCCATGGCAGTAACTCCTGGATAGCTGGCAGTCCTTAAAAAAATTGAGTAAAATCCCTGGTCAACTTTTTTGTTGTAGCTATCATTTAGAATATACCCTTCTCCCTGGCTTAAAATTCCATAAAGAATGTCCTTGTCAGAAAGATTCATGTCCTTTAGACTAGGAAAAATCAATTCTGTTAACACATTGGTTTTTGGTTCTTTAATAAAGCCAGAAATAATAACATTTTTTTCTAAACAAAGGTCCAGTAGCTTAAGAAAATTTTCTTTGTCTTCTATGTTGTAGCGAATTAAATTACCATCCATTATTAAATAGTCTAGCTGGTAAGTTTCAAGGGCCCTTGTAGCTGCTTGGATTTCAATTCTAGCTAGGAGTTTTCCCCTTAGGTCTTCTTCTTTTTCTTCTTGGTCAGCAAAAAGTGGACTATATACATTAGACTCAAAGACATCTTCATAAGATGAAGGGCTTAATTTTGCCAAACCTTGGTACAGGTCTATATAATGGGGATGGGAGGAACCAAATCTGTTTACAGATCCATCTACACAGGCCATTTTTGAAAAGTCTTTTAGGGCTTCTTGGTCAAGCTTTTCTAGGTCTATGAAACTTCCAAAGTTTTTTAGTTTTTCTCTTGTTTTTGATCTGTTAAAATAGTCTAGGTCTTTAAGTCTTTGATCTAGCTTATTGTTTAGATCTTTCATTTTGTTAATTAATTTAGAATTTAAACTTTCCATTATAGGTCTAGGCTCTTTTCATATACTAGGTTTTTCTTTAAGTTGAATTTTTTTGCTACTTCTTTTACTGCATCTTTTTTTGTTAGGCCTTGGTCTAAAAGTTCTTTTAGTTGACCCTCTATGTCTATATCAGCTTCCTCTTCTTGGTAGCCTTGGACTACTACTACAAATTCACCCTTGGCCTTAATAAGGTCTTTGTTTTCTATTATTTGACTTAGGTTTTTTCTAATGGTTTCTTCATAGTATTTTGTCAGCTCTCTAGATATGGAAACTTTTCTGTCTCCAAAAACTTCATATAAGTCTAGTAAAAACTTGTGAATCCTGTGGGGAGCCTCATAAAAAATTAAGGTCTCCTTGTAGGTTTTTAAATTTTCAAGTTCTTTTTTTCTTTGGCTAGACTTTTCTGGAACAAAGCCTATAAAGGTAAATCTTTCTGTATCTAAACCTGACAGTACTAGGGCAACTAAAGAAGCAGAAGCACCAGGCAGAACATTTACTGGAATATTTTCTTCTATACAGGCTTGTAAAATCTCTGTTCCTGGATCTGAAATCCCTGGCATACCTGCATCTGAAATAAAGGCGTAAGCTTTATCTTCTTTAAGATTTTCTAAAATATGAGGAATTTGGCTCATATAATTAAATTTGTGGTAGGATATTAGTGGCTTTTTTATATTGTAGTGGTCTAACAAAAGTTTGGAAACTCTAGTGTCTTCACAGGCTATTATGTCTACATTTTCTAATACCTTTAGAGTCCTTAGACTAATATCTTCTAGGTTGCCAATTGGTGTTGGGCACAAATAAATTCCCTTCAAGTTTTTCTCCTACTTTCATAAATTTTTATACTTATATTTTACCATAAATAAAAAATCCTTACAGCACAACTTTAGTGTAAGGAAAGTTGGAATTTAGGCAGAAAAAAATCAGCCTAAAAATTTAAGCTGATTCTTTACTAAGTATATTCTATTATTCTGCTTGTGGTGCTCCTACTGGGCAAACATCTGCGCACATTCCACAATCGATACAAGTATCTGCGTCAATTACATAAATGTCGCCTTCAGAAATTGCTTCAGTTGGGCATTCTGGTTTGCAATCTCCACAAGCTATACAGTTATCATGAATTACATATGCCATTAAGCTATACCTCCTATTAATTTATTAATTTGATTATACTACTTCATATTGATTTTTTCAAGGATAAATATTGAAGTAAAAATTTTAAAATTTATCCTCATCTTCAGTCTTTAAAGTTAGAATATCAGACAGATGAATATTTTCTATGTTTATTTCGTCATCTTCTACAAATTTAACCTTAACCATTTCTTGGAGAGGAGAAATTTGTGCCACAGTTCCCCTACCAAATTCTGTTTCTACTACAGTTCCAATTTTCGGCATTTTCTTTAGGGCATATTCATAGGCCTCTTGTTCATAGGCCAAACAACACATAAGCCTGCCACAAATTCCTGAAATTTTACTTGGATTTAGGGAAAAGCTTTGGTCCTTGGCCATTTTTATAGTTACTGGGCTAAAATCACAAAGAAAAGTTGAACAACAAGATTCTCTACCACAATAGCCCATGGTTCCAATTATTTTGGCCTCATCTCTTACTCCAATTTGTCTTAGTTCTATTCTAGTTTTGAAAATAGCTGCTAAATCTTTTACTAGCTCTCTAAAGTCTACTCTGTTGTCTGAGGTAAAATAAAAGATTAGCTTGTTGTTGTCAAAGGTATATTCTGCTGAAGAAAGCCTCATATCTATACCAAATTCTTCTATTTTTTGTCTACAAATAGCTTCAGCCTCTTTGGCTTTTTTCATATTCTCCCAATGGGTCAAGTTGTCTTCTTGGCAAGCTATTCTAATTACATCTTTTAAGGGACTAACTAAGTCTAGGTCTTCTATGTCTTGGATTTCAGTTACACAAGAACCATATTCAATGCCCCTAGCTGTTTCTACTATTAGCTTGTCTCCTCTTTTTATATCTAAACCGTTAGGGGAAAAATAATAAACTTTTCCTGCACACTTAAACCTAACGCCTACTGCCTTAGTCACTGACATTCCTCCAATATATCTATAAAAAATAATTCTAAAGCCAAATCCTTGTTTACATTGTATTTTAAAGTTGACTTTAAATCTATTAGTCTTTCTTTTACAAAATTTATTAATTCATAGTCTAAGTAGCTTTGGGCTACAAGTTTGTTTTCTTGGTCAATATTATATAAAAAAAATCTGTCCTGGGTCTGTTTGTAAATTACTAGGTCCCTTAGCCAGGTTAAATACATGTCTAGAACTGAATCTATGTCTTCTTGGTCCTTAAAGTTTTTCAGTTCCTTAAGTACATAATCTTTCTGGCCCTTTAAGGCCCTATGAAAAATCTCTAAGTTTTCCAGTCTCTTTCTATTAAATTCAGGGTCCTGGGCCATTTTTATAGCTGAACCTATAGATCCATTAGAATATTTGGCATAAAAGTTTGCTTCTTTGTTAGATATTTTGTAGTTATCTAATAAATATTCTACGATTTTTATAGTTTCTATGGCAGTAAAGCTATAAGTCTTGACCCTAGATAAAACAGTTTCTAAAATATTTTTCTTGTTTTCTGCCAACAAGATTATTATGCCATAAGCTGGACCTTCTTCTAGGGTTTTTAAAAAGGCATTTTGGGCTTCTACAGTTGCCTTGTCAAAGCCTTCTACTAGGCCAATTTTGTATGGGCTATTAAAGGGTCTTATGGACAGAAAATCTATTAAATCTTGGATCTGTTCTTTTTTTAGGCTATTTCCCACAGGCTGAACAAAGAGAAAATCTGGGTTTGAGTCAGATTCAAATTGCCTACAGGCAGGACAAGTATCACAAGGGCCATCAGCTCCTGTACAAAGTAAAGATTTGGCAAAGATTTTTGCTGTATATTTTTTGCCTATACCTGATGGACCTTGAAATAAAAGGGCATGGTTAATTCTATTTGATAAAACCATGTCCTCTAAATTTTTTAAAATATTTTCATTGCCTATAATTTTTTCAAATCTCATTATAAAACTATATTTTTTTCTACATCAACAATAAATAAGTGGGCTCCATAAACTTTAAGCTCTTCATTGTTGTCTTTAATTACTTCTGATTTTACTGATTTTTTTATTATTTCCTTGGCTTTTTCCAGTTGGCTGTCGTCTATACCAATTAGGAAAGTTGAGTTTCCAGATTTTAGAAAACCACCTGTTGAGGACAATTTAGTTATTCTAATATTTTCATCTAAAAAATTTCTAACTAAATTATTTACAAATTTATCCTGGATAATTGCTATAATTAATTTCATTAGTCACCTCTAATATACAACGTGTTCATCTACGTCTAATATAAAAATATTGGCCCCTCCAACTGTTACCTCTAGTGGATATGGCATATAGCCGTCTCCTTGAATTGACAGGTTCATTAAAGTAGATGTAACTTCTCTTCTCTTGCAGTTTTTATTTATAATTTCTAAACACTTGTTTATACGGTCTTCTTCGTCTATACCTATTAAAAGTGTAGTGTTTCCAGATTTTAAAAATCCTCCTGTTGATGCAAGTTTTGTAACTCTGTAGCCTTCTTCCATTAGGTCATCTAAAAGTATAGGCGAATCTTCGTCTTGAACTATTGCAACAATTAATTTCATAAGTTTAAATCCTCCTTTATAATTTCTAAGCAGCTTTTAAGCACCTGGTCTATGGAAGCAGATGCGTCTATAATTTTTACTTTAGCTGGATATTTTTTTATGGCTTCTTTGTAACCTAAATATACCTGTTTGTGAAAGTCTTCTCCTGCTATTTCTAGCCTGTCTCCTTCTTTTTGGGCAAATTTTCTTTTTAGGCCTAGGTTAGAATCTAGGTCAAAAAATATTATCCTGTCTGGATAAAAGCCATTAATTGCAAAAAGATTAATGTCCATAACTTCTTTAAGGCCAAGGCCTCTAGAAAAGCCTTGGTAGGCCAGTGAGGATACTAGGTATCTATCGCTAATAACAATATTATTTTCTTTTACTAGGGGCAGTATTTTTTCTTCTACATGTTGGGCCCTTGAAGCTGCATACAAGAGAGCTTCTGTTCTGTTGGCCATTTCCATATTGTCTGTAGATAGGAGAATGGATCTAATCTCTTCTCCAATTTTAGTGCCACCAGGTTCTCTAGTTAATACTGTTGGTCTTTTATAGTCTTCTTCTAATTTTTCTTTTAATAACTTAGCTATAGTAGATTTTCCAGATCCATCTGGTCCTTCTAAAGCTAAAAAATAACCTTTCAATCTTCAACCACCATTATCTTAGTTTTGTTTTCTGATAAATTTACTATATTTATATTATTGTCTAATAAAAACATTAAATAGTCAAAAACTTCTTGAGTAATCAGCTCTCCTGTTGCAAGGAGTGGAACTCCAGGAGGATAAGGAATTACTGATGTTGCAACTACTCTGCCTATTGAGTCTTTTAAGTCTACTAATTCTTTTTTTGAATAATAGGCTTGGGCTGGACTCATAGCCACTGTAGGCCTAGGCATATCTATAGATAATTTTTCCAGGTCCTTTCTTTTTTCTCTTTGAGAAATGTCTTCTATGGCAGAAATTAGTTTTTCAAAGTCCTCTTTAGTGTTCATTACAGTTGTCATTGCTAAAGTAGAATAGTAGTCGTTCATTTCCATTCTAATGTTGTAGTCCTTGTATAGGATATCCATTAGCTCTGTTCCCCTATAGCCTCTTAGGCCAATTAAGATTCTTGAAATATCTAGGTCATAGATAGTTTCATCTTCAGGGTCCATTTGTAGAACTTTTACTCCATCAATTGCTTCTAGTCTTTTTCTTACATCTACTAGGTAGTCATACATGTCATCTAGGATTTTTTTTCCTTCTTTTTCCATAAAGGCTGTGGCCATTTCGTTGGAAAGGGTAAACAAGTAAGATGGACTCGTTGTCGTATAAAGCTGAAAGCTATCTTGGACTTTATTAATGTCTACTCTGTCTGAACAAATGTGTAGCATGGAGGTTTGGGTTAGACTAGGTAGGGTCTTGTGGGTAGAATGAATTACCATGTCTGCACCTAGGTCTATGGCTGATTGTGGATACTTGTCAGAAAATTTTATGTGAGGGCCATGGGCTTCGTCTACTATTAGAAACTTGTCGTATTGGTGGACGATTTCTCCAATGGCTTTTATATCTGAACAAATGCCATAATAGTTTGGACTTGTTAGGCAAACAACCTTTATATCTGGATTTTCTTCTAGGGCTTGTCTTACATCTTCAGGTCTAAGACCAGTTGTTGTTTCGTATAAGTCGTTGAAGTTTGGATAAAGATATATAGGTTTTAGGTCATTTAAGATCATAGCATTGTAAATGGACTTGTGGCAATTTCTTTGTACTAAGATCTTATCTCCCCTATTACAAACTACAGCAAGGGCTATGTAGTTGGATCCTGTTGAACCATTAGGTACATAAAAGGTTTTTTTTGCTCCAAAAACCTTGGCAGCTTGGTCTTGAGACTCTTTTATAATGCCAGTTGGATCAAGTAAGTTGTCCATACCTATGGTTTCTGTTGTGTCCATCATTGGCATTAATTGGCCCCAAGGAATATTGCTAATTCTGCCCTTATGACCTGGGAAGTGAAAGGAGGTGCTGTCTTCTTCCACTAGTTTTTTCAATGCATCCATAACAGGTGTCTTCATTAAAACTACTACCTCCACAAATAATTATTATTTTCTTTATTATACCATAAATTCGATTTAATAAGTATTTTATGCTACAAAAAAAAGCTGGGCCTTAACCCAACTTTTTCTATGTGCTAATTAGTATTCAATAAATACTGCCTTCTTTGCTCCACATATTGGACAAGCTTCTTCTTCTGGATCAAATCCAATGTATCCACATACAGGGCATAAGTAAATTTTTTCTACGTCAAGGTCTTTTCCAGCGTCAACTGCGTCTTTAGCAGTTTGGTATCTTTCAGCGTGAACTTTTTCTGCAGCTATTGCAAATCTATAAGCCTTAAGAGCTTCTTCTTCGCCTTGAAGTTCAGCTACAGCTATATAGGCTGGATACATTTCGTTTGCTTCAAAAAGTTCTCCATTAATTCCACCTTGTAGGTTTTCAGAAGTAGTAGAAAGACCAAAGCCTGCCATTGAAGTTACTGCAAAGTCTCCAGCTACATCTCTAAGAGCTTTAAAGTGTAAAGTTGCATGAACTTGTTCTGCATCAGATGTTGCATTAAATAATCTTGCTACATTTTCAAATCCTTCTTTTTTTGCAGTAGTAGCCCAAATTCTGTATCTCATGTGAGCTTGAGATTCGCCACCAAAGGCTGATCTTAGGTTGTCTTGTGTCATTGCTTTTACCATTATAAATTCCTCCTATGAATTAATTTGTCAAGCTAATTATACCTTGTGGATTTTAAAAAGTCAATAATTAGAATGATTCTATTTTTGATTTTTTTATAAAAATAGCCCTAGAAAACTAGGGCGAAAATCTTTGTTTATGCTAATTTTTCCATTTTAGTTGATTGGTCAAAGCTAGTTAGTTGGTCTATCATTTCATCTAGGTCTCCATCTAGGAAGTTGTCCATTTGATAGATGGTTTTGTTTATTCTATGGTCTGTAATTCTTCCTTGTGGATAGTTGTAAGTCCTAATTCTTTCTGACCTGTCACCTGTTCCAACTTGGGATCTTTTTTCGTCTGAAAGTTCCTTGTCTTTTTCAGCTTGCATTTGTTCATAAAGTTTGGCTTTTAAGATTTTCATAGCCTTGTCCTTATTTTTTAGCTGAGATTTTTCATCTTGACAAGATACAACCATGCCTGTTGGTATGTGAGTTAGTCTTACTGCAGAGTCTGTCGTGTTTACAGATTGGCCTCCGTTACCAGAAGATCTAAATACGTCTACCCTAACGTCTTGAGGGCTTATTTCAATTTCTACTTCTTCTGCTTCTGGCAATACTGCTACTGTTACTGTTGAGGTGTGGATTCTACCAGAGCTTTCTGTTTCTGGTACTCTTTGGACCCTGTGAACTCCAGATTCGTATTTTAGTCTTGAATAGGCTCCCTTGCCGTTAACCATAAAGATTACTTCCTTGTAGCCACCTATGCCGATTTCGTTGGTGTTCATTACATCTACCTTCCACCTATTCTTTTCAGCATACATGGTGTACATTCTAAAGAGAACTCCAGCAAATAAAGCAGCCTCATCTCCTCCTGCACCAGCTCTGATTTCTATGATTACATTTTTGTCGTCATTTTCATCTTTTGGTATTAGGAGAATTTTTATTTCTTCTTCAACTTTTTCAATTTCTTTTTCCAGGTCCCTTACTTCTTCATTAACCATTTCACGCATTTCTGAGTCTAATTTATCATCAAACATTAACTTGGTTTCTTCAAGGTTTTCCTCTAGGTCCTTGTATTGTCTATATTTTTCAACAATATCTTTTATTTCTGCATGTTCCTTGGCTATCTCTTGAAGTTTTCTTGAATCAGCAAGTACTTCTGGGTCTATCATAGTCTTTTCTAATTCAATAAACCTGTCTTCAAATACTTGTAAATTTTCAAACATTTACTTCCTCCTTAACTGCCCATATAACTCTAATAAAACCTTGTAGGTCTTTTTTGTAACCTATGTTTTTGTAGCCATATTGAGAAAAAATTTTACTTACATCTTCATCTTGGCCTGCCCCTATTTCAAAGACTAAAAATCCTCCATCTTCTAAATAGGACCAGCCTTCTTTTATTATTCTTCTATAAAAATCTAAACCGTCTTGACCTCCATCTAAGGCCAAAGAAGGTTCTAATTTTACTTCAGCTTGTAAAGTTTCCATATCCGACCTTTTTATATAAGGCGGGTTTGAAACTATTATATCATATTTGCCCTTAACCTTTTCAAACAAGTCTGACTGGAAGAAGTCTACCTGGGCTTGTTGGTAGCTTTCTAAATTTATCCTAGCAACTTCCAAGGCCTTAGCTGAAATATCTAGGCCAGATACCTTGCCATCTTCTAATTCCAAGGCTAGGCTTATGGAAATGGCTCCAGAGCCTACTCCCAATTCTAAAATTTTAGGCTGGTTAATTCCCCTTGCAATTTCTAAGACTTTTTCCACAAGATTTTCTGTGTCCCATCTAGGTATTAAGGCCCTTGGGTCTACATAAAAATCTCTGCCATAAAAGTTAGCCTGCTTTATTATATAATCTAAGGGAAGACCTGCCTGTCTTTTACAAAGAATTTCTTCAAACTTTTCACTTAGGTCTTGGCCTAGGTCATAGTCTGGATTTAATAGGACAAAGGTCCAAGGCTTGTCTAATAAATATGAAAGAATAAACCTGCTTTCCTTTATAGGGTCTGTGTATAAATTGTTTTTTAGCTTTTCCCTTGCAAGTTCTACAGCTTCTTTTATTACCATGAATCGTCTTCTCCCTCTTTTGGAAGAACTAATTTTAAGGCCTCTATAGCCACTTCAATTTGGCTATCATCTGGTTCCTTAACTGTTGCTAATTTTTGGATCATTAGGCCTGGATAAGCTAGGGTTGAACAAAGCTTGTTGTCGTATTTGCCTATGAGTTTATTTACTTCATAAGAAATTCCTGACACTATAGGCAGGGCTATAATCCTAGATAAAATCCTATAAAGCAAACTTGGCCAACCAAAAAAGGACAATACTATAATGGAAATAAACATAACCATAAACAAAAATGAAGTTCCACACCTTTTGTGCATAATTGGAAACTTCTTTATGTTTTCTACTGTTAATTCCAGACCATTTTCATAGCAGTGAATAGACTTATGCTCTGCCCCATGGTATTCGAAAACTCTTTTTATGTCCTCAAGTTTTGATACATATATTAAATATATAAAGAAAAATACTAGTCTTAAAATCCCTTCTATGATATTTAGTAGTAAGGGACTTTCTGTAAATCTCATGAAAAAGCTAGTTATTAAATTTGGTAAAACCATAAATAATAAAACAGCCAATAAGAATGACGAGCCTATAAGACCAAAGGTTTGAAGGCCTGTTAATTCTCCTGAGCCTTCTTGTCCATCTTCTTCCCAAAAGGAAGCTGAGTACATTAAAGAAGAAACTCCAATGACCATAGCCTCTCCTAAGGCAACTACACCTCTTATAAAAGGCAGGCCGAAAAACTTATTTTTTTGGGTCAAAGAATTTACTGGTTCAACCTTAGTTTCTATTTCATTGTTAGGCTTTCTAACAGCTATAGCTATCTTAGAAGGACCTCTCATCATTATACCCTCTATAAGGGCTTGGCCTCCTATACTTGTTTTTTTCATTCGTCACCTATATCTAAAAATCTTCATAAAAAATAAGGTTAGTATAAAAAATATACTAACCTTTATTTTCTTAGCTTCTTTTATACTTTTTGTTAAATTTCTCTACTCTTCCGCCAGCCTCGCTAGTTTTTTGTTTTCCTGTAAAGAAAGGATGACATTCTGAGCAAACTTCTACTCTAAGTTCTGGTTTTGTAGATCCAGTCTTGAAAGTATTTCCACAAGCACAGATAACTGTTGCTTCTTGATAGTTTGGATGTATATCTTTTTTCATAATTATCACCTCGGATTCAATTAATAACTTAGTAACGTATTTTATCATAAACTCTAAAAATTTTCAATACTTTTAAAGTCACAAACATAACTACTATATTATACACATATATAGCTTGGCTGTCTAGGCTTTATTTTTATTTTTTAGGAAATTTATCCTGGCTACAATATTTTTTTCGTAGCCTTGGTCCTTGGCCTTATAGAAGCTTAGGTCTTTTTCTAAATATTTTTGGTCCACATAGGCTCCTTGGTAGTCGTGGGGATACTTGTAGCCCTCTTTTAGATTTTCTCTAGAAATGTGAATGTTCTTTAGGTGTTCTGGCACTTGTAAAGACCTAGATGATTCTACATAGGCCATAGCCTTGTTTATAGCTTCATAGGCAGTATTGGACTTAGGAGCTGTTGCCAAATAAACAGTGGCTTCAGCTAGGGGAATTCTTCCCTCTGGTAGGCCAATAAAGTTTACTGCATCAAAGGCTGCATTGGCTATTACTAAAGCTTGAGGGTCTGCAAGGCCTATATCTTCAGCAGCAGAAATTATTAGCCTTCTAGCTATAAACTTAGGGTCTTCTCCTGAACTTAGCATTAAGGCCAAATAATAAATAGCTGCATCTGGGTCTGAGCCTCTTATAGATTTTATAAAGGCAGAAATTATATTGTAATGCTGGTCTCCATCCTTGTCATAACGCAAATTTACATTTTGGATACAGTTGGAAATAACATCTATGTCAATGTGAATGTAGCCATCTTCATTGGCAGCTGTAGTAATTACTGCTAGTTCTAAGGTGTTTAGAAGATTTCTAGCATCTCCTTCTACATGACTTAGGAGAAAGTCTTTGGCTCCTGGGTCTAGTAAAATTTTTTCCTTGCCATAACCCTTGTCTTTGTCTTCTAGGACCCTGCTTATTAATTTTTCCAAGTCTGCTTTTTCCAATGACTTAAATTCAATTATCCTAGACCTGGACAAGAGAGCCTTGTTAACTTCAAATATTGGATTTTCTGTTGTGGCTCCAATTAATATTATTAGGCCCTTTTCTACAAAGGGTAACAAAACGTCTTGTTGGGCCTTATTAAATCTGTGAATTTCGTCTACAAAGAGTATGGTCTTTTTTTGATAAAGCTTTAGGTCTGATTCAGCTATGGATATTATGGATTTTATATCCTTGACTCCTGCAGTAACTGCTGAAAGCTTTACAAAATTGTCAGCTGTTGTGTTGGCTATTATTGATGCTAGGGTGGTCTTTCCTGTTCCTGGCGGTCCATAGAATATCATAGAGGTTATTCTATCTGCAGCTATTAGTCTATTTAAAAGCTTGCCTGGTCCTACTATATGGCCCTGGCCTACAAATTCCTCTAGATTTTTAGGCCTGAATTTTTCAGCTAAGGGTTGTAAGTCTTTTTTGTTCATTTGATAGGATAAATCAAATAAATCCATTTAACTAAACCTCTTCCTTTATAGACTCTAGTTCTTTCATAAAAGTATCTATGTCTTTAAATTCTCTATAAACTGAAGCAAAACGCACATAAGCCACCTGGTCTATTTTTTTCAGCTGGTCCATTACTAGGTTGCCAATTTCCATGGAACTTATTTCTTTGGACATAGAATTATAAACGGTTTTTTCTATATTGTTTACTGCTTCTTCTAGGGTACTTAAGGCTACTGGTCTTTTTTCACAGGCTCTTATTAGGCCATTTAAGATCTTGTTCCTGTCATAGCTTTGTCTAGTTCCATCTTTTTTTACAATAACTATAGGCACCCTTTCAATTTTTTCGTAGGTGGTAAATCTTTTTTTACAATCTAAACATTCTCTTCTTCTTCTAATTGTTGTGTTCTCTTCTGTTGGTCGAGAATCAATTACTTTTGAGTCGTGGTAACCACAAAAAGGACATTTCATTTTTATCCCCCTTTTACTATAAAAAAATCGCATTACTTCTACAAGAGTATGAAATAATGCGAATTGCTTTTATTGAACTTTAACTATTTTAACCAATCTGGTATGTGTAAGGCTGTAGGATCTTCTAAGTCTTCTTTAGCTTTAGTATCTTGGTCCTTGTTATTTGATTTTGAATCTTTTAAGGCACTTAGATTTTCATGGTTATCATCTTCTGAAAAACCAGTTGCAATTACTGTAATCTTAATTTGGTCTCCCATTGACTTATCAATTCCAGCACCAAAGATAATATTGGCTTCTTCAGAAACTGCAGATCTAATTAGTTCAGCTGCTTCGTTGATTTCAAAGATACCAAGGTCATCTCCACCAGTAATGTTAATTAAAACAGATCTGGCTCCTTCTATAGATGTTTCTAGTAGAGGAGATTTAACTGCTGCTCTTGCTGCTTCTTGAGCTCTTTCGTCTCCTTGTGCGAAGCCAATACCCATGTGGGCAATGCCCTTATTTTCCATAATAGACTTAACGTCAGCAAAGTCTAGGTTAATTAAAGATGGGATTGAGATTAAATCTGAAATACCAGTTATACCTTGTAATAAAACTTCGTCAGCCATTTCAAATGATTCTTTTACAGATGTTTTCTTGTCTGCAATTTGTAAAAGTCTGTCATTTGGAATAGTAACTAGGGTATCAACTTTTTCTAATAAAGCATCTACACCCTTGTCTGCTTGTTTTTGTCTTCTAGAACCTTCAAATGAAAATGGCTTTGTAACAACACCAACAGTAAGTATGCCAAGCTCTTTAGCAATGTCTGCAACTACAGGGGCTGCTCCAGTACCAGTTCCTCCACCCATACCTGCAGCTATGAAAACCATATCTGAGCCTTCAAGTGAATTTTTAATGTCGTCACGACTTTCTTCTGCAGAGGTTTCTCCTACTGATGGATTTCCACCAGCTCCTAGGCCTCTAGTAACCTTTTCTCCAATTTGAAGTTTTGTGTTAGCTAAAGAAGCTTTCAATGCTTGTCTATCAGTGTTAGCAGCGATGAAATCTACACCTTTAACTCCACTTTCAATCATTCTGTTAACTGCGTTATTGCCACCGCCGCCAACTCCTATAACTTTTATTTTGGCAAATCCATCGTTGTCAACTTCGAATTCCAACATTGTCTCCTCCTTTATATACATCAAATATATTTTTATATATGATAGTCCTCTATATATTGTATAATTTTATAATTAATTAGTCAACAAAAATAGCTAAATTTATTGGTTTTTTGATGCTTTATCCTTATTTTTTCTTAATCTACTACAAGTATTGGGACAGGTCCATCTTCCATTAGGATCATAGATGGATTTTTGCTACCATCTTCCTCTATATTTTTTATCATAAGGTCTAAAACTTTTAGCTTATAGTCTACCTTGCTATAAGAACCAAAGGCTACAATTACTTCGTTTTTCAATACTAGCTGAGCCTGGTCCTCTTCCAATATAACACTTTTGAATTTGTAGATGTTTTCTCCATTGAAAAGTTCTTCTAGGAGATTGTTTTTTTCTTTACTTGCATAAGAAAAAATTGGCTGACCAAAGTTTATTTGGCCGTCTATTTTAATTCCTTTTACTAAACTTAAATTAAGCATTAAACTTGAACCTTCGTCTATAATAATGCCAAATCTGTCTAAAATTAAGTACTTGTCTGCCAGCTGTAAAATTGCTGCTGGCTGACTTTCTTTTACTTGGATCGTCACTCCATTTAACAAACTTTTCTTAATACTAGCTTCTTCAATAAAGGGATTTTCCAATAGATTTTCTACTACTTTATCCTTGTTCAAGAATATTAGATTATCCTTGGGACTAAGTTTGCTGTAAGAAATTATTACTTGTGAATCTATTTTGTCATTGCCTTCAACTGTAATTTCCCTTACATTAAAAATAGGTAGTCTTAAAAAAGCAAAAACTATAAGAAATAAAAGAATTATACTTAAAAAAATTCTAAAATATTTAATTTTTCTTCTAGGTCTTCTTTTTCTCTTATCTGTCATTTTTCTCTCTTAAAAGCCTGAAAATATTTTCAACTATATCTTTTGTTGAATTTGGCTTTGAGAGAATTTTAGCACATTTTGCCATTTTTTGCATCTTTTCTTGGTCATCTACAATAGAGCTTATAGCTTGTATAAGTTTTTGGCCATTTAAATCTTTTTCCAGTATAAGCAAAGAGGCTCCTGCACTTTCAAAGGCCCTAGCATTGTATTCTTGGTGGTTGTCTGCTGTATAAGTTTTTGGAATTAAAATACTTGCAAGTCCAACACAGGCTACTTCAGCAAGGGAAATTGCAGATGATGATAAAATTGCCACATCAGCTGCTCCTAGCAAATCTGGTATTTGGTGAGAGTAGTCTAAGATGGTAACTTGGTCAGTTAATTTTATGTTTTTTTCTTTTATTTGGTCCAAAAATTCTTGATAATAGTCCCTACCAGTAATGTGGATAAATCTATAATCCTCTTTTAAAGGCTTTTGAAAAATCTCAATTAAGGCATCGTTAATAGATTCTTGGCCTCCAGATCCACCAAAAGATAGGATGAGTTTTTCTCCCTCTTTAATTGAAAACTTCTGCCTTGCAGATTTTTTGTCTACTGAAAGAAATTCTGGCCTAATTGGATTACCGCTTATAAAGGCCTTGTCTGCAGACTTTAGTCTATTTTTTGCTTCTTCAAAGGCCAAGGCTATTCCATCAGCTTTCTTAGATAGAATTCTGTTTACTTTTCCAGGAAAGGCATTGGCTTCTTGTAAGACAGTTGGAATGCCCTTTTGTTGGGCTACAAATACTGCTGGAAAGGACACATAGCCTCCTGTTCCTATAACTATGTCTGGTTTAAAGTCTTTTATTATTTTTCTTGCGTCATGGATTCCTTGGAACAAGGCTATGGCTGTTTTTAGGGAGTCAAGATTTAGTCTTCTTGGTAGACCTTTTATTCTAACTGCCTTGTAAGCATAACCAGCTCTTTGGGCCAATTCTTTTTCTAGGCCTTGTCTTCTCCCTACATATAAAAACTCTGCCTCAGGGTCCTTGGTTTTTATTTCATCTAAAATCGCCAAGGCAGGATATATATGTCCTCCTGTTCCACCACCACTTATTAGATATTTCATTATCTTCTCCTGTTGTTTTCTTTTGATATATTTAAAATAATTCCTGTCATAAACATGGTTATTACTAAAGACGTTCCTCCATAGCTAATGAAAGGAAGGGTTATTCCTGTTACTGGAGCAAGACCAATGTTAACAAAAATATGAACAAATGCCTGAACAAGAATTAAAGAACTTAAGCCTATAGCCAAAAACTTCCCGAAAATAGACTTGCATTTTTTTGCAATGTCAAAGGCTACCCAGGTGTAATACACAAATAAAGAAACTAAAAACACACCACCAATAAGGCCAAATTCCTCTGCCATAACTGAAAAAATAAAGTCATTATAAACATGGGGAATATAGGAAAATTTTTGGAAGCCCTTGCCAAGGCCAACTCCAGTAATGCCACCTAAGGCAACTGAATAAATTGAATTGCCCTGTTGCATGCCATCTCCTTGCATGTTTTCAAAGGGATTTAAAAAGCTTGTAAGTCTATCCATCCTATATTGAAAAATTTCTAGGCCCAAACTTTTTTTAGCTGTGAAAAATCCTAAAACTATTAATACCCCTAGGGCTGTAAGTTTAATTTCTGATATTAAAAGCATACAACCAAGGGAAATTAGTATAACTAAGGCTGAACCCATGTCCTTCATAAAGACAAGGCCAACAAAAAAAAGTATAAGCAAGGTAGTAATAATAACTCCCTTAGGCTTTTTTATTCTTGGGCCAATTTTTTCTAAATAATAGGCTAAAAAAATTACTGCTGCTGGTTTTAGGGTATCTGAGGGCATAAACCTAGGCAAATATGGAAGGCCCAGCCACCTAGTCTGACCTAGTTCTGACTTGCCTAATTTTGTATATAACAATAAGTTTAAGAATATAGCAATTAAAATTATTGGAATGGCAAATTTTTTGTAGAGCTTGTAATTTATATTTGAAGCAAAGAACATGACAAAAAGGCCTAAGCCTAAGAATTTTACATGCTTTTTAACAAAAAAGTATCCATCTCCATGCTTTAGAACTGCTTCTGGAGAAGATGCAGAAAAGACTAGAAGTAAGCCTAAAATTAATAAGGTAAAAGTTGTAATTAAAAGTCTTTTGTCTAATAAAAATTTTGTGGTCTTTTTCTTAGTCAAGTTTTATCCCTTCTATTTTATCTTATTGACCAGGTTTATAAATTCATCTCCCCGATCTTCAAAATTCTTGTATTGGTCCCAAGATGCAGATGCTGGTGATAGTAAAACCAAGTCATTTTCTTCTGCTAGGTCATAAGCCTTTATGAGAGCAGCTTCTAAATTATCTACCTTAAAGATTTTTTCATAGGCCAAATCACTTGCTATAGCAAAAATCTTGTCTTTAGTTTGGCCATATATAATTAGTACTTTTATTTTATCTTTAATGGTTTTTAAAAGTTCTGTAAAGTCTTCGTTTTTGTCATAACCACCTAATAATAAAATAAGAGGTCTAGAAAAAGCTTCTACAGCTTTTTTTGTAGAGGCTGAATTAGTTGCCTTAGAATCGTTATAATAGGCAACACCCTTGTATTCTCTTACAAACTCTAACCTGTGTTTGACGCCAGTAAAACTATAGGCAGCTTCTATTACTAAGTCTAAATCAAGACCTAAAGCATAGGCAACTGCCAGACCAGCCATAAGATTTTCATAATTATGGCTGCCCTTTACTATTAGTTCTTGGCAGTTTATAAGAGCTTTCTTTTTTTGGTCTTCTATAAGATATATAAGGTGTCCGTCACAATAAAAACCTGAATCTAAAGGTGTTTTTGAAGAAAAATATATTTTTTTAAAATTTCCATCTTGTTTTTTTAAAATTGGGTCGTCAAAATTTAGGATTGCAAAATCATCTTGTCCTAAATTTTTTAAGATATTTACTTTGGCTTGAATATAGGCAGCAAGGCTACCATGATAATCTAAGTGGTCACTTTCTACGTTGGTTATTACAGCTATATTAGCCTTAAAAGTGTCTATGTCTTCTAGTTGGAAGGAAGAACATTCTATAGTAAGTATGTCCTTGTCAGTAAAAATCATGTCTTCTACTGCCCCATAGCCAATGTTACCAACAGCCTTTGTTTTTATCTTAGTCTTTTTTAAAAAATAATCTATAAAGCTTGTAGTAGTGGTTTTGCCATTGGTACCAGTTACTCCAATTATTTTTTCTGGCCCCTTAAACAAGTAGCCTAATTCTATGTCAGAAATTATTTTTTTGCCTTGGTCTTTCAAACTTTTTATAAGAGGATTGTTTGGTTTTATGCCAGGGCTTTTTACATACAAATTAAATTCTTCAGTAAAAATTTGTGAAGAATCATAAATAAAGTTTATTCCTTTGTCTTGGTAAGACAGCTTAAGGTCTTTTAAAAAGTCATCATAAACATAGACCTGCCAGCCTAATTTTGTCATAGCTGAAGCTGCCGCCCTACCTGACTTGCCATATCCTATTATTAGAATTTTTTTCTCGTCCACAAGATTTCCTCCTATCTTATGGCTAAAATAGAAATAATTGTTGCTAATAAAGTTATTAAAAAGAATACTTTTACTATTTTCTTTTCGTGCCAACCTTTAGCCTCATAGTGGTGGTGAATTGGACTCATTAAAAATACTCTCTTCCCTCTTAGTTTAAAAGAGGCAACTTGGATTATTACAGAAAGGGTTTCTACTACAAAAATTATACCAATTATAGGCAAATACAAAGTAGTAGCAGACGTTACAGCTATGGCTGCAAAGGCTCCTCCTAAGGCCAAAGATCCTACATCACCCATAAAAACTTGGGCTGGAAATTTATTGTATCTAAGATAGCCTAATAAAGACCCTGCCAAGGCCATGGCAAACATAGAAATTGTAGTCTTGGCTAAAAGCACATTTATAATGCCAAAGCCAACTAAGCCTACCATAGATACAGAAGCTGCCAAGCCATCTAGGCCGTCTGTAAGATTTACGCTGTTTACTGTTCCTAAAATAACAAAAAGAGTTAATGGATAGTAAAAAAATCCAAGATTAACTGCATTTCTGCCTAAAAATGGAATATATAGGTTAGTAAGGCTTGGGTCCTTAGTTGTTACATAAAGCAAGACTAAAGAAACAAGAACTTGGGCAGAAAATTTCTGGCCAGCACTTAGGCCGTCATTGGTCTTTTTTACTACAATTAAGTAGTCGTCTATTAGGCCAATTAAGCCAAAGCCTAGCATTGAAAATATACATATTAAGGCTGTCCTATCTTTTACGCCAAATACTAATAAGGTTACAAGGCTGGCTATTATAAAAATAAGACCACCCATAGTTGGAGTTCCAGTTTTGGCAAGATGGCTTTGGGGACCATCTGCCCTAATAGACTGGCCAATTTTTAGTTTTTTTAACTCTGGTATTATGATAGGTCCTAAAACCAAGGAAATAATGGCGGCTATCACAAAGTTTTCAATATAGTATTTAGTCATTTTTATACCTGCTTTTCTATCTTTTAGGTCTTATTAGACCCTTAAGCTTGTAGATTTTCAGTCTGTCTTTTAAGGATTTTCTACTTGATTTTCCTCTGTTTGGTCATCATTGTTTTCAGTGTTTTCTTTGTTTTCTTTGATTTCCACTGACTTTATGGTCTTTTTGTTTTCGTCATTTTCTATTTCTAAAAGACCATCTTTCAGCCTCTTATCAAAAACATTTTCTGTTTCTTCTATTTTTTCTCCTAAGATTAAAGTTAGATTTTGGTCCTGGGAAATTTTTTCTCCAGCCTTAGGTTCTTGGTCTACAACAACTCCACCTTCAAGTCCTTCAAAGGTAAATTCTAGACCATACTTTTCTAATAATTCAGAAACTTGTTTTTCGTCTTTGCCATAAAGGTTTGGAACAATTTTTTTAGAGCCAGAATTTTCATCTAGGTCTAATTCTACAATTTCGTCTTTTTCTATAAATTCTCCAGCCTTAGGTTTTTGGCTAACGACTATACTTTCATCTGTTAT
The DNA here is from genome assembly GCA_030532225.1 of Bacillota bacterium. Taxonomy (GTDB): domain Bacteria; phylum Bacillota; class Clostridia; order Tissierellales; family Peptoniphilaceae; genus Neofamilia. Next base: position 73,556 of record JAUNLQ010000005.1, read on the forward strand.
ATTACCATAGCCAATAGAATACTTTAAGCCCATTGAAGACAAGGTAGAACCTGCGTCTCCTATTAATTTGTTGGACAAATCTGGCATTTTTACTAGATCAGAAAAATCGCTACTTTCCTTTCTAATAGTTTTTCCAATGCCTAAATTTTCCAAGCTGTATTCTATAATGTTTTTCCCTGCTGGTGTGGCTACAATAGATCCATAGTATTCATTTTTAGGATTGTCTACTATAACTAAAACTGCAATTTTGGGATCTTCAATTGGAGCTAGGCCTACAAAAGAAGCTACATATTGGTCTTCATAGTAGCCTGTTCCATCTTCTAATACCTTGTTGGCTGTTCCAGTCTTGCCTCCTATTGAATAAGATGAAGACTTGGCCCTAGTTGCTGTACCATTTTCTACAACATCTGCCATCATTGATAGCATCTTGTCTGCTGTTTCTTTGGAAATTACTTGTCTTTTTTCAGAAATTTCTGTGGCTTTTATTACTTGGCCAGAAGAATTTACTAGCTCTTTTACAACTCTTGGCTCCATTAAAAGTCCATCGTTGCCTATGGCTGCAACTGCATTTATCAGTTGAATTGGCGTAACTGCCAGGCCATGGCCATAGGACATAGTAGCCAAGCCTAGTTCTGAAATTTTGTCTCCACTTGCTGGAATTAAGCCTAAGGCCTCTCCTGGAAGGTCGATTCCTGTTTTTTCTCCAAAGCCAAAGGCCTTAACATATTTTAAAAAGTTATCTCTACCTAGGTCCCTATTAACATAGACAAAACTTGGGTTGCAAGATTTTGCTAAGGCTTCCCTTAAGGTTATGTTACCGTGAGGGTCCTTGTAAGATACACATTTTAAAACTGGGGCATTTTTTATGTCCCTTATATAGCCAGTACAGTAATATTGTTTTTCTGGAGATGTGGTGTTTTCTTCCAGAGCTGCTGCTGCTGTTATTATTTTAAAAGTTGATCCTGGTTCATAAATATTGGAGATTACTGGATTTCTCCAATTGGCATACCAGTCATTTTGGATTTCTTGGTCAGATTTTGTAAGCCAAGATGCAGCTTGTAGGTCAGAAACTGCCTTAGTTGGTCCATTAGGGTCAAAGGAAGGATAAGATGACATGGCTAGTATATGGCCTGTTTCTACTTCTTCCACAATTACATGAACCCTGTCTGCTTGAAATTCATTTATTATATTTTTTGTTTGATCTTCTGCATATTTTTGTATGCCTTGGTCTATGGTTAAGACAGTTGATAGGCCGTCATTGGCATCAAATACTTGAGATTTTCCAGTTGGCAACTGTCTGTTGTTTCTATCAGAAGATTTAAAGATTCTGCCTGGACTTCCTGTTAACTTAGAATTGTATGAGGCTTCTACTCCATATTGGCCTACTCCATCTATATTAGTAAAACCAATTAAATGAGAGGCTAGGGTTTCATAAGGATAAACTCTTCTAAAGCCATCTACAATTTCTACCCCTGCTAGGTTTTTTTCACGAATTTCCATGGCTAAGTTAGTATCTACCCATTGGATTATCTTTACCCTTTTTTTAGAAGAAAGGGTCTTAAATAATTCTAATTCATCTATGTTTAAGGATTTTGAAAGTTCTTTGGCTATTAGGCTTCTGCTTTCTGAATCTATGTCTTGGCTGCCATTAAAATATATGGTAGAAGATGCTGTATTAATTGCTAGCCTTTTACCATTTTTGTCCAAGATAAAGCCTCTGTCTGAAACTATTTCTTCACTTCTATTTATTTGCTCTATAGCCCTTTTAGTTAGGTCTTTTCTATCAATAATTTGTAATATAACTAGCCTAGCTACCACTATTAGTGTTAGGGCAAAAAATAAAATAAGAAGAAAAATAATCCTATTATTGTTAATCTTACTATTTTTCTTCATACTTCCTCCATATCTATTTTGAACTACCAGTTAGCGTAGAGAATATGCCAGATATAAAATTTTTTTCTTTTGGAAGATCTTGGTCATCAGAATCTTCTAGGGTAAAATATACAATTTGAGATTGGTCTGGATAAACCATTCCTAATTTAGTCCTTGCTTCGTGGACTATGTCCCTTTGGCTTTTTATTTTTTCAATTTCAGCTCTAAGGTTCATTTGTTTTTTCTCTACTTGTACTATTTTAGCATCTAAATTTCTTATTTCAACATTTAAGGCTGTAATTTTGGTATAGTTAGACAGGATAAAAATGGCTGAGGCAAGTAAAACAAAGGCAAATGTAGAATAAAGAATTTTCAAAAAAAATTTTCTACGTTTTGCATACTTCTTGGTTTTTTTAATTTGGGTATTGTTATGAACTTGTGCTTCAGACTCATTAAGAATTGTGTAGTCTTCTAGGTAATCTAGTTTTCTTGCAGCTTCAGCCATAATATCACTCCTACTTTTTCATAGCAACCCTCAGTTTTGCAGACCTGGACCTTGGGTTCTCTTCAACTTCTGCTTTAGAAGGCAAAATAGGTTTTCTAGTAAGGACTTTTAAGCTTGATTCTTTATCACAGGTACAAATTGGAGCCCTAGGGTCGCATATACAGGCCAATTCCTGATACTTAAAAGCGTTTTTTACAATCCTGTCTTCTAAAGAGTGGAAGGTTATTATAGAAATCCTTCCTCCAGGATTCATTCTTTTTACTGCTTGGTCAATGGTCTTATCTATTATGTTCAGTTCGTTGTTAACTTCTATTCTTATGGCTTGGAAGGTTTTTATAGCTGGATGCTTGTCCATTCTTTGACTTTTTGGTATAGCTTTTTTTATTACTTCTACTAGGTCAAAGGTAGTTTCTATTGGTTTTTTCTTTCTTTCATCTACTATAAATTCTGAAATCCTCCTAGCCCATCTTTCTTCTCCGTAGCTTAGAATTATTCTTTCTAAGTCCTCTTGGGAATAAGTATTTACTACATCTTTTGCAGATAGGTCTTGGCTTTGGTCCATTCTCATATCCAGTGGATAGTCTTGGTGATAGGAAAAGCCCCTGTCTCCTTGGTCCAGCTGGTGAGATGAAACTCCTAAGTCTAAAAGTAAGCCATCAATTTTTTCTATGGCTAAGTCATCTAAAATCTTTTCTAAGTTAGAAAAATTTGATTTAACAATGGTAACTCTGTCCCCATATTCTTCTAAGACTTGCCTGCCCTTTTGGATGGCATCAGCGTCTTGGTCAATGGATATTAGCCTACCTGTAGTAAGTCTTTTAGCAATTTCCTTAGAGTGACTGGCTCCTCCCATGGTTCCATCAACATAAATTCCATCTTCTTTTATATTTAGATTTTCAACTGCTTCCTTTAAAAGGACAGCTATGTGATTAAATTCCATTTAAAAGCCCAGCTCCTGCATTTGTTTGGCAATATTATCGTCAGACATAATATCTGAAGACATATATTGATCCCAAAGGTCTTCTGACCAAATTTCTAATTTATTTGGTGTTCCAATAATAACTGCATTTTTGTCAATGCTAGCAACATCTCTAAGATTTTGTGGTATAAGGGCCCTGCCTTGTTTGTCCACTGATCCGTCAGAAGCAGAGGCAGTGAAATATCTTACAAAGGCTCTAGATTCGGTGATAGGAAGGGTGGCTAGTTTTTCTTCAAAGTTAGTCCATTCCTCCATTGGGAATAGAAAAAGACAGCCATCAAGACCTCTTGTTATTACATACTGGTCCCCTAGACTTTCTCTAAATTTTGATGGAATTATGATTCTACCCTTGGCATCAAGGCTATGTCTAAATTCTCCTAAAAACATTTTGCACCCACTATTTGGATTTTTCCACCACTTTGTAACTACTTTCTACCACTTTTTACCACTTCTTGTCTATATATTACATTATTTAAGTTTTTTTTACTAGCAATTAAATAAAAAAAATAAGGCAAAGGGACTAAAGTCCCTCGCCTTGTCTTGGTGATTTTTTAAGCCTTTGAGGCTTTCTTATTCTGTTGTGTGAAAATAATTATTAGGCCTAATACTATACCTAGTATGGATACCAATTGGGCAACTTTAAGTGGGCCTAAATATAGACTATCTGTTCTTAATCCTTCTATAAAAAATCTTGCTATTGAGTAAACTATTGAATAAATGGCAAAAGATTGGCCATTAAACTTTCTCTTTTTAAAAAAGAAATACAAGAATACAAATAGGGAGAAGGTTACAATGGATTCATAAAGAAATGTTGGATGAACCTTTACTCCGTCTACCATTATTCCCCAAGGAAGGTCTGTTGGGCCTCCATGGGCTTCTTGGTTTATAAAATTTCCCCAGCGTCCTATAGATTGTCCTAGGGCCAAGCCTGGTGCAAGTAAGTCTAAAAGATAGAATAAATTAATATTTTTCTTCTTAGTATATATTATAGTTGTAAGCAGTCCTCCTATAATACCTCCATGAATGGCCAAGCCTCCCTGTCTAAAGTTTAGGATCTGAGCAGGGTTGGATAAATAGTATTCTAGGTCATAAAAGATTACATAGTATAATCTAGTTGTTAGTACTGATACTGGAATTAGTATTAAGAAAAAATCTAAAAACTGGTCCTTGGTCAGGTTGTGCTTTTCGTCTATAAGAGACTTAATTACTAAAAAGCCTAAGACCATCCCACTTGTTATTAATATTCCATACCACATTACTGGTAGGCCAAATATTGTAAATGCTACTGGATTAATAAAATCACTCCCAATCTTCTGGCATATTCCAGTTGTGGAATACTTCTTGAACGTCATCATGGTCTTCTAACATATCTATTAACTTAGACATTTTCTTTTTGTCATCATCGTCATCTAGGTCAATATAGTTTTGTGGCATATAGCCTATTTCTCCCATGGCAACTTGGAAGCCATTTTCTTCTAGGCCATTTTTTACAGCCAAAAAGCTTTCTGGACTAGTTGTAATTTCATAAACTTCGTCTAAAAGTTCAATGTCCTCTGCTCCTAAGTCAATGGCCAAAAGGCTTAGTTCATCTTCGTCAACTTGGTCAGATTTTTCTACAATTATTGTACCTAATCTATCAAACATAAAGGAAACACAACCACTTGTTCCTAGGTTGCCTCCATGTTTATCAAAGGCGTGTCTTACATCTGGTGCAGTTCTATTTCTGTTGTCAGTTAAGGCTGTAACCATAACTGCAACTCCTGATGGGCCGTATCCTTCATATAATATTTCTTCAAAGTCAGCTGCATCTTGGTCTCCTGCTGCTTTTTTTAGAGCTCTTTCAATATTGTCATTAGGCATATTTTCAGATTTTGCCTTGTCTATAGCTACTTTTAGCTCTGGATTAAATTCCGGGTCCAAGCCTCCAGTTCTTGCTGCTACTGTAATGTATCTAGACATTTTTGCAAAAATTTTTGCTTTTTTCGCATCTTCTTTACCCTTTTTGTGTTTTATGTTATTCCATTTTGAATGTCCTGCCATTTATTTCACTCCTTATCTTTTTTAAAAATCTCAGGCATTGTTCTTTTGTGCTTTGTATTGTTATGCATTTTATCTATGATAGTTTTGTATTTACTTTCTATTTGATGCCCATTTATATAGGCATCTAAAACATCATAGGAAAAACCTAAATCATCTTCATCACTTTGGCCAGCTACTAGGCCAGCTGAAGGTTTCTTGTCTATAATTTTTTTTGGTATTTTTAAGGCCCTAGCCAGGTCATAGACTTGGTCCTTTGTAAAGTCAGCTAGGACAAATAAGTCGCAGCCACTATCTCCATGTTTGGTAAAATATCCTACATAGTACTCTGACTTATTAGAAGGACCTAAGACCAAATAATTTTTGCTTTGGCCATAATAATATAAGCTGGTCATTCTTAGTCTTGGCTTTATATTAGATTTTGCCAGGTCATGACTAAAGGGCCTTGAACTGTTTATTAAAGTGTCATAAGTTGGGCCAAGGTCTACCTTTTCAACTTTTAAGTCCAGGGCTTTTGCCACTAATCTTGCATCTTCCTCGTCTTCTTCTTTTGAGTGACAAGGCATTATTAGACCAAGGGAAGTTTCTGGAAAGGCAAGTTTACTAAGGGCTGCTACAACAGCTGAGTCAACTCCACCTGATAGACCAAATACAAGTCCCTGGCATCCTGCATCTAAGACTTTTTTTCTAAGCCAGTTTACTAATTTTTTTATTGTTTGGTCCATATTAGATCTCCATTTATTTCTGCTTCAATTCTCTCTTCTAAAAGCCTACTTGTTAGCTGGCCACTAGTAATATTTAAAAGACTTTTACTTAAATTGTCAACTCTTTTTTTAGCAAGTAAAAGGTGAATTTCAACCTTGTCTGTATAAATAGCTTCTATAAGCTTGTAGCCTTGTGTCTCTATTAGGTTCATTATTTTACCATGGTGGACATAGTCGTAGTTATAGGCCATTAACTTATAAGGAGCCATGTCTACAATTTGTCCTGCATCGATGGCTATTTTTGCCCCCTTGGAATAGGCTCTAATAAGACCACCTGATCCTAAAAGGGTGCCTCCAAAATACCTGGTCACTACTAGGACTATGTTAGTCAGGTCCTCTCTTTTTATCACTTCTAGGATTGGAAGGCCTGCTGTTCCTGAAGGTTCTCCATCATCATCAAACCTTTGGATCATTTTCTTTGGTCCTAGGACATAGGCCCAGCAATTATGAGTTGCATCTTTGTGCTTTTCTTTTATTTTTGCAATTAGGTCTAAGGCCTGGTCTTCATTTTCTACTGGAAAAGAATAGCCAATAAAAATAGATTTTTTCTCTTCAAATTGGTCCTGGCCATTTTTTAGTATGGATCTATAAAGCATTTTATCTTATCACAAATTCCTTGTATTTATTGTAATCTTCTTGGTCAATTTGTCCTTTTATATAGGCTCCGTCACTTTTATATTCAAGGTCCTTAAAGCCATATTTTTCTATAAAGTAGTTTAGCTTATCTTGGTTATCAAAGTCAAAAAACATTTTGGCATAGGTGTACTTATAAGGAAGATTGTCATAAATTAAATCTAAAAGTTGGTCTAGATTAGTTTTATTTTTTGCTGATATAAAAATACTAGGCTGATATTGTTTCAGTAGACTTTTGTTGAGACAATCTTCTAGGCCATCAGCCTTGTTAAAGGCATAGACTATGTTAATATCGTCAATTTCAAGTTCTTGTAAAATCTTGTTAGTAGTTTGGATTTGTAAGTCTATGTTGTCATTTAGTACATCTACTACTTGAACAATTACTGATGCATAGCTTATTTCTTCTAAGGTAGACTTAAAAGCCTCTACTAAGTTAGTTGGTAATTTAGAAACAAAACCTACAGTATCAATTAACAAAAAGCTAGACCCGTTGTTAAATTCTGCCTTCCTAAGGGCAGTGGACAAAGAAGCAAAAAGCATGTCTTTTACAAAGACTTCCTTGTGTTCTTTAGAAGGTCCTTCCTTAATAAGGGCGTTCATTAAGGTAGACTTGCCTGCGTTAGTATAGCCTGCTAGGGCCACAATTGGAAGAGAGGATTTTTCTCTTTTAGATCTTAAAACTCCCCTGTTTTTTTCTACCTTGGCTAACTTCTTCTCTATATTATCTATTTCCTTTAGTATATGTCTTCTATCTGTTTCAAGCTTTTGTTCTCCAGGTCCTCTTGTGCCAATTCCTCCTCCAGTTCTAGATAGGTAGTGACCAGAACCTGATAGTCTTGGCAGCCTGTATTTTAGCTGGGCTAATTTTACTTGAAGCTTTCCCTCGTTACTTGTAGCTCTTTGGGCAAAAATGTCTAGAATCAAAGTAGTTCTATCTAAAACTTTCTTGTCTATAATCTTCTCAAGATTTCTAACTTGAGAGCCTGAAAGTTCGTCATTAAAAATCACAGTATCTACATCCAAGTCCTGGCAATAGGCATAAATTTCTTCAGCCTTGCCTGAGCCTATGAAGGTAGAAGGATCTTCACTTAATCTTCTTTGGCTAATAGAGGCTACAACTTCAGCTCCAGATGCCTTTGCCAAGTCTTCTAACTCTTTTATAGAAGCATCTAAATCAAAGTCTCTAAGTCCTTTGTCTAAGCCTACTAATAATACTCTTTCTTTTTCATTAATATTTTCTAACACATGTCACCTCTAATTTACTAATTATAACATATTCATGGTCTTTTTCCTATTTTTCTACAAGGATTTCATATACCTATAAGATGGAAATATGGTATAATAAATACACGATTTAAAAATTTAGGAGGATAATAGTGTCTGATAATAAATATAAAAAACACGATTCTTTTAGTTTATTAACTGTAATGGGAAAAGTTATTAAAGTCAGCCTTTTACTTTTAATAATCATAGCAGCTCTTGGGGCAATGATTGTTGGCTCTTCAGTTAGCTCTATTTTAAAAGATGTACCAGAAATAGACCCTACTACTATGATCTCTTCTCTTAGTCAAACCTCAACTATTTATGATTCTGACGGTAACTTACTTGAGAAGGTACAAAATCCTGAATATGAATACAGGACAGTAGTAACTATAGATAAAATGCCTCAACACCTTATAGATGCATTTATTGCAATTGAAGACGAAAGGTTTGAGTCCCATCCTGGTGTAGACGTTGTAGGTATTGGTGCTTCTATTTTAGAATACCTAAAAGGTGGCAGCATTAGAGGTGCTTCTACTATTACCCAACAGCTAGTTAGGAACATGTACTTAACTTCTGATGTTACTTTAAGCAGAAAATTAAATGAAGCCTATTTGGCCTTACAAGTTGAACAAACTTTAAGCAAGGACCAAATCTTAGAAGCTTACTTAAACAAAATTTCCTTGGGCCAAGGAGCCTATGGTGTTCAAGAAGCTGCCCAAACTTATTTTAGCAAAAATGTTGAAGACCTTACTATAGCAGAGTCTGCTCTTTTTGCAGGTATAGTAAAGTCTCCTAGCAACTACCAACCTTTCCTTAGAATTGAGGCCAAGAACTTTAATAAGGATGAAATGAATCAGCTAGGCCAAATTGATGTTAATGGCCAGCTAATGTATTTAGTTTATAATCCTAAGTCTGTTGAAAGACAAAAAACAGTTCTTAGCCAAATGAAAAAGTTAGAAAAGATTACTGAAGACCAATATGAAAAAGCCTTGGCAGAAAATATAGAAACTGCTTTGAATCCAGGAGAAAAGACCTTCCATAATATGACTTCTTATCCTGTATCTTATATTCAAAGCCAGGCAACTGAAATGCTGGCTAAGCACTATAATATTTCTTACCAAGATGCCCAAAAGAAACTATTTAATGAAGGTTTAAAAATTTATTCTACAGTAAACCAAAATCTCCAAGAAGAGTTAGAGTATATGTATGATAACTTTACGGAAATAATGGTTGGAGATCCTAGCAAGGTTAGAACGCCTTTCTTAGTAGATTGGACTAGAGATAAGACTGAAAACATCCTAGATTCTAAGGGCAAGGTAGTTTATTACAAAAGAGCCAACTTGGTAGATGGAGATTATAATGTTTTGTTACCTAAGTCTTCTTATGAATATATTGATGGGGACCTAGTAATTAATTCTAAAACTTTAACTGCCAAGGAAGACTATATTGATATTAGCGATGTTTATTCTGTAAATGAAGAAAACAACCTAGTTACCCACTCTATTGGCGCCTTTTTAGTACCAAGACAAGAATATGTAAAAACTGACCAAGGCGGAATAAGAATTTCTAAAAACTTCTTAAAGGAAAATCCAGACTTGTTTACAGTTGTTGGTGAAAATGAGGCCTTAAAAATTTCTTCAGACTACTACAGCTTCCAAAGAGAAGGTATTGTTCAACCTCAATCAGCTACAGTTATTATGGATTATAGAACTGGTGAAGTTGTAGCCTTAGTAGGTGGTAGAGATGTTAAGGGTGTTTCTATCCTTAATAGGGCCACAGATTCTAGACGTCAGCCTGGATCTTCCATAAAGCCTATTGCAGTTTATTATCCTTCCCTAGCAGAAGGTTTCACTGCAGGGTCAATTGCTGATGACGTTCCTATAACTGTTGATGGCTCACCATGGCCAAGAAATGCTTATAAGGGTTATAGGGGCTTGTTCACCTATAGAATGGCCTTAGATATATCTTCTAATGCTGGAACTGTAAATGCCCTATCTAACTTAGGTATTGATAAGTCTATAAAATATTTGGAAAAAATGGGTATTATTGATTCAGAAAACCCTGAAAAAGACTCCTTTGTTTCTGCAAAAGAAAATCCATCTATAAATGACGAAAACTTGTCAGCCCTAGCCCTAGGTGGTATGACCAGAGGCCTAACTCCTTTAGAACTTACAGCTGCCTATGGAGCTATTGCCAACGACGGAACTTATATTAAACCAAAAATCGTTAAGAAAATCTTAGATGTAAATGGAAATATTATAATTGATGATTCAACTGAAAAGACCCAAATAACAGACGAAAAAACTGCCTACATTATGAAAGACATGCTTACATCTGTTGTAAAAAATGGTTATACAGCAAAAAATGCCAAACTGGATGGTATGGCTACAGCTGGAAAAACTGGAACTACTCAAAACAGAGAAGATATTTGGTTCATTGGCTTTACTCCATATTATTTAATAGGAACTTGGATTGGAAATGACGCTCCTGCCATTTATCTAGAAGAAGGCTCTGATGCTGCTTCTAGTTTCTGGAACAAGGTTGCCCAAAAAATCCATGAAGACAAGGAGCCAGTTGCTGAATTTGAAAAACCTGAAGGAATTGTAAGTGCTTATATTTCCTTTAAGTCCGGAAAATTAGGAACAGAGTCAGTAGGATCTGCTGGCCATGGTACAAATGAAATCTTTGTAGATGGAACTCAGCCTAAGGAATATGACGACTCCTATAAGAGCTTTACAGTTTGTGCAACAACTGGAAAAATCGCCACAAAATATTGTCCTAACACAGAATCACGTTACGCCTTTATAAGGGAAGAGGAATATGATCCTAAGGACCATGGAGGTTACACTCCTAGTGATGTAAATTATATGCCAACAGAAGAATGTGATGTTCACACAGAAGATTCTTATTATGATTGGTATTACAGTCCATTTGGACCAGGATTCATTTATAATAACAGCATCTTTGGTAACAACAATGACGATGGTGACGATGACTAAAATATAAAAATTATTTCAAAAAAATAGCTGGCCTAAAATTTGGTCAGCTATTTTTTGTTGGTGTTTTTAATTTTTCTTTTTTAAACTTCTTTTTATTATTCTTCCTAGCTTGCTTCTATTGCCATAATTTAGTGATGCAGACCTATAAAGTTTTACTGATAAGACAGACAAAATTACAGTAGTTGCTAAAAGAATTACAAAGGAAATTCCAACTTCAACAAGGGCTACATTTGTTAAGGCATATCTAGCATGCATAGTAAACATAGATGAAAAAGGAATAAAGCTTAGGATTCTTAAAAGACCGTTGTTAGGGTCTGGGTTTGAAAGGGCAAAAACTGTTGCAAAGTAAACTGCAACTACCACAATGGATATTGGAGCCACAGCTGTACTAATTTCTTCTGTAGTTGAAACAGTTGCTCCTAAGGCTGCATAAATATACAAATACATTATATAGCCCATAATAAAGTAAATCAAAGATATTATTAGGATCATAGGGTCCAAGTTAAAGGACATATTAGTAAGAATGTTCACTATAAAATCTTTGTTAATTAGAAAGCCTAAAAAGGCTCCTAGGGCCACTGAAAGTAGGATTAGTATAGATTGGACAAAGGATGCAAAGACCTTGCCATTAATCAAGTGGGAAGGCTTTGTTGATGTAATTAAAAGCTCCATAGTCCTGTCATTTTTCTCCCTAGCCACATTCATAGCTGCCATTTGGCCATTTACAATTATTAGCATATAAAGCAAAACAGAAATTAAAATAGTAATTGGAACTGTAGCTAAATTGTTGCCCTTTAAAGATCTTGAGTCTATTGAAATAGATAGGTCATCTTTCATAGCCTGGATTTTTTCTAGACTTAGGTCATAGGAAGCCAAATCCTTGTCAACAAAATAAGATTTAATCTCGTCTTCAATCAGATACAAATCATTTGGAATTGCAGGAGCAATGTTATAAACCAGTTCTAAGTTTACATCATTTTTTATTAACAAGGCAAAGTCTAGGCTTTGGTCTTTAAGTTTTTCTTCTAGGTCCTTTTCACTTTTAAGGTCTACAAAATTATAGACTGGGAAGATTTTTTCCAGGTCTTCTTTTTCAAGACTGGACTCCTCTATTATAAGGCCAACTTCCTTAGCTGTTCCCTCTCCTTCATCTACAAATGGATTAGAGCCTTGGCTAGAAAAATATCTTAAAAGCAGTGAGCCAATAATAAAACTTCCAATTATAAAAAGAGTTGTAATTATAAAGGACTTGTTCCTAAGACTGGCCTTTAGTTCATATAAAAATACTGTAAAAACTTTATTCATCTTGGTCACCTCCTACTGTGCTAATAAAGATATCATAAAGAGAAGGTTGGTAATCTCCAAAACTTGCAAGGCCAACTTGGATATCTAAAAGGCCTTGTAAGAATTTTTCTTTAGAGTAGCCTTTTAAGTCAATAATTAGCTGGTCTTTGTTTCTGGAATATTGGAAATCTGGCATTTGGGATCTTAAATAGCTTTCTAGATTGTCAGCAGACATGTTGTCAGCCTCTAAGAAAATTCTGCCCTTGCCCATTTCCTTTTTTATGTTTTTTATAGAGTCAGATAAGACTATGGACCCGTCTTTGATTAAAGTTAGATCATCACACATTTCTTCTACATAACCCATTTGGTGGGAGGAAAATATTAGGTACTTATTAGACCTTGAATAGTCATTTACTAGGTCTTTTAATATCTTTGAATTTACTGGATCTAGGCCTGAAAATGGCTCGTCTAAAATTATAATGTCAGGGTCGTTCATTAAAGCTTGGACGATTTGTACCTTTTGTTGGTTACCCTTGGATAGGGTTTCTAGTTTTTTGTTGGCGTATTTTTCAAGACCAACTATTTCTAGTAGCTGTAAAATATTTTTTTTAGCTGGATTTTCCTTAATGCCTCTAAGCTTAGAAAAATAAATTAGCTGGTCTAAAATCTTATGTTTTTGGTAGAGTCCTCTTTCTTCTGGCAGGTATCCTATTTTGTAATCCTTTACACTAAAGGGTCTTCCATCTATGAGAATTTGTCCAGAATCGAATTTAAAGACATCCATAAAGCCTCTAATGGTAGTAGTCTTCCCTGCGCCATTTCTGCCTAAAAAGGCCATTGGCTTGCCAGCTTCTACTAGAAAGGAAAGGCCATGAAGGATTTCTACATCATCATAGGACTTATAAATATTCTCGAATTTTATAGTCATAAAATTTCTGCTCCTTTTTCATTTACTTTTATTCTAAGAAGAATATCTTGTATATTTATCAATATTTTCTTATCTATTTTGAAATTAATCAAAATAGTTACCCTCCTATTCTCTATCTTTTCGGCTTAATTGTCAAGTCAAGTCTTTTAATTTTACATAGATTTAAAAGGTTCTATAATATCTGTGGGGGGATAGAAAAATATCCTCTTACAGATATTT
>JAUNLQ010000006.1 GCA_030532225.1 Bacillota bacterium
ATGTTCCCAAATACTTACAGATTTTTTTAAGGAATTGAGAAAGAATAAAAAAAAATAGGTCCCTAGGCTATAAGAGCTCAGGGACCTGTGCTTTTATTCAGTAAGTGGTTCTTCTTCCATTAGTTCGTCATAATAAACACTATGGCTAATAGATAGTAAAATTGATGTTAAGCTTAGTAGTAAAATAAATACTAAAATCATACCTGCACCTAGGGCTAAGTTTTGTGCTATAAGGGCTGCAATTAAAGAAACAACACCTATTATTATAGGCAAAGCAGAATATATAATTTCTAAAACAAATAGTTTTACTTTGTGGCCATTAGTAAGATTAGCTGAGGCTTTTAAATAGTTTTGTGGATTATCTGCCTTATAATCATATATAAGAAAAAAAGCAAAACTAAAGGCTAACTTGGCAACTAAGGTTAGGAATCCACCTAGAAGTGGAATAAGAGCTATAAGGCTAGTAATTATGGTTATTAATAAACTTACCAGGCCTAGGTCCCTATAATTTTCTTTGGCTATTTCTATTATAGAATCTATGCTATATTCCTTGCCCCTTAATAACTTTAAGATAGCGATTTGGTTAGTACCTAAAATAAATTGAACAAGTACACCTTGGATTAAGGATGTAAAAAATTTAGTCCCTGTGCCAATTGAATCTGTCTTATCTAAAATATTGATAGGATCAGTGGCTGTCAATGATGAAGATAAATCAAGGGAAAATGCTGCTATTAATTCTACAGCACTTAATATTAAGTAAACTATTAAAATAGTTCCTAGATTAGCAATAAATATCTGCATAGTTTTTGAAATGTTTTTTGAATACTCCATGTTCTCTCCTTTTTTATTTTTCTTTTTTTTAACTTCTAAAGGCATTTTCCTTAAAATTTTCAAAGGCAACTAAGTCCTGATAAGCCAGGCCAAAGGCTATGTTAATATACAAAAACGCCCTAAAAACAAATACTCCAATTACAAAATATACAATTTCCCCTGGAACATTTAGGAAATATAAGACTAAGCTAATAACCATTGCAATAAACACTGGTGTTGCAAATTTTAATGTTAGCTTAAAAAGATTAAACTTGTAGCCCTTAGTTCTATTGTGGGCTTCTTTGATTAAAGTAAAAGGATTAGAAATTTTATCCTCTTTAATTATAAAGCTTACAAAGAATAAAATAATCTTAAGAAATATTCTCATAAAATATCCAACATATGGTATTAGCCTTGTGAAGATAGAAAGTATAGAAAATATCAAGGCTATTAAGAATAAGTCCTTTATGTAGGTTTTTAAATTAATAAAAAATAATTTTATAGAAAATACTTCATCTGATCCTTCTTCATATTCTTCGACAAAGTCTAAGACAGCCATTACTAAGGCCATAAAACTTATTATGCTTAAAAGGTCCATAATAATCATCTTAATTAAGCCATAGGACACTGGCTTGCCAAAGACAATTTCTAAATAAGTAGTGTCTGCAAATATTTCTCTTGGCAGAGCTAAATAGGATTCTACCGATTCTAAATAAAGAGTAGTTGGCAGAATTACACTAACTAAAACAACGCTTCCTAAAACTACTAACAAGGGAAGCAAGTAACTTAAAAACATAAAAAATAAGTTCCCCTGGCCTATACTTTTACTTTTCAAATAAATTTCATTATTGTCCATCCATAAAGCTCCTTTAAATTTTAATAGCGCCTAGCTACTTTCTTTTTTTGCCAAATCCTTATTAACTTTATATCCAATGAGGAAGTAAAATAGCATTTGTAGTCCAACTACAATCGTCATAATTGTAGTATTTAGACTATTAGTAAATATTATTATTATGTTTAGCAATATAAAAAATATAGCATATATTCGGAAAAGTCTAGCTGCGTACTTATGGGCATGCTCCCAGTTTGCTTTTGATTTCATGCTTAATGCTGTTCTAAAGCCACTATACTTACTGATATTCCCCTTTGCCTTATACTTATAAAAAAAAGACAAAAACAACCCTGCTATAGGTAATAGACAAATTACAATTTTTTCAAAATTCATAGGTAAACCTCTCCTTTCATAACTTATGTTTAATTTATCTATTGATTTTATATAACTGGCCTTATAAGTATTTTATACCCTACTTTCCCTTGGATAATAAAATTTTCACAAAAAAACAGTCCTATAGACTATTCTACAAGACTGTTTTGTTTTAAGCTTATTTGTTAGCATTAGCTCCTGCAAGTCCCATTACCTTTTGGTAACCTTCTACAGAAATTGTAACAGTTGTTTCTAATTCTGGTAGATCTGGAACACTCTTGTGAGCTGCGTCTCTTTCTTTAACTGGAATTCCTTGAACTTCTTCTACAGTTTTGCCTATAGTAAATTCTTGGAAGTCGTTCATTTGTTCAAACCATTCTTTGCCGATTTCAGATGCTTTTCTCATTCCGTAACCGTCTTCTAGTTCTTTCTTAGATTGAACGTCTTCGATTTTTTCTACAATTGTTCCATCAAGGGCAACTTCAATCTTTGGTTGAACTGTGTCAATATAGTTAGCAACTATTTTGCCTTGGTCATCTAGACCTAAAGCACACATGTAAGTGTTAAATTGGATTTTAGCACCTTTGTCGTCTTTTCCGTCAGTGCCTTTTCCGTCAGTATATACACCTAGGCCTAATTTTGTTGCGCCATTAGCATCAACAGCATTGTCCCAAGCTTCTTTAACAACGTGTTGGAAAGCACCAATATCGATTGTACAAGATGTTTCAAGTTCTGCTACATCTGGTACTGCTGTATGGTGTTCATCCTTTTGTTTTGTAGCAATTCCTACTACTTCATCAGCAGTTTTGCCAATTAGGTAGTCTTGAAGGCCTACAATTTGTTCATTAAATTCTTTTCCAATTGGAGAAGCTTTAAGCATTCCATAGTCTGGACCTTTTTCCATCTTTGTTCTATAGTCAACAGAATCGTCAACTAGAGCTTTCATATTATCTTCTGAAAAAGCTGCAGAAGTTTGGGCAACGTCAATTTTAACATCTACGATTTTTCCATCTGCATCAAAGGCTACAGCTGCTACTGTTACGTCAGCTTGTCCTTTTGCTGCTTTGTCTCCAGCATCCTTTGAAGATGTAGTAGAAGTAATATTACCTAAACCAATTTTTGCAATTGGGCCAACTTCTACAACTTCTGTTGGAGCTTCTTCAGCTGGTTCTTCTGGTTTTTCTTCAGTAGCATTTTCTACTGGTGTTGTTTCTTCTGGTTTAGCTTGGTCTTTGTTGCCACATGCTGTGAAAACAGTTAGCATAAGTACTAGAGCTAAAACTAGAGTTAACATTTTTGATAAATTTTTCATTTAATACTTTACCTCCATATTTTTTCATCTTACATTTTAACAAAAAGTCCTATATATGTCAAGACTTTCACGCTTGTTTCATGACCTATTGTTCACCTTTACAGTATTGATTTTTCTCTTGTATTCTTGTCTAGCTAGATATAATTTTCTTTGTATGAAAAAATAATATAAATTTTTAAAAACTGTTTGTTAATTATTTGTTTTTTCTTTCTAGGCTTTTTCCTCTGCCAGGTCCTGGTCCATAGAGTCATTTTTGTTTTTTTGAAAGACTGAATAAAGTTCTTCTAGCTGGTCTACAAAGACAGGATTGTCCATGGCACTTTTGCAAAGTTCATAGGAATAAGCAAAGAATTTTTCAATTTCTTCATGGATAGATTTGTCAGCAACTAAGTAGACCATGTATAGACTTTTCAGTATTGTCTTTGCAAGCTCTGGGTCTTCCTTTCCATAAAATAATATTTGGTTATAGGATAATTGTAGTTCTTCCTTGGCAGAATAGCTGTTATAGATTATTTTGCTATTGTCGTCTTCTGCCAAGACTTGGTAGAAGTTTTCTGAAGAAAAAAGCTTGCCTAAAAGAATTCCTATTTTTATAATTGCCTGGCTGGCAGTATTAGGGTCATTAATACCTGGGCTTAAAGCCTTTAAGGATATTTCTACTAAATTTGTAAGCTCATGGTGGTAGTCTCTGCTGTCGTTTTTGCTAACATTTATAATTAAGTTAGAAGATAGGTTTTCAAAGAATTTTTCTTTTTCTTCTTGGGCTAGGTCCAGGGATTTTTCTAGTTTTAAATCAGCTATATACATGCCTTTTAAAACATAGTCCCCTATTCTTTTGTTTATAACTATTTCGTACTTATGGTCTTTTGAAAGGTTTAATAATTTTTCTGCATTTATGTCATAAAGATAGCCTGATTGGTTGGCATAAATTTTATAAGATTCTACCCAAACTTTGCTGTCAAATCTTTCAGCTAGCTTTCTCTTCTTAGATTCATTTTCTATAAGATCGTTGGCCTTGTTGTATATGTTTTCTATTACACTTTCTGCCTTAATATCTTTTAGGACTCTTTTTACAAACAGGATAAAGGAAATCATAGCTGCCAAGGCATAAATAATACCTAAGGTTCCTGATATTAAAGGAAGATTAGTGTCTATGTTTTGGATAAAAAATAAGGACAAAACTGCATAGAAAAAGCCGCCAATAAATACTCCAAAAAGGCTCAAGACATTGGGCTTGTCTATAAAGTCTTGGACTATCCTTGGGGTAAAGGAATCGGCATACTTGTTTAGAACTGTTAAGATTGTTGTAAAAGTGAAAGTAGAAACTGTTAAAAATGTTCCAGTTAAATTAGACAAAAAGGCAGATGTAACTTCTGCTGATAAAAGCATAATTTCTGGAAAATTTGCCTTTAGGGCTGGATTTTTATAATCAAAAAACCAAGCCACAAATAAAAATACAAGGGACAAAAGAATATACCTTACTATTCTAATAATGTTTCTGTTGTTATCATAGGCTAATTTTATTCTCTCAATCATAGGCCACCTTCCTATTTTACTTCTATTAATATTTTTAAGTATACAGTTAAAAAAATAATAATTCAAATTTTAATTATATGCTAAGAGCATTTGAAACAGAACCTAAAAAAACTGAGACTAAAATTTCTTTTAATCTCAGTTTATCTTTTTTAATATATTTTTGCTCCTGCTGGTATTCTATTTGAAACCATTAGCAGATTTAATTCTTCTTCTCCATCTCTTTCATTAATTGCAGATAGGAGCATACCACAAGAGTCTATGCCCATCATCTTCCTTGGTGGAAGGTTTACTATGGCTATTAGAGTCTTTCCAATTAATTCTTCAGCTGAATAGTAAGCTTTTATTCCTGATAAAATTGTCCTATCTTGGCCAGAGCCGTCATCTAAGGTGAATTGTAAAAGTTTTTTGCTCTTTGGAACTTCTTGGCAATCTTTTACTTTTACTGCCCTAAAGTCAGCCTTGGAAAAAGTTTCAAAGTCTACAAAGTCTTCGAACAATGGCTCTACTGTTACTCCACTAAAGTCAATTTTTTCTTCTTCTACAAAAGAAAGTTCCTTTTGTTTTGGAAGATCATTTTCTGATCCTAGTGGTTTCATTGTTGGGAATAAAAGGATGTCCCTAATTGAAGGTTGGTTAGTGTAAATCATAATCATTCTGTCTACACCAATTCCAAGACCGCCTGTTGGAGGTAGGCCTACTTCAATGGCATTTATAAAGTCTGTGTCCATTGGATGGGCTTCTTCGTCTCCAGATGCCTTGTCTGCCAATTGGGCTTCGAATCTTTCCCTTTGGTCTATTGGGTCATTAAGTTCTGAGAAGGCGTTAGCAAGCTCCCAGCTATTCATAAACAACTCAAATCTATTGGTTATTCTTGGATCATCTGGATTTCTCTTAGCCAGTGGTGAAATTTCCACTGGATGACCTGTTACAAAGGTTGGTTGATCAAGTTTTTCTTCACAAAATTCTTCAAACATTTCTGATATAACATGGCCCCTAGTCCAGAATGGTTCAACTCTTAAACCTTTTTCTTCTGCAATTTTTAAGGCTTCTTGGTCTGTTTCAATTTCATTAAAGTCAATGCCAGTTTCTTCTTTTATAAGGTCTTGCATTGATACTCTTCTCCAAGGTGGACTTAGGTCAATTTTTTTCCCTTGATAGTCTATTTCTAAGGTTCCTAGAACTTTTTTTGCTACATAGACAAAAAGATTTTCTGTTAGGTCCATCATGTCGTTGTAGTCAGCATAGGCTTGGTACAATTCTATATTGGTAAATTCAGGGTTATGTCTAGTGTCCATTCCTTCGTTTCTAAACATCTTGCCCATTTCATAAACCTTGTCAAAACCACCAACTATTAGTCTTTTTAGATAAAGTTCGTTGGCAATTCTCATTTGCATTTCTAAATTTAAAGTATTGTGGTAGGTTAAAAATGGTCTAGCATTGGCTCCACCTGCCACTGTAGACAAAATTGGAGTTTCTACTTCCAAGAAATCTTCATTGTCCAAGTATTCTCTTATGGCCTTAATTATTTTAGTCCTAGTAATAAATACATCTTTTACTTCTGGATTTACAATTAAGTCCACATATCTTTGGCGGTATCTTAGGTCAACATCTGTAAGACCATGGAACTTTTCTGGTAAGATTTGTAGAGATTTTGATAATAAGACTAGGTCTGTTGCTCTTACAGTGATTTCACCAGCCTTAGTTCTTATAACTTCACCTTTAACGCCTATAATATCTCCAAGGTCAAGTTTTTTAACATGGTCCCAAACTCCTTCTAGCAAGTCTTTTTTTGCTAAAATTTGTATAGAGCCTTTAGAGTCTTGTAGGTCTATAAACAGAAGTTTGCCGTGGCCTCTTTTAGACATAAGTCTACCTGCAACTGAAACTTCTTTTTCTTCTAAATCTTCAAAATTTTCTACAATTTCCTTACTTTTATGACTAATGTCATAGCTTTCGTGTAGAAATGGGCTTTGGCCATTGTCTACAAGTTCCTTTAGTTTTTGTCTTCTCAATAACAGGATCTCATTGAGATTTTGATCTTGGTTAACCATAATTCCTCCCTTTGTCTACTAATAGTCCACTTGTAACTAAATAGTTATTGATACTATTTCAAAGTTTACTGTTCCATCTGGTACTTCTACTTCTGCAATTTCTCCTACTTTTTTTCCTAAAAGAGCTGAGCCCATAGGTGATTCGTTGGAAATTTTTCCTTCAAGTGGGTCTGTTTCTGCTGAACCAACTATAGTGTATTCTTCTTTGTCATTAGTGCCAACTTCTTTAACTGTAACTACACAACCAATATTTACTGTTGTCTTGTCAACTTTGTCTTCATCTATTAAAACAGCATTTCTCAGCATGTTTTCAAGCTTGGCTATTTTTTCTTCAACCTTGGCTTGTTCGTTTTTTGCATGATCATATTCAGCATTTTCAGATAAGTCTCCATAACCTAAGGCTACCTTAATCTTATCTGCTACTTCTCTTCTAACTACTGACTTTAAGTGGTCTAACTCTGCTTCTGTTTTCTTTAGACCATCTTCAGTAAAGAAAAATTCTTTATCTACCATAACAACTACCTCTTTCTCTCTATAATTAAATTTATTTATATATATTTTACCTTATCATTCAAGTTATTTTAGATTATTATTGGCTTAATGTCAACAGCTGATCCTTATAAGCCAACAAAACTTCTATAATTTGATCCTTAGTTTTTACTGTGTTTATTTGGTTTTTTATTTTTGCAGCTCCACAAAGACCTTTTAAATAAGAATGTAGGTGCTTTCTCATTTCTGGAATAGCTATCTTTTCTTCTTTAAGCTGACAGGCTAAATTTATATGGTCTAAGATTATGGCAAATCTTTGGTCTAGGCTTGGATAGTTATAAGGACGGTTCTCAAGATCTGCCTTAGCCTTTTCAAAAATCCAAGGACTGCCAACTGCTCCCCTACCAATCATAAGTCCGTCTACCTTATAAGTTGCAAGTAAGGCTTTTATATCTGTTTCAAAGGAGATATCTCCATTTCCAATTACTGGAATGGACAAGGTCTCTTTTATGTGACCAATAGCCTGCCAATCTGCCTGACCTGAATAGTACTGGTCCCTAGTCCTTCCATGGACTGTTATAAAATCAGCTCCTGCTTCTTCTACAGCTCTAGCTATTTGTAAATAGTTATCCTTGTCAGAAATTCCTAGACGAATTTTTCCACTAAGGGTTTTTGTTGTAGATTTTCTCATTGCTGATAAAAGTTCATAGATTTTTTTAGGATCAGCTAAAAGTGCAGAGCCTTGGCCATTTTTAAAGATTTTTGGAGCTGGACAGCCTAAATTTAGATCAATTAAATTAATTGAAGGATTTTCTTCTAAGTCTTTACAGGCTGCTGCTAAAATTTCAGGATCAGAGCCAAAAAGTTGGATGCCTACTTCTTTTTCATTTTCATAAATTTTTAGTAGGTCCAAAGTCTTTCTGTCTTTGTATTTCATAGCCTGGGCTGAAACCATTTCTGATATGGCTATATCTGCTCCATTGGAAAAGGCTATAGTCCTAAAGGCTCCATCTGTAAAGCCTGCCATAGGGGCTAGGATAACTTTGTTTTTTATATTAATTTTTCCCATTTGTCCCCTTTCATAAGTTTAGAGTCACCAAAAATGGCAACTCTATGTTTTTCAAATATTTTAATTTAAGTCTGTGCTTTCATCTGCTTGAGTATCTGCTAAGTCCTTTGTAAGTTCTTCTGTGTCCTTGTATTGGCCAGAAAATATGCTTTCAAATTCCTTACCTGTAATAGTTTCTCTTTCCATTAGTACATCAGCTATTTCTTTTAGCTTGTCTATATTAGATGAAATTATTTCTTCACATTTTTTATAAGCTTGGTCAATAAGTTTGTGAACTTCACTATCGATTTGGGCTTGGATTTTTTCTGAATGGTCCCTAGGTTTGCCCATGTCTCTTCCTACAAAGACATTGTCTTCGTCATTGCCATATTTTACAGCACCTAAAGATTCACTCATACCAAAGGTTTGGACCATAGATTTGGCAATATTAGTTGCCCTTTCTATATCATTTGAGGCTCCTGTAGAAATTTCCTTTAGAACCAAGGCTTCAGCTACCCTACCTCCCAACAAAGTTACTAATTCATTTTCTAAATAACTTTTAGTAATAAATTGGTCATCGTCCTTTGGAATATAAGCTGTAAAGCCACCTGCCCTGCCTCTTGGTATAATAGTTATTAAATCTACTGGGTCATAGTTAGGAAGTAACCTGGAAACTAAAGCATGGCCAGCTTCATGAACTGCAGTGATTCTCTTGTCTCTTTCTGATACAAGTCTGGATTTTTTTGCAGGTCCTGCTTGAACCTTTATTGAAGCTTCGTGAATATCTGCATCAGTTATAAACTTTCTATTGTTTCTAGCAGTTAAAAGGGCTGCTTCATTTATCATATTTTCCAAATCAGCTGGAGTAAAGCCAGGTGTTCTCTTGGCAATTTTGTTTAAATCCACATCTTCAGCCAAAGGCTTATTTTTAGTGTGAACTTTCAAAATAGCTTCTCTACCTCTAACATCAGGTACTCCAACATAAACAGTTCTATCAAAACGACCTGGTCGTAAAAGAGCTGGGTCTAAAATATCTGCCCTGTTAGTAGCTGCCATTATAATTATGCCTTCGTTTTTAGAAAAGCCGTCCATTTCAACTAAAAGTTGGTTAAGAGTTTGTTCTCTTTCGTCATGGCCACCGCCAAGGCCAGCTCCTCTTCTTCTACCTACAGCATCGATTTCGTCTATAAAAATAATAGCTGGAGCGTGTTTTTTAGCATTTTCAAAAAGATCTCTAACACGAGAAGCTCCAACACCAACAAACATTTCTACAAAGTCTGAACCAGAAATTGTAAAAAATGGCACCTTAGCTTCTCCAGCAACTGCCCTAGACAAATAAGTCTTACCAGTACCTGGAGGACCAACCATTAATACACCAGTTGGAATTCTAGCTCCAACTTCAGTAAACTTCCTAGGATTTTTTAGAAAATCTACAATCTCCTCTAGCTCTTCTTTTTCTTCATTAAGACCAGCTACATCATCAAAGGTAATGTTTTTGGCCTTTTCGTCAGAATAGATTTTTGCATTTGATTTTCCAAAATTCATAGTCTTGTTGTTGCCACCTTGCATAGACTGCATAAAGAAAAACCAAATAAGTCCAAAGCCACCAATCATAAGAACTGTGGTGAAAATGTCCCTTTGCCAGGTGTTGTCCTTTACTTCTTTAAAGGAAATTTTAATATCACCATTTTCAAACTTATCAAAGTACTTGTCATAAAAACTAGACATAATATCAGGATCTACAACAGTCTTATAAGACTGACCATCTGCCTTTAAAAAATAAATAACAGAGCCCTGTTGATTTATTTCCTTTACTTGGTCTTGTTCAATTAATTGTATAAACTCTGTATGGTCAACAGTATCTACCTTGTCTAAGGCGCTGTTGTTCAAGGATGTAAATCCATAATAAATTAGAACTAGAATAAGTAAATAAAAACCTAATCCAAATCTTCTATTTTTCAAATTTTGCCTCCTCTTAGCTACCTATAAAGCTCTTCCTTCAAATAACCAACATAAGGAAGGTTTCTGTATTTTTCATTAAAATCTAAACCATAACCAACTACAAAATAATCTGGAATTTCATAGCCTACATACTTAACATCCATATCAATTTTTCTGCGGTCAGGCTTATTTAAAAAGGATATAATTTCTATTGATCTTGCTCCTCTGGACTTTAAAAGCTCCACTACCCTAGATAGGGTTATACCAGTATCAATTATATCTTCTACAATTAATAAATCTCTGTCCTTTACAGATGCATCAAGGTCTTTTAGAATTCTAACCTCACCTGATGATACAGTTGAAGCACCACCATAAGAAGAAACATCCATAAAATCTATTTCCAAATCTAGGTCAATTTCTTTTATAAGGTCAGTTAAAAATAAAACTCCACCCTTTAATAAACAAATACACACAAGATCCTTGTCCTTATAATCCTTAGTGACTTGTTCACCTAGTTCTTTTACTCTTTTTGCTATAGTTTCTCTATCAAAAAGTATTTTCTCTATATCCTTATGCATGATTTTCCTCCTCTTTCAATAAGCTAACTAATATATATTTATTTGACTTTGAAATTTCTTTAATATATTGACTCTTTACTAAATCTATTACTGCAAAAATCTTTTCTTGGTCAGCTAAGACTAAATAAGAGTCTCTGTCTGCTCTATCTATTTTTTTATCAATAAAAACATCTTTTAATTTCTTAGTCCCATTTAAGCCTAAGGCCTTTATTTTGTCACCATTTCTTCTAGTCCTAATAAGAAGTGGACCCTTAATGGCTTCTACAGGCAAAGTAAAAAAATCTTTGCCCCTGGTGCTTTTATTGCTATATTCTATTTTAATTTGTAATTTGTCGTTAATAAAATTAATACCCTCTTTTAGCTCAATATAAAGAGCTAAATCAGTATTTTCTTCAGTTTTTTCAAAAATAAGATGGTCATAGGATTTTCTAATCCTAAGATTTCCAATGTTGTCTATATATTTTCCACTTTCCTTGGAAAAAAGTTGGTCTATAATCAAAATATTTTTGTAGGAAATATCTGCTACAAAGCCAATTTTTTCTTGAAATATTTTTCTCAGTAACCTATACCTAGGCCCTTTGTCTAAATTTAAGTAGCCTTCAACATCTACTTGAATATTGCCAGATATTGTTTCTGAACAAAGTCTTTCAAAGTTTTGGTTAGTAATCTTTTCTAAATAAGCCGTTTCCACTTTGGCCAGACTTGATAGATTAAAAACTTGGTCTTCTATAGAATTTCCTAGGCTAGTTTCAATATAAGGGATAATCATATTTCTAATTTTGTTTCTATGATAAATATTTTCAAAATTAGTCTTGTCTTCTACATAGGGAATATCCTTGGCTTTTATATAAGCTTCAATAGCAGGTCTTTTTATGTTTAAAATAGGCCTAATAATATTTCCTTCTTTGTATTCCATGCCCCTTAGTCCATCTAGGCCTGTACCTCTAAAAATTCTCATTAGTAGGGTCTCTACTTGGTCATTGAAATTGTGGGCTAGGGCTATTTTATTGGCCCCAGTTTTTTCCATAAGACTAGAAAAAAATTCCTTTCTCAGTAGTCGCCCTGCTTCTTCAGCTGAAATCTTTTTCTCTTTAGCATAATCTTCCATAGAAGCTGACTTGGAAAAAAATTCTATACTTAAGTCCTGGCACCTTTTTCTACAAAAGTCTTCATCTGTTTCAGCTTCTGGTCTTACAAGGTGGTTAAGATGGGCTCCAATTAGTCTAAGCTTGTAGCTTTCTTTTATAGACACTAAAAGATCTAAGAGACAGGAAGAATCCATGCCTCCAGAAAATCCAACTATAATAGTATCGTTTTTTTCTATTAACTTGTGGTCTTTTATAGTATCTAAAAAAATTTGTCTCATATTAATATAAAAAGTGATAGAAAAATCTATCACATTTCTAGCCTTCTTATTGTTTTTTTCTCTTGTTATTTCTCTTATTTTCTCTAGCCCTGGCTTGCTGAAGTTTTTCATTACTTTGTTTCATGAAAAGTGATAGTTTTTCTTCAAAGCTAGGATCAAGATTTTTATTTTCCCCAAAGGGGTCAGAAAATTTTTCTTCCTTAGCTTCTTCTTTGGCAAGGGCCTGTTTTATAGAAAAGGCATACTTGCTATTTTCTTCTGAAATAACTTTTACTTGGACTTCCTGGTCAAGACTAAGAACGTCTTCTACTTTTTTTACAAAGCTGTTTGACAATTCTGAAATATGTACTAAGCCCTCTGTACCTTCTTCTAGTCTTACAAAAGCCCCAAAATTTGTAATTTTTACAACCTTACCTGGCAGTATCTGTCCAATACTAATAGCCATAAATCCTCCTAATCATTGTTTCAAGGACTTGTATAAGTATCTTTATCCTTGTCTATAAATATGATTTCCTTTGGCTTAACCATTTTGTACTCATCTCTAGCTATTTTTTCAACAAAGCTTAAAGAATCACTGTTTGCTATTTCGTTTTCAAGTTCTGAAATAGCTTGAGATAGATCTGTGAATGTTTGATTTTTTTCTAAAATCGTTTGTTCTAGGGCTGCAATTTCCTTGCTTTGGCTATAAAGTTTAAAGGAAAGTAGACCTAGGCTTAAGGCTATTAGAGGAAATATAATTTTTAATCCACTTTTACTATTTTTCATAAGCTTATGCTCCTAGATCAGTTCAGTCTTTCATAAAGGTCTTCTGGCTTTGGATTAACTAGGTCCAGACCAGAGTTTATAACTTTGACCTTAATTTCTCTATTGGCAAAATTAATAGTTATTTGGTCCCCTTCTTGGACCCTATCAGAGGCCTTTGCTGGCTTTCCGTTAACAATAATCTTACCTGCATCACAAGCTTCCTTTGCAAGAGTTCTTCTCTTAATTAGTCTAGAAATTTTTAAAAATTTGTCTAATCTCATTGTCCTAAAATTTTAATTAAGGTACACCTAAAAAGATGTACCTTAAAGATCTTTCTTATTTGTTAACTAACTCTTTAAAGCCTTTTCCAGCTCTAAAAACAGGTGCCTTTGATGCTGGAATAGAAATCTTTTCTTCTGGGTTTCTTGGATTTCTACCTTCTCTAGCTTTTCTGTGTCTAACTTCAAAAGTTCCGAATCCTACTAATTGAACCTTATCACCGTCAGCTAGTGCTTCTTGTACAGTTTCAATGAAGGCGTTAAGAGCCATTTCAGAGTCTTTTTTTGTCATTTGACTTTTTTCAGCGATTTGAGCTACCAATTCTTGTTTGTTCATAATAACCTCCTAAAATAATAAGTTTATATATAAATTATATAACTTCCAACTTGTTTTTGGAAACTTGCCAAAACTCTTCCAGCTTGTCTTTTCCTATTTCTTTTATATCCAAGCCTTGGTCTTCAGCAAGGTCTTCCATAAATTTAAACCTAGCAATAAACTTGTGGCAGGCTGAAGTCAATAAAAGTTCAGCTTCATAACCTAAATAATGACATAGATTAACTACAGTAAATAATAAATCACCAAGTTCTTCTTCTAGGTCTGTAGGTGAATTTAAGGCTCCTACAACTTCCCTGTATTCTTCTTTAACTTTTTCTAAAATTTCTTCTTTATTAGACCAATCAAAACCAATTCTAGTAACCTTGTCTATAATATCATAGGCCCACAAAGTTGATGGATTGCCTTTAGAGGAGTCTAATCTTTGCCAAAATTTATTAATATCTCTTGAAGAATATTTAATACTATCCCAATTTTGCAATACTTTGGACGATTTGTCAAGCTTAAAATCACCAAATACATGAGGATGTCTGTAAATTAATTTGCTATTAATGGAATTTATTACATCATTAATAGAAAAGTCTCCATTTTCATAAGCAATTTGGGCATGTAAACTTACCTGGAACAAAAGGTCTCCTAGCTCCTCACAAAGATTGTCTAAATCATTGTTATTAATGGCATAAACTGCCTCGTAAGCTTCTTCTAAAAGGTCTTGTCTTAAATCTTCATGGGTCTTTTCCATGTCCCAAGGACAACCCTCTGGTCCTCGCAAAATATCTGTAGTCTGTAAAAGATCAGAAAAAGTATATCTTTCTTGGTCTGCTTTATAGACTAAAAGCGAGGTCTGGTGGTTAGGAATAATTTTTCGTTGATAATTTTCTAGCCTGTCTGTATAAATTTCCTGGCTATCAAGTCCTCCATTTTTTATTAGAGAAAACTTTGCAGAAGAAGGATAAGAGTCTAATAATTTTAAAATTAATTCGTCTAAAATATATTCATGGTCAATTTCTTGGATTAATAAATCTAAACTATAGTCAATGTTATGAATACTTACATCCTTGGCTGCCAAAGTTCTATAGCCACTTGTTATATGTTTTAGGCTAGCAAAAACCACATCTGCAGCTGACTGGTTGTTTATGAAATCAAGATCCAGGCCTTTTTCTATCATAAGACTTACTGCCCTTTCTAAAACAAAGGGAGAGCCTGGAACTAAATAAATAAGATCTTCTTTTTCAGCTTCTTTTTCAAGAAAGGATGCAATTTTTTCGTCTACCCTTTCAAGGTCCTCTTCTTCTTCATAAAAAGAGTCAAGGGAAAATAAATCAAAATCTGCCTGTAAATCTTTTGCTGCCTCATGGGCTTTTGTTCTAAGAAAAATTTTTTTCTTGGTCCTAAGTTCAGCTAAAATCTTTTCAGAAATTGCTGAAAGATCTGTTGAGCCTAGGCCAATAACAAGTATCTGTCCCATTTGCCACCTCAAATTAATTTTACATAATTTTATCCTGTTTGTCTAGGGAAAATGGCAAATTATAATGATTTTAAGGGCTTTTGTCCTGTTTTTCAAAAAATTCTCTTAGATTATCCTAAAAATTTTTCTTTTCCAGGCTACAAAAAAACCACCAGGAATTTTTCCCAGTGGTTAAATTTTTTAGTTATCTTTCTTTTCTGCTTCTGTTTCTTGGTCAGTATTTTCTTCTGTACTGCCTTCTACATTTTCTTCTGTGCCTTTTTCTTCACTTGCATTTTCTTCTGCAGCTTTTTCAGCTTCAAGTTTTTCTTTTATTGATTCTGGTTCGTTGGCTACGTCATATACTTTTTTGATTTTAGCCTTTTTCTCTAATTCTGCCATTTCTTCATCAAATTTTTGGCCTCTTAGTGCTTGTTCAACTTCTTCTGAAAAGTCTTCAAGAGTTGTTTTTTCACCTGTCACTTCTATTATGTGGTAACCAAAATCTGTTTTTATAGGATCAGAAATATCTCCAACATTAGCTGCAAATACAAAGTCATTAAATTCAGCAACCATTGTTCCTTGTGAGAAATATCCAAGATCTCCACCTTGGGCTGCTGAGCCTGGGTCTTGAGAAAGTTCCTTGGCTAGTTCTCCAAAGTCTTCACCGTCTTCTAGTCTTTTTATAACATTTTTAGCTTCTTCTTCTGTTTCAACTAAAATGTGTCTAGCTGATCTTTGGTTAAAGTTTTCTTTGTTTTCTTCAAAGTAGCTTTCTTTTTCTTCTAAGCTAATTTCATAGCCTTCCATTTTAACTTTTCTAAATTCATTTATAGCAGTATGTTCTTTGAAGATGTTTTTGTATTCTTCTTCTGTTAGGCCTAGTAATTTTAAGTTTTCTTGGAAAGCTTCTTCTCCAAGCATTTCTTTTTCCATCTTAATTTGTTCATCTACCATGGCTTCTATATCGCCTAGGTCTTCACCTTCAGTTTGGTTTAAGATTACTTGGTTAGAGATTAGAGAATTTAAAATATTTTCTCTTAGTAGTTCTCCATAAGATCTTTCAAGTTTGTCTACTGGTTGATTAAAACCTTCTTCTCCAAGTTGAGCAACTATTCTAGGTCTTTCTATACCATAATATAGGTCGAAATGTTTTTGTGGAATTTCTACTCCATCTACTATTGCTGCTACTCCGTCTTTTTCTCCCTTGCCTCCACTACATGCTGTTAGGGCAAGAGCTAAAACTAAAATTAATAATAAACTTTTTATTCTTTTCATGTAACTCTCCTTTTTAAAACACTAATTATTATAACATGTTTTTCTAATTATTGGCAATTTTCACATAATAATCAGACAATATTTGCTAATAAATCTTTTAATTCCTCTAAAGGATACTTGCCTGGCCTATAGTCAATATAGCTTTGGCCTTTGCAATTAAAGGAAATCTTATTTGAAAAAATTGCTATTAAATTGTTCAAAGATCTAAGATCCAAATCTAAGCCTGCTTTAAACTTAAGCCTAATTTTTTTAGAGTCACCACTTATCATCTCAATGCCTTTTTGGTTGGCTATAAATTTTATTTGAGATATGTCTATTAGGTTGGATGTGGCTTCTGGCAGGTCACCATATCTGTCTATGGCTTCTGCTATTAGGTCTGAATAGTCTTCGTCATTTTCTATTAGGGAAATCTTCTTATAAAATTCCAGCCTTTGTTTTTGGTCTTCTATATAGGATTCTGGTATATGGGCTTCAATGTTTAGATCTATGGTAGTTTCGTTTATATCTTGGACTTCTTCTCCCTTTAGTTTTTTCATTGCATCTTCTAAAAGGCTAAGATAAAGATCATAGCCAATATTGTCTATATGACCATGCTGTTGGGCTGACAGTATGTTTCCTGCTCCACGAATTTCCAAGTCTCTCATGGCAATTTTATAACCTGAGCCAAATTCTGTGTATTCCTTTATTGCTGTTAGTCTTTTTTCTGATACTTCACTTAGCTGTTTGTCCCTTGGATAGGTTAAATAAGCATAGGCTACCCTGTTGGACCTGCCAACCCTACCTCTTAGCTGATAAAGCTGAGATAGGCCAAATCTATCTGCGTTGTTTATTATTATTGTATTTACATTTGGTATGTCCAAGCCAGTTTCAATAATTGTTGTACACACTAAAACATCTGCTTCTTTTTCTAAAAAGCTCATCATAGCATCTTCCAAGGCTCTTTCTGTCATTTGGCCATGGGCAACTAAGAAGCTAGCTTCTGGCACAAGTTCTTGTAATTCTAAGGCTATCTTGTCTATGTCTGAAACTCTATTGTGGAGAAAATAAACCTGGCCCTGTCTGTCAATTTCCCTTAGTATGGCTTCTCTTATCATAGAAGGATTATATTCTGCCAAATAGGTTTGGATAGGAAACCTTTCTTCTGGAGGCTCGTCTATTAAAGACATATTCCTTATGCCAATCATAGACATTTGTAAAGTTCTTGGTATAGGAGTTGCAGTTAAGGTTAGGGTGTCTACATTTTCCTTAAGCATTTTTAAGGTCTCCTTGTGCCTTACTCCAAATCTTTGTTCCTCATCTATTATTAAAAGGCCTAAGTCTTTGAAAACTACGTCTTTAGAAAGGAGCCTGTGAGTACCTACTACTATGTCTAAGGAGCCATTTCTTAGTTTCTTAATATCATCATTTATCTGTCCCTTTGTCCTAAATCTAGACAAGAGTCCTATGGTAACTGGAAAGTCTCTAAATCTTTCTACCATAGTGTTGTAGTGCTGTTGGGCAAGTATTGTTGTAGGAACTAAAATAGCCACCTGCTTGCCATCCATTACTGCCTTAAAGGCTGCCCTTAAGGCAACTTCAGTTTTCCCGTAGCCTACATCTGCACAAAGAAGCCTGTCCATTGGAGCCTTCTTTTCCATATCGTCTTTGATTTCCCTGCTGGCTTCTAGTTGGCCTTGGGTCTCTTCATAAGGAAAAGCGTCTTCAAATTCTCCCTGCCACAGGCTATCTTCAGAAAATTGAAAGCCTTCTTTGGCCTGTCTTGCTGCATATAATTTTATAAGCTCATCTGCCATATCATCAATGGATTTTTTGGCCTTAAGCTTGGTCTTGGTCCACTCTACAGAATTTAGTTTGTTAACCTTGGGCTTTTTGTCTCCAGTACCTATATACTTATGGATCATGCCTAGTTGGTCTGTTGGAATATAAAGTCTGTCTGCTCCCCTGTATTGGATTAGTATATAGTCTCTAGTAACTCCCTGGACTTCCAGCTTGTGAGTACCTTGATAAATACCAACTCCATTGTTTTCGTGGACCACATAGTCTCCAAGAGCTATGTCTGCAAAGTCTGTTATAGCATCTTCTTTTCTTTTCTTTTTTCTAGATGGTTTTTTCTTTTTTAGTCCAGAGCCATAAATTTCCCTTTGGTTCATTAAGGTAAATTTCAGGTCTGAATACTCAAAACCATGTCTTAGGGATAGGTCTGATAAAAGGATTTGGGAAGAGGAAATGCTTTGGTCCAAAGTCTCTGCAAGGCTAGCTTTTATACCAAGACCTGTTAAGTTTAGATCTAGTCTTTTTAGTCTTTGTTGGTCTCCTGCTAAAATGGCGATTTTATAGCCCCTATACAAATATCTTTCAATTTCTTCTTTGAAAATATCCATTCTGCCATTGTAAGAGGTTACAGCCTTCATATGGAAGTTAAAAATTGCTTCTGGCTTAAAGTGCTTGTTGTCTCTTAAAATATTAGAAAATGTAAGCTTGGTCCTGTCTTTTATTTTTTCTATAATTTGGTCATAAGAAAAAAATGAGTTTTCATGGCCTGGCAAAACTTCTCCTGCCATTAAAAGGTCAGAAAATCTATTGGCAAAATCCTTGCTTTCTTCTAGATTGGCCTCGTCAATTCTTCTAGGTTCATCTATAAAGAAAAGTGTGTCTGCATCTGTGTAGTCTAAAATAGAGGCTAGCTTATTTTGGTCTATATAGGCCAAGACTAGGTCTAAGTTTTTTATAAAAAGTTTGTTTTCTAATCTGTCTACTAGCTCAGAAAATTTGTCTTTAAGTCTTAGTAGAACTTGGTCATCTTTTATTTTGCTCTTGTTTAAGTCTTTATTCAGACCTTCTATTGCCTTAAGCCTATCTTCATTGCTAAGTATATTCTCCCTGGCTACTGGTATAGAAATTTCTTCTAAGTTTTCTATAGATCTTTGGCTTAGTACATCAAAGGTCCTTATTGAATCTACTTCGTCATCGAAAAGTTCTATTCTATATGGATTTTCAGCTGTTGGAGGGAAAATATCAATAATTCCTCCCCTTAAAGAAAACTGGCCCTTGCCTTCAACTGCTGGGACATTTTCATAAGCAGAGTCTAAAAGTTTCTTGCCTAAGTCTCCAACATTAATTCTATCTGTCATGTCTATGGAAAAAGATAGCTGAGAGAACTTTTCTTTGGCCATTAACTTATTCAAAATACCTTGGTAGCTTGTTACTACTATTGAATCATCCTGGTTTGTAAGGGCCCACATGGCCTGTATTTGTTCATTGGACCTGTCAGAGGACCTGGCTATTGACTTATAGAAAAAGTCCTCCTTTTTTGGAAAATAATAGGCTCTTTCAAGGCCTAGGCTTTTTAAGTCTTCATAAATTCTCCTGGCCCTAAGGTCTGAGTAGGATATTACAAAAATCTTTCTTTTTTTTGTATGACAAGAAATGGAATATATAAAGTGGCCTAAGGCCTCTTCTAATAATCCATTTGTTGCAATTACTTTTTTCTTTTTTTCTATATCTGCCAATAGGTCCTTATAGGAATCTAAGGCTAATAAAGGGTCTGCTAAAAAATTTTTCATGTCATCCTATATATAAAGGCCCAGTAACTGGGCCTTAGTTTATTTCTTTATGTTATATTTGTTCATAGCCTGATCAAGACCATCTTCTACTATAGCTATGGCTGCCTTGGCTGCCTGGTCAACAGCTAAGTCAATTTCCTCAAATTCTTCCTTAGAAAAATTTGACAGTACAAAATTAGCAAGATCTTGCTGAGGATGTTTTTGGCCAACTCCTATTCTAATCCTTGGAAAAGTATCAGATTGGATTTGGTAAATTATAGATTTCATCCCATTATGACTTCCTGCTGAACCTTTTTTTCTAATTCTTATTGTAGAAAATCCAATGTCTATATCATCATAGATAACAATTAAATCTTCACTGGGAATTTTATAAAAGTCTAAAATTTCCCTTAAAGAATTGCCACTATTGTTCATATAGGTTTGAGGCTTGACTAAAAGGACCTTTTCTCCTCCTATTGTTGTTTCAGAAATGAAGGCCTGAAACTTAATTTTGTAAGGAGAGGCTGAAAGTTTTTCTATAAGCTTGTCTATAACCATAAAACCAACATTGTGTCTAGTTCTTGCATAGTCTTTGCCTGGATTTCCTAAACCTGCTATTACTTTCAATTTTTATCCAAAAATTACTGAAATAGATTCGTTGTTGTGGATTCTATCAATAGCTTGAGCAATTAGGCCACCAACAGAAACTATTTTAATCTTAGATTTCTTATTTTCTTCAGGTTGATCAATTGTATTGGTGATTACAAATTCTTCTAGTACTGAATTTTGGATTCTATCAACAGCCCTGTCACTTAATACACCATGAGTAGCTGCTCCATAAATCTTCTTGGCTCCTCTTTCTTTAAGAGCTTCAGCTGCCTTACAAATTGTACCACCTGTGTCTATAATGTCGTCTACCATAATGACGTTTTTGCCTTCAATGTCACCAATAACGTTCATTACTTCATTTTCATTTGGTCTTGGTCTAACTTTTTCTATAATAGCAATTGGAAGATGTAAATAGTTGGCAAACTTTCTAGTTCTAGTTACTCCACCTAAGTCTGGAGATACAACAACAAAGTCCCCTTCTCTTTCTACCTTGTCTTTAAAATAAGATGAAAGATGTTCTAAAGCTGATAAATGGTCAACTGGTATATCAAAGAAACCTTGAATTTGTCCAGCGTGTAAATCCATTGTAATAACCCTATCTGCACCAGCTGTAGCTAGAAGATCTGCTACTAATTTAGATGTAATAGGTTCTCTAGCCTTAGTCTTTCTATCTTGTCTAGCATAGCCATAATAAGGTATTACAGCATTGATTCTGCCTGCAGATGCTCTTTTTAAAGCATCGATCAAAATTAACAGTTCCATTAAATTGTCGTTAACTGGCTTTGAAGTTGGCTGAATTATAAAAACGTCAGCACCCCTTGCTGAGTCAGCAATGTTTAAGTTGATTTCTCCGTCTTTAAAATGATTTACAGCAGTGTCACTTAATTCAACTCCTAAATGCTCACAAATTTCTTTTGCAAGTGGGATATTTGAGTTTCCTGAAATTACACTTAAATCTCCATACATATTCTTTTTCATACTTTCCTCCAATTACTTCACTTTTTTTCTTTTTACCCAATCTTTTATATTAACCTGACTAGTTCTTTCTATGGCCAAGGCATCTTCTTCAACATCCTTGGTAATAGTTGAACCAGCAGCTACAAAAGCATTTTTATTCACTTTAACAGGCGCAATTAAATTTGAATTTGAGCCTATAAAAGCCTTGTCTTCAATTATGGTTTGGTGTTTTTTGTTGCCATCATAATTTACTGTAATAACACCACAACCAATATTTACACCTTGGCCGATTTGGCTGTCACCTAAATAAGCTAAGTGGCCTGCCTTAGAATTTTGGCCAAAATCAGTTTTCTTTAACTCTACAAAGTTACCAATATGGGCCCCAGACCTAACAATAGATTTGGGTCTAAGTTGTGCAAAAGGACCAATAGTAACCTGGTCATAAACAGTTGAATCTGTAATATAGCTAGATTTTATGTGGCAATTGTTGCCAACTTGAGAATTTATAATAGAAGTATCTCCCTCGATTATACAAGAAGAACCAATTTGGCTTTTGCCTAAAAGTCTAACACCAGGATAGATAATAGTGTCCATGGCAATTTCAACCTTAGGACCAATTATAGTAGAGCTAGGATCTAAAATACTAACTCCCTTATCAATAAGCCTGTCTAGGATTTCCTCTTTAAGACGACCTTGGGCCAAAGAAAGATCTCTTCTAGTTTTTAAAGAGAAGAATTCCCTTTCATCTAAGTCTTGGGTAGATACAAGGTCTATATTAAAAGTTTTTAGCTTATCAGAAATATTTCTAGAAGAATAAAAGTCTAATTCCTTTTTGGCCAAATCAAAGGCCTTAAAATAATAAACTCCACTGGCTTTTTCTATATCTTTGCTAGAAAGGACTGCTGCCTTGTAGCCCTTTTCTATAGAGTCTTGGAAAAAGTTTTTTATACTAGAAGCTTTTAAAAATGGATTAAACTCTCCAATAAGCAAAATGTCATCACTAGGATCAAAATCATCTAGATCAAAATTAACACTAGGCCCTTGGGCAAATTCTTTATAAAGTAAGTCTAGCCCTTGAAGATTAACAAGGTCTCTTAAATCCTTGTCTCCTTCAGGTCCAACAAGCATTAGTCTTTCAATTCCTGCTTCCTTTATTTGGTCTAAAAGGATTTCAAAAATAGAAGTTCCTAAAATTTCATGGACAAGAAGAGACCTAGATGAATTAAAATCTCTGTTCATATTAGTAGCTAAAATTATAGCTTGTTTCATAAATTAAAACCTCTTCTTTATGCTTTTCCTAATTCTTAACATACAATTTTAATTATAACATTTTAATAGTTAATCGTCTAATTTTTTATATAAAAAGAAGAAAAGTTACTTGTAAGATTATTGTAAATTTTATGAAAACGTTATACTTTTCCCTAGACCTATGTTATACTTAAAATAACACAGAAAAAAGGAGGAAAAATTCATGAAGACAAAGAAAAAAATATCCCTTCCTATTCAGATTTTAATAGGATTGGTAGCTGGTGTTGTTGTAGGTATTATGTTCCAAGGCAATCCTGATATTGCCACTAAGTTTATTAAGCCGATTGGTACTATCTTTCTTAATCTAATTAAACTTGTTATAGTTCCATTGGTTTTCTCTTCTTTAATAGTTGGAGTTGCAGACCTAAAAGATGCCAAGCAAATTGGAAAAATTGGCCTAAAGACCTTTGTTTATTTTTTTGTAACTACTGCTTTTGCAATTATAATAGGACTTACTTTAGCCAATCTACTTAATGTTGGTTCTGGTTTCACCCTACCATCAGACCAACTTGCCTTTGAAGCAAAAGAGGCCCCTAGTTTTATTGATACCTTAGTTGGTATTATTCCATCTAACCCTCTTAACGCTTTGGTTCAAGGTCAAATGCTACAAATTATTGTATTTGCTTTGATTATTGGAGCAGGACTTCTTTATACTGGTGAAAAAGGAGAGTTTGTATTTAAGGTATTTGATGGCCTTCAAGAAGCAATGATTCATATTACTAATGGTATTATGAAGGTGGCACCTTATGGTGTATTCGGCCTTATTGCTCCTGTAATTGCAGTTAATGGTCCTCAAGTTTTACTACCACTTTTAAAGGTTATAGGCTTAGTTTATTTAGGCTGTTTCCTACATGCTCTTATAGTTTATGGTGGATCTATTGCCTTAATTGCAAAACTTCCTGTAGCAACTTTTTTCAAAAAAGTTTTCTCACCTTGGGCAGTTGCTTTTACAACTTCATCATCTGCAGGTACCCTACCTATAGCCCTTGATGTTGCTGAAAATGATTTAGGTGTTTCCAAACCTATTGCATCCTTTGTATTACCTCTTGGTTCTACAATTAACATGGACGGAACTGCAATTTATCAAGGTGTTTGTGCCTTGTTTATAGCTTCTGTTTATGGCTTAGACTTAAGCTTAGGCCAACAAGTAACAATAGTTTTGACTACAGTTTTGGCTTCTGTTGGAACAGCAGGTGTGCCAGGTGCTGGTATGATTATGTTAGCCATGGTTCTACAAAGTGTTGGTATTCCAGTAGAAGGTATAGCCTTAGTTGCTGGTGTTGACAGAATTTTTGATATGGTTAGAACTTCTGTAAATGTTTTAGGAGACATTACTTGTTCAGTAGTTGTAGCAAAATCTGAAGGCCAATTAGATGAGCAAGTTTTCTTAAACCCACAAACAACAAGCAGACAGTAAAAGGACCAATGATGAAGAAAAAACTAGGCATATTAGGTGGCATGGGCCCCCTAGCTAGTAAGGTATTTTACGAAAGAATAATAAAAAATACTCAGGCTCATGGAGACAATGACCACATAGATATAATGCTTTTGTCCCACGCTTCTATACCAGATAGGACTAGGTTGATTTTACAAAATGCAGACCCTAGCCAACTTTTGGCCAAGGTAAAAGAAGATCTTAAGGTCTTTGAAAGCTACGGAGTTTCCAATATAGCAGCTGCCTGTAATACCTTCCACTACTTTTTGGACCAAGTACAAGAAATGACAGCAATTCCTTTCATTAACATGGTTGAAGAAACTGCCAAAGAAGCAGCAAGTAAGGGTAAAACAGTAACAGTTTTTGCTACTAAGGGAAGTTTAAAGACTAAGGTCTATGATAAATATCTAGAAAAATATGGCCTTGTTCACAAAAAAGTTAATGTGAATATAGAAAATGAGCTAATGAATATTATTTATGGAGTTAAGGCAACTAACAACATTAAGTCTGAAAGATTTAACCAAATTTTAGCCGCCTCTATATACAAAGGCTCCATACCTATCATAGCCTGTACAGAACTATCTTCCATTGTTTTAGAAGAAAGTTTAGAGGAATATGTAATTGATGCACTTTCTATACTTACAAGAGAAGCAATTCTAAGATCTGGCTATGACCTAAAATATCACAAGATAATAAGTTAGAACAATTTTATCTAGCTTTCTTAGATTCTAAAAATCTAGGAGAGCTAGTTTTTTAATAAAATTTTTCATAGTATAAGTTTCAAAGCTATAAACATGTATCTACCCTATCATCTACTTACTTTGAAAGTATATAAGCCGAATTTTCTAAAAAAACTGCTAGGGATACTTGCTTTTCCCTAGCAGTTTTAATAAATCTTATTTTACTTGATAGATATAATCTAGGATGTCTCCTGTTCTTGATTGAGATAGGCCTATTATCCTATCTGTTTTTTCAATTTTCTTTGGAACTCCCATTACATCTTCTGCATATTTCTTTAGGTCGTGGATGTCTATAGTTTTTACTTTGGCTTTTTCGAATTTTTCGATTAAGTCTTTTCTTAGAGGGTTAATTGAAATTCCTCTTTCTGTTACTAAGATGTCCACTGTGTTTCCTGGTGTAGTTATTACATCTACCCTGTCTTTTATAAATGGAATTCTTGATGAGAATAATTTTGATACAATTATTGAAACTTTAGATCCAAAGGCTGTATCTTGGTGGCCACCTGAGCCTCCCATTAACATACCATGAGATCCTGTAGTTACGTTTACGTTAAAGTCTGTATCAATTTCTGTAGCTCCTAGGATTACAATGTCTAGGTTATCTACTACACATGAAACATCTGGATTTCCATATTGGGACCCACTCATTCTTAGGTGGTTCTTGTTTTTGCCTATAGATTCTACAGCCTTTAGGTCGAAGCATTGTACATCAAATAAGGCTTCAAATAATCCTTCTTCTAGCATGTCTACAAGATAGCCTGTAATTCCACCTGATGCAAAAGAGCCTTTAATATCATTTTCAAGCATATAGGTTCTTAAATAGTCAGCTACTGCTAAAGATATTCCACCTGCTCCTGTTTGGAAGGATAAGCCGTCTTTTACAAGGCCTGTGGCTATCATTGCCTTTAGTGTATCTTGGGCAATTTTTAGGCCAACTGGGTCTTTTGTAATCATTGTTGTACCAGAAACTATTCCAGCTTTTTCTCCAATAGAGTCTATTTGTAGAACGTAGTCAATATAGTCTTCTGTAATGTCTGCTGGATAATTTGGATAGGCTGTTAAATAGTCAGTTACTGCTATTGTTGTCTTTCCTTTTCTTGCATCTGAGATGGCATAGCCCATAGCACCACAAGAGTTAATACCATTTACACCTGAAATGTTTCCTCTTTGGTCAGATGATGGAGCAGCAATAAAGGCAAAGTCAATTTCAACTTCGTCTGCTAAGATTGCCCTTGCTCTACCACCATGGGATTGCATTATAATTGAGCCCTTTAGTTTTCCTTTGGAAACAGCTTCTCCTACAGGTCCAGAAATATAAGATGTTACTATATTAGTAATAGTTTCATCTTCAAGTAGTTCAACAATTTCAGCCATTGATGGGAAGATTGATGAAGCAACTAAAGTTAAATCTTTTATTCCAGCTCTTTGGATAGCTCTCATAACTTGAACTAGAACTCTATCTCCATTTCTTAGGTGGTGGTGGAAAGAAATACTAGCTCCGTCTTTAATGTCTAGTTCCTTGATTAAGGCATCAAGGTCATCTCTCATTTTAGATTTTGTATTGCCTTTTTCTGGATAGTCTTCTTTCTTTAAAAGCTTAACGTCTTCAAGGCTTGTATTAAAGTAAGTCATTATATTCCTCCTTAAAGTATGGTGTAGATCTTAATAGGTTTACTGCTCTTTTTATAATAGGAGCATCAACCATCTTTCCATCTAATGACCAAGCTCCAAGTCCCTTGATTTTTGCATCAATGGCGCCTTCACATACTCTAACAGCATGTTCAACTTCTTGGTCAGTTGGAGAGAATATATCGTTTATAAAAGATACGTGTCTTGGAGAAATAGCAGCCTTACCTGTCATTCCCATTGCTTTTGCAAATTCTGTATCTTTCTTCAAACCTTCAATATCATCAGTATCTGTAAATGGTGTGTCAATAGCTTGGATTTCTACTGCCTTTGATACAGCTACGATTTTTTGTCTTGCATATCTTATTTCTTCAGAAGCCTTGGTTCTTTCTGCTCCTAGGTCTAAGGTTAGGTCCTCTGCTCCAAGTAATACACCAATTACTCTGTCAGATGCAGATAGAATATTTAGAGAGTCTTCTACACCCATGGCAGTTTCTATTAAACAAAATACTTTCTTGTCAGAATTTTTTTCATTTAAAAACTGGTCTATGGCTTTTACTGATTCTACTGATGCCTTTGGTAACATTATTGCATCTAGGTTTTTTACTTCCATTAGCATTTCCATGTCATCGTAGAAATAAGGTGTGTCAGTTGGATTTACTCTTACCAAAACGTCAGTTGGATTTTCAAAGTTATTTAAATATTCTCTAACTAAGATTCTTGCAGCGTCTTTTTCTGATTGAGATACAGCGTCTTCTAGGTCGATAATAATAGCATCTGCTCCTAGAACAGCTGATGAAAATAGCATGCCAGGGTTATTTCCAGGCATAAATAACATTGATTTATACATAATTATTTAGCCCCCCTTTTTACAGCAGCTTCTACCCTAGCTCTAATAGTAAAGTCTAAGGCTCCCTTGTCTTCAACTTTTACTTGGGCCTTGTCTACTCCAAGGTCTGATAGAGTTTGTCTTACAACTCTGTCTATTTCTGATCCATATTGTTTTAATACTTCACTAGAAATTTCTACTTGTAAGTCATCAAAAGGTGAAACGATTACTAAACAATCGTTTGATTCAGCAGAACCAGCTCTGGCCGGTTTTACTATTTGGTATTTTTCCAATCTAAATACTCCTTTCGACCTGTTAAATATAGGTCATTTCCTTTAGTATCTACAACTACAGTACATGGGAAATCTTCTACATAAAGCTTTCTAACAGCTTCAGCTCCCAAATCTTCATAGCATACTATTTCAGCAGTCTTTACTGATTTAGCAATAACAGCTGCAGCGCCACCTATAGCAGCAAAATAAACTGCTCCGTTTTTTACTATAGAGTCTTTAACTTCTTGGCTTCTTTTTCCCTTACCAATCATTCCCTTTAAACCAAGGTCTAAAAGTTGTGGTGTATATGGGTCCATTCTATAAGAAGTTGTTGGGCCTGCAGATCCAATAGGTCTGTCTCCCTTTGCTGGAGCTGGTCCAACATAATACATTATTGAACCTTTAACATCAATTGGAAGTTCTTTTCCTTGGTCTAAAAGTTCAACAAATCTTTTGTGAGCAGCATCTCTACCTGTATAAATATAACCAGTGATTTCTACGTTATCTCCAGGTTTTAGGTCTTTTAATTGATCGTCAGTTAGTGGAGTGTGTAATTTTATAGCCATTTTAATCCCCCTTAAAATATAACTTCTTTGTGTCTAGCAGCGTGACATTGGATATTTACTGCAACTGGAAGACCAGCTATGTGAGTTGGATAAGTGTCTATCATAACTCTTAGAGCAGTAGTTTTCCCACCAAAGCCTTGAGGTCCAATGCCTAGGTCGGCAATTTTTCCTTCCATTTCTTTTTCAAGGTCTGCATAGAAAGGATTTTCGTTATAATCTTCAAGAGATCTCATTAGAACTCTTTTTGCAAGGCCAGCTGCCTTATCAAAAGTTCCACCTATACCTACTCCTACAATAATTGGAGGACATGGGTTAGGACCAGCAAGTTCTACTGTTTCAAGGATAAAGTTCTTAACTCCTTCTAGGCCGTCTGCTGGTTTAAGCATAGCAAGTCTAGACATATTTTCTGAACCAAAGCCTTTTGCAGCTATAGTGATTTTTAGTTGGTCACCTGGTACTAACTTGTAGTTAATAACTGCTGGAGTGTTGTCTTTTGTGTTAATTCTTTCTATTGGGTCTGATACAACAGATTTTCTTAAAAATCCTTCTTCGTATCCTTGTCTAACACCTTCGTTAATGGCATCTTCTATATAGCCACCTTCAATATGAACGTCTTGTCCCATATCCACAAAAGCAACTACCATACCTGTATCTTGGCAATAAGCTACTTCTTCTGTTCTGGCTATTTGGCCATTTAGAAGTATTTGGTCTAAAATTTCTTTTGAAAGTTGCCAATCATCGTTTTCTCTTGCATCTTCTAGTGCCTTTCTTACGTCTTCTGGTAAGAAATAAGCAGCTTCTATACACATTCTTTTAACTTCTCTAGTTATGTCGTCTACATGTACTGTCTTCATATTTACTCCTTATTAGTTTATAAAAATATAATTCAGAAAGGCTATGCTTCCTGAATTATATTTATTAGTATTCAATAATTATAAATTAGCCTCTGTAATTTATTAGAGCCATAACTCTATTCATTTCGTTTTTAACAATCATTAGACCTTCGTCAACACCCATACCTGGTTTTGCAAGTACTTGTTTAGCACCACAAGCCATACCGATGTTAGTTAGGATTTCTGCTGATCTGTTAGTTTCGTTACATGTTCCACCACAATAAGCTCCTACATTGTGTTCTTTACAGTATAGGATTGCTTCTACAGAGTTGTTGATTCCACCAAGGTCAGGAGTCTTAACTTGGATCATATGGCCAGCGCCATTGTCTACGAAATCTTTAACGTCTTGTAAAGTGTTACACCATTCGTCTGCAACTAGTTCAACATTAATGTTTCTCTTGTTAATTTCTGCTGTTAAAGCTGCTAGAGATTCTAGTTGAGCTTGTCTTTCGCCAACATCCATTGGTCCTTCTATTCTTAGGTGGTATGGAGCAGCTATTTTTTCAAGTTCTTCTAGGTAGTCAGCCATTTTCATTGTGTCGTTATCAAAGGCTTCACCAATTGTTCCATATACGTCAATGTGTAGGATTGGATTGTAGTCTTCATAAGTCTTGTACTTGTTAATTCTGTCTCTTAACCAAGCTACATAGTCTTTTAGTTTTTCACCTTGTTTACCAAGTTTTTCTTCAACGTTGTTGAATAAACCGTGAGGTAGTACGTCTGCTGCTTTAATAATCATCTTGTCAGCATTGTCGTATCTGTCGTCACCAGATTGAGTAAAGATAGCTACTCTATCAATTGGGTTTTCAATAGCATATTCTTCATGGATAACTTCAGCC
This sequence comes from Bacillota bacterium, assembly GCA_030532225.1. Classification (GTDB taxonomy): domain Bacteria; phylum Bacillota; class Clostridia; order Tissierellales; family Peptoniphilaceae; genus Neofamilia. Next base: position 30,033 of record JAUNLQ010000006.1, read on the forward strand.
ATTGTTAAATGTCTAGATTTTGCAACTGCATCTAATAAAGCTTGAGTAATACCATATCTAATAGCTGTGTGTAGTCTTTTTCCATCATGGTTGAAGTTATCAAACTCTTCAGCTAGTTCTTTAAAGCTGTTAAGTTCTCTTCCTTCTAGCTTTGGAGCGATTTCATTTTCAATTACTGGAATAAAATCTTTTGCTAGGAATAATGGGTCACGTCCACCTGCTCCTGAATATTGAACTGCTGCACAGTCTCCAAATGCAACTTGTCCGTCTTCAAGAATAAGTTGAACTGAAATACTTTCACCTGCTTGTCTTATGCTTGTGAATCCTGGAGTCTTAGTTTCGCCAACATAGAATAAACCATCATGGCCTGCGCCCATTTTAATGGCTTTTTGGTCGTCGAAATAAAATCCTGTTAGTCCTGGTGAACATAATACTTTTTTAATTTTCATCTTTTTCAATCCTCCTAAATTTTTTGCCAGTGGGAAAATTATTCAGGTCTTCCTACTAATTTTCCTCTACTTACTGCAAAGATATCATCAATTGTCATTTGGAATTCAATTTCTCTTCCTTCAAAGTCAGCTCTTTCTTGTAGGGCTGCATGGTTAAAGTCTTTTAGTTCTTTAGTGAAAGGAATGTTTCCAAATTCTAAATATCTGATAAAGCCTTTGTTATCTCTTGCTGGTAACATTTTACCTGCATTATAAATTGATGGACCAAATGGAATGTCAATTACACCATTTTCAAATGCTTTTACTGTTCCAACTGCCCAGTCGCCTTTACCAAGTTTTAATGTTTCATCCAGCATGCATTTTACTTCAGCTTTAATAATGTTAATTTCATTTCTTAAAGCTTCACTTTCTGCATATCTTTGACCTTCAAGAAGGTTAAGAACCATTTTTGTTGCCTTAATTCCTGCTGCGTTAGCTTCTTTTGTAGGAATACCAACAGCTTCGTGAGGAGTCTTAACTATTACTTTAGTTGCTCCTGCTAAGCCGGCTGCTGCTGATCCTAGAGAAATTACACCAAAAGCCTTTGATTCGTCTTCTGGGAAGCCACCCATCCATTGATGGAATACAGTAGTAAGGTCTATGTCATTGTAGCCATATTCTTTTAAATATTGTTCAGTTTGTTCTTCAAGAGCTCTTACTGCAGCAACGTCTTGTAGAAGGTTACCACATTGGCCATAGCCAACTGTAATGTTTTTAACTCCTTGTTCTGCAGCTAATAGGGCTTCTAGAATAGCTACTGCTACTGCTGTTGATGGAGGAACAAGGGTACCAGTTAATGGTCCAAATGGCTCTCTGTTTATAGAAACTCCGTTTTCTTCATAAAAACCAACTAATCTGTCGCAATATTGCCAGTCTTTTACTGATTTTTCTATTGTTACGCTTTTTGCATAAGGAATGTTATAAGAAATTGCTCCACCTTCGTTAGATGTAAATCCACCTGCGTGGCCAATTTCTGCAAGAAGTCTTGAGTCTGGAGTACCATGTCTTAATTGTAGTGGTAGGTTAACTGCTTCTAGAACTTGTCTACAGCCTTTAACACCATGGTTTACTGCTGGGAATCCGTTAAGTAGAGATCTACCTGCTGCTTCAGATTCTCTAATTCCTCTTTCTCCATCTTCATATCTATTTTGTCTTGTGTAAGCGTCTATTGTTGATGGTAGGAAGTCTGCCTTACCTTCGTCTTGTAGAAATCTTAATAGCTCAATATGTTCGTCTATTAGAGCAACCCCTGCTCTAGGTTGAGCCATTGTAACTCCCATTTCTTTAGCTTTTACAAGTTTCTTTGCAAAGTTCTTTTCGTCTGGAATGTTTTTTAAGTAGTCTACAGCTTCTTGTAGGTCAACATCTTTTCCTGTTGGCCAAGTTTGAAGAACTTCTTCTCTGATTTTGAAGAATTCTTCATCAGTCCATTTTTTAAATTTTAAATCCATATTATTTCTCCTAAATTTCTACTAAATATTTTTTAAGCATTCTTATAGCTAAGTCCTTGTCTATCATTGATAATAAGCCCATTGATGAAAGAATATAGCTTTTATCTACTAAAAGTTTTGGATCAGCTGGTCTTAGTGAGTTTGGTTCATCCATAGTGAATAAACCTTCTTTTAAAATTTCTCTTGGTTTTTCGTTGTTTATAATAACTCCACCAGTTCCTATTAGGTATTTTACTTCTGATAGGTCCTTGCCCTCTTGATTATAAACAGGTCCCATTGGAGAATAAATCATTTCTACTGTTCCAGCATGTCTGCCCATAGATAAGTAGGTGCAGATTTTTGCCATACCTAGGTCGAATTCCTTTTCTAGCTCATCTTCTGCTACGAAGTCAGTGTGGCTGTATCTCATTTGAAATTCATTTTCTATGCTGTCATACTTGTCAACATCTATAAATTTCTTAACTAATCTTAGGCCAGCTGCTTCATAAACTGCAGTTGCAGAATACCTCATTCCCAGGTCTCCTTCTACAGTTCTCTTAGCAAAAGGTTCTTCAAGTCCCCTCATAGAAACTCCTGGTTTAGATGGAAGGCCGTCAGAAATTGAGTGAACGTCAGTAGTAGCTCCACCAATATCCAAAACTACTAAGTCTCCAATGCCATCTTCTCTTTCAGATCCTTCAGATAAAACTCTGGCAGCTCTTAAAACAGAAGCTGGTGTTGGCATAGCTATTCCGTCAATAAATTCTGAAACCCTTTCCATTCCCTTTGCATTTACAATGTTTTGCATAAAGATGTTTCTAATAGTTTCCCTTGCTGGTTCAACATTAATACGGTTAAGGTTTGGCATTACGTTTTCAGTAACGTGATATTCTATTCCACCTTCATCAAAGATTTTTACAATCTCGTCTACTGCGCTTTTGTTTCCAGCAACAACAACAGGAACTTTAATTTGATGTTTACTGATCATGGCAGCGTTGTGAATTATTGCATCTGAATTGCCGCCATCAGTTCCACCTGCAAGAAGAATCATGTCTATGTTAGAGTTTTTTATCTCTAAGGTTTCTGTATCATTCATCTTGAAACTGTAGGTTTTTATGATTCTGGCTCCTGCTCCCAAAGCTGTTCTTTTTGCAGCCTCTGCAGTTAATTCAGTTACTAAACCTATAGCAACAACTTTTAATCCACCTGCTGCAGAAGAGCAAGCAGTTGTTTTTACAATATTTAATTTGTCAAAATCAACTTTCTTTTTTATCTTTTCTAAAGCCTTTTCATAACCTATAGTAACGTCAGTTTCTACAGTAGTATAAGACTTATCTGTAGCTAAAATCTCTTCCTTGTCTATATCTACTAAAGTCAACTTAGTAAATGTAGAGCCAAAGTCAATAAACATGTAGCAATTCATTCTATTCCCCTAGTTCTTTTTTAAGGTCTTCTATAGTTGTTTCTACTGGTGTACCTGGTTTATAAACGTGGTCAAAGCCCATAGCTAAGAATCTCTTTTCAACGTCTTCCCAGTTTTGTTTACCAACTACAATATTTCCTCCAACGAATAATTTTACGTCGTTTAGGCCTGCTTCATTACATTTTTCTTTTAGTCCCTTTACGTCAAGTTCACCTTGTCCGTATAGTGAAGAAACTAAAATAGCTTCAGCCTTTGTTTCGATTGCAGCATTGATGAAGTCTTCTTGTGAAGATAAAACACCAATATTTACTACGTTATAACCTGCTTTTGTTAAGGTGTGGTCTAAAATTTTGTTTCCAACTGCATGAGCGTCAGAACCAATAACACCTAATACGATTGTCTTTCCCATGAGAACCTCCTAAATAAATTTGAACTTTTTATTTCATAATACTTCATGATGCCTATATTATAACACAGAAAAATATAAAATCAAAAAAATACTTGAAAGATTAAATTTATGTATAGCAGAGAAAAACAAGTAGTATATTATAGTAGATATAAAAAAAGCCCTGGGAAATTTTTCATTTTTATAAGATTTGTTAAATTATTTGCCCTAGGTAAATAATAATCTTTGGCCCTAAATTTAGCCAAGTAAAGTAAAAGTATTTATGTAGTATTTCTTAGACAAGGAGTTTTTGAAATTTTCATTTCATTTTTACAGGTCCTTTTATAAAGTTTTTTTCATGAAATAAATAGTAAAAGAAAAATATTTTTTATTTTTTTAAAGAAATTTTTGTGAAATATTGGTATTTTCTTAAGACAGGCCTGTTTTTTTATATACTTTTTTAAATTTTTGTGGTATAGTTTTATCGATAAACGATAAATCGGAGGTTTTTATGTTTAAGGCTAAGGCTTATGGAAAAATTAATTTATCCTTGGAAGTTGTAGAGAAGAGACCTGATTCCTACCACAATATTGATACTATTATGACTAGGATTGATCTTTTTGACCAACTTTCTTTTGAAAAAACTTCAAGTGATGATATAATAATTGTTTCTGACAACAAGGACCTGGCTGTAGATAAGACTAACCTCATTTATAAGGCCTGGTCCATAATGAAAGAATTTACTAAGGAAAGACCAGGAATTAAAGTAATTTTAAATAAGAATATTCCCCTGTCTGCTGGACTGGCAGGTGGAACTTCTGACGGAGTAGAAAGCCTTAAGGCCCTAAACCAGCTTTGGAATCTAGGCTTTTCTAGACAAGAGCTTTTAGATTTGGCTAGGCCTTTGGGAGCTGATTCTTCTTTCTTCTTTTATGATGGCCTTGTTAGGGCTAGAGGAATTGGAGATAGAATTACAAAACTTAAGGATCTTCCTGACCTTTATTTTATTTTAATAAACATTGGCAAGGCTATTTCTTCTGGCCAAGTTTATGGAGCAATGAATACTTATTCTAAGGGAAGAGTCCAGTACTTAGTAGATAATATTGATAATTTTGAAATTTTTAAAGACAAGCTTTATAACTCTATGGAGGCTGTTAGCTTTGAAATTTATCCTGAGCTTAGGTCTATAAAGGCTGAGCTTTTAGATCTTGGGGCTGACTTTTCTTTAATGAGTGGTTCTGGTCCTACAATTTTTGCAGGATTTTTGGACCAAGAAAAAAGAGACCAAGTTTATAATTTTGTTAAGGACCAATACAAGTATGTATTTAAGGCCCAAAAGGTTTAAGGTGATTAAATGTTTGAAATGAAAAACACTTTAGAAGAATTAGAAAAAATTAATAAGCCTATACAAGTTGCAGTTGTTGGTATAGGCAAAATGGGCAGAAGTCTTGTAGACAGACTTTTGGCCATGAAGGGCATTAGACCTGCCTTAATAGTCAACAGGCATATTGAAAAGGCCTATGAGGCACTTTTGTATTTAGGTATAGCTGAAGACCAAATTGTTAAGGTTTTTTCTGCTGATCAAGTTGAAGCTGCCTTAAAAGACGGAAAATTTGCTGTTACAGATGATTTTTCTGTGGCTATTAAGTCCCCTTCTATCCAGGCCCTTGTAGAAGCAACAGGCAATCCTCAATATGGAGCTGAGGTTGCCTACCAAACTATTAAGGCGAAAAAGCATATTATAATGCTTAATGTAGAATGTGATTCTGTTGTAGGTCCAAGTCTTTATAAGCTAGCCCAAGAAAATGGAGTTGTTTATACTGGAGCTGCTGGAGATGAACCTGCTGCTATTATAGAACTAGTAGAATATGCCATGGGACTAGGCTTTGAAGTTGTGGCCTGTGGCAAGGGCAAGAACAACCCTAAGGACATTCATGCTACTAATGATTCTGTAAGGGCCCTTGCAGCAGAAAAACAAGTTTGCGAAAAAAGTCTTACTTCCTTTGTAGATGCAACTAATACTATGATTGAGCTAAATGCAGTTGGCAATGCTATAGGCTTTAAGCCAGATGTTTTTGGCTGCCATGGAATTACAGCTGATATTAAGGACCTAGGAGACAAGTTAAGACTAAAAGAAGAAGGAGGCCTTTTAAATTCCTTTAAGACCCTAGACTATGTCCATGGAATTGCCCCTGGAGTTTATGTTGTTATTAGGGCCAAAAGCCAAGAAGAAAAAGATACCCTAAAATACCTTGGTATGGGTCATGGTCCTAACTATATTCTTTATAGGCCCTTCCACCTTTGTTCTTTAGAAACTCCAAATTCTATTTATAAGGCAGTTGTAAAAAACCAGGCTAGTTTGGCTCCAGTTATGGGCCAGGTCTGTGACACAGTTGCCCACGCCAAAAGGGATATGAAGGCTGGAGAACTTTTACATGGAATAGGTTCAGACTATGTTTATGGCTCACTAACTAGCCACCAAGATGCTATGGATAGAAATTTACTTCCAATAGCCCTTATTACTTCTGGCACTAGGCTTAAAGTTGATGTAAAAAAAGACCAGCTAATTAGCTATGACATGGTAGACTTGGAAATGGACCAAATAATAACCAAGCTAAGATTTGAACAGGATGGTAAAAGTGTACAAGAATAATTTTGTTTCAGCAATTATTACTGCTGCTGGCTCTGGCAAAAGAATGGGCGCCTCCCTGCCAAAGTTGGAAATCAAAATAAAAGACAAGGCCCTAATTGACTATACAGTTGAAAAATTTTTCAGCCTACAAATCTTTGATGAAATTATCCTTCTTACAAGCCAGGGACTATTAGACACTTACAGAGAAAGATTTAAAAAATACGAAAATTTAAAAGTAGTCCTTGGAGGAGCTTCAAGGGAAGAATCTACCTATCTTGGCCTAAAAGACTTAAGCCTTATATCAGACCTAGTAGTCTGTCATGATGGAGCCAGGCCCTTCGTAGCAAAGAAGACTATCTTAGACTCCCTTGACTCTGCCCTAGCCTATGGATCTGGCATTGCTGCAGTCAAGGCCAAGGACACTATTAAGCTTGCTGACAACAACAAGGTCATAAAAGATTTAGACAGGTCTAAGCTTTATCAAATCCAAACTCCCCAGACCTTTAAAAGCCAGCTTATAAAAAATGCCTATGACCAAGGTTTTGGAAAGATTAAGGCTACAGACGACTCTTCTTTCCTAGAAAATATAGGCAAAGATGTGTATTTAGTTGAAGGAACTTATGAAAATATAAAAATTACCACAAAGGAAGACCTAGTCTTTGGAAAAATGTTAATGGAGGTTTTATGAGAATAGGAATTGGCATAGATGTTCACAAATTAGTAAAGGGAAGAAAATTAATACTTGGAGGTATAGAAATCCCCCACTCTTTTGGACTTTTAGGCCACTCTGATGCAGATGTGCTAGTCCACGCCATAATGGATGCCATGCTAGGAGCCCTGGCCCTAGGAGACATTGGCCAGCACTTTCCAGATACAGACATGGCTTACAAGGATATAGATTCTTGCCATCTTTTAGAAAGAGTCTATAAGCTAATTAAAGACCAAGGCTATAGAATAGAAAATATAGATTCAGTTGTAGCCCTCCAAGAACCTAAAATTGGAAAATATATTCCCCAAATGAGGGACAAGCTGGGAAAAATTTTAGATATAACAGAAAATCAAATATCCATAAAGGCAACAACAACAGAAGGCCTAGGCTTTGTAGGCACAAAGGATGGAGCCTCAGCCTCTGCAGTTTGTCTTTTAGAAAAAATTAACTAGTAGCTTTTTGCCTACTAGTATTTTTTTGCTAAAGTTACGAAAAGAAAATCAATATTCAAGTCTTCTTGATTAATTTAAAGAAATTTATTATAGTTAAAATAAAAAATAAGCTTTAAGGATCCAAATGGAAAGATATTATTCACTAAACACTTATTTTAAAAATAAATATGGACAAAAGATAGGAAAACTTAGCCTTGATGGAGGATTTTCCTGTCCTAATAGAGATGGAAGCCTATCTACAGGAGGCTGTATTTTCTGTTCAGAAAAAGGAGCTGGAGAATTTAGCTCTGCTGGCAATATTTTGGACCAAATTGCTGACCAAAAAATTAGGCTGCAAAAAAAATGGAAGGTTAACAAGTTTATAGGCTACTTCCAAAACTTTACTAATACCTACGGACCAATAAACAAGCTAAAATCCCTTTATTACCAAGTTCTTGAAGATCCTGATATTGTTGGCCTAGCCATAGCCACTAGGGCTGACTGTTTAGATGAACAGGTCCTAGACCTTTTAGAAGACTTGGCCAAGACTACTGATCTGTGGCTAGAAATTGGCATGCAAAGTGTTAAGGCCCAAACCATTGCCTACATTAATCGTGGCTACTCCCATGACTACTTAAAAACCAAGCTTGAAGAACTGAAAAAAAGAAATATTAAATTTGTCCTCCATGTGATCTTTGGTCTGCCAGGAGAAAGTGAGGAGGACATGCTCAAATCCATAGCCTTTGTCAATGAAAGTGGAGCCTTTGGCATAAAAATCCACTCCCTTTATATCCAGACTGACTCCAGACTTTATCAGGCTTACCTAGAAGAAAACTTCCCCTTGCTAAGTAAGGACCAGTACACCGACCTAGTAGTCAAGGCTTTGACCCTTTTAAATAAAGACCTAGTAGTCCATAGGATAACTGGAGATGGAGATAAGAAAAAACTTGTGGCTCCCCTTTGGGCAGCAGACAAGCTAGCAGTAATTGGACTCATAAATAAAAAACTAAAAGTTCTTGACGAAAAAAAGCCCTAGACTCAATCTAAGGCTTTTTCTTTATTCTAGGACTTCAAAGTCATCTACAATTGTTTTTAAGGCTAGGCCGTATGGTTTGTAATAAATTATTCCTTGATAATAGGTCCAGTTTTCTGTTCCCAAGCGATCAAGGGCTGCCTGGTACTCATCTTGGTTAGCGACAATGAGAGAATCTTTTGGGACCTGTCTTATATTGTCAATATAGACTACATTTTCTTGGTAGCCTGGAATTTCCTCTAGCTTGTGAGAAAAATTTTCTAGGCCCTTTTCCTTGGCCTGCCAATACACCCTTTCAAGAAGCTGGTCTACAGGTCTTCTAGTGCTTAACAAAATACTTTCTAGCTGGTCAAAGCCCCTAGTGAAGTTTTTTAGGTTAGAGCCAAAGTCACCCATTTCTGAATTTCTGTAGGAAGAGAACTTATAGCTGCCTTGGTCTAGTTTGTAGGTAATTTGGCAAGGCTGGCCTGAACCTGCAGAATTTTCAAAAATCCCTTGGTCTAAGGCGTAGTACATTTTTTCGTAGTAGCCCACTATAGAATACTTGTCCTCTTCAAAAAAGCTAGCTACAGGGCTAAAGGAATTTATTAGAATTTGTCCATAATCTTCATATTCTATTTGGTCAGAAATTTTTCCTTCTAGGAGAAGCTGGTCAAGGATTACTACTTCTAAAAGGTCCTTGTTAAGGGCTTTTTCTGTCTTAAAATATCTGCCTAGTTGGCCCTTTTCATAAAGATAAGAATAGTAAGTCTCCAGTTCATCTCCTCCATCTAATAAAAGATAGCTAGAATCTGTTAAAGAAACTTTTATAGTAAGGTCTTCAAGCTTTGGCTCTGCTGCATTTTCTCCATCCTCTACTTGGTCCATGGTCTTTAGTAAATCTAAAATAGGCTCCATAGACTGGTCAGGAATTTCTAAGGTAACAAAGTCTCCTTCCTTGTTTAAAACTTCGAGTCCAAGACTACTGTATTCCAGGTCTTGGCCAGATTTTATACTAAGCTTCTTTAAATCTTCTTGGACTTTTGTCCCTTGATCAACTGGATCTTCAATACTGCCTTCAACTTGCTTTTCATTTTCTATATTTTCATTTTCACTAGGCTGAGGATTTTTCTGACAGGCTGTTAAGAAAAACACCAAGGCTAGTAATAAGTATAATTTTTTCATAAGTCACCTCTTACTATGATTATAAGCCAAACAAAGAAGAGTTTTTCAACAAAATAGTTACAATTTTTTTATAGAAACTTAAGGTTAAAAATTTTTTTAATTAAGACTTTTTCTTTGGGCAAATTTTTTATAAAGAAGAAAAAGTGTAATTATTAAGACTCCTGTTACTACAAGTCCACCTTCAGGTCCAAAGGTCCCACCATAGACAAGGTCATCTTTTAAAATTTTAATAATAAAAAGAGAGCTTTCAGCCCTAGTTCCTGACACATGCATGGCAAAAATCCCCCCTTGGAAAAAGTTCCAAGTAAAATGGTAGCCTATAGCTGGCCAAATAGAGTCAAAATAAAGACACAATAAGGCAAAGACTATAGACACTAAAAACAAATTTATGGCTGGTAAAGGGTTAGAAAGAGCTCCAGGATTAGCAAAATGTAAGGCAGAAAAAACAAGAGATGGCAATAAAACAGCAATTTTTATATTGGAAAAGTGTTTTATCATGTTTTGTAAATATCCCCTAGTAAAAACCTCTTCTCCTATTCCCACTCCTATCATTCTAGTTAAATAAAAATAAAAGTTTTTATCTTCGAAAACGTTGGCTAGAGAAAGGACTTGGATCCTTCCAGTAATTATATTGACAAGAAAAATTATGGTCATTGATATTATCCCAAGTAAGGATCCTTTTAAAAAATTTAGCCCTAGTTTTTGGTCTTTTAGTTTAAGGCTGTATCTTTTTTGGTCCCTGAAAATAAAATAAGTTATAAGAACTGAAATTAGCAAAAATACGTTGCCTGTATTCATTATTATAGGATGAAGGACTGGAAATTTAGAAAGTACTTGTAAAAACAGGCCAGAAATTAGTATAAGTAAAATTATTCTTAAGCCTATATTAGAAATTTTCTTTAACTTGTTCATTCTTATTTTCTCCTTTTAACAAAAAGCTTTTTATCTTAACTAGAAACAGCTTTATTCTTTGCCAACAAATTTATTATACTCCAAAAATATTTACAAGTGTTTAAACTAATATTAATTTTAAAATTTTTATAGAAAAGTATTAAAAAAGACCATTTTTTTCTAAAAAATCATGGTCTTCTTCCAAATTTTTTAAGTTTTACTTGGCATATTCTTTATAGCACCATTTTGCAATTTCTCCAATCAAGTCTAAGGGTATGGCCTGGTCATAGGGAAATTGAATTGCCCCCTTGGTCTTAGAATAGTCTGACAGTTTGTCAGCAAAATGTTCAACGGCTTCAGGTCCTGGATAAAGGCCAAGATGGTTTTTGTGGGCTGCAAAGTGAATAATATTTTTCCCCTTCCAATAAGTTGGCATGGACCAGGATATTTTTTCACTAACATCAGGCAAAACACCCTTTATAGTCTTATGAACTTGGATTAGATAGTCTTGAATTTCTTCCCTTTGATTTAAAATATATTCATCTATGGTTGTTGGTTTAGGGCCACAATAATGGCTTTGATTAGTTTTTTTAAAAGTCTTTCCACAGTCAGGACAGGTCCACATTATTTTGTCTCCTTTAAGGTTTTTTTGGTTTCTTATGATCTTAATATTTTTTCCATGGCCTTGCCCTTGGCCAACTCATCTACTAGCTTGTCTAGATAGCGAATTTCTTGCATCAATTCTTCTTCAACTTCTTCTACTTTAATGCCACAAATACTTCCTTTAATGAGCTTACGCTTGGGATTTAGCCTTGGAGCCTGTAAAAAGAAGTCTCCATAGCTTATATCTGATTTCATTAGGTCTTCAATTTCTTCCTTGCTGTAGCCTGTTAGCCAAGAAGTTATTTCAAAGACTTCAGCCCTTGTTCGATTCTTTCTCTCAGCCTTGGCAACTAACATAGGATAGGTCTTGGCAAAGGACATGGCATATACTTTTTCCTTGTTCATTTTTATTTCCCTTTCTGAATTTTTTAATTTAACTTTCTAAGCTATCTTTACCCAATTATAAAGAAAAAACAGAGGACCTTAAATCCTCTGCTTAAATCTATATTCCTGCTAATTTTTTTAATTCTTCCACCTTGTCTCTTGCTTCCCATTTTACTCCCAGGTCTTCTCTACCAAAGTGGCCATAGGCTGCTAGGTCTTTGTAAATTGGTTTTCTTAAGTCTAAGTCTCTTATTATAGCTGCTGGTCTTAGGTCAAAGACTTGGTTAACAAAGCCTTCAATCTCTTGGTTGGAAAACTTAGAAGTGCCAAAGGTGTCAACGTAAATTGATAGTGGTTTGGCTACACCAATTGCATAGGATAAACCAACTTCACACTTGTCAGCAAGACCTGCTGCAACAATATTTTTTGCCACATATCTGGCAGCATAAGAAGCTGACCTGTCTACCTTTGTTGGGTCCTTGCCTGAGAAGGCTCCTCCACCATGACGGGCATAGCCACCATAGGTGTCTACAATAATCTTTCTGCCTGTTAGGCCAGCATCTCCCATTGGGCCACCAACTACAAATCTGCCTGTTGGGTTAATGTAGATTTTAGTATTTTCATCAATTAGATCTTGGCCTACTACTGGTAGAATTACATGTTCTTTTATGTCTGATCTTAATTGGTCCAAGTCGATTGTGTTTTCATGTTGGGTGGAAATAACTATGTTTTCTAATCTCTTGGCTACTCCATCTTCATATTCTACTGTAACTTGGCTCTTGCCGTCTGGTCTTAGATAGTCTAAGATCCCTTCTTTTCTAACTTGGGCCAATCTCTTAGATAGTCTATGGGCTAGGGAAATTGGTAGAGGCATTAGTTCTTCAGTTTCATTACAAGCATAACCAAACATTATTCCTTGGTCCCCTGCTCCAATTGAATCTAGCTCATCTTCTGTTCCTTTTCTATCAACTCCCATGGCAATATCTGGTGATTGTTCCTTAATAGATGATAAAACTGCACAAGTGTCACCATCAAAGCCATACTTGGCCCTAGTGTAGCCAATTTCTTTTACTGTATCTCTTACTAGACTTTGAAAATCCACATAGGCTGAGGTAGAAATTTCTCCAGTAATAACTACCATACCAGTAGAAACCATAGTTTCACAAGCCACTCTCGCATTTTCGTCTTGTTCTAATATTGCATCTAAAATTGCATCAGAAATTTGGTCACAAACCTTGTCTGGATGACCTTCTGTTACAGATTCAGATGAAAATAACCATTTTGTCATTTTTTCCTCCTTAAAATTAAAAAAACTACTCTGAAAGAAGAGTAGTTTCAAAAAACAATTAAGAACTCATCTTTCAGACTGTTGTCTGTGGGATTTAGCACCACTAATAGGTTGCTGGATTTCACAGGGCCCATTCCCTCCATCACTCTCAATGAGATATTATAATTATATCAGCTTGTATTAATAAATCAAGATTTATATTTTATTTCACTTACTTTTCTTAATTTTTCAATACATCTGCATATTCAGGTTTTCTTTCCATTTCTCTAACTGCAAAAGGACACAGTGGATATATTTTTACATCCTTTTCCCTAGCTCTTTCAACAAGTTCAGCAAAAAGTCTTTGGGCAATTTGTTGGCCCCTATAGCTATCTTCTACAAATGTATGGTCTACAATCCAAATTTTTCCATTGGCAGAAATTCTATAGGTGCACTCACCAATTTCCTTTTGGCCATCATAGGCTGCTGACCTATTTTTTTCTTCTTCATATTGTATTTTTATCATAAAGTCCCCTTTCTTCTTGTAATAAATTCTATTAAAGTAATACCCTAATAATTTTTTCTTGAAACAAAGAGGCAAAAGCTAGGCCAAGGACTAAGCCTTATAGGTCTAAGGTTTCTACACTTGGTGGAAGTTTGTAGACTATGTTTTTTCTTTCTACAATTATTTCTGTTTTGTCTCTTAATTTCTTATCAGAATTTATGGCCTTTAATAGCTCCTTAGTTGGATTAATGGCTATAGGTTTGCCTACTAAACTTAGCATAGACAGGTCTCCAATTGTATCTCCATAGGCATAAGACTGGTCAAGATCTAGTTTGTATTTTTCTAAAAGTTCTTGAACTGCCAAATACTTATTTTCTGAATTCCACATTTTGGAGATTTGGCCAGAAAAATTGTTATTTTCATCTGCTATATAAACTGTTCCCCTATAGTCTGTGGCCTTGTATTTTTTTGCCATTCTTGAAACTAAAAAATCTGGCGACCCAGAAATAAAGAAGATTAAATGGCCTTGCTTGTGGTGATAATTCAACCTATCTCTTGAATAGGTATAAATATCTTCATAAGATGACTCTATAGTTTGGTCTGCTATAAAGTTTAGAAAGTCCATGTTTATTCCCTTTAAATTTTCTGAGTAAAGAGTTGATATGGTAGTTATATAGTCATCATATTCTCCATATCTTTTGGCCCAATTTTTTTCTATATCTGCTACTTGGCTGTAGTAGGTTTTGTTAGAAATAATTTCGTATTGAAGTAACTTCTTAAAATTTCTTGTCATTAAAGAATCTCTAAAAATTGTACCGTCAATATCAAAAAAAGCTGCAATTTTCATTTTGGCCTCCTTTCATTTATGTAAAAAGCTGGAGACTAATATAATCTCCAGCAATTTTTTATGATAACCATAAAAGTATTAATTTAATCATTATAGCAAAAATAATAATTACTACTGCAGCTGCAGGCAAGAAGGTTTTTAAGGCTGCTAGAATCAAAGCTCTTTCGTCTTCTTTTGTAAATTCTTTTTCCTTAATCTTGTCTAATTTTTCTTGAATCTCCTCATTAGATAAACCATCAAGGCTGTCCAAGGGTTTTTTAAACATAGGCTTTCCTCCTTGCTAATAAAAATTCTTATACTTGAAACTGTTTTGCTTCTTGTCTAAGTCTTTCAGCTTCTTCTTTAAGTCTTTTTTCTTCTGCTGCGTCAATTTCTGCCATATATTTTTTTCTTTCTTCTTCTTCCATGTCCATTAAGTGACAAGCCACAAAGTGTTCTGGTTGCCATTCTTGTAGTGGTGGTTCGAAGTTTTCACATCTATCGAAGCAGTACTTACATCTAGTGTGGAACCTACATCCTGCAGGTGGGTTAACAGCAGATGGTACGTCTCCTTCTAGAATAGAAAGTGTTTGGTTAGAATCAACGTCTGTTCTAGGAATAGCATTTAGTAGGGCTCCAGTATAAGGGTGGAGTGGTTGGCCGAAAATCTTTTCAGTATCAGCAAGTTCTACAACATTTCCTAGATACATAACTGCTATACGGTCTGAAATATATTTTACAACAGACAAGTCGTGAGTTATGAATAAATAAGTTAAGTTATTTTCAACTCTTAGATCTTGTAAAAGGTTAATAACCTGAGATTGGATAGATACGTCTAGGGCTGAAACTGACTCGTCACAAACTATAAACTTAGGTTGTAGGGCCAAGGCTCTAGCTATACCAATTCTTTGTCTTTGTCCACCTGAGAATTGGTGAGGGTATCTATGAATAAAGTAGTCAGAAAGACCACATTGGTTCATAATCTTTTTAATATAATCATCATAACCTTCAGAGTTGTGAGACTTAAACATATGGTGAGCCATTACTCCTTCACCAATAATATTACCTACAGTAAATTTAGTATCTAGTGATGAGTAAGGGTCTTGGAAGATAATTTGAAGGTCTTTTCTTAGCCTTCTCATTTCTCTTTCAGTTAAGTTTGATAAGTCTATACCGTTGTCTATTAGGGATTCTAATCTTTCAAACTCTTCAGTTTTTTCAACTTCGTCTCTTAAGGCTGCAACTTTCTTGTTTTCTTCTTCTAGTTGTTTTTCGATTTCAAGAATAGACTTGGCAAGACCTTCTCTTTCGCTTTGAAGTTTATCTTTTTTCTTAGCATATTCAGAGTCATTGATTTTTAGATCAAGAATACTTGCTTTTTCAAGAGCATCTGCATATTGCTTGTTTACAGAAAATTGTTGTTTTAATACTGAAGATACCTTGTTTAAGTCCTTGTGAAGAAGAAGTCCACCAGCATGTCTAACCATAGCCATGTATTTGTTTTGGATATCTCTTCTCTTGTACATTAACTTGTCTTCGATTTCATATCTTTTGTCGTTATCTTCTTCTTTGTCCCTAGCTTCATATAGGCCTTCAAGTTCTTTTAAGGCTGCTTTATAGGCTGGATACAAAGTTGGGATTTTTTCAACCATTTTTCTAATATATTCTGGAGCAAAGTTTTCTACTGTGTTTCCATAATATAAGGTTGTACCTTCAGTTTGGGAGTGAAGTTGTATAATGGTTCTTCCAAAAGTAGATTTACCAGATCCAGACTCACCTACTAGGCCTAAAGTTTCACCTTCGTAAATATTTAAAGAAATATTTTCGTTAGCATGAACATATTGTTGTCTATCTGTAAACCATTTTTTCTTTATTGGGAAGTATTTTTTTAAGTTTTGAACCTTAAATAGTACTTTTTTATCTTCCATTAGATCTTACCCCCTTTTCTGGATAATGACATCTAATTTGTTGAACGTCAGAAACGTGGTGGATTTCTGGCATTTCATCTATACATTTTTGTGTTGCATAAGGACAACGTGCTGCAAACCTACATCCAGGTGGAATGTTTAGTGGATGAGGTACTGAGCCTGGAATAGTTTCCAATCTTTTGTCCTTGTCAGATGTTACAGAAGGAATCGATTTTAATAAACCTTCAGTATATGGGTGAGAGTACTTGGTTGTTCCTTCTTTAAAGATATAAGATACAGGAGCAACTTCTACTACTTGGCCACAATACATAACTGCAACATCATCGGCCATTTGGTTAATAACACCTAAGTCGTGAGTAATGAACATAATAGATGTTCCTAAGTCTCTCTTTAGGTCGTTCATTAATTTAAGAATTTGAGCTTGGATTGTAACGTCTAGGGCTGTTGTAGGCTCGTCAGCTATTAGTAGCTTTGGCTTACAAGCAAGGGCCATAGCAATCATTACCCTTTGGTTCATACCACCAGAAAGTTCAAAAGGATATTGCTTTATTACTACTTCTGGGTTAGGGATTTTTACTAGCTCTAACATCTTTAACGATTCAGCTGTAGCTTGTTCTTTAGTCATTTCTTGGTGAAGCATAAAGGCTTCGTTAAGTTGTCTTTCTACAGTGAATACTGGATTTAGAGATGTCATTGGTTCTTGGAAAATCATAGAGATTTCATTACCTCTAATGTGTTCCATTTGTTTGTTATTCATATTTTCAATGTGTTCACCATCGAAAATTATTTCTCCTTCGTAGATCTTTTGATTTTTTTCAAAAAGTTTCAAAATTGACATTGCTGTCTGGCTCTTTCCAGATCCAGATTCGCCTACTACTCCAAGAGTTTTTCCCTTTTCGATTGATAGGTTAACACCATAAACAGCTTTAATTAAGCCTCTTTTAGTTTCAAAGTAAGTGTGTAAGTTATTTATTTCTAATAGATTCATTTCACTCTACCTCTCTTGTGCCTTTGGATCAAGGGCATCTCTCATAGCATCACCGATTAGGTTAACAGTTAATGCTGTTAAGAATACCATTGTACCTGGGAAAATCCATCTCCACCAGTATTGTTCAAGAACTTCAACTTTTTGGGCAGCATTTAAAATATTACCCCAAGATGGGAATGGCTCTTGTACACCAAATCCTAGGAAGGATAAAGCTGATTCTGTTAGTAGACCACCAGCATAACCAATAGTTGCTCTAACTATGATTATGGAAATAATGTTTGGAAGCATGTGTGAGAACATGATCTTTCCTTCTTTAAGACCTAAGGCCTTAGCAGCTGTAATATAGTCTTTTTCTCTAACAGAAAGGATTTCTCCTCTTACTAGAATTGCAATACCAGGCCAGTTTAGGAAACCTAGAATAACCATGATCATTGCAAGTCTTTGGTTTTGAGTTACGTCAACAGGTAGTAAGGCAGATAGGGTAATGATCATTGGATAGAATGGGAAGGCTGATACAATTTCAGAGAATCTGATTAGTACGTTGTCAACCCAACCACCATAGAATCCAGCTACAATACCTACGATTACCCCGATAACAACTTGTATAACTACTGATACAAGGGCTATGATTAGGGTTAATTTACCACCATGGATTGTTCTAGTGAACATATCTCTACCTTGGTCGTCAGAACCAATAAAGAAGCCATCAAGTCCCCAAGAATCATAAGCATGACCCTCATCTTTTATAGCATAGTTATTGAAATAACCTGAATAAATGTCAATATAACCTGATCCTGTTGGATGAACTATAGCATCGTAGTTGTTATTTCCCCAAGAATATACATAGCCTTCATCTGTAAGGGCATTAATGTGTTCTTTTGCAGAAGAAATTTTTACTACTGTGCCTTGCATTTCTGGAACATCAAAGGCACCATCTGCTCTGTTACCCCAAGCATAAGTTTGGCCTTCTGAGTCTACTGCAAAGCCTGCATATCTCATTCTACCCATGGCTACAACAGTTTTGTCTCCTTCAAGGCCAAGCTCTTCTGGCATAGAAGTAGAAAGCTCAGTTCCCTTTTGGCCAATAACTGCCAATTTACCATCTTTTGTAAGAATTAATATGTTTGTTGATCCAGTAGCAAAATCTACTACATTTTGGTCATATTTTGAAGGAATTCTATCAAGACCACTAGGAAGAGTTGAGCCCCAAGCTCTAATTGTACCCTCATCAGTTAAGATAACTGAGTACATATCACTTCCACCTAGTCTTTGTAGACCTTCTTCAGCAATTAATTTTTCAAGGTTTTGAGGAAGTTCAGCTTGTTTAAAGTTGTTTTGTCCCCAACCAATAACCTTATTGTCATTTGTTGCAACAAGGATGTGCTTGTCACCTGCAGCTGCAAGTTTAATGTTGCCTTGGTTGTCTTTTACTTCTTGTGGCATTGGAACCTTGAAAGCTGGTTCATGGCCCCAAACATAAACTTTGCCTGCTTCAGAAAGACCTACTGAGAAAGTAGTTCCAACTGAAATATCTTTTATTCCTTCACTAGTTAATTCTCCAGGTATAGACATATAACCAGATCCTGGAGATACGTTTTTCATAATACCTTGAGTATAGTAAGGGTCATATTCTAAAAATCTTGAGCCAACAAATACTATTAATACGATTAACAAAAATCCTACTAAACCTGTTACGCCCAACTTGTTGGACATAAAGTTTCTAAAGGCCATCTTACTTGGAGATGTTACAGCCTCTTCTTGTAAAGCTTTGTTTACAGGTTGGCCATCAATATTTACTTGTTCATTTTTTATATCTTTTTTGTTTTCTTTAGACATGTAAATATACCTCCTATTCTAGACGAACTCTAGGGTCAGCAAGTGAGTAGCCAATATCCATTAGTAAGTTTCCTAAAACGTTTAATATAGCATATAACATATTCAAGGCCATAATTACGTTATAGTCTTGAGAAATTATAGACTCTATAAAATATTTACCTATACCTTGATAAGCAAAAAGAGTTTCAGTTACAGCAGCACCTGAGAACATACCAACTATGTTCCATGCTACTACAGTTACTACTGGTATAAGAGCGTTTCTAAAAGCATGAGAATAAATAACTTTTGTTTCATTTAATCCCTTGGCTCTAGCTGTCCTAACATAGTCTTGACTTAAGGCGTCAATCATAGAGTTTCTTACATATCTTGATGTTGTTGCCAGTGATCCTATAAGTAAAGTTATACTTGGAAGGATTAAGTGTCTAATCCATGTACCGATATCATTATTAACTGGCATGTTTCCTGGAGGAAGCCATCCTAAATTAAGGGCAAAAATAAATATTAAAAGCATCCCTGAGAAGAAGGTAGGCAATGATATACCTGCAAGTGAAAACACTTGCCAGAATTTATCATAAAAGCTTCCCTGTCTTACTGCAGATTTTATACCTACTATTATAGATAAGACCAATGAAATTATTGTAATACCAATGTTTAAAATAAAGGTATTTCTAAGTGGTGTTCCTAAAACATCTTTTACAGGCCTTTGATATTTTGTGGACTCACCTAATTCACCTTGTGAAATTCTACCTACCCATCCAATATATCTTTCAGGTAGGCTACCATCTAAGTTATATCTAGCTTCAAGGACAGCCCTTAACTCTGCTCTTTGAGTTTCTGATGTAATGTTGTTTGGCATCAAAAGGTCAACAGGGTTACCAGGCATGGCCTCATTGAAGGCAAATAAAACCATAGATATAACTATAAGAACTGGTATTAAATGTAATAATCTTTTTATTATATATCTAAGCATTTTTTTATATATCCTAAGACTTACATCTTAACGATATTACTCCTTTCCAAATTATTCTTGGAATTTATTTACTTATTCAAAGAAAGAGAGAGAGGTTGTTAGAAGGCCAAAGTAAGTTAGAGACCTAACTTACTTTGACTTTTCTACGTCTCTCCCTCTATAGTTTTTCTTTAAATTTCAATAAATATCTTGTTATTAGTTAGCAAGTTCCATTTGAGTTATAATGTTAGCCCAATCCCACATTGGAGTTGTATTAACGTTTTTAACTCTGTTTGTATAAATGTCGTAGTATTCGTTAGCATAAAGTGGTAGGTTTGGTAGGTTTTCGTTGAACCATAGGTTGAACTTTAACCATCCGTCTAACCAAGCTTCAGTATCGTCACCACTTACATATCTTGCATCTTCAAGTATTTTATCTAATTCTGGATCATTTACACGGTTCATGTTATCACCAACATCGATTTGAGATGAGTGGTAAGAATAGAAGTTATCGTGTGGTGAACCAAAACCTGTTCCCATGTTGAATACTGTAGGAGCAGTTGGGTCAGAATGATCTGGATAATAATAGTGGTTTAGAAGTGTTGCAAAGTCAACTGGCTTGAAGATATATTGCATACCAACTCTCTTAGTGTTATCTGGTAATTGAGCTGCAATAACTTCTCCAACTTCTTTAGAGCCTGATTCGTGAACAACTAATAGTTTGTTTCCGTTTTCATCATGTCTCCAATAATCAAAGTTGTCTTTGTCTGCATTGTACATTTCTTCTGCCTTAGCTGGATCCCAAGGAGTAGTTCCGTCAGCTTCATATAAATATGGAGTTGTGTCTAGGGCTTCATTTGCTAAGTCTGTGTTTAAAGTATAGTTAAGTGCTGCTTCTTCAAATTCGTCACCTTTTTCTAGGTATTCAAATTCGTTAATACCGAAAGCACCGTTAATAACTTTACCATAACCACCAGCTATAGTTTGAACGAATTCGTTTCTATCTAGTGAGTAAGCAATAGCTTGTCTTACACCCTTATATTGAGTTGCGTTCATGTCGTTGATTATGTTTAATAGACCGTAACCATTTCTTGGGTAAGAAGTTGTTGAAACTTTGTCAGATGCTGCTAAAGCTTTGTCTATCTTAGATCCTTCAATAACACCTTGTGCAAAGTCAACTGTTCCAGCTATTGTTAAGTCAACGTCTAAGCTTGTGTTAACAGTTTGGATAATAACATTCTTAATAGTAGGTTTTCTACCGTCTTTGTCACCAACGAATTTGTCGTTGATTGTGAACTTAGCCATGTTGTTTCCAAATGATACAAAGTTGTAAGGTCCACAAGTTACGTCTGGAGCAAATCTATAGCTATAAGCTACGTCGTTTGCAGATGCAGTTAGTAACATTTCAAGTGGTTCAAGTTCTTTTGAGCCATCTTCGTAACCAGCTAATACAGCTTTAGCGTCTTCTACATCTTTGTAAAGTTCTAACATATAAGCATAGTCTGGATCTGTGTTTTCATCAGCTATAGCTGCTTCATAATCAGCTAATAAAGCTTCATAGTTAGCAATGTTGTCTTTATTGAATTGTTCATAAGATTCATCTTCTGTATAAGAAGCTAATTCATCATCATATACTTTTTGAAGGTCATCAATCTTGTATTGTTGAGCCTTAAGTAAAGCAGCCTTATCTTCTTCACTTACTTCGTAGCCTTCTTTTACTACTAATTCATTTCCAACTATGTCTAAGTTTGGAGCATATCTATGAATTGGAGTAGGTCCTGAAGATACATATGATAATTCGAAGAAATATGGAAGTTTTTCAGCTTTTACAGTTATAGAGAAAGTGTTGTCATCAATTAGGTTAACACCTTCAAAAACTCTTGTTTCTCCACTATGGAATTCGTCAAATCCAACAACATAATCGCTACCAGCACTGTTGTTAGCACCTGTTAACATCCATTCAGGAGTTGCAGCAAAGAACCATCCAAATACATAATCTTTAGCAGTAATTGGAGTTCCGTCGTTCCATACTAAACCGTCTTTAATTGTAGTTGTGAAAGTTTTTGAACCATCTGCATTTTCAACTGTTTCAATCTCTCCATCAACAACTGTTGGGTTGATTACCCATTCGCCGGCGTCATCAGAGAAGATAGTTGCATAACCAAGGTCATAGCCATAGTTACCAATGATTTTCTTTCCCCATACGTCGTATGTTGAGTTACCGAATCCATTAATGTAAGATCCGTTAAGTTCTGGAGCAGATACAACAAGAGTATCAGCGTCAGCAAATTTTTCTACAGATTCAACGCTCTCATCATCAGCTGGAGCTGCTGGTTCTGTAGGAGTTTCTGTGGTTTCTTTACCAGTTTCAGTTGGAGTTTCTGGTTCAGTTGGAGTTTTTTCTCCGCCACATGCTACTAAGATACCTGTTGTTAGTAGCACTAATGCTAGCAATAATGCGATGCGTTTTTTATTCATTATTTTTCCTCCTATCCTTTAAAACACCAAAAGTGTTTTAAAACTTAATTAATTGCATCTGCTAATATTGTAAACGTTTTTTAGCAAAAAATCCATAGCAAAAAGCAAATATCTTGCTTTTTTTTAGTCTTTTTATATAGATTTGCCTTGCTTTCGGCTATTTTACAGACTTTTAGCAATTATGAAATTTTCAATTTTTTCTTTTATTTGGTCAATATTTAGGTTTTCGTTGACTTTTTCTCTCCTTGTAGAGAACTCAACAACATTTTCTCCAGCCATTTTTCCTACTGTAATCCTTAGTGGAATTCCAATTAAGTCCCTATCTTTAAACTTAACTCCTGGTCTTTCTTTTCTGTCGTCAAGAAGAACTTCAAAGCCTTGGTCTGTAAATTCTTTATAAAGTTTTTCCCCTAAGTCATTTTGGACTTGGTCCTTTGGATTTATAATAGTAATAATCAGCTGATAAGGTGCCACTTCCATTGGCCAAATTATTCCATCATCGTCATGATGTTGTTCAACAATGGCTGCTAAGGACCTAGAAACTCCTACTCCATAAGAGCCCATATATACTTCTTGGTCCTTGCCATCTTCATCTAGGTAGGTAAAGCCTAAGGCCTTAGAATACTTGGTACCAAGTTGGAATATATTTCCTACTTCTATTCCCCTATCTAGGTGCAAAACTCCATCTGATAATGGGTCCTTGTCTCCTTCTTCTACAAGTAACAAGTCCTCAACAACAATTCCATCAAAGTCTCTCTTGTAGTTGGCATTCTTTAGGTGGTAGTCAGTTTTGTTGGCTCCAACAACTAAATTTTTCATCCTAGTTAGTCTTTCATCAATAAATAATCTGTATCTTCCTTTTAAGGCAATTGGTCCTGAAAATCCTGGTTCAGCTCCAGTTAATTCTTTTATTGTTTCATCTGTGGCAACTTGAACATCAAAGTCGTTAACCCCAGCTGCATTGAAAAACTTAGTTTCATTTAATTGTCTATGGCCTGGAATAAGGGCTATTAAAACTTCCTTTTCTCCATTGGCAAAGGATTCATAAATAACCATTTTCCCAAATTTTTCTGGACTTGTTTCTAAGAATGCTGCCAGATCTTCAATGGTCTTTATATTTGGTGTGTGAACTTCTTCTAAATCAGCTATTGTACCTGATTCATCTACATCTAAAATTACTTGGGCTTTTTCGTCTGTTGCTGCATATTTTGAATCTCTTGAATAGGCTATTACTCCTTCTCCATATTGGGACAAGGCAATAAATTCATGAGAGTTGTTACCTCCCATGGCTCCTGAATCTCCTTGGACTACTGTATAGTCAAGGTCCATACGGTCAAAGATTTTTTCATAGGCATCCCACATTATTTGGTAGGACTCTTCCATGCCCTTTCTATCTTTGTCAAAGGAATAGGCGTCTTTCATTATAAATTCTCTGGCACGAATTACTCCAAATCTCGGTCTTTTTTCGTCCCTGTACTTAGTTTGGATTTGGTATAGAGAAAGAGGTAGTTGCTTATAAGATCTAACTTCATCTCTTACTAAAGTTGTAAAGTATTCTTCATGGGTTGGCCCTAGACAGAATTCTCTAGCATTTCTGTCTTGTAACTTAAACATTTCTGGCCCAAAGGTTGCCCACCTGCCACTTTCTTCCCACATTTCTTTGGCTTGAACGGCAGAAAGATTACATTCTTGGGAGCCTGCCCTATCCATTTCTTCTCTGTTGATTTGTTCAATTTTTCTAATTACACGATAGCCTAGTGGCAAGTAGGAATATATACCACTTACATTTAATCTAATTAGACCTGCTCTTAAAAGAAGTTGGTGACTTGGTATTTCAGCATCTGATGGAACTTCTCTTAAAGTTGGCATATAAAGTTTTGATAGTCTCATTTTTTCCTCCTAAAATATATTATTTGTATAAAAAAAGCATTTCATCTACAAGAGACGAAATGCCGTGGTACCACTCTAATTTTTTCTTTATGATCTATATAGGAATCACCCGTTTTGCTCAAAGATTTGGCCAGTAAATTAGTTATTAAGACCTTGCACCATCTGTCTCTCGCTGTAAATCTATCTTTACCTTTTTTCTTTTCATAGCTATTTTTTAGATTATCATAGTTTTTTATCTATGTCAATTATATTTGTTTTTCTTCTATTTATATATATTTTTTCTTTTTAAAAGGCTGGACTAATATTTCCCTTATATTTTTCTTCTATAATTTGTCTTGCATGGTCTGAATGAAGAACTTTTAAAACTTTTTGGTAGGCTTCTTTATTTTCTTCTCCAGTTCTGGCCACTAAAAGATTTCCATATAAGGAATTTTTTCCTTCTATTAACAAGGAGTCCTTAGATGGATCTAGGCCAACATCTATGGCATAGTTAGCATTAATAATTCCCCCATCAACGTCTGTATAGGTTCTAGCAATGTTTACTGCATCTAAGGCTGTAAACTTTAAGTTCTTTGGATTTGAAATAATATCTTCTTCTGTTGCCTTTATATTTTCAGGATCAGCAAGTTCAATTATTCCTTCAGCTGCTAAGAGTAACAAGGCTCTAGCTCCATTTGATGAATCATTTGGTATTAAAATCTCTGCTCCATCTGGAAGGTCAGCAAGGCTTGTGTATTTTGAAGAATATAGGGCCATGGCTTCAATATGAACTGGTCCAAGACTTGTAAGCTCTAAGTTGTGGTCCTTGCAAAACTCATCTAGGTATGGCTTGTGTTGGAAATAATTTAGGTCCAAGTCTCCATCAGCTAGGGCTAGGTTTGGTTGAACATAGTCATCAAAACTTATAATTTGAACATCTAAACCTTGATCCTTAAAATCTTCAATCAGACTTTCTAAAATTTCTTCATGGGGACTTGGTGATGCCCCTATTACAACTTTTTCCAGTCCATTTTCACTTGGACTTTGATTATTTTCTGATCCACAGCCTGTAAGAACAAGGCCTAAAACTAAAACTACTAACAATAAACTTTTTTTCATTTTCTACTCCTTATTTGTTTCTTTTGTCTAATTTCTTTACTAAAATATTTCCACTAACTTGAACTACTTGTACTATTAATATTATTAACAAACAAGCTGCCCATAATATATCTACTTCATTTCTTTGATAGCCATATCTTAAGGCCACATCTCCCAGACCTCCACCTCCAATGCTACCAACTATAGCCGACTGACCTACTAAGGCTATAATAGTCATTGTTAGAGATGCAATAATTGGACTTAGGGCCTCTCTAAGTAAGACCTTAGTCACTATGGTTTTTGTATCTGCTCCCATAGCCTGGGCTGCCTCAATAATTCCCAGGTCCACATCATTTAAGTTGCCCTCAATTAGTCTAGCTAAGAAAGGAATAGCTGAAATACTTAAGGGAACCATGGCAGCCCCAAGACCTATTCTCTTTTTGGCTATTAAAAGGGTCAAGGGTGTTAAGATGAAAATCAAAACTATAAAAGGCAAGGACCTAAAAATATTAATAAGACCATCTAAAAAGCTATAAAGCTTTTGGTTTTCCTTTAGGCTTCCTTTTTGGCTTACATAAAGCAAAATCGCCAAAGGTAGACCAAAGACAAGGCCAAACAAGCTGGCCACTGCTACCATGAGCAGGGTTTCTGGTAGGGCTGGTAATACTATTTTTAAAATTCTATCCATTATAAGGCCTCCACATTTACTTTAGACTGGTCAAGAAAGTCCAGGGCATCTCTTATATCTTCCTTGGCTCCTTGGATTTCAACTGTCAAATATCCAGAACTTGCGTTTTTTCCTATTGTTGAAATATTTCCAGAAAGAATATTTATTGTACATTTAGATTCTGATAAAAGTCTGTTTATAATTGGTTCATTTACTGTAGCCTGGCCAAAGGTCAATCTATAAAGCTTGCCAGTAAAGTCATTCTTGTCCAGAGCTATTTCTTCAACTTGGTCAGGCAGATTTTTTATAAAGGCCTTGGTCCTAGAAGTTTTTGGCCTAGAAAATATTTCTTCTACCTTGCCAGATTCTATAATCTTTCCATTTTCCATTACTGCTATATAATCACAAATGTCCTTGGCCACTTCCATTTGGTGGGTGATTATAATTATGGTCATTTGGTATTTTTCAACTGCATCTTTTAAAAGACTTAAGATTTGTTCAGTGTTTTCTGGGTCCAAGGCTGAGGTAGATTCATCAGACAGAAGAACTTTAGGTTTTGTAGCCAAGGCTCTAGCTATGGCCACCCTTTGTTTTTGGCCTCCTGATAATTGAACTGGATAAGCATCCTTTTTCTCTCTTAAATTAACAAAATCCAAAAGCTCGTTAACCTGGTCAGAAATTTCTGAATCCTTTTTCCCTTGAATTTTTAAAGGAAAAGCAATATTTTCAAAGACTGTCCTTTGGTTAAAAAGATTGAAGTTTTGGAAGATCATGCCAATATTTTTCCTAGCTTCAAGAAGGTCTTTTTCGCCAAGACTATCAATTCTAAGTCCATCTATTTCTATTGTGCCAGAGCTTGGTTCTTCTAGTCTGTTTAAACACCTAACTAAAGTTGATTTGCCTGCACCAGACAAGCCAATTATGCCAAAGACCTGGCCTTTTTCTACTTCAAAGGACACCTTGTCTACAGCCTTAAAACTGTGGCCATTTATTTTGTACTCTTTGCTTAAATTTTCTACCTTAATCATCTTCTGCTCCTAAAAGTTTTCAAAAATAAAAAAAGCTTCCATCCCATAAAAGGACGAAAGCATAGCTTACGTGTTACCACCTTAATTTATTTTTCCATCACTGAAAAAACCTCACAAAGTACCATCATACTTCTAACGCTATAACAGGCGTACCTGTTGCAGCCTAAACCTAAAGTCTCGGTGCAAATGCTCCAAGGCCATCTTCCAAAGTTCTCCTCCATTTCTCTCAGCAAATGAAATGTCTCTGTATGATTTGAATCCTTTGTACTCTCCTCTTCAAAGCATATCTTATTTTTTATGATTATATAGGTGAATGATTTTAAAGTCAAGTGTAAATCTTAAAAAATTTTTTATTAGGCTAAAATTTTTCCCCTTCAACAAATTTTCTCCCTTTTTCGTCTACTTTTTTCTATCTATATGTTATATAATTTACTTTCAGGAGGTTTATATGAGAATAGTTATTGTCGGTGCTGGAAAAGTAGGAGAAGTTCTTTGTAAGGACCTTTCCCTTGAAGGCTACGATGTTTTTTTAATAGAACAAAATAAGGAAAGACTTGAAGAAATTATTGATATGGCCGATCTTACTGGTTTCGTTGGCAGCGGTACAAGTGTAGAGGTTCAACTTGAAGCTGGTGTTGATAATGCAGATATATTTATTGCTGTTTCTGAAAAAGATGAAATCAATATTATTGCTTCAATTATAGCAAAAAAATTAGGTGCCAAACACACTGTTGCCAGGGTAAGGTCTCCAGAATTCAGCCAGAATGTAGAGTTTGCTCAAAATGAACTAGGCATTTCCTTTATGATCAATCCAGAAAGAGAGTCTGCAAGAACTATAATGGACACTATTAAATTTCCAGGTGCAATTTCTGTAGACTCCTTTATGAAAGGCAAGGTAAATATTTTAGAATTTTCTGTCAAGGAAGGTTCTCCCCTAGAAAACCAGGCCTTAAAGGACATAAGCTACTCTAAGGGCCATATTCTTATTTGTGCAGTAGACAGGGCTGGCCAAGCTTTTATTCCTGATGGTAACTTTGTTTTGGAAAAAAACGACAGGATCCAAGTTACAGGTGAAATTTCATCCCTTAAGGAATTTATTATAAAGTTTGATTATCCTGACACCCTTATAAAATCCGTCCTAATTGTAGGCGGCGGAGAAATGGGTTACTATCTTGCTGAAGGTTTGGCTAAGAGAAAACTTAAAGTGAAGATAATTGAAATCGATGAAAAAAGAGCAGATTATCTAGCAGAGGCTCTACCAAATGTTTTGGTAGTCCATGGTGATGGAACAGACCATGACACCTTGTTTGAACAAAGGTTTCAAAATTACGATGCTATAGTATCTTGTACTCCAATTGATGAAGAAAATATAATGCTTGCTATGTTTGCAGAATCAATGGCAGATGGAAAAAATATAGTAAAAATCTCCAGAGATAGGCTAACTCCCCTAGCTAAAAAGCTAGGTCTTCACACGATTATAACTCCAAAAAGTATAATCGCAGATACTATTACTCGTTATGTTAGGTCTAAGACGAAAATATCTGGTTCAAAGGTAGAAAATCTCCACAGACTATTGAATAGAGAAATCGAGGCTATTCAGTTTTCTATTGGAGAAAAGAACCAGGCCCTAGGCATTCCTTTTAAAGACCTAAAAGTAAAACCTGGTGTCTTATTTGCCTGCATACAAAGGGACAATAAGATTATCTTCCCAACTGGTAATGATTATTTTGAAGCTGGAGATAATGTTGTTGTTATTTCAAAACTTAAGTTTTTAAATGAATTTGAAGATTTGTTGGTGAAATAGATGAACAAGGAAATGATTTTGTCAACTATAGCAAAAATAATGGTTTTCTTCTCTAGTCTTATGCTTATTCCAATTGGAGTAGGCCTATACTATGGAGAAAGCAGCCTAACTATCCTGGCTTTTGTAAAGGCCATGGTTATAAGTTTAGCTATTTTTTTGCCTTTAGCTTTAATCAAGGTTAAATCAAAGTTTATTTATATAAAAGAAGGTTTTATTATTACTTCTATAAGCTGGGTTCTAATGGCCTTTTTCGGCTGTTTGCCTATGTTTTTCTCTAGACAAATCCCATCACTTATTGATGCTTTTTTTGAAATGGCTTCAGGTTTAACAACTACAGGAGCCTCAATAATTCTAGACCTAGACAAGATTTCAAACTCAATTTTGTTTTGGAGGTCTTTTTCCCATTTTATTGGAGGTATGGGAGTTTTAGTCTTGGCCCTTGCAGTTCTACCAGAAATTACACCTTCATCTGTCCAAGCTATGAAGGCTGAAGTTCCTGGTCCCCAATTTGGTAAGCTTTTACCAAAGCTGAAATCTTCTGCAAGAACTCTTTATGTGATTTATATATTTTTAACTCTTTTACTAGTCCTGGCCTTAGTCCTTGCTGGCATGCCTTTGTTTGAATCAGTTAACCATGCCTTTGCAACTGCTGGTACTGGAGGTTTTGGTATGAAAAATGGCTCTATTGCCTACTACCAATCTCCTGCCATTGAAATAATTTTAGGCATAGGAATGTTGGTATTTGGAGTTAACTTTAATATCTATTATATGATTTTAATTGGCAAGGCCAAAGAAGCCTTAAAGTCAGAAGAGCTAAAAACTTATTTGGTCATAGTGGCCTTGGCTAGTTTGGCCATAGCTTTTAGTATTTTTAATACTTATAATTCTTTTGCCACAGCCTTAAAAGATGGATTTTTCACTGTATCTTCTATTATGACCACTACAGGTTTTGCCACTGTTGATTTTAATACTTGGCCAGCCTTTGCCAAATGGATAGTCCTGCTTTTAATGTTTATTGGCGGTTCTGCAGGATCTACTGCTGGTGGACTTAAGGTCTCTAGGGTTATAATTTCTGCCAAGGCCGCCCTTAATGAAATAAAAAAATCCATTAATCCAAACAGAAGAGTTAGTCTCCACTATAATGGCAAGGCCTTAGACAAAACTACAGAAAAAAATATCCTAAGATATTTAGTTCTTTATTTCTTAATATTTGGAATTTGCGTTCTTTTAGTTTCTATTGGTGTTGACGATTTAATGACTGCCTTTACTGCAGTTATAGCAACTTATAACAATGTTGGTCCTGGTTTAGAAGCAGTTGGACCTATAGGCTCTTATGCCTTCTTCCCTAACTTTAACAAAATTCTTTTATCTCTAGTTATGATAATGGGAAGACTGGAGTTAATGCCAATACTCATCTTGTTTTATCCTGAAACTTGGAGAATGAACTAATGGAAGACTTTGTTTTGGCTATATTAGATGCAAGAGAAAAAAGATACGAAAAACAAAGACAGCTTGTTGAAAAATTCCAAAAACCAATTATTTCTTTTATGATAAATATTCCTGGCAGAGAAAAATATTCAGAGAAGTTGTTGGCCTTTCACAAACAAGGGATAAAGAAAATAGAAAAACTTTTGGCAGACAAGATAATATATGCAGAATTTAATAAAGAACTTACTGGGTCTTACTATTTGGCAGCAGTTGATCTTCAGGCCCTAGACTTAAAAAAACTAATGATAGACCTGGAAAATTCTCCTGCTGGCAGGCTTTATGACCTAGATGTTTTTGATAAAAATATGAAACAAATCACTAGAAGTCTGCTTGGAGAAAAGCCTAGAAGCTGTCTTTTGTGCAAGGAGCCTGCTAGGATTTGTATTAGAAAACAAAGCCACTCCTTTGAAGACCTGGCAAAAGAGGCCCATAAGCTTATAGATGAAAGCTTAAGAAATTAAAAAACAACTTGAATGATTGTTAAATTCCTTTTATAATTATATTTCAGGCGAGTGTGGCGGAACTGGCAGACGCGCCATCTTGAGGGGGTGGTGAGCTAAGCTTGTGGGGGTTCGAATCCCCCTACTCGCACCATGTGTTTTATGAAACTGAAATATGCAAAGAAAAAAGACCTTTAGGAGCAGAAGTTCCTTAAGGTCTAATTTTTTTATTGAACTTTAATTTCTAAATGTCCATTTTCTTCTGTAAGAATTAATTTTTGTCCTGGTTTTATTTCTTGGCCAATTAACATTCTAGAAATCTTTGTTTCGATTTCTTTTTGAATATATCTCTTAACAGGTCTGGCACCATATTGAAGTGAATAGGACTTGTCTAAGATTTCTTCTTTAGCCTTTTGGTCAATTTCCAGGTCAATTTCCATTTCTTTTAGTCTATTCTTCAAGTCTTTTATTTGAAGGTCTATAATTGAGAATATTTCTTCTCTTCTAAGAGGTTTAAATAGAACTATTTCATCTACCCTATTTAAAAACTCTGGCTTAAAGGCCCTTCTTAGTTGGTCTTGAACTCTAGCCTTTGCTTCTTGGGAAATTGTGCCGTCGTCTTGGATTCCGTCTAGTAGGTCTAAGGAGCCAAGATTAGATGTCATAATAATTACTGTGTTTTTAAAGTCTACTGTTCTTCCTTGGTTGTCAGTAAGTCTTCCGTCATCTAGAACTTGTAATAGGATATTAAACACATCTGGGTGGGCCTTTTCAATTTCATCAAATAGGACTATTGAGTAAGGTTTTCTCCTAACAGCTTCTGTAAGCTGGCCACCTTCTTCATAACCTACATATCCTGGAGGGGCTCCTACTAGTCTTGAAACTGTGTGCTTTTCCATATATTCTGACATGTCTATACGGATCATAGACTTTTCGTCATCAAAGAGAGATTCTGCCAGGGCTTTTGAAAGTTCTGTCTTTCCTACTCCAGTTGGCCCTAAGAAAATAAAGGACCCTATTGGCCTAGTAGCTGCTTTCAAGCCTGATCTAGACCTAATTACAGCATCTGTTACAGCTTGGACAGCTTCATCTTGGCCTATAACTCTTTGGTGAAGAACTTGGTCTAGTCTTAAAAGCTTTTCCCTTTCTGATTCTTGAAGTTTGGTTATTGGAATCTTGGTCCATCTAGAAACTACTTCAGCAATTTCATCTTCAGTAACTTCTTCTTTAATAATCTTTTCTGCTCCAAGATCTTCTTCCAGCACAGTTGCTTGAGCCAAGTCTTTTTCAAGCTTTGGTAGTTCACCATAGCGAAGTTGAGATAGACTTTCTAAGTCATAGGTCCTTTCAGCTTCGGCTATTTTTTGTTTAACCTTGTCTATTTTTTCTTTAAGGTCTTTAACCTTGTTCATTGAAGCTTTTTCTTCTTCCCACTTGGCTGATAACTTGTTAAATTCTTCTTGGTCCTTTTGGATTTCTGCTTCTAATTTTTCTAGTCTGATTTTAGAAGCTTGGTCATCTTCTTTCTTTAAGGCTGCTCTTTCGATTTCCAAGGTCAATAATCTTCTTCTGATTTCGTCCATAGATTCTGGCATAGATTCCATTTCTGTCCTTAACATTGAAGAAGCTTCGTCCATTAGGTCTATAGCCTTGTCAGGCAAGAATCTGTCTGTAATATACCTGTCTGAATAAACAGCTGCTGCAATTACTGCTCCGTCAGATATTCTAATTCCATGGTGGATTTCATATTTTTCTTTAATGCCACGAAGAATAGATATTGTATCTTCAACACTAGGTTCTTCAACTAATACCTTTTGGAAACGCCTTTCTAGGGCCTTGTCCTTTTCTATATTTTCTCTATACTCGTCTAAGGTTGTAGCTCCAATTACATGAAGCTCTCCCCTTGCAAGCATAGGTTTTAGTAAGTTAGAAGCATCCATAGAGCCTTCAGCCTTGCCTGCTCCTACTATATTGTGAATTTCATCAATAAATAGAATGATCTTGCCGTCAGATTCTTTTACTTCCTTCAAAACAGCCTTTAATCTTTCTTCAAAGTCTCCACGATATTTGGCTCCAGCAACTAAGGCTCCCATATCCAAAGAAACTACAGTCTTGTCTTGTAAAGATGCTGGAACATCTTTGTTTACAATTCTTTGGGCCAGGCCTTCTACTATGGCAGTTTTACCAACACCAGGTTCACCTATAAGGACAGGATTGTTCTTGGTCCTTCTAGATAAAATCCTAATGGCATTTCTAATTTCTTCATCTCTGCCTATAACAGGGTCAAGCTTGCCATCTCTTACTAATTTTCCTATGTCAGTTCCATATTTTTCTAAGGCTTCATAGGACTCTTCAGGGTTATCACTTGTAACATTTTGGTTGCCACGAACCTTTTGTAAACTTTGTAAAAATCTATTTCTGTCAATGCCAAATTCCTTAAATATTTCTGCTGACTTGGTGTTTTTCACCTTTAGTAAGGCCAAATACAAATGTTCAACAGATACATAAGAATCTTGAAAATCATTGGCTTCTTTTAAAGCATCATTCAATAGCTTATTAAAGTTTTGTGACGGATAAGTTTGGCCTCCTGCTTGTTTAGGAAGTCTAGATACTTCTTCTTCTAGTCTTCTCCTATAAGCTCCAAGGTCTACTCCCATTAAGGACACTATTCTAGCTATAAGGCCTTCTCTGTCGTCAACCAAGGCCAGATGTAGGTGAAGGTCTTCTATCTGAGGATTTCCATTATTTATGGCAGTAGAGTTTGCATCATTAATTCCTTGGATTGATTTTTGGGTAAATTTGTTAAAATCCATAATGTCTTTCCTCCATATTTATTTTTATTTATCTAAGTCTCTAAGTTCTTCGTATAAGTTTTCTTGGTCTGCAGTTAAAAACTCAGGGTTTTCGATTTGAAACTCAACTATAAGGTCTCCCTTACTTCCATTAAGACTTTCAAAACCCCTGCCCTTGATTCTTAATCTGTGGCCAGATTCTAATTTTTCAGGAATTTTTATTTTTAGTTTTCCTGATATTGGAGAGATAATAGTTTCTCCTCCAAAATAGGCTTGCCAAGGTTTGATTTTTGCCTTATAAATAATATTATCTTCTTCTAAAAATTCTGTCTTAGATTGTCTAATATTAATTTTAAATAAGACATCACCATCTACGCCCCATTTTTCTCCCTTGACTCTAAGCTTTTTGCCTGGGCTTATGCCCTTAGGAACTTTTACTTCCATGGAAAGGCTTTGGCCATTAAAGTTTAAGCTAACTGTTTTTGTAGTTCCCTTATAGGCTTCTTCTAAGCTTAAGTCTAAACTAGCATTGTATTGAGGTCTGGATTTTTTCTTAGACCTTGGGGAGAAAAAGTCATCAAAAGAAAAACCTGATTTTGTCGTAGTTTTTCTACTGTTGCCTCCTCCGAAAATTGTTTCAAAGAAGTCGGAAAAATCTCCCATGGACGATGTAGTATAGGTGTAACCAAAATCATTGGGATTAAAGTCTTGGCCACCTTGGAAATTATAACCTGAGCCAAAGGTATCATATTGTTTTCTCTTTTTGTCATCTGATAAAACCTCGTAGGCTTCAGAAATTTCCTTGAATTTTTCTTGGGCTTCTTGGTCATCTGGATTAAGGTCAGGATGGTATTTTTTCGCAAGTTTCCTATATTTAGATTTAATTTCATTTTTACTTGCAGCTTTATCTACTCCAAGTATTTGGTAATAGTCTTTATATTGCAAAGTTACTCACCTCTATTTATTCAACAAATAGCCAGAGGAAAAACCTCTGGCCACTAAACTTCATATTGTATTCTAATTCTCTTCTACATACTATTATTACCCTGTCCTAGGATACATTAAACATTCAAAAGAATAAATTAATTTTTTTAATATTGCTATTGTCCTTTTTTAGAAATCTTAATAAATACATAAATAGAAAAGGGCTTTTTATTGATTTTTGTCTATAAAAAAGGTAATAGGAAACCCTACTACCTATAAATCTTATCTTAATTTGTTATCATCTTGAATATAAACTTTAGCTTCTCCGATTTTTTTGAAGTATTCTTTTTCTTCATCATAGTCTTCTACAGCCTTTTTCTTCAAAAGGTCATCTTCTGCATCGTCTACTTCTCTACTTTGTTCTTGTTCTAATTTTTCTACTGGAGGGCACATAGAATCATCAACAAGAAGGTCTCTGTCTAAGCATAAGTCAACATCAGAAGCTGGATCAAAATTATAGGCTGCAAAAATTTCCTTGTAGATTTTTTCTGCTTCTTCTCTAGACTTACCATATTTTTCTTGAAGATAGCCTTGCAATTTTCTAGTATCCCCTTTAATTTGCATTAGTTCATCATCAGTAAGATCCCCAAATTTGCTTTGGATACTACCTTTAATTTGTTCCCATTTGCCTTCTAAAATATCTTTGTTCATATTAGACCTCCTAGTATCTTAGTTTTAATCTTTCTATGTTTTATATATTCCCTGCCTAGTTTAAAATTAAACATAAAAATCTTAGACTAAGTCTGTCTTAGAAGTTCTCAATAACAATATCCTCAATTACAACATCTTCTAAGGGTCTGTCTTGGCTATTGGTTTCTAAGGCTGCGATTTTTTCTACAACGTCCATGCCTTCAAATACATGTCCAAATACTGTATGTCTACCATCTAGCCAATAAGCTCCTCCTAAGTTCTTGTAGGCTTCTACAACTTCAGCTGGATAGCCACGGTCAGGGCCAAGTTCTGTCATCTGATCTATAACAGAAGATGCAACAGGGCCTCCTTGGACAATAAAAAATTGTGAGCCGTTAGTGTTAGGTCCAGCGTTGGCCATAGAAAGAGCTCCATAAATATTTCTATAGTCTAAGGAAAATTCATCTTCAAAGGCTGAGCCCCAAATGCTTTGTCCACCTGAGCCTAGGCCCAATGGATCTCCACCTTGGATCATAAAGTCCCTTATTACCCTATGAAAAATTACTCCCTTGTAGTAACCATTTTTGCTATGAGTTACAAAATTTTCCACTGCCTTTGGTGCTACTTGAGGAAATAATCTAAGTTTAATTTGTCCATGGTTGGTCTTTATAATTGCAACTTCTTCTCCTGGACTTGGTTTTTTTAATTGGTCCATAAAATCCTCCTTATAAATTTTATTTAATTATATGGTTTCTAACACCATATACCCCTTTTATCTCAATAATCTTGCCGTACTTTTCTAAAAAATCTTCTAAGTCCATAAGTCTACCATCAGCAACAACATGAATGTTGGTTCTAGATATTAAATAAGGATTACGGACAGCCCTGCCTGTGCCTTTTTCAGCCACAAGCTGGTCATCTGCATAAATATCAAAGCCTGAGATTTGGTCTGAAAATCGAATTTTAAAGGTCCAAAGATCTACTGGAAACATGCCTTCTTCATTTTCAATACATATATCCTTTTTCGTAAATACTTGTTTACCCCAAACTACCCTGCCATCATCTAAGGTCTTGCCTAAACCGTATGTTGCTACCATGTCAACCTCCTATATAATTAAGATACTTTTTGTCTTAAATTTCTAAAGCCCTTTGTTTGTTTTCTAATTACTTGGTAGGCAATAATAGCTGCCACTCCTTTTAAGGCCATAGAAATGGAAATTACCATCCATATAGCCAAAATACCAAAGCTTGGCATTAATAAAAGAGCCAGTGGTATTCTTAAAGCATTACCTATTAGGCCATTAAGAGCTGGAAACCTAGTAAGGCCAACACCATTTAAGGCTCCAGTAATTCCAATTTCCACAGCCATTAATATTTCAGAAAAACCCATAATCATTAAGAGCCTGCCACCTTCTTTTATAGCTTCTGGATCATTTGGCATAAACAAGCCTATAAGATTAGACCCAAAGAAGATTAAAATCCCACTAGCTACAGCTCCAATAAGGACAAATAATTTTAAAGATTCTTTAAAGCCATCTTCCATCCTGTCATAGTTTTCTGCTCCCAGATTTTGGCCCATAAAGGATGCAATTGCAACAGCAAAACCATCTGCAGTCATCCAACATATAGATTCAATTTGGATGCCTAAAGAAAAAACTGCCATTGGCATAGGACCAAAGGTAGAAATAAAGGTATTTAGAACAGAGGCAATAAGGGCCATACCAGTAGACTGTATAGAAGCTGGCAGACCAACTCTTACAATATTTCTTACCATAGAAAAATCTGTTTTTCGCCTTAGGTCTACTACTGACATAAGCCCATCTTTTTTAGAAACAATAATATAAATTACTAAAACCACAGCCTGGGCAAAAACTGTAGCCAAGGCCACTCCCTTAACTCCCATTTTGAAAACATAAATAAAAAGTGGGTCTAAAATAAAGTTTATGACCAAACCTATTATAGACATTCTAAAGGGGGTTATGGAATTTCCCATAGCATTATAAGAAACTGCAAACATAGGATTTAGAAACACAATTACCATACCAGCAATTTGTATAGTCAAATATTCTACAGCATAAGTTCTAACAGTTTCAGTTAAGGTAAAAAGATTTAGGAAATTATTCATCAAAAGACCAGCTATTAAAGTATAAAGTAGGGAAATAAAAATATTCACCTTCATACCATTTTCAATATAGGAAATAGCCTGGCCATAAGATCTTTTGCCATAAGATTGGGAAATCCAAGTAGCAGCTCCAACTCTTCCAACCATAGCCAGTGAATTGCCAATATAGTTTACTAAAGAGGCAGTACCTACAGCAGCAACAGCAGCATCTGAATACCTACCTAACCAAAACATATCTACTAGGTTGTAGGTTATTTGGATAAAAGAAATTCCCATTAAAGGCAAGGCCAGTTTAACTAAGGTCTTCTTAATGTCTCCTTCTAATAAATAGTTTTTTTCTGTCAATAGGTCACCTTCTATTCATCTTGGTCAGTTAAAATAATCACTCCATCTTTAGTAAGGGCAAGGGTGTGTTCATATTGGGCACTCATTGAACCGTCTTTGGTTCTAGCAGTCCAACCATTGTCATCCATAGAGATTTCATAGCCACCAGTATTGACCATTGGCTCTATTGTAAAGACCATACCCTCCATAAGTCTTTGGCCTCTGCCTGGCTTGCCATAGTGAAGAACTTGAGGGTCTTCGTGCATGTTTCTGCCAATACCATGGCCAATAAAGTCCCTAACAACAGAATAGCCTAAAGGTTCAACATAGGACTGGATAGCATGGCCTATGTCTCCTAGTCTGTTTCCAACCTTGACTTGGTCAATAGCCCTGTACAAGGCTTCCTTGGTAACATCTAATAGTCTTTGTTTTTCTTCAGAAATTTGACCAACAGCATAGGACCAGGCTGAATCAGCAAGGGCATCATCTAACCTAACAACCATATCTACAGTAACAATGTCCCCTTCCTCTAAAACCTTGTTTCTAGGAAAGCCATGACAAATCTCGTCATTAATAGAGGCACAAATTGAATAAGGATAGCCTTGGTAACCCTTTTGTTCTGGATAGGCTCCCCTTTCTAGAAGATATTCTTCAACAAACTTGTCTAATTCCATAGTAGTAACACCAGGAACTATTTTTTTTCTAAGTTCCTTATGGACTTGGGCTAGAAGTTTTCCAGCCTTGTGCATTTTTTCTATTTGTTCTTCAGTTTTTAATATAATCATTTTTGCTCCTTTATAATATCTTTTAAGTCTGGGTCTTTTTGGGCCCATTTTTCTACAACATCATCTATTGCTTTGGCTGTCCTATAGTCTTTTAAAGCAAGGTCAATTTGTCCTAGCTTTCTATAGGAACAAGCCCTATTGTAATATAAAATATGGTGGGGGTTTTTCTCTATGCCCTGGCTTAAAATTTCCACTGCCTTTGTGTATTCCTTGGTCTCAATATAAATTGCAGACATATTGAGATAAATATAAATATCATCTGAAAGTTGGCTAGCAAGCTTATACTCTTCCAAGGCCTTATCATACAAGGCTAAAGCTTTATAAACCACACCTAAATTAAAATGAGACAGATAGTAGTTTTGGTTAATACTTAGGGATTTTTCTATATAGGTCTTGGCCTTGGCATAATCTTTTTCTTCTTCATAAAGAGAACCTAAATCATTGTAGGCAATAAAATCTAAGGGATCTAGGTCTACAACTTTTTCAAAATAGGTCTTGGCTTTCTTAAAATCCTT
Organism: Bacillota bacterium; assembly: GCA_030532225.1. Classification (GTDB taxonomy): domain Bacteria; phylum Bacillota; class Clostridia; order Tissierellales; family Peptoniphilaceae; genus Neofamilia. The sequence continues at coordinate 68,929 of JAUNLQ010000006.1, forward strand.
TCTATCTGCATAAATTGTAGCAGCATAATAATAGGCTTCCTTATAAGACTTATCTAAGTCAATGGCCCTTTCATAAGAGTCCAAGGACTGGTCCAAGTCTCCACCTAAAAGTTCATTACTATAAGCTAGACCATACCAGGCTCCACTTAAATTTGAATCTAAATCTAAAATTTTTGAATAAGTCCTCATAGCATCATGGTAATTGTCCATAAGACTATAAAGGTCAGCTATGGCAAAGAGAACCTCGATTAAGGCCTGGCCTTGAACAAAGTGCTGGGCCTCCTTGTATTTTTCCAGAGCCAATAAATATTTTCCTGAATGTTTTTCCTTTTCAGCTTCAGCTAAAATATTTGTCAAAGTCATATTTAAGTCAGTAAACATCTTCTTATCACCACTTTGATTTTATCACAAAAATATTGCCTAAGCCATAAGCAAGGATTAATCTTTTTCCTTGGTACACAAAAGTCTTTATGTGGTAAAATAAAACTATAAAACAAAGCAAAAAATGAGGTGAAGACTTGGAAATAATTTTTGCAAAAAACGACAACTTAGAAAATGTTAGCATACTTACAGAAAAATTAAACCAGCACGGTCTCATATGTGGAGCCACAGGCAGTGGAAAAACTGTTACCCTAAAAGTTTTAACTGAACACCTGTCTGACTTAGGAATCCCAGTTATTCTTTCTGATGTTAAGGGAGACCTGGCCAATTTAGTTAATCCAGGAGACCCAGCTAAGGTCCAAGACAGACTTGACCAAATGGACATAAAGGACTTTCAAGCCTCCTCTTTCCCAGTAAATCTTTGGGATGTGTATGGAGACGAAGGCCTGCCTTTAAGAGTTTCTATAAGCCAAATGGGGCCAGTATTTTTAGGCACTATTTTAGAACTAAACGAGGTTCAACTTGGAGTCCTAAACATAGCCTTTAGAATAGCCGACTCTCAAGGTCTGCTACTTTTGGACCTAAAAGACCTAAAGTCTATACTAAGACTAATCCAAGAAAACAGAGAAGAAGTTTCTAAAGAATATGGCCAAGTTTCAGGAGCGACTATAGCAGCCATCCAAAGAAAAATTCTCCTCCTAGAAGACATGGGAGGCAACTTATTTTTCTCAGAGCCATCCTTGGACATAGATGATCTTTTAGCTGAAGACAAAAACCACAGGGGCATAATAAATATTTTGTCTGCAAGAAAATTAATTTCTAACCCAAGGCTTTATTCTATGTTCTTGTTGTGGATGCTATCAGAACTGTACGAAAGACTGCCAGAAGTTGGAGACAAGGAATTTCCAAAACTTGTGTTTTTCTTTGATGAGGCTCACTTGCTTTTTGCTAACGCCTCTAGGGACTTAAACGAAAAGATTTTGCAGCTAGTAAGGCTTATTCGCTCTAAGGGTGTAGGTATCTTCTTTGTTAGCCAAAATCCTCTAGACATACCTGACCCTGTATCTTCTCAACTAGGCACAAAGATTGTCCACCAACTTAGGGCCTTTTCACCAAGGGAAATTCGCATGATAAAAGAAATTTCCCAAAGCCTGAGACACAATGAAGACTTTAACCTAGAAGAAGTTATCCAAAATCTAAGGACAGGTGAAGCTATAATCACTAGCCCAGACCAATCTGGCCAACCAAGACCTGTAGAAAAAGCCTTAATCTACCCACCAAGGTCTTCCTTTGAAGCCTTAAATCTTTCTGACTACAACAGGATTATTCAAGACTCAATCTTTTATGACAAATACTTCCACGGCCTAGACAGAGAATCTGCCTATGAACTTTTGGCAGTAAGATTTGAAGAAGAAGCTAGACTGCTAAGGGTTCAAGAAGAAGAAAAAAAGCTTCAAGCTGAAAAAAAGAAGCAAATTGCCCTAGAAAGAGAAAAACAAAGAGAAAAAAATAATTCTCCAATGACAAAAATCTTTAACTCAGCCCTATATTCATTTTCCAGACAAATTGGCAGAGAAATTGCCAGAGGTCTCTTAGGGTCTTTTAAAAAGAAATAGAAAATAAAAAATATGCTGTAGATTAGAAAATCTATTCTATAGCATATTTTTGTTTTACAAATGTTTTTATCAGCTAACTTTAATGTAAGGCTGCTAAATTTTTATAGATACTTATACATTTCATAAGATCCAGGGTCTTGAGAATAATATAGGGTGAAAACTTCAGAGCCAGTATGGGCACCTATTACACAACCCATTTGTTCTTTAATAATATTTTCTTCCTTAACTCCCATTTCCTTTAAAAACTCCACAGCTTCATCCATCATTTCAGTCCACTGGCCATGGGCTATGGTTACTACTTGATCAGGATTAAATTTGCCATCTTTGGAATATTTATTCATTAGAGTTTTTATCTTTTTAAAGTAGGCCTTTTTACTTCTAACTTTGTCTATGGCCTTTAGTTTGCCATCTGCTTGGTCTATCCAAATAATAGGCATAATGTTCAGAAGTCCACCAATTACAGCAGAAGTTTTTGAAAGCCTGCCGTTTCTGTGTAGGTACTTAAGATCGCCAACTGTAAAGAAATACATTTGGTTTTTAATTTGATTTTTTGTATCAGCAATGATTTCCTCGTAGCTGGCTCCAGCTTCTTTCATTAAGGCTGCCCTTAAAATTGCTGCTCCCAGGCCTAAAGATGCACCTAGAGAATCTATTACTTCTATTTTTGCATCTGGATAGGATTCTAGGACTTTTTCTTTGGCTCTACAAGCATTATCATAGGTTCCAGAAAGGCCTGAAGACAGGGTTAGATACATTACCTCAGCCCCTTCCTTGGCCAGCTCTTCAAACCTATTTAAGATGTAGGCTTCAGTTACTTGAGATGTTTTGTAATTAATTCCATCTCTCATGCCCTGGAAAAGTTCTTCATTGCTAATATTTTTTCTCATTATATATTCATTTTCGCCATCGTTTATAGGAATTGGCAAAAGTTCAATATCAAATTGTTCTAGACGGCTAGGACTTATATCAGCGCCATCATCACTTAATAATTTTATCATTTTTCCTCCTAAGTCTTAAAGCTAGGCTTAAGTTTTGAAATATTTTTAAATCCTTTCTTTAATAATAAAGGTTTTTTAGTTTTCCAAAGATTTTGTATTCTACTTTTTTCAAATCCTTAAGATTATCTACATTTAATAGAGCCATATAAATTCTCAAGTTTTCTTTTAAGCCCTTTACATAGGCTAAGGCACTTTCATAGCCCCCTCTTAGTAGATAATTTATAAGTTCACCAGAGCCTGCACACATATCTGCTCCCAAAACAAGGGACTTAAGGATGTCAGAAGGTTTTTTTACTCCTCCTGAAGAAATAACAAACAAATCGTCTTTTTCTAGGTCCTTAATTTCAAGTAAGGCTAAGGCTGTAGGAACTCCCCAACAGAAAAAGTCAGAATAATCCTTGTCAGAATTTCTTAAATTTTCAATTTCAATAAAGTTGGTGCCACCTGTGCCAGCTACATCTATGTTTCTTATGCCTAGGTCATAAAGCTCTTGGCCTACTTTGCCACTAATGCCTGTACCAACTTCTTTTACTATAATAGGCTTGTCCAAAGATGCTGCCAGTTCCTTTATGTTAGCTGAAAGGTTTTTAAAATTTTTGTCTCCTTCAGCCATTACAAATTCTTGGGCCAAGTTTAGATGAAGTTGAATAGCATCTGCATCTATCATAGCTATAGCTTCCTTGCACTCTTCTAGGCTGGCCATAGCACTTAAGTTTGCAAATATAAGGCCGTCCTTGTTAACATTTCTAACCAGCTTAAAAGACTTATCTGCATCCTTGTCATCTAAGGCTATTTTTTGTGAACCTACTGCCATTGGAATATTTTCCTCTAAGGCAATTTTTGCTAAATTTTCGTTTATTTCATTAGCAAAATCGGTGCCACCTGTAATGGCATTTATCATAAAAGGAAAAGAAATCTTTTTGCCAAAAAGTTCCATAGATGTATCTATGTCTTCTAGATTCTTATTGCTTAATGCATTATGTTCAACATATACATTTTCAAAAAGGGTGGATCCCTTGTAACTGCTCATTAGATAATTTTCTATGTGCTCTTGTTTTCTAGATTTTCTCATAATAGGCCCCTTTCCTAGTCCATTAAATAAGGTTCAAAAAGTCTTTCAAATTCTTGACGAGATGACTTTTCATAAACTTTCCAATAAGAAACCTTAACATCATTTACATATAGCTCTAAAAATTCACCTGGCAAGGTTGTAGTTTCAATATTTTCTTTGTTAAGCTTGCCAGCAGAGGCTACAGCAGAATAAATCATAGCCGGATCCATGTTAGTATCAACATAATTTGCATATACATCTAGGATCTTAGGTAACTTTAAGATGTTTCTAGGTTCCAAGGTTTGTTTAATCATTTCTGTTAAGAAATATTGTTGTACCTTAGTTCTATCTACGTCTCCATCTTTATAATCTCTATATCTTAAGAATAAAATAGCCTGGTCTCCAGATAGTTTTTGGACACCTGGTTGGAAATCAATTAAGTATCCCTTGCCAGCAGTAGTGTCTTTCTTGTACATTCTTTGTTTAATATCTACTTCAACACCACCAATAGCATCTACTAACTTTTCAACAGCCTTATAGTCAACTCTTACATAGTAGTCAACGTCTAAGTTGGTAAAATCACGAACTGTTTTCATTAGTAGGTTCATGCCGCCGTAAGAGTGGGAGTGATTTAGTTTGTCTAAGGCTCCCTTAACAGGAACACGAGAGTCTCTAGGAAGAGACATCATTTTTATAGACCCGTCATTGAAATTCACCCTACACAAAATCATAGTATCTGATCTTATGCCAGTTTGGCCAGAAGCTGAGGTTTTAATATTTTTTACATCTGTAGTGTCTACCCCTACTAAAAGAAAAAATATTTCATCAATGTTTACTTGTTTAACTTCGTTGCCTTCTTCAATATTGTCAACTTGTTCAATCCCTTGTTGCTCTTCAATGGCTTGGACTTCAGAAAATCCTCCACCAATTTTTGACCAGACCCACATATAGGCACTGGAGAAAATTATTAAGCCAATAAGGAAAGATACAAAAAATTTACCCTTCAAATTTTTAGCTCCTTTTTATAAAAGTACATTATTTATCTAGTCTATAATAGCAGAAAAACCTGGTCTTTACAAGAGATTAAGCCTAGTCACCCAAAATATAAAAAGACTGGCAGCTGCTAAATCTGCACAGCCTCCAGGAGAAATATTCATCTCAATAAAAACCCTGTCTGTCTCATAAATTTTTTTAAGTCCCTGGTCACTAGCATAGGCAGCTAAGGCTTTAATTTCCTGGGCCCTTTCCTTTACAAAGTCTGCAGCCTCCCTGCCTTTTCTACCAATAATATTACTATCAAGGACAAAGGTCATTAGCTCAATAAGGCCATTGCCTAGGGCCAGTTTTTCATCAAGTCCCTTGTCCACTGACTCCTCAATAACCTTGTAGGCTTTTTTTATAGAAGGAAAACCTAGATAGGCCTCTCCTCTAGCTCCTAAAAGTCCATGGTCCAAATACTGCCTACAGCCATAAGTCAAGCTATTGTCTTGGTCCAAAATTTCAAAGTCCTTTAAAATATTTTTAGAAATCTCTCCTGCCCTATTACAAATATTATCAACAGTCAGAATTTTATTTTCTTTTTTTAAAGATCCAATGGCTCCACAAAGAAGAGCAAAAATAAAGATCGCCCCCTTGTGAGTATTTACTCCAGCTGTTGCAGTGTACATGGCTTTTTCTGCCTGGAGGCCTGAAGCCCTTAGATCTGGGAAGATATTTTCATAAGTCTTAGAAGTAGACTCAAAACCAATTTGGGTCCACTTATAAAAAAACATATCCAGACTCACAATAGAATCAACAAAAGTAAACAAATCCATGTCCTTATGAGATCCAGTATTAATTGTGTCTACAAGTCCAGGCTTAGGACTAAGTAAGACTTCATATAGCAAAGCCTTTTGGGCCAGCTTATCTATTTGTAAGAAAAAATTTTCCATAAAATCCTCCCTTATAATAATAAAATAAAGTTTTTTTATTTTCAATAATTGACTCAACTTTGTAACTTATTTTTCACAATAATCTTATAATATAAAATAAAGAGGTGACTTTATGAAAAAGAAATTAATACTAATAACCCTAATGTTGGCCATTATCTTAGTTGGCTGTGTCAAAGTTCCTGGAGACCAAAACAATCCTCCAGACCAAGAAGAAACAGTTGAAGAAAGTAAACAAGGACAAGGCCTTTTAAAAGATAGATATATAGAAAATGATAGAAAATATTTGGAAGTAGAAATTGGAGACCAAGTCTTAAAAATAAACGCAAGTACTTATGAAGACTTTGCCCTCTTGGAACCAGGTTCTCTTTTGGACTTGACCTATGAGCCAAGTAGCCTAAAACTTATTAGCGTAAATGTCCTTGAAGATCCTTCTAACTTAGATACAGAAGAAGATCCTGAAGAAAATCTTCCAGAAGAAAAGAAGATATATGTGCAAGAAACTATAGACCTTACTGGCCTAAACCAATACCATTCCTTCCCACTAAATTATATAGGAGACTATGGCATAGATCTTGTAAATGTATACACAGATGCAGAAAAAGTTGGCTCTGAATTTCTTTTTGATGACGGAAATGTCTTTGTGGTTATAGGTCATGGCCCCCAAGGAGACTATGAATTGTTTAATAAAAGAATCCAACTAGGCGACATAAAAGTCAACGTCTACACCGAAGACGACCAAAAACTTATAATCTCTATATTAGAAAGCCAAACAGCAGGAATATCATTTAAGACCTTTGAAAAAACTACAGAAGACTACTTTGTAGAAATCGACCACTACCAAGGAACAGGCAATATAAATATGATAGGATCAATGTAAAAAAAACTAGGTAAGCTTAGCTTTGCCTAGTTTTTTCTTGGCTTAAAATAAAAAACTATTGGATTAAGGGACTAGACTTATCCAATAGTTTTCTCTTATTTATTTAGGAGTTTGCTTTTAACTAGGCCATAATAAATTCCAAAAAGGGTATCGGCTCCTGAAGTGTGGCCGCTTTTTAGAATTTCATTTACATAAGTTGGACCAAAGTTAAAAAGCTTAATTATGTCCTCTGAAAAAATTCCATGTTGGCTATATTTTAAAAACTCTCCACTTATTTTATTTGTGTTATCCAAGTTCAAGTCTTCATCAACTAGGCTAAGGCCAAGGGCCCTTTCAACTGCCATAAGACCAGCCAAAAAATCATCGCCTGAGGGAGTAAGGCCAAGGCCTAGGCCCACAAGGGATGCAAGGCCTCTAGTCTTAATTCTCTCTTCTAGTTGAGGAAGGACTTCCAGCATTTTTTCCCTCTTGGCAAAAATTCCAACATCTGGATTTAAGAGCCTAATTTTTTCTTCAATAGAACCTGCTAAAGCCTTATTTTTTTCCAAGGTCAAATTTACGATTTCTGTTTCTTCGTTAATTCTCAACTGAAAATCCCTAGACCTAATAAAGTTCAAATCGTCAGCAGCTATACTTATAGAAAGGGCGTTTAAGTTAGTTTGAAAAGTTAAAAACAAGTAAGCAGTCTGACTTTTATAGTAGGAGCCTTTGTTATAATCTTCTACTTTAACTAAGGCTCCGTCAATTTTATCTATTAGGTGCTTGGGAATTTTTTTAATCCCTATTG
>JAUNLQ010000001.1:0-251482 GCA_030532225.1 Bacillota bacterium
AAATATCTGTAAGAGGATATTTTTCTATCCCCCCACAGATATTATAGAACCTTTTTTCACAGAAAAAAAGAACCCTGGCCTTCCAAGGTTCTTAAAATTTTATATTTCTCCACTAAAGGTGTCTCCATGGTCCAGGTCTCCATATTCATAGCCCCTATTAAACCAGGTCATCCTTTGCTGGCTAGTTCCATGGGTGAACTTGTCAGGTATTACCCTGCCCCAGGCTTTTTCTTGGATCCTATCGTCTCCTACACCTGCTGCAGCATTCATAGCCTCTTGGAAGTCTCCTTCTTCTAGGTAACCATTTTCTTGGGTATAGTGGGCGAAAACTCCTGCTAGGTAGTCAGCTTGTAGCTCTAGTCTTACTAAATACTTATTAAAGTCTTCTTCTGACATTTGTCCCTGTAGGTCATAAACCTGGTCCAAAACTCCCAGCTGCTTTTGTACATGGTGGCCAACTTCATGGGCCAAAACATAGGCAAGAGCAAAGTCTCCTTCTGCTCCATAGTTAGCTTTCAAATCCTTATAAAAGGACAGGTCAATATAGATACCTTCATCACTTGGACAATAAAAAGGTCCTACATTTGAGCTGGCCATACCGCAGCCAGTGTTAGTTGTATCAGAGTAAAGATAAAGACTTGGCTCCTTGTAGGTCCTGCCATATTGGGAAAAAATTTCTCCCCAATAAGTTTCTGTATCTGCCAGGACAACTGACAGAAAATCTTCAAGGTCCCTTTCATTGGCATACTGTTCATAGATCACTTGGCCTTCTTGGTCTTTTGGGTCTATGAAAACTTCTTGGTTTTGGCTAGGTTGACTTTCTTCAGCTGGAGCTGGATCCACTGGACCTATGTCAGCTGGCAATTTTCCAAATAGCAAGTAGATAATGAGAAGAACTATGGCCCCTCCTCCACTTATGGCCATACCACCCTTGCCAGAACCGCCTTTTTTTACATTAGAACTTTTTCTACGTCCCTGCCACTTCATAGCCTACCTCCTCCTTGCTTTTATAGCTAGCTTAGCTAAAAGATTCCTTCTTTTCTTTAATATAAGCAGCCTGTAAGTCCTTGTAGCCTTGGACTAACTTTTTTATTAGCTTGTTATTTTCCACATCAAATTCTATAGACTCAATACTCTTTATTGGTAGGATGCCAACAGTTGTTCCAGACAAAAAGGCTCCATCTACCTTAACTAAGTCTATGTCTCTAATAACTTTTTCTTCTAGGTCTATGTTTAGCTTTTTGAAGATTTTTTCCATTCTAGATCTGGTTATGCCCCTTAAGACCCTGTCTGCTGGTGCAGAAATTACCTTGTCTCCTTGGGTGAAATAAAGATTGGTCCTAGATCCTTCTAAAAGTTCCCCATCCTTAGTTCTAAGTAGGGCCTCAAAGCTGTCAGTGTCTATCATAAACTTGGCCACTTCCCTTTTAAATTCATGGCGAAGAATTTTTAGGTTAGGGTCCTGTCTTTCATAATCAAAAATCGCCACCTTAACACCTTGGTCCAGGTCCTCTTGGTCCACAGGTCTGTCATAGTGTTCATAGACCAAGTACTTGTCCTTGTAGACTATAAGCTTTATTAAAGACTTGTCTAGGTCGTTTAGTTTAATTAGCTTGTACAGGTCTTTTTCTATGTCTTCCCTAGACCTGGTCAAAACTAGGCCAAGTTTGTCGGCTGTTTTTTCCAGTCTGGCCATATGCTCTTCAAAGAACATAACAACACTGTCTACTACAACAAAGACCTCGTATTGAGGTTCTTCTTTTATCAGTTCAAAACTTTCATTTTCTTCTACTTCTTCAACTTGACCATTAAGAATTAAATACTTGCCTTGGGCTTCCTTTATCATAAAATCCTCCTATAAAACTGGAGACAAGAGCCTAGATATAGACTCTGCCATCTTTTCACCTAACTTCCTCTTGCCGTATTTTTTCAAAGTGTATTTTTCACTATTGTTCATATCTATATGAAATTGTCGGGCCAAATCTGCATTTATGCCATAGTCATACATAAAGGCATTTACTTCAAAATTTAAAGAAAAGGACCTAATATCAAAGTTGGCAGTTCCAACAGTTGAAACAAAGTTGTCTATAAGCATCATCTTTGAATGTAAAAATCCATGGGTTTCATAGTAATAAACCTCAGCCCCATACTTCATTAGCTCGGCCAAATAAGACCTGGAGGCAGACTTTACAAAGGGGTGGTCTGGTTTTTTAGGAACCATAATTTTTACATCTACTCCAGAATAAGCTGCCATTCTCAAAGACTTAAATAGCCCTTCATCTGGAATAAAATAAGGGGTCTGAAGGTAAATCCTAGACTGAGCAGACTCAATCATCTTACAAAAACCATCTCGAATTTGTTCTAGCTCATGGTCTGGTCCTGAAGAAATAATATTCATGGCTACGTCATAATTTTCTTCGCCTTCATAGTTGTAGGACTGGTAAGAACCAGATGAGTCTCCTGTGGCAAATTTGTAGTCTAAATAAAATCTATGGGTCAAATCATTTACAGCTTCTCCACGAATCTTTAGGTGGGTGTCTCTCCAGTGACCGAATTTTTTGCTTTTGTCTATATATTCATCACCAATGTTAAAGCCACCAACATAGCCTAACTTAGAGTCTATTACTATAACCTTTCTATGGTTTCTAAAGTTCATTCTAATGTTTAGATTACCTAGAAAGGGCGGGAAAAATACAGCTAACTTTATGCCATTGGCTTGGAGGATTTTTCTGTCTTTCTTTGAAAGGTCCCTACCTCCCATTCCATCTACTAAAATTCTAACATCTAAGCCTTCTTGAGCTTTTTCTATAAGAGCCTCTTTTAATTCATCAAAATAGGCTCCAGACTTTATAATGTAGGCTTGAAGGTAGATGGACCTTTGGGCCTGTTTTATTTCTCTAATTAAATCGTCTTTTAAGGCTAAGCCATTGTAGAACACATCTACCTTGTTATGTTCATTGTAGCGACTTAGGGAATTGTTAGACAAAAGCTTAATTAAACTTCTATAATCATAGGCTTTAATGTCGTGAAAATTGTAGGTTCCCCTGTTTATGGCTTCAATTCTTTCTATTTCTTGGGGATAAATTCTCCCAAAGGATATATCTTTTTCTTTAAAGGTCCTAGTCTTGGACAAGTCTATGCCTATAAGCAAAAATAGAATAAAACCTAGAGCTGGAAAAGACATTATAACCATAACCCAGAGTATAGTTACTGCTGGTTGTTTTTTTTCTTGAAATATTACAAATAAGGCTAAAAGAAAGTCTAGCCAAAATAATAAACCAAAGGTGGACAAATAGGACCAAATAGTCTCTGCCATTTTCAGCTCCTTTCACTGTTTTACTTGCTGCTTATGATCTCTTTTTCATAGACTTATATCTTAATCCTGAATCTAAAATTTTCTTTCTAAGTCTCATATGCTTAGGAGTTACTTCTATAAGTTCGTCATCTTCTATAAATTCCAAGGCATTTTCCAAAGACATTTGTCTAACTGGAGAAAGTTTCAAGGCCTCATCTGAACCTGAAGCCCTAACATTAGACTGCTTCTTCTTTTTAGTTACAGAAACTTCCACTTCAATACCCTTAGGACTCATACCAACAACCATACCCTCATAAACCTCTTGGCCAGGTTCAATAAAAAGCTCTCCCCTTGATTGGGCGTTGTTAAGGGCATAGGCTGTGGCCTCTCCTGTGTCAAAGGAAACCAAGGAGGCTACCTGTCTAGTTGGAATATCTCCCTTGTAGGCTTCATAACCTTCAAAGTTAGTGTTTAAAACACCAGTTCCCTTAGTGTCAGTTAGGAACTCTTGGCGGTAACCAATTAGGCCTCTAGCAGGAATTTTAAACTCTGCCCTAGAATAGCCTGGACTTGTTTCTTCTAAAGTAAGCATTTCTCCCTTTCTCTTGCCAAGTTTTTCTATAACAGTTCCTAAATATTCAGTGTTTACATCTATAGTTGCAATTTCCATTGGCTCTAACTTTTTGCCATTGTCGTCTAATTTATAAAGAACTTCTGGCTTAGAAACTTGGAACTCATAGCCCTCTCTTCTCATGTTTTCTATTAAAATCGATAGGTGAAGCTCTCCCCTACCTGAAACCTTAAAGGTGTCTGCAAAGTCAGTTTCTTCTACCCTAAGGCCAACATCAGATTGAAGTTCCTTAAACAACCTGCCCCTAATTTCCCTAGAAGTCAAAAACTTTCCATCTCTACCTGCAAAAGGCGAGTTGTTTACAGAAAAGTTCATGGCTATAGTTGGTTCAGAAATCTTTACAAAGTCCAAGGCTTGAGGAGCAGATGGATCTGCTAGGGTGTCGCCAATGTTAATGTCTTCAATACCTGCTATGGCTACAATTGAACCAGCAGAGGCTTCCTTGACTTCGATTCTGTCTAGGCCTTGAAATTCAAAAAGTTGGACTATTCTAACCCTTTCCTTTTGTTGTAGGTCTTGGGCATTAAGCCTTAAAACATCAGCATTTATTTTCAATGTTCCTCTTTCGATTTTGCCTACACCAATTTTTCCTAAATAGTCGTTGTAGTCAATAGTAGAAATCAAAACTTGGACTGGAGCATCCTTGTCTCCTTCAGGAGCAGGAATATAGTCCACAATTGTATCTAAAAGTGGCTCCATGTTCCCTTCCCTTACATCTGGGTCTAGGCTGGCATAACCAGACCTGGCTGAAGCATAGACAAAGGGACATTCTAAGGCCGACTCATCTGCCCCAAGTTCAATAAACAAGTCTAAAACTTCATCTACAACTGCATCTGGTCTTGCATCAGGTCTGTCAATTTTATTTATACAAACTACAACAGGCAGGTTTAGTTCAAAGGCCTTTCTCAAAACAAACTTAGTCTGTGGCATTGGTCCCTCAAAGGCGTCAACTAAAAGGACAACTCCTGACACCATTTTCAAAACACGTTCAACTTCTCCTCCAAAGTCGGCGTGACCTGGAGTATCTATAATATTAATTTTTCTGCCCTTATAATTTACAGCAGTATTTTTTGAAAGGATGGTTATACCTCTTTCCCTTTCAATATCATCTGAATCCATAACCCTGTCTTGGACCTGTTGGTTAGCATGGAAAATTCCTGACTGCCTTAATAGGGAATCAACTATGGTAGTTTTTCCATGGTCAACATGGGCAATTATGGCTATGTTTCTTATATCATCTCTTTTTATATTAATCATCTCCCAAATCCTAATTATATCATATAGGCCCTAGGCTAGTAAAAATTTTTTATTAAAACTTAACTACTTACTATTATCTTACCCAAAAGAAGCAAGGCTATAAAAGCCCTGGAAAATATTTCTTAAAAAACTGCTGCCTCTTAAAAATTTTCCAGAAGATTTTTCATTAAAGGAGAAATTTTCAAAAGAAATTATAATCTTGATAAAAATTGGGTATATTATAAAGGACTTAGAAAAGCAAAAACTTTGCTTTTATTTTTTAGACATTGAAAATATAAAAGGAGGATCTTATGGAATTTAAAAAAGTAGTTTTACTTGGTGGCGGAGTTCTAGGAAGCCAAATAGCAATTATGAGTGCCTACACTGGCCATGACACAACAATTTGGTTGAGAAGCCAGGGCTCAGTTGAAAGAACAGAGAAAAAAGTTTCTAACTATAAGACTAGACTGCTAGCAGATTTAGAGGGAGCCAAAAACTTAATTGGCAATCCAATGGGCCCTTATGTTTATCCAAGAGGACTAATTAGAAAATGGGAAGGAACAAGTCAAGCAGACATTGAAAAACTTTTAGAAGCTGGCAAGAAAAACCTAGACGAGAAACTTCACCTAGAAACTGACCTGGACAAGGCCTTGGCTGATGCTGATATAATTATAGAAGCCATGGCAGAAGACCCAAAAGCGAAAATTTCTATGTATGAATCGATTAAGGACAAGATGGACGAAAAAACTATTTTGTGTACTAACACATCAACCCTACTTCCATCTACCTTTGCAGAGTATACAGGCAGACCTGAAAAGTATATGGCTCTACACTTTGCCAACGAAATTTGGAAGCACAACACAGCAGAATGTATGGGCCATGAAGGCACTGACCCAGAAGTTTATGACCAAGTTGTAAAATTTGCAGACCAAATCAACATGATTCCAATTAAACTTAAAAAAGAACAAGGAGGCTATGTACTAAACACCCTTTTAGTTCCCCTTTTAGAAGCAGCCCAATATCTATGGTCCACTGGAATCGCCGACCCTGAAATGGTAGACATTACCTGGAAGGTTGGAACAGGATCTCCAAAAGGACCATTTGAAATCATGGACATCATCGGCCTACAAACAGTTTATAACATAGTTAAGATGAAAGAAGGAGCAGACCAAGAAGGCACTTACTATCACAAACTTACTAGGCTATTAAAAGAAAAACTAGACAAGGGCGAAAGTGGAATAAACGCAGGCAAGGGCTTCTACGACTATTCTAAATAAACCTGACCCTTAGAAAATTTAATCTTATTAAAAAATCCTCCTTGCTGAAAAAATGCAGGGAGGATATTTTTCTGTCTAAGTTTTATTTTATAACAAAGAAAATAGGGTTTGGTCTTTTATTTGGTCGGCTTTTTCCTTACCTAAAAGTTCTTCTATTAACAAAAAGCTAAGGGGTGCTGCAGCTGCTGGGCCCTTGCCTGTTAATATATTTCCGTCTTTACTAACAATCTTGTTTGTATAGTTTCCAGCTTGGATTTGTTCATTGAAGCCTGGATAGCAGGTGTAGTCCTTGCCCTTTAAAAGGCCAGCCTTTTCTAAGACTATAGGTCCTGCACAAATTCCTGCTATAAGTTTGCCTTGGTCATTGGCTTTCTTAATTAGGTCAATGACTTTTTCATTGTCCCTAAGATTTGTGGCTCCTGGAATGCCTCCTGGTATATAAAGAGCGTCATAGTCCATGTCCTTTATTTCATCTATGGCCAGGTCTGCCCCTGCATAAACTCCATGAGATAGTTGGACCTTCTTTGAGTCTTTGCCAGCAACTAGGTCTACATGGACTCCTGCCCTTCTTAGAAAGTCTACTGGAGTAAAGACTTCAACTTCTTCTGTTCCATCTGTAATAAACACTAAAACTTTTTTCATAGTAACCTCCTATAATTTCACCTTTGCATTAGTAGATACATCTACTGCCTTAATGACAGCATTTCTAAAACCTGCTTCTTCCAAGGCCAAAACTCCTTGGATTGTAGTTCCTCCTGGTGAACAAACCTGGTCCTTAAGCTGGCCTGGGTGAATCTTTGTTTCCAAGACCATCTTGGCAGAACCAAGTAGGGCCTGGGCCACAAAGTCATAGGCATCTTGTCTTTTTATGCCATTTTTCACTCCTGCATCTGCAGCTGCCTCTATAAACATATAGACAAAGGCAGGCATACAACCAGCTAGGCCTGAAAAGGCGTCTAGCTTATTTTCATCTAAGATGGCAACTTGGCCAATAGATTGAAAAAGGTCCTTGGCAAAAGAAATATAAGCCAGCTGGTCTTCCTTGAAAGAAAGACAGGTCATAGCTTCATTAACCAAGGCTGGGGTGTTAGGCATGGCCCTTAAAATCTTAGAATGAGCCAGGTCTTTTTCTAAATCTTCTAAGGACAGGCCAGCTGCTATGGAAATTACTAGGCAGTCTTTTTGGATTTTGCCTTTAATTTTTTCAGCTAGGGCCTTAAAGGATTGGGGCTTGACTGCTAACATTAAATTTTCAACTTGGTCTACAAGATCCACTTCACTTTCAGCGAAACTTGCTCCTTGGTCTAAAATATCCCTAACCTTGTCCTTGTTATGGTCGTAGATTATTAGGTCTGAGCCCTTTATTAGGCCAGTTTTCAAGGCTCCTCTTACTATGGCCCCACCCATATTGCCACAACCAATTACTCCTAATTTGTACATAGTCGCTCCTAGTAAAAAAGCGTGAGTAAATCCCACGCTTAAAGTTTTTAAATTATTGATGCTGCATAGATTGAATCTATGGCTTCTTTCATTTGTCCTTCAAATTCTTCTTGGCTTTGGTCTACACTTACGTTTTCAACTAAGGCCCTAGAGAAAGATGCAATTAAGCCAGGATTTTTTTCTAGCTTTTTGTTGGCGTCTTCCCTTGAATAACCGCCTGAAAGGGCTACAACTCTTACTACTCTTTCATGGTCAATTAATTCTCTAAAGAAGTCATCCTTACTTGGAATAGTAAGCTTTAGCATTACTTTTGTATCCCCTTCAAGGCTATTTAAGTGCTTTAAGATTTCTTCCTTCATAAGAGCTTCAGCTTCAGCCTTGGTCTTAGAATTTATAGAAACTTCTGGTTCTAGTATTGGAATCAAACCAGCATCAAAGATTTTTTGGCCAAGTTCAAATTGTTGGGTTACAACAGCTTCAATTCCTTGGTGGTTGGCTTCTTGGATAACAGAACGCATTTTTGTACCAAAAATATGTCTTTGGTTGGCTCTGGCTAAAAGTTCATCTAAGTTGTCAATAGGCTTCATAAGTTGAACTCCGTTTTCAACTTCTTTAAGACCCTTGTCTACCTTTAAGAAAGGAACTACTCCTTTTTCTTCCCATAGGAAGTCGCCAGTGTACTTGCCGTCAATTTTTCTGTCTATAGTTTGTTCAAATAAAATTGCAGCTATAACCTTGTCTGAATTAAAGGCTTGGGCCTTAATAATTCTAGTTCTCATTTCATGAACTAGGTCAAACATTTGGTCTTCATTTTCATAGGCATCTTCTCCTACTCCATAGGCCTTTAAGGCTTTTGGTGTAGAGCCACCACTTTGGTCAAGAGCAGCAATAAAACCTTCTTTGTTAGTCATAATGTCTAGTTGTTCTTTGTTCATTTTTACCTCCTAGGCTTTAATAATTTTTTTCTTGTTTACATTATAATACATATTTACCCTTATGTATATAAGGCCAATATTAGCTAAGGGTAAAAAAATATCTGTTAAAAGTTTTTCTTCTAACAGATATTTGTTGAATCTTTATTTTTTTCTAGGCTCCAGCCACTAGGTCTAAAATTTCTGAAATTTCTTCTGTTGTTTCTAAGGTGCCAACATAAACTTCTTGGTCGTCTCTTACAGCAAAATATCTTATTAAGAAAATCTTGTTGCCTTTTTTCATAAATCTATTCTCTACATCCTTTTTCCCTGCCTTAAAGTCTTCTAAAAGTTGGTTGACTACTAGAATGGCCTTTGGTGGATGGCAGTTTCTTACGTCTCTGCCTATTATGGTCCTAGTTCTTGGGAAAACTGGATTTTTTCCTTCTGAAAAGTAAACTACCTTGTCCTCCTTGTCTATAAAGGTTATATCTTGAGGATAGGTATTTAGCATGGCTACTAGGTCCTTGTAATCTACAGCTCCTGATGGGAAGTAAATTGTTTGGCCTTCTAGGATTTTGGCCTGGTCAAGATTTTCTTCTGCCTGGTCTACTCCTAGGCCTGTTTGAGCCTTTTCAAGCCAGTTTATACTGTCTGATGGTGAGGCTCCTTCTAGGCCACCTGTAAAGGCATAGCCAATTTCTCCAGAGCTTTTGGCAATTTCTATCCAGTCTTTTCTTTTTATATTTTTTAATAGTAAAGGTGATAGGATGTCATTTTCCTTGACTATCATAGAGTTTACTTCTTCTAGGACTTGGTCAATTTTTTCTACCAAGTCTTTGCCATCTAGGCTAGAATTTGTTTCTTTTAAAAGGGCTCTAATTTCATCATCCTTGCCCCACATAACCTGGCTGATGCCTTGGACTCCAGCCTTTTCCAAGTATGGGAAAAACAGCATTTCTTTTCTAGTATAGTGTTTGGTGATTTTTTCCAATTCCTTTACTTCTGCTAGCAGATCTACTTTTATTGTTGGATCAAAGTCCTTTTTGTAGGCTGCAAAAAGTGGCTGGAAAGTTTCTTTCAAAAACATAACTAGGCCATAGTTTTCCTTCCTAAATACATGGAGAGGATGACCTAATTCTTGGTCTACCTGGTCTAAGAAGTGAAGCTCTGACTGGTCGCCTGTAAATATTTCTGCATGGACATTACATAGTCTTTGGATTTCTTCTACTGCCATGCCATCTCTTATTAATTCTGCTTCTAATTTGGCTATTTGGCTTGAAGAAATATGGCCAAAGTCTCTTTTAAATTCTTCTTTTACTTGGTCTTGGTTTTCTCCTGTGTGAAGTCTTAAAATTAAATTTTTTAAATTTTCTTTTTTATTCATAAATAATCCCTTCCTCTATTTTTATATAAGTAAGTTTTGCAAGAACTAATTTTTTTCTATACTTATATTTTACTTTGAGGAAGGGAAATTTTCTGTGATTTATCTTACAATTTTAAATTATTTATCTAAGCTTGATGCATCTAAGAGGGCTTGGGCAAATTCTTTTGTGCCAGCTAAAAATTCATCATCTGGCATCCAAAGGGCCTTTAGTTCTTGGTCTATAACTTCAAAGCCTGCCTTTTCAAGTTCTTCTCTTAGAACCTTGTTACCTTCTCCAGACCAACCATAAGATCCAAATACTCCAGCTACCTTGTCCTTAAATTTAAGTTCTTGTAGGAAGTGTAACCAACCTGAAACTGTAGTAATTGCTGACCTACCTACTGTAGGTGATCCTAGGGCTATGGCCTTGGACTTAAATACTTCTGTCATAATGTCATTTCTATCTGCATCTGCCACACTTAGAACCTTGGTCCTAGTTGATGGACTTAAGTCTCTAATATCAGCTGCTAGTTTGTGGGCGATTTTTTTAGTTGCACCCCACATTGAGTCATAAATAATAGTAACTTGGTCTTCCTTGTAGGCATCTGCCCATTGAGCGTATTTGTTTACTATTTCTAAGGTATTTTCTCTCCAAATACTACCATGACTTGGGGCAATAATATCTATTGGCAAGTTCATTCCAACAATTTCTTCGATCTTTTTGCTGGCAAAAGATGAAAATGGAGTTAAAATGTTAGCATAGTATTTCATAGCCTCATTCCAAAGAATAGTTTGGTCTGCCTGGTCGTTGAATAGTTCATTTAAGGCATAGTGTTGGCCAAAGGCGTCATTGGAAAATAAAATATTGTCTCCTGTCATATAAGTTGCCATTGAGTCAGGCCAGTGAAGCATAGTCATTTCTACAAAAACTAGGCTCTTGCCATTGCCAATATCTATGCTATCACCAGTTTTTACTGTTCTATAGTCCCATTCTGGATGGTGGTATTGGCCGATTAAAGATCTTTTTCCATTGGCTGTACAATAAATTGGAGTGTTAGGAATTTCTTCCATTATTTCTGGCAAGGATCCAGAGTGGTCTGGTTCACCATGGTTAATAATAATGTAGTCAATTTCCTTTAGGTCGATTTCGCTTTTTAAATTTTTTACAAATTCTTCCTTGTGTGGTGTCCACACTGTGTCTACTAAAACAGTTTTTTCTTCCTTTATTAAGTAGGCATTTTGACTGGAGCCATTGTGAACTGAATATTCAGATCCATGGAACTCTTCTAGTTCCCAGTCCATTTTACCAACCCAATATACATTGTTTAATACGTGCTTCTTCATTATTTTTCCCCACTTTCTTTGTATTTTTCAAATAGTATTGAGTTCTCCTTAAAAATGTGAACAAATACATCTTTAACTAATTTTTCTAAAAGCTCAAAAGTATAGCTGTAGGTGTTACAACCATCTTCTGGAACCTTAAACCAATCTGTTAGGTCTATCATTTCTTTTATAATTTGGCCAGCTTTTTCATGGTCAGTTTCCAAGTCTTCTACCTTTTTTATTATAGCCTGACTTGGGTTTTTGTTGGCTAACATTAATGGGAAGGTTACTTCTTCCTCTTTTACAAAGTGTTCTTCTAGCTCTTTCTTTAGGTCTGCAAATAAAGAGTGAAGTTTTAACAGCTCTTGGCCATGGTGGCTGTAGTGAACTGAAAAGATTTTATTAAGAACAGGGTCTATTTCAAAAAGTAGGTCCCTTTCCCTTTGGTGGTGGTCTATAATTATAGAATCTATCATTTCTTCCATAGTCATAGCCTTAAATTCTTCTAGGTCAACTGCTGCTGCTTCTTCTTTTTTACTTGCTAAGTCTATGTTTTCCCCTATTAGGTCTAAAAGCTTACTTGGATTTATAGCCTTGTCTTCTGCTACTTCTTTTATGGTCTTATAACCTTGGCAACAAAAGTCTATTTTTTGGTCATTGAAAAAGTCCATCATCTTGTTGTCTATTTTTACGATTTCTTCTATTCTAGTGTCTATATTTATCATTTTCTGCCTCCTAAACTTTATTTATCTTTAGTTTAAGGCTTTTTTGATAAAATTTCTGTGTCTCAAATCACCCTTTTAATTGTTTTTTAAATTAATTAAGCCTGGCAAGTTTTTTATTTTTATTTTTTTGTAGGCTAGTAGTTCAATATAGCCAGCTTCTTCTAGCTGGGAAAGTTTTCTAGACACTGTTTCCCTAGACATATTAATAGAGGATGCAATGTTTTCTTGGTTAAGTTCTACTAGGCCAGTTTTAGTTAGGCTAGACCTGTAGGCCAAAAAAGCAGCCAGCCTTTTGTAGGCGTCCTTTATAGACAAAATTTCCAAAAGCTTTTCACTTTCATAAAGTTTTTGGCTTAAGTTTTTTATCATTTCTGTGGAAAAATTTATATCTGTAACTAAGATCTGTCTTAGTGTATCCTTGTCAACTTGGCAAAGTCCTGTTTTTTCTATGGCTAGGCCATCTGCTTCATAGGACTTTTCTAAAAATATACTGTCCTCTCCTATAATATCCCCTGGCAAATATATTTTTAAAATATTTTCTCTGCCTTCTTCGTCATAAATCAAGGTCTTAATCTTACCATACCTGACAATTAGGATTTTGTCTATAGGCTCTTGTAAAGAAAAGACCCTTTGGTTTTTTTCATAGTCTACGTGTTTGGCTGTTAGGTAGATGCTCTTACTTTCGTCTACTCCTAGCTCCTTGAAAAGATTTACCTTAGATAGGCAGTGGTCACGAGACTGGCAAAAGTCACATGTGTTCATTTTATACACCTTCTTCCTTAAATATTTCCCAAAATTTTTCTTCTAAATACTTTTTACCCCTTTTTCTAAATTGTCATAGCTTTTTCAAAATTTTATAAAAATTTTATAGTATAATTTATTTATTATTATCAAGGAGAATTTTATGACCACAGATGTTTCAACTTTTTTCAGAAAATTTTTTGGCCTTAGAACTTTAAAAACTGCCTTGGCAACTGCCCTAGCCCTTTATATAGCCATGGCCTTTGACTTGAGAATGCCAGTAATGGCAGGACTTGCTGCCATTGTCACCATCCAAAGTTCTATTACTAACTCCTTTAGAGCTTCAATAGACAGGTTGATTTCCACCTTAGTAGGCCTGCTAATTGGGTCTTTTTTCAACTTTATAAATTTTCTAGGCTTCTTCCCCTTGATCTTGGCCATAGTTCTGGTCATTAATATTTGCAACTACTTTAAGTGGAAGGACTCTATTAGCCTGGCTGTTATGATCTCTATGATGATTATGGTCTACACTCCTACAGCCCCTGACTTTATGCCCTACTGGCTCTATGGTATCCACAGATTTTTCGATACCTTTGTTGGCTTGCTTATTGGCTTTCTAGTAAATTATTTTATACTAAGGCCTGACCCTGCAGAGTTTATACTTAAGACCTACCAAAGGTCCCTACAAGTATGTGAGTCTGCCTTGAAAAATATTTTAGCTGGCCAAACAATAGCCATTGATAGGTTTATGGAAGAAGTTCAGCTTCTTAACGAAGACCTTAACAATCTTAGAAAAGACGGCAAATATGGGTCCAAGTACTACTTTAAATTACACAGGCTAGCAAAAATAAATTCCTCCTTCTTTACTGCCTTCGCCTTCCTAGCCCAACTTTCAGAAGAAGGACCCTTGCCAAGTCTATCAGATCAAAATAAGGACCGTATAGACTCTTACTTTGCCAAGGACTTGGTCATAAAGTCCCAAGGAAGTTCCCAGACCTATACAGACAATTACAACTACTATTTGGCAGATCTTTTACAGCTAATGGAAGACTTAAAAGAGGCTGTTAAAGACCTGGAAAAATCTATAAAAGCAAAAGAAAAATCCGCCTAAGAGTCTTAGCTCCCAAGCGGATTGTTTTTGTCCCTTATCTATTAATAACTTCTAACATTACATCATCAACTGTATTAAAGGCTTCCTTAGATAACTTGCCTACATTTAAAATAGTTTCTTCTATAGAATTTCCAACTACACCAACATTAGCATCTGTTATCATACCATTTAAGGCCAAATAAGATGCTACAACAGATTCTTCTGCACAAGTTGATAGCTTCATAGAACAAGATTCCTTGGCTCCGTCACAAACCATACCAGTTAAGTTGGCAAAAATATTGGAACAGGCTCCTGAAATTTGGTCAACAGATCCTCCTAGCATATAGCTAATGCCTGCAGCTGCTCCAACTGAGGCTCCAATTGAACAACCACAAATGCCTGATAGCTTGCCAGAATATTCCTTTACATATCTATTTAAAACATGGGCAAAGAACAAAGCCTTGGCTAAGTCTTCTTGGCCTATGTTTTCGTAGCCTGCAACTACAGCTGTTGGTAGAATAACTCCAATGCCTTGGTTACCAGAGCCACCAGATGTAAAGACCTCACATTGGCCTCCACCCATTCTCATATCTGCTGCAGCTGCTGTTAAAATTCTAGTTTCTGTAATCATATTGTCTTCTAGGATTTTTTTGTCCCTTAAATCAGCCAAGGTTTTGCCTAAATTAGATCCATAACCCTTTAGACCTTCAGCTGCTGCCTTTCTATTTACGTCAATTCCTTCTAGGGTAAACATAAATTCCTTGGCATCTGTTTGGTCAATAATGTTTTTCAGCCTTTCAATAGACAGACTCTTAAAGTCAAAGTCGTCTTTTACTTCTTCTGTTTTTTGGCTGTTGTCATATTTTACTTGACCATCAACTATAATTTTTTCCAAGTTAGTGTGGCCATTGGCAACTATACTTTCTATAGTAGAATTTTCTGTCTCAATTTTGACACTGATATAAATGTTAGGAACATTTTCTACATAGTCTACTTCCACCTTGCCAGCTTCAACTAAGTCTAAGCTTGCTTGTAAAATTTCGTCACTTAGTCTTTGGAAAATAAGACTTGGACTTAGGTCTAAATCCTTGCTAAGTACGCCTATGGCTCCTGCTAGGCCAATACCATGTCTGCCCTTTGAGTTAGGAATCTTTACTGACTTGGCATTTTTATAAATATTTTTTGATGTTTTCACAGTAAGCTTTTTAATTTCCCCGTCACCTAGAGCCTTGCCTGCTTCATAACCTGCATAGGCTATGGCTACAGGTTCTGTACAACCTAGGGCCTTCATTGAATCTTCTGCTACATACTCCATTAATTTATCTAAAATTTCTTTATCTGTCATTTTCTTCACCTCACTTATATAAGATGCAAGTTTCGTGCCAAGTTTTTCTTCAGGCTTTTTCTTGAGAATTTAAAGGCCTTGCTTTTTTAAGGCAAATAAAAAGTATCAACTTTGAGATTTTTAGTCTCAAGATTGATACTTCATCTTCCTATACAAGGTGGCCCTAGATATTTGTAGCTCTTCTGCCACCTTGGCCTTGCCTTCTTCGTCTGACCCATATTTTTTCAAAAGGTCTTGGATAAGTTTTTCTTCATAAAGTTTGACCCTGTCGTTAAGGGACAGGCCTGTGGTTTTTTCTATATTTATCCTAGTCTTTAAGTGGTCTACTTCAATATAGCCATCTGATATAAAGTTAGATATATATTCAATTATATTTTCCAGCTCCCTAATATTGCCTGGCCATGAATAGGCCTTCATTAGGTCCATGGCCTCCTTGCTAAAGCCCTTAATGTTTTTATTAAACCTTTTGTTGTTAAGGTCTATAAAGTACTGGGATATAAGCTCTATGTCCGACCTTCTTTCCCTTAAGGCTGGAATTTTTATTGGCACAACATTAAGCCTGTAATAAAGGTCTTCTCGGAACAAGCCTTCCTTGACCATTTTCTCCAGGTCCTTGTTAGTTGCTGCTATAATTTTTAGGTCTAACTTAATTGGATTAAGGCCACCAACTCTAGTTATAGTCATGTCTTGAAGGACCCTTAGCATTTTAGATTGGAGATAAAGGTTCATGTCTGCTATTTCGTCTAAGAAAAAGGTTCCCTTGTTGGCTATTTCCATCTTGCCGATTTTTCCACCTTCTCTGGCCCCAGTAAAGGCTCCACCTTCATAGCCAAAAAGTTCGCTTTCCAAAAGATTTTCAGGTATGGCAGAACAGTTTATAGACACAAAGGGGTTGGACCTTCTTGGTGATCCTTCGTGGATAGACCTGGCAAAAAGTTCCTTACCTGTTCCACTTTCTCCAGTTATTAATATATTTGAATCAAAGGCTGCTGCAATTTTGGCTGCTTCTTTCACTTGAACATAGTTTGGCGCCTGGCCTAAAAGATTGTCAAAGGAAATATCTGATGAAGACTCCCTAATTCTAGCTGCTGTTTTCTGTATAGAGTCAGAATCTGCAAAACTTCCAACTAAGGAAGACAGCTGGCCATTTTCATAAATTTTTATTATATGGCTAGAAACTAAGTTCTCCTTGCCTCCTTGGTTAATAAGGTCTTGGCCCTTTATTTCCAGCCTTGAATCTTCTTCTGAAATAGCCTGGTCTAAAAGGGACCCTGGCCAAAGTTTTTTTATATTTGTAACCTTGCCTAGAGATTTTTTCCCTAGCATCTTAAGGGCACCATCGTTTATATGCTTAATGGCTCCACTTTGAGATATACAAATTACCCCGTTGTTAATATTGTTTATTACAACATTTAGCTCCTTATTTTGTAGCTCAATGCGATTCTTTATTTGAATTTCCATCATATGGCTGGCTAAGAGAGCTGCCATTTGTTCAATATACTGGTAAAAGGATTCTTCCCTGTCCATTAAAAAATCCCTTTGGGCCTCTGTAGTTGCAATTAGGCCTAAGACTCCAATTACTGTATCTTCAAAAATAATTGGGCTGCAAATTTCAAATTTTTCCTGGCAAATTCCCCTTTTGTCACAGTAGACACACTCATGGTCTGCCTTTGGATCTCTAACTATAATAGTCTTCTTTTTTTCTCTGGCAGATTTAAAGGCAGAAAATTCTGGAATTTTTTCTCCAATGGTGTTTTTAAAATCTCCTGTCCCTGCTATTCTAATGTTGTTAGTATCTGATATGGTTACATGGCAGCCAGTTATTCCAAAAATTGCATCTGAAATTCCCTGGGCAAAATCATATAATCTTTTGTCTGTCATTTTAAACTCTTTTCTATTAAAAATTTCCTCTGCTTCTTTCTATTATAATATATATTGAAGTTTTTCCCAAAGAAAAAGTGATCCTAGGCTAAACTAGAACCACTTGTTTTGAATTTTATAAATTTGTGTCTTTTAATAAGGCTATAAAGGCCCTAATACCATTTTTTATAATATCTTCGTTGATCAAAAGATTTTTATTGTGAATAGTAGTCTTGCCCTTGTTCATTTCTGATTCCATGCCTAGCCACATAAATAAAATTGGGACATGTTTGCCATAGGCTGAAAAGTCTTCTCCACCTGTGTTAGGATTTTTTGGAACTAAAACATTTTCTGGCCCAAATTCTTCTTCTAATCTATCTTTTCCCATTAAGAAAAGCTCATGGTCGTTTTTAGTCATAGCATAACCATCTGTATAGTTTACTATAGCCTGGCAACCAAAACCTGCAGCTACATTTGTTGCTACCCTTTCTATTAAAGGCTTGGTGTTTTTTATAACTTCATCTGAAAGCAGCCTAACTGTTCCTTCAATTTGCACCTGGTCACAAATTACATTGTATTTTTTTCCACCATTAATAGTTCCTAAAGTCAAAACTGCACTTTCAAGAGGGTCAGTATTTCTTGAAATAACTGTTTGTAGGGCATTAATTACCATAGCAGCTGCAACAATGGCGTCATTACCCCTTTGAGGTTGGGCAGCATGGGAGGACTTGCCTTTTATGGTTATGGAAAGTCTGTCAGACTGAGCCATCATAGCCCCATCTCTTATGGCAACAGTTCCTAAAGGATTGTTCCAAACATGGAGGGCATAGGCCCTATCTACCTTAGGATTTTCCATTACCCCATCATCAATCATCATTTGGGCTCCACCAGTTGGAGCAATTTCTTCAGCTGGTTGGAAGACAAATTTAATGTTACCCTTAATTTGGTCCTTGTGTTTGGCTAAAATTTTTGCCAGACCTAAAACAATACTAGTGTGAATGTCATGGCCACAGGCGTGCATCTTGCCTGGCTCTTGAGAGCAATATGCCAGATCATTTTCTTCTTGTATAGGAAGGGCATCAATGTCTGCCCTAATTAAAATAGTTTCCCCTGGTCCTGCCTGGCCATAAAGTGTAGCTAGGACTCCAGTATTTCCATAGTCTTTAGAAACTTCAAGACCTGTATCTTTAAGGGCATCAAAGATTTTTCCCTGGGTCCTAAACTCTTCATAACCTAACTCTGGGTGCATGTGCAAGTCTCTTCTAAATTCAACTAATTCATCAAATATCTGATCAATTTCTTTTAAATAATCCATTCTTACCCCTCTTTAATATATCTTTAGCTCTAGTCTTTCAGAAATATATTTAAGCATTTCTATGCCAACAATGGAATTTCCCCTAGCATCTAGTTTTGGGCCATAAGTGGCCAGACCAAGGCCACAATTTGTAGAGGTCATTATTCCACCGCCAACACCAGACTTGGCACCAAGGCCTACATCTATGGCAAAATCCCCTGAATAGTCATAGGTGCCACAAAGGGCCATTAAAGTTCTAGAAATTCTTGCATGGTCCTTGGCTATAACTTGGTCTCCCTTTGGGTTTTTTCCATTATTGGACAAGATATAGGATAGTTTGGCCAAGTCCTTGGTAGATACAGCTATTGAACAAGCCTGGTTGTATATATCCAAAATCTTAAACACATCTACATCTTTTGAAATAGGTCCCTTGTTTTGCAAAGAAAATATCATAGCTTTGTTAGCATAACCTGCGTGGGAGCTGGCCCTTACTACTTCTTGGTCAATTGCAATTTTAGGATTGTCAGCTAGACTTGAAATTTTTTCTAGAATTAAATCAACGGCTGAGTCTCCATATTTTTTATACAATAAGAAACAAGTAGTCAAGGCTCCAGCATTTACATAAGGGTTTACTGGAATATTGTCTTCTGCTTGTAAATCTAAAAGAGAATTAAAGGCCTTAGACGATGGCTTTAAGCCAATATATTTTCTTATTTCAGCAAAATCATAGGCTTCCAAGGCTAGTATATACAAAAACACCTTGACAATTGACATCATTGTATAGCTTTTGTCAATTGATCCAGCCTGATAAATTTTTCCTTGCTGGTCAATAAGAGCAAGTCCATAGGCCCTTGGGTCTACTTGGTCTAGGCCTGGAATATAATCTACAAGACTTCCTTGGTCCAAAAAATTTTCTCCATAGGCATAAGTTTCTTGAACAATTTTTTCCAAATCCATATTTTTCACCAAATTTCTATTTTTCTTCTTTTTCCATTTTTATAATATTAGCCTTATATAAAGCATACGACATTAGCATTGAAAATACTAGCATAATTATCATGGCTATACCTGTATTTTTTATAGGTCCAACTACCATAATAAAAGCAAAAACTAAGACTAAATTAATTATTGCTATTAAAGGCTTTCTTGGTACAGAATAAGCTCCTGCACTCCTACTTATAAAGGCTGAAATCCCCATTGACCCATAAAGGGCTGGAAGAATATAAGAAGTTGCTACCCTAACTGGTTCTGAAGTTAGAACTGGCTCTAAAGGAACTAAAAGCAAAACTCCTAAAGCTATAACAACCATAGTAACCATACCTGAAACTGTAACAGCTATCATGCCCATAACGTCTGCAAGTTCTGTACCTGGTTGGGCCTCTGCAGTTTCAAGGGCTGATAGATAACATGGAAACTTAATGTTCATAACATTACCAGTTATAGAATTTAAATAAGCAGTAGTTCCAGTAATAGGAACTAGGGACAACTGTTCAGAAACAGCTATAGGAACATAAAGGGCTAAAAGTGAACCTGCAACCTTAAAAACACTATTAAGGTCTGGCCATATTCCAAAATAAGTGGAAATTATGGCTGGTATTCCTAACATTACTGCCATAGCTATAATTGTGGCTATGGTACCAAATCTATAAGAATTTTTCATATACTTACTCATAATTTAAGCCTCCTACATTATCCCTGTTAAGAATACAGCTGACGCCATACCTAAAACTAGGGCAAAACTCATAACATAGTCACCTAACCATTTCATGCCATCTTTCTTAGATAACTTAGTTAAAAAATAAGTTACTAAAGCACTTATAATTAAAACAATTGCAGAAATCTTTGATTGCATAAAATAAGTTGGGACAAATACTGACATCATACCTACAATTAATACAGACAAGGCTAAATCAATTGCTGGTGTATCCTTAGTTCCGGCCTTCATTACCCCAGTGTGAAGTGGCTTTAAGAAGAAAATATTAAAGACCATTCCACCCATAATGGCAATACTCATTACGAACAAAACTGCTCCTAAGGCATTTACATCTGTTGAAGCTGAAAAGTCTGCAAGATTTGCATAACCAGCTGATTCAGATGAAAGGTCGGCTGCAACAAGTTCATAGGGAAGGGAACCTACAACAGAAAGTCTAAACCATGGCCATGGAGTACCTAACAGTGGAGTTAATGAAATAAGTCCAATAATAATTGAAATTGAAGGTATAATAGAAAAAACTATTGACCCTCTAATAACAGAACTGATCTTTTCCTTAGAAACTCCCATTTCAATAGCTCTTTTTCTTGCTCTTATAAAGAAGAATAAAGCTATGCCAAAAATAATTGCCAGTCCAATAATTACAGTAAGATAAAAAATTGGACTATTTAAAATTTCTTTTAAATTCATAAACGTTCTCCTCTCTTTCTTGGTCTTTATTTTTTACCCTCTTTTTTTGAGAAATCATTTTCCCCTTAAATATTTTACATAGTTTTTACATTGCTTTCACAAAAATCCTCTTTAAAATCTAAGCCTAAGAATACTTGATCCTTGTTCAAAACATAAAAAAACCAGCTAGAAAATCTAACTGGTTAAAAATTTATTTGCCTTCAATAGATGAAAAATCCAAATATGGATAAGGATATACAGCTGGCTGTCTTAAGTCTTCAGCCATTTTGTAAGACTGACCTGGATCTAATAAATAAGTTTCAGGACAAGACTCCCTTAGCATTTCCATCATTTGATTTATACTTGCTAGGCCCTTCTTTGTAAGTTCATTGTAGTCTAGGCTGTAGAAGTTAGAAATATTTTTCCCTGCCCTAGTAGTAAACCTATCGAAGATTTTTACAGGGTCAATGTCCCCACTGTATCTGAATATTGCCATTTGATAATCCTTGTCAGGCTGGCTACTAGTCCTTTGGATAAAGTCTTGGTAAGGAAGAGGATCTAAGTCCACTTTAAAGCCGTAAGTCTCCATATAGGCCTGGATAAGTTCAGCTATAGCTCCAGCTAAAAAGTCTTCTTGGCCATAGGAAATAGTAAGCTTATTGTCTAATAATTCAGGTCTAGCCTGTAAAATCTCTGTGGCCTTTTGTGGATCAAAGGACTTTGGAAGACTTAGGTCTGGAAGGTTTTTGTAGTGATATGGAGAAAGGGGACTTTGGGCTATGGCTCCCACTTGACCAAACAACTGCTTTAAAATATCTTCCTTGTTAATCAAGGCATTTATGGCCTTTCTTAGGTCTAAGTCCTTCATTATAGGGTCGTCTACATTATAAACTAAGGAATACAGGTCTCCACTTAAGGGACTAGATCCTGGCTCAAGGCTTTGGCCTGGATATGAGTCTACCATGTCCAAGTCTCCATCTAAAAAGCTTTGGCTTCTTTGGACCTTGTCAGCTGATTTTATTAAGGACAGCTGTCTTATATAAGGCTTAGGGCCATAATAAGCTTCAAAGAAAGAAAGTTCTATTTTTCCATTTTCGTCTATAGAGTCAAACTTATAAGGTCCTGCTCCTATAGGATGTTTACTTTGGTCTTCTTCTGAATAATTTTGTGGAATTATATAAGTTGATGCTAACAAGGAAGAGGTAGTTTCTTGGCCATAAAAATTATCTACAAAGAGAATTATCCTATTAGAACCTAGGGTTTCAACTCTGCCCTTTTTGAAAACAGATCCTGGAGCTCCGTCTAAAAGATTTACCCAGTACTTGAAATTCTCTAGCTTGCTGTTGTTAACTTGAGGAATTAAACCTGCATACCTAAAAAATGAATACTGAACGTCTTCAGGTCTTATTGGAGATCCGTTATGGAATTTAATATCTTCTTTCAAAACTATGTCATACATTAAATAGCCTTCTACTTCTTCTACTTCAATAGAATCAGCTAGGCCCAAAACCAAGTCTCCCTTGCTATCAATTTTATAAAGGCCTTGGTGAATGTTTCTCAAAATACTAGCTGTCTCGTAGTTGGATAATTTGTTAGGAGTAAAGTCATCTATAGCCAGGCTATAAAAAGACCTAAGTTTTTCTTGTCTAAAATTTTCTTCCTGGTTTGTCTTTTCTACTTCTGTCTCTACTTGGGTCTGGTTTTTAATTTCTTTTTTGCTAGTAAAATTTGTGTCCTGGCAACCTATAAGCAAAAGGCACAAACTAAGAACTAGAATAAGAAGTCTTTTCATCATAGCCTCCAATTTTTCTTTATACTATCTATTATAATAAAACCTACAAAAAAAGCTACCATCACTGCACTTAGCTAGTGATAATAGCTTTTTAATGGTGCGGGAAAGAGGACTTGAACCCCCACGTCATAGACACTAGATCCTAAGTCTAGCGCGTCTGCCAATTCCGCCACTCCCGCAAGGAACTTATTTATAATAACAATTTTTTTTACCTTTGTCAACATAAATTTTCAATTTTTTTACATTTTTTTATCCTATTTTTACATTTTCCTTTGGGCCTTAATAGAAGAATTAATACTTATTTGTTCTTTTATTTGTTATAATATTTTTGAGGTGTACTATGATTTTTAGAATATTAAATATGTTAGCCCTAGGCCTTGCTGTTTTTATTATGATTAATAATTCTAAAAAAATAAAAAAAGGCCAGCATATAAATCAGCCTGGAAAGTTGTTGCCAGAAGAAAAAAATTATATATACAAGGATATGACTTACTTAAATCGTGGTATTTTAGTTACTCTTTTAGATCTTTATAGAAGGGGAAAAATTTCCATTGACCAGTACAAGAGAGATTCTAGAAACAAAAGACGAGCAGACTTTGTTATAGAGTACAAGTTTACCCTTTTAAATATGGATGACTTAAAGGACCACGAAAAAATTTTCTTAGATAATATTTTCCAAGGTCAAGATATTGTAACTACAGACCAACTGACTCAAAGGGCTATTAAGGGCCAAGAATTTTTGAAAAAACAAGGAGCCTGGGCCCTAGCCATTGAAAAAGAACTTAAGTCCAAAAAAATCCTAGCTATTGGAGATAAAAAATCTGCCTCTAGGATGAAACTTTTAGGTCTGGGAATTTTTATTTTAGGCTTTGTTTCTGTTTACCAAAATGAAATTACAGGCATAATCTCCATAATGTTTTCCATTTTTGTTCTTTTAATTGCCATTAATATGGGCATGGAAAAATCCAAGTATGCCCAAGACTTAATTGTCCAAATGACAGACAAGGAAAAACTAGCCAAAGAGGGAAAAATTTTCGGTGCCAATGAAGACCAACTTCTAGAACTTTTGGCCATGGCTTTGACTATGAAATACTTTATCCCCCTTTACAAAACTTCTAAGACCTACCAGTCCATTAGCCTAGTTACAGATTCTTTAAATGAATATGGAGGCTCTTACTTTGATGATGCTATCCTTAGGGCCTTTATGGGCTACTCTGCCCCTACTAGGGAGGACAGCCTAGACACTAATAGAATAGACTTTAGATTGTTTAAATAAAGCTAAAAAAAATCACTGACTTCAAAATCAGTGATTTTTTCATTTTATAAGGCCCTTTGGCCATTAACAAAGACTGCTTCAGCCTTGCTATAAAGATCAAGAGGGTCCCCGCTCCACACAACTATATCTGCATCCTTGCCAACTTCTAGGGACCCTATTCTGTGGTCTAGGCCTACCATCTTAGCTGCATTTATGGTCATAGACTTTAATAGCTCTTGGCCAGACATTTTCTTCCTAACCATCATAAGGCCATTTACCATTACAGTACTAATATCAACTTCAGGGTGGTTACAAGATGTGGCAAAGCTTACGCCTTGGTCTTGTAAAATCTTGCCGCCAACTCCTTCTTGTCTTAAAACTTCGTTGTCTCTCTTGCCTCCATAAACTGGCCCATAAACCAACTTGACCTGGTGGTCCTTTATAAAATCTGGAATCAAATAGGCCTCTGCTGCCCTGTCTATTGTATAGTTTAGACCAAATTCTTCTGCTATTCTTACAGCTGTAACTATGTCTTGGACCTGTCTGGCTTCGATTTTCACAAGCATACCGTCAAAGACACGACTTAAGGCTTCTAGGTCCATGTTAAAGTCTTTTTTCTTAGAATTTTTATAGTCTCTAGCCTGACTTAAGGCCTGTCTAAGAAGGGCTGCTGTTCCCATCCTAGTTATTGGCGCCTTGCCCTTGGACCCGTAGGCATATTTTGGTCCCATGCCTAGGGAAAACTTATAAGCAATTTGATCTTCCATTATCATAGATTCTAAGTCCTTACCAAAGGTCTTCATAGCCAAACAAGTTCCTCCAATTATATTGGCAGAACCTGGCCCTGTTACTAGGCTTGTTACTCCAGCTTTCAAGGCGTCTTCAAAGGCTTGGTCTGTTATTTTAACCCCATCTAAGGCCCTAAGCTTGGGATTAATTGGATTGGATTTTTCGTCTAAGTCGTTGCCATCTGGATAAATAGCTTCCTTAAGTCCTAGGGAACAAGAAGGCTCAACTAGGCCAGGACTTACAATTTTTCCTTGAGCATCAAAAATCTCACTTCCATTTTCATCTATTTTTTCATCTAAATCTTTTATGGCCAAGATCTTGCCATTTTCAATAATAAGAATTTTTTCTTGGCCAAAGATGTCTACCATGTCATATACTTTAGCATTCTTTATAATCAAAGTCATAGCCGTCCTCCTTATACTCATAGGCTAACTTGCCATTAATAAATACCTTGCCTGGCTGATAAAGGCTGTCAAAAGGTGGCACATCCCAAATTACCAAGTCTGCATCCTTGCCAACTTCTAGGGAGCCTACCCTGTCTTCAATATCTGTAATCCTAGCAGCATTTATAGTAAGGGCTTCTAAGACACACTTTTCTGAGGCTCCTTCTTTTATATAAATAATAGCCTGGCTTAACATGGCTTCAATTGGAATTACTGGATGGTCTGTAGTAATGGCAAATTTTATTCCAGCCTTTTCCATAAGACCTCCAACTTCAACTCCCTTGTGTTTCAGTTCATACTTAGTCTTGAAACCTAAGGACGGGCCAACTATACAGTCTACATTGTGGTCCTTTAAGAAGTCCAAGATCATCTTGCCAGAGGTAGTGTGCTCTATGGAATAATTTAGGCCAAATTCTTCTCCAATTCTAACTGCAGTCATAATGTCTTCTTCTTGGTGGGCGTGGATCTTTACCCTTAGGCCATCAAAGGCCCTGGCCAAGGACTCTAGGTGGATGTCGTACTTAGGCTTGTCTTCTTCCTTGCCTGTTTCTTGGTAGATTTTTACCTTGTCATAGTAATTTTTGGCCTTAAAAAATTCTTCTCTCATTAAGGCTGCTGCTCCCATCCTAGTTGTTGGAGACTTGCCCTTAGACCCATAAACTCTTTTTGGATTTTCTCCTAGGGCCATTTTCAAGGCAGCTTCTTCCTTGATTATTCTTTGGTCCAAGTCTTCAGCTGAAGTCTTTAAGGCCACAAAGGTTCCTCCCATAATATTGGCAGAGCCTGGCCCTGTAACTATAGTAGTTACTCCATGTTTTCTAGCTGCATAAAAGCCTACATCATAGGGATTTATTGCATCTAGGCCTCTTAAACCTGGCAAAAGGGGATCTGATGTTTCGTTGCCATCAATTCCTGACTCAACTCCACTATCATAGACTCCCATGTGACAGTGAGACTCAATTAGGCCTGGAGTTACTAGCTTCATTTGAGCATCTACTATTTCATAGTCTTCTTTCTCTTCAATATGATCAGCAATTTGAACAATTTTCTTCCCATCAATTAAAATGTCTCTTTTTTCCTTATAGACCTGGTTCATGTCTATAAGCATACAATTTTTTATTAATAACATAAGTCCTCCATAAAAGAAAAGACCCTCAAAGTGAGAGCCTGATTCTTAAAAAATTCTAGGCAAAGCCAAGTATTCTAAGCAAACACCCTGCAATTTCTTACTGCTTCTTTATTATAACACACTTAAAGCTAAGGCAGAAAAAAAGCCCTGACCACTTGGCCAAGGCTAAAGTATTTAAAGGCTATAAAATTTTTTCTCTGAAAAAAAGTCTATAAAGATTTGGGCTAAATCAAAATTTATTTCCTTTAAGACCTTAAGGTCCACTAGCATATCAAAGCCTGAGACTCCAGTTTTTCTATAGTTGTTCATAACTAGACTTAAGCTGTCTGTATCTTGGACCTCCCTGCCTTGATAAAAGATTTTGCCAATTCTATTTTCAAAGTCTTGGTCATAGTCTATTTGAAAGTCTAGGCCATAAAGGAAATCAAAATTATAAAGACTAAGTTTTGGCTGTAAATATTTAGGATTTATTTTAAAATCTTCTCCATCTTTAACAATAAATTGGTAATTTTTGTTCAAATACTGCCTTAAACTTTTTCCGTCAATTTGGCAGACTAAAAGAGTGTTGGGAAATCTTAAGGTGTTTATAATCTGCCTAATGGTCAAGTCCTTAGAAAAGCCTAAAACTTGGTTGGCAAAGGAAGTTGTAGAAATTTGGGCTCCAGAAACTTCCCTTTGCACCTTGTTAACCAGGTCTGCTAGGGCCGACCCTTGTAGGGCCATAGTCAACCTGTCTGCTGGCAGATAGTCCTTGTCTAGCTGGCAGATTTTTTGGTCTATAAAGTCATTGATCAAGGCATTTTCTTCTATTTCTTCTTGGAACTTTTCCCTGTCAAAGTCTCCATCTACTGGCCTTAACTTTAGGTCCATAGCCTTAGTGTCTAGGTCTACAGTAATTTCTCCATAAAGACCTCCATTGGACCCAGGTTGAATAATCCTTGTTCCTTGGTAGCTTAGGTCTTCAATTTGTCTGTGTTGGTGGCCAGTTAAAAGTAAGTCTAAGTCCAAAGAGCTGGCGATTTTAGAGGCTATGTTTTCTCCCTTAGTCTCTTCTATGGTGTAGTCTTCTATATTAAAGTCTACTCCACCATGGTAGATGCAAATTTTAAAGTCACAGTCTTTTATATGGTCATAGGCCTCTATTAGGGACTGAAGAGTGTCCTTAACTTGAAAGTATTTTAGGTTTTCCTTTTGTTCCCAAATATTTACAAAGTCTGTACAGGCTCCAATAAGGCCAACTTTTTTCCCTTGAATTTCAACTATGTCATAGGCTGCCAGGTTTTTTATTTCCCCTTTTAAGTCTACTAGGTTGGCACAAAGAACCTTGGCCTGCAGGTTGTTTACATAGTCTTTTAGATAGTCGTAGCCATAGTTAAAGTCGTGGTTACCTAGGCCTATATGGCTGTAGGAAATCTTGTTCATAATGGCAGAGATTTTTTCTGGCTGGCTTTTGGTCATTAAATAATAGTCATAAACTGAACCTTGAATCATATCTCCACAGTCGATTATTAAGTTGTCTTCATTAACTTGGAAGTTTTTGCTAGCTGACAAAAGTCCCATAGCCTTAGGCTGCTGGTCCATATAATCTGTTGGCAAAAAGTAGCCGTGAACATCTGATGTATAAAAAATTTTCATAGGTCCTCCCTTGTATGCTAAAAAAATGAACTTAATTAGACATAAATACTAGCAAAAAATTAAGTTCATTTCAAGATTCTATATTCTATTTATATAGGAAATTTTTTGGTAGTCGCCGTTTTTTATAAGGCTAAAGGACCCATTGGCAATTTCAAAACGGCTATAGGCTTCCATGTCTCCTATAACTGCAGCCAACAAAAGGGCTATAAAGCCACCATGGCTAACAATAAGAATGTTGCCACTGTAGGACTTAGCTTCCTTTAAAACCTTTTGGGCCCTGGCATAGGCCTCTTCTATAGACTCTCCTTGGGGAAGGGCATTTTTAAAAGGGTCATCTAAGTAGGCTTGGACTTCCTTGGAAAAAATCCTCATGCCTTCTTCAAAGGTCCTGCCCTTTAAAAGACCTGCATCAATTTCTTGGATGTCCTCTTTTATTTCAAAGGGATAGTCGTGGTAGGACCTTACTATATCAAAGGTCTCCCTAGTCCTTGCCAAGGGTGAAACCCAGGCCCTGTCTATAATCATCTTGTGAAGCTTATCTGCTGCCCTTTCAATTTGTAGCCTGCCTCTTTCTGAAAGGGGACACTTGTCTGAGGAATATCTATCTTGAATATTGTGAACAGTCTCCCCATGTCTAAGTAAAATTAAATCCATAATAACCCCCAGTAGACTAAAAGTCCTACAAGCTCGTTGATTTCAATAGTGGCTCCATATATATCACCACTTAGGCCCTTAATCTTTTTTGTAGCCAGCCTAACAATAAATTCTCCAACTATAAGTGTTACAAGGGCAGTTGGCAAAATTCTCCAATTATAAAAGGCCAAGGCTAGTAAAATCAGCCCATTAAAGGCCAGGGCCTTGTAGTCAGATAAGGCCTCTTTCATAACTGAACCAAAGCCGCCAGGTCTGGCCAGGCCTCCTCTTTTAATTACATAAAGGGAGGACATCCTAGATACAAAACTCAGCTGACCTATGGTAAAGATCAAATCATTGCTAAAAGACCCATAAAGGGCAACTTTTAATATACAGTAGAGAATTAAGGCTAAAGTCCCAAAAGATCCAATTAAAGAATCCTTCATAATCTCTAAAATCCTTTCAGGACTAGCATTGGAATAAAAACCATCAACAGTATCTGCCAAGCCGTCTAAGTGAAGGCCTCCTGTCAAAATTATATAGAGAAAAAGTCCTAAGGCTGACCCAAGTAGCCTAGACTTGTCACTTAAAACATCTAAGACTAAACCTACAAGGCCACCTATAAGCAAGCCTAGGCTAGGCAAAAAGCCTAAGGCGATTTTTAGATTTTTAGGACTAAAGTCCACTGGCTTTTTTAAGGGAATCCTAGAAAAAACCTGGAAGGATAAAATTATTCCATCAATCATTTAATCTTCATCTCAATTCCACATACTACTAAATAAACTTGGTCTGCCTCCTTGGCTATCCTTTGGGATATTCTGCCTAGGCTGTCTGTATAGACCCTGCCTATATGGTCCATAGGAGTTAGACTTAGGCCTACTTCATTTGTAATAATAATTAGGTCCTTGTCCCTATCCCTACAAAAATTAATTAGGTCCATAACATTATTATAAACTGTGTCTTCTACTTCCTTGGCCAGCCTTGCAGGGATTCTCTCTAGGTCCTTGGTTAAGTCGTACATAATATTAGCAGTCATAGTTCCTAAACATTCTAAAAGATAGTAGTCTTCATCTTCAACATAAGCCAAAAAGTCCTTGTAGGCTTCTATGGTCCTCCAAGCTTTAGGCCTAGATTCTTGGTGGATCTTAATTCTTTCAGCCATTTCTTGGCCGTCAACTTTGGCAGTTGCTATATAGGCTACCTTGTCCTTATTTTTTAATAGTGATTCTGCAAAGGAGGACTTGCCTGATCGCTGTCCTCCTGTAATTAAACTTATCATTTATTTTTGGTCCCTAATATTTACTAGTGTGTTTATAATATCTGTTTGGTCAAACTTAACCATATTGTTCATACAATAAAGGGAATCGTCTAAAAGCCTAAATAGTAAAGGACAACCTGAACCTTCTCCTAATCTCATGGCCAGGTCAAAATATCCCTTTAAGTCCATAGCATCTAAGGCCACCTTGGCTCCAGATTCCTTGGCTATATGAGAACCAAACAAGTAGTATTTTACATTTTCATTTAAAGCATAGGCTAGCAAGGCTCCTGCTGAAGAAATAAGGCCGTCTATAACTCCTGCCACCTTGTGCTGGCCACAGGCTAAATAAACTCCAGCCATGGCTCCAATGTCATAGCCGCCAACCTTGGCCAGAACTCCTAGGGGATCAGCAGGGTCAGTTCCTCTCACTTGGACACAGTCTCTAACAACCCTTAGCTTGTTGGCTAGTTGGGCATCTGTAACACCAGAACCTAAACCAACTACAGCTTCTTCAGAAACTCCTGTTAAAGCCCTAATAACTGCTGCAGAAGTGGTAGTGTTGCCCATGCCAAGTTCTCCAGTTCCCAAAACTTTATAGCCTGCTTCAATGTATTGGCTGGCCAGTTCATAGCCAATAGAAATAGCTTCTAAGGCCTGGTCCCTAGTCATAGCATCTTCTTTCATAAAGTTTTTTGTGCCATTGGAAATTCTCCTATTTAAAACCTTAGGGCTGCCCTTAAAGTTTTCAATTCCCAAGTCTACAACTACAACATCAGCTCCAGCATTTTCTGCTAGGGCCACAACTCCTGTCTTGTTCTCACCCATTTGAACAGCCAGAAGGTCAGTTAAAATTCTAGGAGATGAAGAAATATCCTCTTCATAAACTCCATTGTCGTTACAAAAAACTAAGACTGCCTTTTTGTCTACTTTTTCTGGAAGTTGGTCTAAGATTGCACAAAACTTTATGCCAACTTCTTCTAATTCTCCCAAGGATCCAGTTGGATGAACTAGGCTGTCCCAGTAGTCCCTGAATTTTTTAAAGGCCTCAGCCTCTATTGGCTCAATGCCAGTGGTCATTTGGTCCAGCTTAAAGGTCATTTTCCAACCTCCTAATAGTCATTTCAGCTATATATTCGCCAAGTTTTTGGTTTATGTAATCATAACCCTTTGGCTTGTGAGGAATCATACAATTTGTACAATCCTTAACTCCATTTTTGATTTCAAAATTTCCCCCACACTTTTCCTCTAACATATACAAAGGACAGTAGCAAAACATACAGTTAAAGTTTTCTACATCATCTGTTTTGTGGCAGGGTAAATACTTACAATCATGGTTTGTGTAAAATCTATAAGAAAATTCCATTTTATTCCTCCATAATTTCCTTAATTCCTTTTAAAAATATCTCATTGTCCGATTCGGTCTTAATAGCTATTCGAATGAAAGTTCCCTTTAAGTTTTTGTAATTAGAGCATCTTCTAACTAAAATATTTCTAGCTAAAAGCTGGTCAAAAATTTCCTTTTCTGACTTGTCTAAAATTTCCAACAAAAAATAATTAGCATTGGACTTAAAGACCCTTATGCCCCTTACTTTTTTTAACTCACAGAAAAATCTTTCCCTCTCTTTAAAGATGTAATCTTGAGATTCTTTTATAAAGTCCTTATCGAATATATAGTCAGCTGCAATATTTGCAAATGAATTTATAGACCAAGGAAGTTCCTTCCTCTCCAACAATTCTATCATATTAAGATCAAATACTCCATAACCAAGACGGATTCCAGGTAGGCCAAAAAATTTAGTTGCAGCCCTAATAATTCCCACATTGGAAAAGCCAAGGCCCCTAAAAAGTTCTATAGAATCATAATCAAGGTCAGCAAACTCAAAAAATGCCTCATCTAATAATAAATAGGCATCCTTTTCTACAATATCCACATAAATTTCTAAAAGTTCTTCCTTGCTAAGACTTGTCCCACTTGGATTATGAGGGTTAGTTAAGACTAATAAGTCTCCTTCCTTAACAGTAGCCTTTAAAAGGTCCAGGTCTATTTTAAAATCCTGGCCCAAGTTTACTGCCACCAGGTCTAGCTGGTGAACCTTGGCCCTAAGTCTGTACTCAGAAAAAGACGGGTCAACTATAAGCATCCTCTTAAAGTTGGAAATCACCAGGTCTAAAATTTCCACAGACCCATTGCCTAAAAATACCTGGTCCTTTTCTACTTTTAAATAAGTGGCTACCTTGTCCTTTAAAGACCTATAAGCCAAGTCTGGATAGACTAAGACCTCATCAAATCTTTGGTATATTTTTTCTTTTAAGGCTGAAGGATAGCCTAAGGGGTTAATATTAGAAGAAAAATCTAAGATCCCCTTCTGATAATTGTATATGTCTCCTCCATGGATTCCTATAGTCATTGTCCTCTCCTTTTTTCCTATAAATAGAGTCAACCAGTCTTAAGAAAAACTTAAAACTGGCTGCTGTAAAGTTCTTTGTAAAAGCCATTGTTGGCTAATAATTCTTGGTGGCTGCCCTTTTCTATTATTCTACCATCTTTTAAGACTAAAATTAAGTCTGCCTTAATTATTGTAGAAAGTCTGTGGGCAATTATAAAGGAAGTCCTGCCAACTACAAGTTGGTCCATGGCCTTTTGAATCAGTCTTTCAGTTCTAGTGTCTATAGAAGAAGTAGCCTCATCTAAAATTAAAATCCTAGGATTTTTTAGTAGGGCCCTGGCTATGGTTATAAGCTGCTTTTGGCCTTCAGAAATGTTAGAGCCATTTTCTTCTAAAACTGTGTCATAGCCATCAGATAGCTTGCTAATAAAGTCATGGGCATAGGCTGACTTGGCTGCTCTTATAACATCTTCCCTAGAAACATGGTCAGACCCGTAAGCAATATTTTCATAAACTGTGCCTTGGAAGAGCCAAGTGTCTTGTAAGACCATGGAAATATTTTCTCTTAAATCAGACCTATGGATATTTTCAATATTGACTCCATCTATACTAATAGAACCAGAATCCACATCATAAAATCTCATTAAAAGATTTACTAAAGTAGTCTTGCCAGAACCTGTTGGCCCAACTATGGCTATCTTAGATCCAGCTTCAACGTGGAAGCTTAAGTCCTTAATTACTGGCTCAGCTCCAGGCTCGTAGGAAAAGACCACATGGTCAAAATCCACCTTGGCCCTTAGTTTACTTACATCTACTGGACTAAGGTCCTTTTGAACTTCTTCTGGTCCATCTAAAACTTCAAAGACCCTTTCTGCTGCAGCAACTCCAGATTGGAGAATACTTAGCATTTCTGTAATCATTTGTATTGGCCTATTAAACTTTCTTGAATATTGGTAAAAGGACTGGAAGCTACCAATACTTAACTTGCCCTTTAAAATTTCCATGGCTCCAACTATGGCTGTAA
The DNA here is from genome assembly GCA_030532225.1 of Bacillota bacterium. Taxonomy (GTDB): domain Bacteria; phylum Bacillota; class Clostridia; order Tissierellales; family Peptoniphilaceae; genus Neofamilia. The sequence continues at coordinate 33,260 of JAUNLQ010000001.1, forward strand.
TAACCAAGCCTAGGTTGTTGATGAAAAAGGAAATTGGCATAACAACACCAGACAGAAACTCACTTTTTGCTGCTGATTTTCTAAGCTTTTCGTTTTTCTCTTCAAAGTCTTTTAAGGCATGGTCTTGGTAGTTATAGGCCTTGACCAACTTATTAGAAGCAAACATCTCCTCAATATGGGTGTTAATGTCTCCCAGGTCCTTGTACTGGATAGAATAATATTTTTGGGACCTTTTTATAATAGTAACAGAAGACAAAAAGGTAGCTGGTATTACTAAAAAAGTAATCAAGGTCAAAATAGGACTTATTCTCAGCATAATAACTATAATGCCTAGAACAACTACTATAGAATTAAAGACCTGGTTGAGAACCTGGTTAAGAGAGTCTCCTACAGTTTGAATGTCGTTGGTCATCCTAGATAACAAGTCTCCCAAGGGATGGCTGTCATAGTAGGCTACAGGCAGGTTCTTAAGTTTTTTAGACACATCTTCTCTCATAGTGTAGACAATACTAACCTTAACCTTGTTGGCAATTTTCAGCCTAGAAAATTCTGCCAAGGAAGCCAGGGAATAAAGACCAATTAGCAAATAAATTACCTGCATAAACTTATCTACTAAAAAGTCCCCTTCTCTAAAGCCATCTACAACTAAGTTAGTTGCCCTTCCCATTAAAAGAGGGCCTAAGATTTCAAAAACAGTTCCTAAAATTCCAAAGACTATAATCAGAAAGATCCAAAGCCTAAAGGGATCCAAATAGGAAAACAGTCTTTTCAAAACCTTTAAGGTGTTCTTATCAATTTTTCTTTGATCTTTTGGGTTTATTTTTCCTCTAGCCATTTATTTCACCTGCCTCAAAATCTTGGGACTCTAAGATTTCCCTGTATTCAGCAGAGTTTTCTTTCAAATAATCGTGGCTGCCACAGGCTACCATATTACCACTGTCTAAAAGTAGAATCTGGTCTGCATCGTGGACCACACTGGCCCTTTGGGTAATTATTATCATCAAATTGTCCTTGGACTTTTGGTAAAGGTCCTTGCGCAGAGCCTTGTCTGTCTTGTAGTCTAAGGCAGAAAAAGAGTCGTCAATTAAATACAAATCTGGCTTTTTATAAACAGCCCTGGCTATGGAAATTCTCTGTTTTTGGCCACCAGAAAAATTCCTGCCCCTTTGGGCAACTTCTGAACACACACCATCTTCCCTGCCAACAACAAAGTCAGCCTGGGCCACATTTAAGGCCTCGATTATATCTTCTTTAAGGTCAAAGTCTTCCCCCATCAAAACATTGGCTGCTACAGTTCCAGCTATTAGGCTAGGCTTTTGTTCAGTAAAGGAAATCTTATCTCTAAGGGACTTTATTTGGTAGTCCTTAATATTTTTGCCGTTAATTAAAATCTCTCCAGAATCTGGGTCATAAAAGCGTACTAAAAGATTGGCCAGGGTAGTTTTTCCTGAACCAGTTGAGCCAATAATACCTAGTCTTTGGCCCTTTTCAATTTTTAAGGATATGTTTTTCAAAGATGGCAGCTTGGACCTTGGATAAGTAAATCTTACATCTTTAAACTCTAAGGTCTCTATAGACTCTAAAATTTCTTGGCCAGCTTCAATATAGGCAGCTTCCACATCTAAGACTTGGTTAATTCTATCCATAGAAGCTTGGGCCCTTGGAATCCTAGAAACTATCATGGAAAAGAATAAAAAGGACATCATAATACTAGTAGCATATTGGATAAAGCCCACTAAGTCTCCTACCTGCATTTGCTTGGCAAGAATAAGCTTAGAGCTATAATACACAATGGCTACTAAGGTTAGGTTCATAACTAGACCTATCATTGGACCGAAGATAGCCGTATAGTCTCCAAATTTTTTGAAGGTATAGGCATAGGACTTGTTAGTTTGGCCAAAGCTTTCTTCTTCGTAGCCTTCCATATTAAAGGCCTTAATAACCCTGATACCTGACAATCTTTGGCGAAAGGTTTGGGTTATTTTGTCTAGCTTTTCTCTTAAATCCTTGGTAACTGGAAGCATCCTAGTGGCGAAGATCCATATTATTACCATAGTTATAGGCAGGGTGATTATAAAAATTGAAGACAGCCTTAAATTTGTAGACAAGGCCATAAAAATAGCACCTACAAACATAAGTGGCGATCTTAAAAGAACCCTTAGGCCAATTCTAGTAAAGACTTGAAGCTGATAAACATCATCTGTGGCTCTTACTATTAAAGAAGATGAGGAAAAGCTTTCAAACTGGTCTATAGAAAGGGCTTGAACTTTTCTAAATATTTCTGATCTTAAATCTGCTGCAAAAGATGTGGCAACTTTTGTTGAATACTTTACTGAAATTATCATAAAAGTTGAAGACAAAAGGGCTACTACTACCATAAGCAGTCCCTTTTTCAAAATATATTCAAAGTCAGCTGAAAAAACTCCTATGTTAATAATATCAACTGTTAGTCTTGGAATAAGCAAGGTGCCCAAGACATTAATAAATAATGTAATTACTACAATTAAAATATCCTTCCAATAAGGAAGAAGCTTTTTTAATATTCTCATATCTACCTCTCCATTAATTAACATATTCCCTATTCTATGAAAAATCAATCAATTTCAAGGCCTAAATTTTTGCATAAGTTACATAGTTTAGAGTATAATCTTTAGGGGAGGAAGTTTATGTTTAATGCTTTATATAGATTAAGAGGCTTTTTAAAACGCTACAAGAAAAATCAATTACTGGCAGTTTTTTTCCTGCTAATTTCCTATTTTGTCACCTTTACCAAACCTTATTTAATTGGTAATGTGGCAGATGCCATTGTTGCTTCTTCCTACACCAAGGAAGACCTGCTTTTGTGGCTAGGAGTCTTTGCTTTTTTGGTTTTTTCCAACTACTTTATTAATGTAGGCTGGTCCTTTAACCTTTTTAAAAATGTATATTTAATTTCTAGGGACACTAGATATGACCTAATGAAAAAATATTTGGCCCAGTTTCCTAGATTTTTTGAAAAAAATTCCACTGGGTCTTTAATGGGCAAGGCTACTAACGATATTGAGTCCTTGGCTGAAGTTGTAGGCTATGGAATTATGTGTATTTTTGATGCTATTTTATATCCTATGGCCCTAATGTTTTTTATGGCTAGAATTTCCTGGCAGTTGACCTTGTTTTGTGCCTTACTTTTTGGACCCTTTATCTATATTCTTTTTAAAATCGATTTGACCCTAGAAAATAAGTTTACTAAGTTACAAGAATCCTTTGACCAAATGAACGAAGTAAGCTTAGAGTCCATGTCTTCTATAAAGGTTATTAGGGCCTTTAATGTGGAAGATGTTTTTATGAAAAAATTTTCCAAAGAAATTTACAACAACAAGGACAAGGATATGGACAAAAACAAGGTTCTCCAACTTTACATGCCCTTGGCCAATGCCTTTAATACAATTTTAATGACAGCTTCTATTTTAGGCGGAATCGTCTTGATTAAAAGAGGGACTATGACCATTGGATCTTTAATTACCTTTACTATGTTTGTGTCCAACTTGTCTTGGCCAGCCTTTGCCCTGTCTGACTTTTTGTCCTTGGGCCAAGAAGGCAAGGCCTCTATTAACAGAATCGAAGAAATTCTCCACTACAAGGAAGACATTGAAGACCAGGAAGATTCCCTTAACCTTAAGTCTGCTGACAGTTTTTCTTTTAAGGACTTGGACTTTAAGTATCCATCTTCTGACAGACTGGTCTTAGAAAATATAAATCTAAACTTTTCCAAGGGAGACACTCTTATTGTAGTTGGCAAAACTGGATCAGGTAAGACTACACTTTTAAAACAGTTTTTGCGACTTTATGACATTGACAAGGGAGACCTGCTTATAAACGACTTGCCTATTGAAGGCTATAAGAGAACTTCCCTTATAGACAAGATCGCCTATGTACCTCAAGAAAATTATCTCTTCTCCAGGTCTATTAAGGACAATATTGTCTTGTTTAGGGACTTTACTGATTCTCAAGTGGACCAGGCTGTTGGCCTTGCTGACTTAAAAAAGGATCTGAACAAGTTTCCTAAGGGCCTAGACACCTTAACTGGAGAAAAGGGTGTAGCCCTTTCAGGTGGCCAAAGACAAAGAATTGCCCTGGCCAGAGCCTTAATTAAGGACTCAGAGATTTTAATTTTAGATGATGTTTTTTCTGCAGTTGATACTAGAACTGAAGAAAATATTATAGCCAACCTTGTAGCAACTAGAACTGGCAAGACCAATATCTTCGCCACCCACAGGCTGTCTGTTATAAAGGCTGAAGATTATGTTGTTGTTCTTGAAGATGGGAAAATCCAAGCCCAAGGCAGTCACAAGGAAGTCTATGAAAAATCTCCATGGTACAAAGAACAATATGATATACAAATGATGGAGGTGGACCATGGACAAGCATAAATTTAAAAAAGACATTTATCCAAGGCTTCTAGCCTATGGCAAAAGGGTTAAAAAACAGTTAGCCCTAGGTTTTTTACTTTTATTTATTCTAACAGGTCTACAGATTCTTATGCCTATGATTGTTGGTCATATTATTGACCAAAAACTTGGCCAGGACCAGCTAATAGACTTTAAGTCCATTGGACTTTTGCTTCTAGGTTATTTTGTCGTTGGCCTAATCCAATCTGTTTTTAGGTATCTGTCTAATATTTCCTTTATGAACACAGCCAACCTAGTGGCCATAGAAATTCGTACAGACCTTTTTGCCCATATACAAAGGCTGCCACAAAAATATTTTGACAATATTTCTGCTGGCAAGGTTGTATCTAGGATTACTAACGACACTAACGCCTTAAAGGTTCTCTTCCAAACCCTTTTAGGCCAAATAGTAACTTCTGCAGCCTACATTATTGCCATTATCTTGGTTTTGGTAATTAAACATCCTTGGGCCTTGCTTTTTGTCCTAGTGCCCATGCCTATAATTTATTTTCTAATAAAATTTTATAACAAGTATTCTAGCCGCTACAACCACGACTATAGAAGGTCCCTGTCCCAAATAAATTCTGATATAAACGAGAATATTAAGGGCATGGAAGTTATAAAAACTTCTAACACTGAAGAAGGAGTCCTCAAGGCCTTCCAAGAAGTTAATGAGAAAAATTTCCAAACTGGAATTAAAATGGAATGGCTAGACTCCTTTGTGTCCTTTAACGCCACCCATACCTTGGATAATATTAACGTCCTTATTATACTCTTGGTCTTTGGCCTAATGAATTTAAAGGGCCAGTCAGGCTTTTCTGTAGGCCTTATGTATATACTTTTAGACTATACCCAGAGAATTTATGCTGCCACCCATAGGATCATTGAAAGGCTAAGTCAAATTGAAAGGTCCCTGGCAGCTGCTGACCATATTTTCGAAATCTTTGATATGGAGGCTGAAGAGGATAAAGCCCATAAAAATATCAAACTTAAGGGCCATGTAGAATTTAAGGATGTGTCCTTCTATTACAAGGACCAAGACTATGTACTGAAAAATATTTCCTTTAAGGCCTTATCTGGTCAGACCCTGGCCTTAGTTGGACGAACTGGCTCAGGCAAGTCCTCTATAATAAATCTGCTATTTAGGTTTTATAAGGAACAAAAGGGCCAAGTTCTCTTTGATGGCATAGATGCCAATGAATACTCTCTGGCAGACCTTAGGTCTAATATGGCCATAGTCTTACAAGAGCCCTTTATTTATAAGGCTTCACTAAGGGAAAATATTAGCCTAGGCAGAGACTATACTGACCAAGAAATTATCCAGGCCCTAGAAGCAGTTGGCGGGAAAAATCTTTTTGATAACCTAGGCAGAAACCTAGATGTAGTCTTTTCTGAAGATGGAGCAGGAATTTCCCAGGGAGAAAAACAGATTATCACCTTTGCCAGGGCCATAATAAGAGACCCGAAAATCTTAGTTTTAGATGAGGCTACTTCTTCCATAGACTCAGAAACTGAAAGCTTTATCCAAATTGGCCTAGAAAAACTAAAGGAAGGCAGAACAACCTTTGTTATTGCCCACAGACTTTCTACTATTAAGGACGCAGACCAAATCCTAGTCCTATCTTATGGAGACATAGTTGAAAGAGGTACGCACGACCAACTTGTAGACCAAAAGGGCATCTACTATGATATGCTAATGAAAGAAAGCAAATAAATTATTCCACAAAAAAACTGGTCTTAGACAAGAATCTTTCTCGCCTAAGGCCAGCTTATTTTTTAATCATTAATTTCAACATAGCCGTTGACAGTGCCAATTTTAATTTGATTTTCTCCATCTCCAAGGGTTTTTTCTATAGGCTTTAAAATAGCAATGTCTGTTTCATCTTGGCCATTGATTTTGCAAAGACCATTAACCATGTCTATTTTTATAAAAGCAGATAAGTCCTTCATCCTAACTTTGCTACTGCCATTTACATTGTCAATACTAAGGTCAAAGGATTTGTCAGCCTTTATTTTTAAAAGTCCATTAATATTTTTTACATACAAAAATTCAAGTTGGTTCTTTATCTCTGCTTTACCATTTATATTACTTATGGAAAAATTAATATTTTCAGGGTTTTTGCTGGTGATTTTTATGTGCACATCATCATTGCCCTTAGCCTCTCCACTATTTTCCCCTGGTCCTCTTTCATCTAAAAATAAGTAGCCCTCTTCAAAGACAAAGGCCAAGTCCCTGTTCTTAGGATTGTAAATTTCTACAGCTTCCTTGTCTCCCTTTTCCATAAGCAAGGACCCATTAAGATTAGAAATTTCAATGATTTCAATAGCATCTTCAAAGACTTTGCCCTCTAATAAGTCATCTTCAGAAAAAATATTTTCTCCTGAAAAGATTTCATCTTGGTCCAAATTTGAATCTTCATCGTCATTGAAAAAATGCATAGCATCAGTAACTACCACCTCTTTCAAAGGCTGGTCTTCAAAGACAGCTACAGAAATAGCCGTTCCCACACTGGCCAACAGACCTAGCACAAAAACTATAAGTATAAATTTTTTCATTTCCTCACCCATTTCCATTTCATAATAATCCAAAGCTTCTTAGACAAATTGAAAACTAACTTAAGGAACATTCCTCCAAGGTAAATAAAAACAATACCAAGGCAGGTCATAGCAATTCCTAAAAATATTTTCGTTATAGGATTGGTCACTGATAGGCCAACAAGACTTCCAAAGCCTGGAAACATTGAAATTATAACTGACAGGCCACCAAAGAAAAATCCTATGCCACTTACAGCAATGGCAGCGAAAATTCCAAAAATAAAAGCCAAGAAGGCAAAGCCTAAGGGCACAACTATAGGAGCCAAAAGTATAGCCCCAATAATCCAAGGCAAGATACTCTTTTTTTCTTCCTGGTAAATCTCATCTTCCAAGTTAGTAAAGGTCTCTTTTTTCTTAGAAAAATCTCCCTTTAAGTACTCCTTGGCCACATCATCTGGATAGCCTAATTCTTTTGTAATTTCCTCTTCACTTTTTCCCATAGCCATGCCTATATTAAAGTGCTCCTCATAGTCGTAGACAATATCATCTACTACTAGCCTTGGCAAATCTTTAAGATAGTATCTTAATAGATCTAAGTAATCTTTTTTATTCATTATCTTCCTCCAAGAGCAAAGTGTTTACTCCATTTATAAATTCAAACCACTCATTGATTTGTTTTTCATATTGCCTATAACCTTCCCCTGTTAATTTATAGTATTTCCTCGGCGGTCCAGATTGAGACTCTTGTAAATAAGTAGAAACATAGCCATCCTTATTAAGCCTTCTCAACAAGGGATAAATAGTCCCTTCTGAAATATTAATATGACTAGAAATCTTTTCTACCATTTCATAGCCATAGTGGTCTCTGTCTTTTAAGAGGGAAAATACTAGAAGCTCCAAGACTCCCTTTTTAAATTGTGTGTTCATAATCTCTTCCTCTTTTCTATCTGGCTATATATTAACACAAGCTATCTTTTATTGCAAGGTACTATTTAAAATTTAGTACAAATTTAAAGATAAGACTTATAAAAATTAATTTTAAACTAAAAAAGACTAGGTAGTCTTCCCTAGTCTTTGAATAATATTAATTTATTTTTCTAGCTTTTCAAAAAATACATTTGTGTTTAAATAGTCTAACAAGTCTTGGCCTTCATATTTTGACATGCCTAAAAGCACTTTTGCATGAAGATTTTCCATAGACGTATCATAAATGTAATGAACATTTTCTAGCTTTTCCAAGGCAGTTGAGGATTCGTACTTGTCAAAGTCTGATTCAACTTCAGATATAAAAACTGGAATGTTTTTTTCCAAGGCCTTTTTAAAAATAGTATTAACACAGGCTCCTTGGTCATTTACATCTGTATTTAAGGTTCCTGAATGATAAACTCCTAAAATAATTCCATCTATATTGTCCAAGCAAATTAAATCATATCTTAGGCCAACATAAGGAATTAGCATGAGAATATTTTTTCTAGCCAAAAACAAGTCGTCATAAAGGGGCTTTTTCTTGTTCAACTCTTCAACTGAATGGATTTTGTCAGAAAGAACAAACTTGCCGTCTTTAATTTGGCCAAATTCTTGGTTCTTATATCTTTTATAGCCATCAAGAGACTGGTCCATTTGTTTTACCCTTGAACCTAGGTGAACTTGGATTTCTCCCCTTTCATCCTTATAAACAACAAAAACTCCTTGAACCTTAGAAGTGTAAATAAAATCTATGGCTGACACAAAGTTAATTGTTCCATTGGAAATGTCCATGTCTATAGGATGGTTAGATGAAACTAAGACTAAAGGCAGACCCTTGGTGGCAAATAACATAGATAAGACATTGGCTGAATAGGCCATAGTGTCTGTACCATGGGTTATAATTACTCCCTTGTAGACATCTAAGTTCATAGTCCTAATAGATTCAATAAGAACATTAAGCTTTTTAATGGTCATATTTTCACTTAGGGTATAAATAGGTCTAATAATATCAAAATCAAAGCCATACTGGGCCTTTCTTCCTTGGACTTCTGCCTTGCTATAAATATCAGCATCTCCAATTGCCAAAGACCTAACCCCATCTACACTTTTGGTGGCAAAGGTTCCACCAGTTTCAATTACTAAAATCTTGTCCATAAAATCTCCTAAAATTTATTTACTTGGACTTGCGCCCATTGTTTGCATATATTTTTCCATGCCTGGACTGTAGACAGTAGACCCGTCTTTCAAGATCCAATAAGCCTCTACTCCCTCTATAGATTCAATTAAGGCCAAGCCAGAGTCTAAATCCATAGAAAATATAGCTGTAGACAAAAAGTCTGCCAAGGCTGAATCCTGGCCTACTATAGTTATAGACCTAAAATAGTCAGCTGGAAATAAAGTTTCTGTGTCTATAATATGGTGGTAGTTTTTTCCATCTACAGTGAAAAATCTTTCATAGTCTCCAGAGGTAACCACACTTAAATCTTCTATATATAAGATTTCCTTTATAGATTCTGCTGATCTAGTATCTGTGTTTTCAGGATTTTTAATACCAATTGCCCAAAAATCCCTGGCCCCATCTTGGGGACCTCCTAGGGCCTTAACATTGCCACCAGCTGAAATTAATACAGACTGGGCTCCCATTTCCCTTAGTTCTTGGCCAATTAGCTCTACTGCATAGCCCTTGGCTACAGCTCCTAGGTCCAGCCTAGTTTGAGGATCCTTAATAAAAACAGTCAGCTTTTCCTCATCTAAGACTATATTGTCCATATTAGTAAAGCCATTGGCTGCTTCTAGGTCTTCTATACTTGGCAGAGACTTGCCCTTAGTGTCTTCTAAGTCAGCAGCATACAAGTCCATATAGGACCTCCAAATTTCTGTAACCCTACCAAAGGAAATATCGTTTTTCTTAGAATAAGTTTCATAGTATGCCTTAGAATTTTTTATTAAATCAAACAGCTCCTTAGAAACTACAACTGGCTCCTGACCTGCCTTTTGGTTAATAGTATAGGCATTGTTTATGCCCTGGTAACTTTCAAAAGAGGAAAATTCCTTGTGGAGTTGGGCCAGCCTGTCTTCTATATACTGGCTATATTTAAGGCCTTCTTCCTCTGTTTCAGCAAAAACTGTAGTTTGGGTTACAGTATCAAAGCTATCAAAAATTGTCATAGTAAACTTGTCTAAGCCAGAGCTTTTTTCTATATTAACTTGACTTGGTCCACCTATACTTGGTGTAGGATTTTCCATTTCCCCTTGGCCCTTGTTCGCCTCAGGGGCCTTTCCTCTACAGCCAATAAAAACAAGTAAACTTAGGCCAAGGAAGAAGATTTTTTTTAATCCTTTCATAAGTTCTTTCCAGTCCTCTCCTTAGTATTTTAAATTTTGTCTCATAGCCCTATCTATAGACCTTTGGGAATCTTTTTCTGCTATAGATTCTCTCTTGTCATAAAGTTTTTTACCCTTGGCTAGGGCGATTTCTATTTTTACCTTGCCCCTTACTAGATACAGTCTTAGGGGAATAATAGTCATGCCTTGTTTTTGGATAAGACTTTCAAGTTTACTGATTTCCTTTTTGTGAAGAAGAAGCTTTCTCTTTCTTACAGGATCTACATTGAAAATATTGCCCTGTTCATAGGGACTAATGTGCATATTTTCCACAAAGGCCTCTCCTCCCTTAAAGGAAATATAGGCGTCTTGAAGGTTGGCTGAGCCTTTTCTAACAGACTTAACCTCAGTTCCCTTCAAAACTAGGCCAGCCTCATAAGTATCTTCAATAAAATACTCATGTCTAGCCTTTCTATTGGTAACTAAATTGTTAGCATCTAGATTTTTCTTTTTTGCCATTGTATCTTCCTTTTCTAATCTACAATTATAAAGTCTATGGCATATTTTTCAACATCAACGTCATAAACTTGGATCTTAACCTTGTCTCCTAGGCTGTAAGTTTTCTTGGTTTTTTCTCCTATTGCTGTCATAGTCTCTCTGTCATAGTAATAATAATCATCAGACAAAGAGCTATAAGAAACAAGGCCTTCAACAGTATTAGCCAGCTCTACAAAAATTCCAAAAGAAGTAACACCAGATACTATACCTTCATAGACCTGGCCAATATAGTCAACCATATACTCAGCCTTCTTAATTTTTTCCACATCTCTTTCTGCTTCCTCTGCCAGTCTTTCCATTTTTGAAGAATGTTTGGCAACTTCTGCCAGTATAGTTTGGTAGTGGTCAATTCTACTTGCATTAAGACGGCCCTTAATGTTGTCCTTAATAATTCTGTGGATCTGTAGGTCTGGATACCTTCTTATTGGGGCAGTAAAGTGGGAATAATACTTTGAAGACAGACCAAAGTGAATGTCATTTTCTTCAGAATACTTGGCCTTTTTCAAGGACCTTAGCATCATTCTAGAAACTAACATTTCTTCTTTCTTGCCTTCAATGTCTTCAATTATTTTTTGTAGCTCCCTAGGATGGATTTCATTTTGTCCAGTTTTTACACTATAGCCTAGGCCCCTAACAAAATTTATAAAAGTCCTAAGTTTTTCTTCGTCTGGTTGTTCGTGGATCCTGTACAAGAAAGGAAGCTCTTGCCAAAAATAAGTTTCAGAAACTACTTGGTTGGTAATTAGCATAAACTCTTCAATAAGTCTGTTGGCAATTCTTCTTTCTTCCTTATAAATATCCACAACCTTGCCTTTTTCATCTAGGTCAATTTTGCTTTCTGCAAAGTTAAAGTCTATGGCTCCCTTGTCATGGCGAACTTGGTTTAGGACCTTCATTAGATCAGCCATATAATCTAAAGCCTGGCAAATGTCTGGCCCTAAAAGATCCTTGGCTTCTTGGTCATCCTCTTCTAAATACTTAGACACATCTGTATAATTAAGTCTAGCCTTGGACCTAATTAGGCCTTGATAAATTTGGGACTTTATAAGCTTGCCCTTAGGAGAAATTTCCATTAGCAAACTTAAAGTCAGCCTGTCCTGGTCTGGATTTAAGGAACAAATACCATTGGAAAGTTCTTCAGGCAGCATAGGCACAACCCTGTCTATAAGATAAACAGAATTGCCTCTTTTTTGGGCCTCTATGTCTGTGGCAGAATACTCCCTAACATAGTGGGCCACATCTGCAATATGGACCCCTAAAAGATAGTTGCCGTTGTCTAAAAGCTCAATGCCAACAGCATCGTCTAAGTCCTTGGCATCTTCACCATCAATGGTAAAGATCAAGTCCTCCCTAAAGTCCTTTCTGCCTTCCATTTCCTTTTGGCTAACACTTTCAGGCAGGGCCCTAGCCTCTCTCAAGACCTTGTCTGGAAAGACCATCCTAATACCATGGTTGTAGGCTACAGAAAGTACATCTATACCCTGGTCCTCTGGATAGCCTAAAATTTCAACAACCTGACCCTCTGGATTTTTATCTCCTTGGGGATACTTAGTAATTTCTATATAAACCTTTTGGCCATCTAAGGCTCCCTTTAGATTTTTTGCCTTAACAAAAATATCGTAGTTCATAGCCTTGTCATCTGGAATAATAAAGGCAAAATCGTCCTTAGGCTTTTTAGAGACCTTGCCTACTAGATTTTTTATATTTCTGCTAATAATCTTTTTTACATAGCCTTCGTCCTTGCCATCAGCCCTGTCCTTGTCCTTAAGAACAACTAAGACTTGGTCCTGGTCCATGGCAGTATTAAGATCATCTCTAGCAACAAAAATATCCTCCCTGCCTTCAACAATAACAAAGGCATAGCCCTTTTGTGCCATATCCACTTGGCCTACAAAAGAGTTGTCTAAGTCTACTAACTTGTATCTAGACTTCCTATCTAGGCTAAGGAGGTTTTCTTTTTCCATTTGCTTTAGGGTCTGGTAGACCATTTTGGCTTCCTTGCCTTTAACTCCAATAAGTTGGGCTATTTCCTCTTGGTCTACAGGCCTATTTAAATTTTTAATTATTTCAAGTATATTATCCTTTATTGTCATAAGTAATCCTCCTAGGCCTAGCTTATAAATCTAAGGCCAAAGTCACAAAATCCAAGTCCTTATGAAAAATCCTATCTATAAAGACTTGTCCATTAATCAGGCGCAAAAAAACTATTTGGTCCTGAAAAATTTTATAGTAATAAGTGTGTCCACTAGCTTGGAAGACCTTAAAGTCTTCTAGCCTTTCAAAATCAATTTGGCCAATTTGGTCAACTAGACTGGTGATTTTCACTAGGGAAAAAACTGGATCTTGGTCCATTAAGTCTGCCTTAAGCTGGGCTAAATCTTCCAAGGCCTTTAAAGAATATTTGATCATCTTAATAAACCCCCAAGAACATTAAAACATCAGCCTGGCTTATTTCAGGCTCCCTATAGGAATTTCTTCCTAGGTCCAACTCCTTTACCAAAAATTCCCTGGCCACTTGGTCCTTGTTAGCAAAAAAATCTCCAACAAGATCTTGATCATAGGCAAGACTGCCCCTTGTAAGAGATGAATACAAAAATAAATTTATGGCTGTTTCCAAATCCAAGTTAGCTTCTTCTAGTTGTTTTTCTATATCTTTTACCATAGGCTGGCATAGATTTAAACTTATTTGAACTTTCTTTCCGAACATTTTTGCTCCTGTAATTATTTACAATTTTTCTTACTAAGACTTGGATTCTTAAAAAAATCTAAGCCTATTTTACCAACTATAAATATATCACAATTTGCTTATCCATGCAAAAAACCGAGGCCCTATTGACCTCGGTTAATACTATTCTAATACATATACTTTTACATTTCTTCTGCCGAAATTCATTACAGTTTGTCTTGATTGGAAGAATAAGTCAATCTTATTTCCCTTAATAGCTCCACCTGTATCTTCAGCAGATGCCATTCCATATGATGGCCATTCATCCATAGATTCAATATAAAGGGTAGAACCTAGTGGAATAACAGTTTTGTCAACAGCTACAACACCTGGTCTTAAGTTAGTTCCCATTGCAGTAACAGGACCCCAAGAACCGTTAGATTCGTAAGATGCATCATAGGCAGATGCATTCATAGTTAATACCTTTAAGATTCTTCTACCATTAATGTAGCCTGAGGCTATTTCATCTGAGCTAGCCTTGTTATTGGTAGCTTGTATCTTGTTAGCCTTAGTGCCAACTTCTACAATTTTATTTTTTGCTTTGTTTACAATTTTTTCTTCTAATAAATGAGATTCAATTTCTACCCCATTCATAACAGTAATTCCAGTTTTTACTACTTTTGAGCCGTCTTTTCCTTCTTGACGAACTCTTTTTTCACCTTGTAAAAGTTCAGAAGTCTTAATAATTTCTTCTTCAAATGGAATGGATTGAACTTCTGTTACAACTTTTTCATAAACCCTGTTAATGATTATTAAAGGATCCTTACCATCTTTAAACTTAATGTTTTCAGTTAATTTTGGTATAGTGTAGTCTCTTTCTTTTAATACATAGCCATACTCTTTAAGTATTTGAGAAACTTGTATGTTTCCAGTTTTAATGGTTTTTTCTTCACCATTATCTAGAATAATAACATTCTTTGGAGACCTAACAGTAAGTTTCATACCATTTTCAATAGCTGTATCTACTGGGTGACTTAAGTATATATGATCAACTAATTTTATATTTCTTTCTGCTAAAAAGTCTTTTACTGTATTTGAAGTAGTATTATAGAGTGTACTTTCTCCATCGTAGACCAAGGTCACTTCGTTAGTTAACATAGTTGTAAAACCTACGCCTACAATTACGAAAGCAAGTAACATCAATATCAGGCGCAACTTACCCCTGAATTGAGTCTTTTTCTGATTCATAATTACCTCCTATTGTCAACCAAATTGTAACTTTTTTGTAACTATTTGGTTATATTGAGATATTAAATTATTTAAGAATTTTTGTCAACATTTTAGCTACATAGGCGTAAGCCTTGCAATTACTAGCTTGTAGCCGTTTATTTAGACCTTTCTGTTTTGGTCATTGGCTAGAATCCAGTATTTGCAAGCTTTGTAAAGATTGTTACAGAATCGTTACAAAATTCTTAGCCTAAATCTTTCAAAATAAAAAACTTTGAGAAAATCCTCTACAAGGCTGTAAAACACCGGCTTATACAGATTATTACAATTTAATGATAAAAATTATTTTATTGCTAGCAAATGCTTATAATATGGATAAAATACAAATTCCTGTGGTATAATATAGAAAATATTAAATTTAAAAGGAGTGTTGATTTATGGGAATTGACCCACTTCCCCAGATAATAGTTGCAATAATAGCCCTATTACTTAGTGGTTTTTTTACCCTACTTAAGTATTCTTATCAGGATTTAAACAAGTATAAGATAGAACAATTTAAAGACGAAGACCTTATAGATGACAAAAAAAGAAGCCAGCTTTTACTTTTAGTTGACAAGCTAGCAGACATGCAAACAACATTTTTAATTTCAGACTACCTATCTAATGCCTTTGCAGCTGCAACTATTTCTTTTTTAGGCTACCACTATTATGAGCTTACTGGAATGTTTCTAGGCATCTTAGTAGCTTCTGCCTTGATCTTAGTTTTTGGAGAATCGGCCCCCTACTATATTTCTTGGGCCATGGGTAGCAAGGTGTCTATAAATTTCGTAGGCTTTGCCTTAGCCTATACTAAGTTGTCCCATCCCCTTTGTGTTTTTATTTCAGCATCAGCCAAGGCCATAGGATCCTTGTTTGGTTTGGAAAAAGGCACCAAGGAACCAAAGATTACAGAAGACCAACTTTATAACGCCATGAATCTTTCTAAGGAACAAGGTCTTTTAGATGTAAATGAATATGGCCTAATAGAAAAAGTTTTTGAATTTTCTGACGCCTATGTAAAAGACGTAATGACTCCAAGAACTGACGTTGTAGCCATAGACATAGAAGATACAAGTATGGACCACATTGTCCAAACCTTTATGGAAGAAGGCTACTCTAGGATTCCCTTTTATGAAAAGGACATAGACCATGTTATTGGTATCCTTCACGTAAAGGACCTACTTCCCCTTATAAAAGAAGACCAAGTGGACATTAGAAAATATTTAAGAAAGCCTGTTTATTCCTTTGAATACCAAAAGTCAGACTACCTTTTTGCACAAATGCGAAAAAATAACTCTACCATGGCCATAGTCTTAGACGAATATGGAGGCACAGATGGTATAGTTACTATGGAAGATTTGATTGAAGAAATTGTAGGTGAAATTGAAGACGAATATGACGAAGGCTCTATTGACGATGAAATAAAAGTCCTAAACAAAAACATCTACCTTTTAGATGGAGCCCTAAGACTAGAAGACCTAAACGAAAAACTAGGCCTAGAACTAGAGTCAGACGAAGTAGATACAATAGCAGGTTTTATCTTTGAAAAGTTTGATAGAATTCCTGAACAAGGAGAAGTTTTAGAATACGAAAATTTAGTCTTTACAATTTTAGACCTGGACAAAAACAGAATAGCAAAAATAAAATTAGTCATTAAATAAAGACCAGCTTAGGCTGGTTTTTTTGTGCAAATTTTTACTTTCTCTATTTTTTACCTTTGTTTTCGATAAAAATTTGACTTATTAGGCATAAAACGGGTATTATTAATACAAGAAAAGGTCTTCCAAAAGATTGGCTAGGCTTTAAGGTAGCGTTTTGTTTTAAAAATACGATAGCAAATATTTTACTTATTTAAAAAGGAGGAGCTTATGAAAAAAGGCGGAAATACAGTTATAATACTTATTGTTGTGATCCTACTTGTATATTTTGCTTTTTCATCTTACAACGGCCTAATAAACCTAGACGAAAAAGTGAACAAATCTTATGCTGACTTACAAACTGCAGTCCAAAGAAGGGCAGACTTAATTCCTAATTTAGTTAACACAGTTAAAGGCTATGCTAGTCACGAAGAAGAAACCTTTACTAAAATAACTGAAGCTAGGTCTAAGTTAAGCCAGGCCACAAATCCAACAGAACTTTCCCAAGCCAATGCTGAACTAACAAAGGCTATTGGAGACATTAATGTTGTAGTTGAGGCTTATCCAGAACTAAAAGCCAACGAAAACTTCATCCAACTACAAGACGAACTAGCTGGCACAGAAAATAGAATTGCAGTAGCTAGAAGAGACTACAACGATGTAGTTAACACCTTTAACTCTAAAGTTAGAAAGTTCCCAACATCTATCTTTGCAAACATGTTAGGATTTTCACCAAGAGCTTACTTTGAAGCTGATCCAGGTACTGAAAATGCACCTACTGTGGACTTTGGCCTTATAGTAAGAGAAAGTTATATAGGATAGGCCTATGAAGGATAGAAGATTAAAAATCTTTCTGCCAAGCCTTCTAGTCCTAGTACTTATTTTTTCTAGCCTAACAAATACAGTTTCTGCCCTAGACTTACCTGACCCTAGTCCAAAGTTCTTTTACTTGGACCAAATGGACCTCTTGTCAAGTCAGTCTAAGGACGAAATTATAAAAACTAATGTGGAACTTGAAAGAAAAACTAAGGCCCAGGTAGTAGTTGCAACTATAGATGACCTAGACCAATACCCTGTTGAAGACTATGCCCTAGAACTTTTTAGGAAGTGGGAAATTGGAGACAAGGACCTTAACAATGGAGTCCTTATCCTTTTAGGCAAGGAGCCAACAAGTGATAAGTATTCTATTTATATAGCAACTGGCTACGGTTTAGAAGGTGTTTTAAACGATGGTAAAGTTGGCAGAATCATTGATAAGTATTTTATAGCCCTAGTAGACAAAGAAGACCTAACAAGCTTTGATACAGCTTTGTTAGAGACCTTTAGGGCTGTAATTTCTCAAGTTATTTTAGAATATGATACAGACCTAGACGGTAACTATGACAACTATAAAAAGACCCTAAACAAGAAATCAGCTGGTGGAGACTGGTTATTGACCTTAATAATTTTAGTCTTTGTAATAATCCTCTACCTTAACTACAGAAAGAAAACCAAGGATCCAAAAGATGGAGACGGAGGTGGAGGCGGATCAGCTGGTGGAGGCAGAAAAAATCCACCACATTCTCGAAATCCTAGACCTTACAGAGGCAGAGGCTTTACTGGCGGCAGGTCTCCAAGAGGAGGTTTCTCTGGCGGAAGATCTTCTGGCGGAGGCTTTTCTGGAGGCGGAGGCTCAGCTGGCGGTGGCGGAGCAGGTAGAAGTTTCTAAGGAAAAAACAGAGACGAGACCCTATATCAGGTCCCGTCTTTTTTTCTTATCTAAAATTTTCTTCTTCCATTTGGGTGTACTTGTTTATAAAGTCTGACTTGCCTAAAAGGTAGTCCTGTCTATTGTCCCTAAAATCCTTGGCTAGTTTAAGCTTTAAAGACTCATAAGTTTTTGAAAGCTTTGGATTTTTTCTTAAGGCATTTCTAAAATAAATCTCCCTTAAGTCTCCTGGCCTTCTAAGATGAATATGATAAATTTGTTCTTGGCTTGGCTCTGGGCTGTAGCCCTTGTTAAGGGAAATACGATTTTTTTCTACTACCATTTTCTTGTAGCCATTTTTCACCAACAAAAAGGCCAAAAAGTTCATATCTTCTCCCTCAGCCACTTCAATAAGTATGTCAATAATATCCCTAGCCTTTAAATTAGGTACAGCAGTAGAACCTACATGATAGATCTTAAAGTCCCTAGACCCAAAGGCCTGTCTAATTCTATCTCTTTCTTCTTCATAAATATTTTGCCAGTCAGGATTAGGCCCTAGAATTTCTATAGGATAAGTCTTCCAAAGTTCATCAATTGTCAAATCTTCTGTCATAATATCATTTCCTTTGAATTTTATTCTACCTATATTATAGTAAATATTGGCTTTTATTTAAAGCTCAAAGGCAGCAAAGGCCAGAAAATTTAAGTTTTTTAAAAATTTTTCAAAATACCTAGCAATCTAAAAAGCTTAGTTCTATAATAGAACAGTAAGAAATATTATTTCAGGGAGGTAAACATGTACGATTTAATCATTGTTGGTGGTGGACCTAGTGGAATTTCAGCATCTATCTACGCTCGTTCAAGAGGTCTAAACACCCTACTTATAGAAAAAAATAAAATTGGTGGCATGATAGGAAAAATATCAATGGTAACCCACTTTGCAGGAATAATGGAAAACGAAAGTGGCCACTCCTTTGCCAAGAGAATGAAGGACCAAGCAGAAAGCTACGGTCTTGAAATAGCCTACGAAGAAGTAGTAGACACAGACCTAGCTGGCCCAGAAAAAATAGTAAAGACCAAGGACAAGACCTACAAGGCCAAGGCTGTAATAATAGCCACAGGCACAACAGCCAAAAAACTAGGCCTAGAAAACGACTCAGAATTTTTCCAAAAAGGACTATACCAAAATGCCCAAGACGACCACGACTATTACAAGGACAAAACAGTTGTAGTAGTAGGAGGATCTGACGGAGCCTGCAAGGAAGCAATCTACCTTTCTAAATTCGCCAAAGAAGTCCACCTAGTTCACCATGGAGAAAAGCTAGGAACAGTCCAAGAATTTAAAACCATAATAGAAAACTCAGCCAAGATTACAGTCCACCTATCTTCATCTGTAAAAGCAGTTTCAGGTGACGACAAGGTAAATTCAGTAATCTTAGAAAATTCAGCAAGTGGCCAGGACCTAGAAATAAAAGCTCCAGACCTAGGAGTCTTCGTCCACATTGGCGCCGACCCTAACACAGCCATAGCCAAAGAATTAGAAATGGAGGATGGCTACTTTAAAGTAGACAACTGCTGCCAAACTAACCTTCCAGGAGTTTATGCAGTAGGAGACGTTAGAAACACCCTAGTTCGCCAAGTATCAACAGCAGTAGCTGACGGAACTAGAGCAGCCATAAAGGCCAACGAATATATAAACAGCCTATAAAAACCAAAGAGATAAGTAGACTTTCCTGCTTATCTCTTTTCTTATTCTTATTTATCTTCAATAACTATACCAGTAATCCTAGCCTGGATAGCCAGCTTAGTCCTGCTATTGTAGCCAGTCTTTATTAGTAGGTGCTTTATATGAGTCTTAACAGTGTGAATAGAAATATTTAAAGCCTGGCTAATTTCACTATTAGAAGCCCCAGTAACCAAAAGCCTTAAGACCTCAACCTCCTTAGGCGTAAAATCATAAGACCAAGCCTGGC
Organism: Bacillota bacterium; assembly: GCA_030532225.1. Lineage (GTDB taxonomy): Bacteria > Bacillota > Clostridia > Tissierellales > Peptoniphilaceae > Neofamilia. Next base: position 53,299 of record JAUNLQ010000001.1, read on the forward strand.
CAATTTTCACCTTAGGAGCCTGGTCAGGATAAACACTTTGGCCTGCCATAGTCTTGTCAAGTACAGAAATAATAGTTTCCTTAGAAGCCTCCTTGTACCAAAAACTATCAATGCCAATTTCCCTGGCCCTGTCTAGCCAAGAAAGCTCAGGCATACTAGTAACTGCAACAATCTTAATATTAGGCCTTAGCTTCTTTATGGCCCTGGCAGCCTCAAGGCCACAAGACCCATCTTCCATTAAAATATCCATAATCACCAAATCAATACTATCTTTCAAAACATAAGTATCAGCAAACATAGCCGAATCAATGGAAAAAGCAAGGTCATAGTCCTGGCTGTCCCTAAGATAAAGCTCAAACATCTTCCTAGACACAAACTGGTCATCAACTACCATAACTCTGTGTTTCATCTTCATCTGCCTCCTTTCCCAAAACAATTTCCATTACAAAGTCTGGATCCTGGCTAATAGAAAAAGACCCAGCCTCTAACTCTACTAGCCTTCTAATGTTTTTTAGGCCTCCCTTTTCAACAATAGGGCCAGCTGGCCTTAGGCCGTCATTGCTAATAAAAAACCTAAAACTATTATCACTTTCAACTATCTGCAAGAACAAGGTCTTGGCCTGACCATGGACAATAGCATTGTTAATAGCCTCATGGAGAATATCAATAAGAAGCTGCAAAATCTTCCCCTGCCTAGGCAAGTCTCCTGAAAGCTGAATATTCAAGCCAGCACTAGCAGCTGCCTTAACAAGCTTTTCCCAAGAAGAATCCCTAGACTCCTTAGTCATACCGCCCTTAAGAAGGACCAGATTTTGTTTCCACAAACTTAGAAGTTGCCTACGCTTTTCCCAGGTCTTCTCCCCATCTTCCATATAAATCCTAAAAAGAATCAAAGACCGACTGAAATCATCGTGAATCTTTCTCTTAGCAGCCAAAAGCTCCTTGTCCCTAATAAAAGAATCTAAATTTTCCCTATAAGCCTTAAGCTTATTATTTAAGGCCTGGCTCTTTTTATTATTTTCCTTAATCTCATTAACCAGCCTATATTCTTCACTAAGATCACTAACAATAGTCTCTAAAAAATCCCCATGGTCCACATTTTTAATCTGCCAAACCACCTGGCCACAAAGAATAAAAACAAGCTTGTCAGCCCTAGATAGGACCCTAACATTTTCCAAAAACCTAGCCTCCATAGCCCTATCAAAAAAGTCCAAAGTATTAAGAAGATTTCTCCCGAAAATCATCCTAGAAACCTCATCCACCTTATAATTAACCAAATAAGGACGGCCCTGCCTATCAGAAAAGGCCAAGCCTACAGGCAGAGTATCCATACACTCCTTAATGGACAAATCAGTAAAGGACCACTTGCTCACAGCCCTTAGCCTAACCCACAAAAATAAGTCAAAGAAAACAATAAAAATAACAAGTCCCACAAAAACAAAGACCTTAATATCCTTTATGAAAAAATAAAGCCTTCTATCAGCATTTAAAAGCTCAGTCAAAATCTGTAGCAAGAAAAAAGCCAGAAGAAAAACCCCATAGGCCCCATACTCATAGGACCTGGTCTTAAGAATAAGCCTGGACCTTAAAGCCAGAGAAAGACTGAAAATACTAAGAAGAAAAATAAGACCATAGAAAAAATAAGGCCAAAACACATTCAATTCCCTAATAGTCATAAAAATCACTTCCCAAGAAAATCTTAGCCCTTACAAACAAACTTCCCTCTTCAATAAGCTGATCCAGAGTCAAATCCCCATCCTCAAGCCTAGTCCCCCTAAAAGTTCTAGAATCAGGATTGTCAATTTCCATAGCAAAAACCAAAAAATCCCCTTGCAAACTTATACTAAGAAAGACAGCCTCCATAGTAAAAATGTTTTTCTCTAGAATATCCTCAAAAGTCTCATAGGCCAAAAGGATCTTATCAAGGCTTATCCTTGCCTGGCCTTGACAAAGAAAATCAGTCATAATATTAAAAATATTCAAGTATCTAAAAGACTCAAAAATAGCCAGCCTAAGCTCATCAATATCCACCAGCCTTGACTTTTTCCCTAACAAAAGCATATTAGCATATCTTTTAATATATACATTAATAATAGTAGGAAGCCTCATAGCCTGAATAAAATCCTCTTCCCTGTCTGGCAGGTCCCTAAGGCTATACTCAAGGGCAAGAAACTTATCCTCTAAGGCATTTTCAATAAAAGCACAAATCTCCAGCTGGTCCCTAAGACTAGCCTGGTCCCTTTGCAGCCTGTTTTCAGCCTTTAGAAGTTCATTTTCCTCAGCTAACAAATCCCCAAAATCCCTTAGCCTATCTTTAATAGCATTAATAAAAGAAAGATCTTCCAGCCAGTAAGTATAGCCATTAGAAACCCTAGCACTTTGCAAAAGACAATCCTTACTCACTAAAACTGGATGACTTGCAGCCTTCCTTATTAAAGAAGGAGAAAAATCCCAGTCCTTGTTATTAGCATAAAGGACCCCACTTCTGTTCATAATGCCAACATCAAGACTAGAACCATGCCAGAACCTTCCATAATCCAAATTAACAGGCATAAGTCTGTTATAGATTAGACTTTCAACATAAGAAATAGTAATCAAACAATTAAACTCAGGACTTTTAAAAGCCACAAAGAACCAGTAAAAGGCCCTAGCCTTAATTAAGTACAAATATGTATAAAGGCCCCAAATAACAGGAACCAGAAAGATTAAAAAAATATTTTTAGCATTACGACTATCTAAAGTCTTCTTGCTAGCAATAAAGAAAGTTCCAAGAACAATAGCCCCACAATAAAGGACCATCAAATAAAAGCCAGGCCCATAACCATAATCAACATCAGCCCACTTAGAAAGACCTTGGGGAAAAGTGAAAATCAACTGGTGAAAATCATTGGAAATAAAAAGCAGGGAAAAAATAAAAAGCAAAAGAAAAAGCATATTCCAGCTAGGAGAAACTTTTTCCTGGCCAGCCTTATCAATATACAAAACAGAAAAAAATAGAAAGACACCAATGGCAATAAGAATAATATAATAACCATACCACAAATACCTGTCCAAACTAGACCCACTAAGAACAAACTCATACTTAAGAGTCCTAATAAACAAATATCCAATCAAAAGATAGGCAATATAGCTTAGATTAGTCATAACCTGCCTATGCAAAATCATCTGCCTATTCTTTTCCATCCAAAAAACAATCACCAGACAATAAAGGCCCAAGCTTATAGTATTAGTGCGCATAGGAAGTGGGACCAGTCTTACTAAAATATGAATAAAAGCTGCCAAAGATAGCAAAAACATAGATAAAAAAAACCTGCCCTTGATTTTCATAAGTCACCTCCCCTAAAAATGCCTATAGATAGATTAATAATATCATCTTGACTAAATATAAGCAAATAAAAAACCTGAAAAAACCCAGGTCTATCCCCCTTAAGAGGGACGAAATTGACTTTGGATTATTATAAAATAAAGATGGAAGTAGTATCAGTATTTACATAAAATACAAAAAGAAAGGATGGAAAAATGAAAAAAATAAAAAAATATTTTAAAGTAAGCCTTGTACTTATAATACTTATGACACTTATATGGCCTATAAAGCCAGTATATGCTGAAGAAAATGTGGAAATTAATAAAACCAACTTCCCTGATGATAATTTTAGGCAATATGTATCTGACAACTTTGATAAAAGTGATCCCAAAGACAACATCTTATCTCAAGCTGAATCAGAAAGAGTAAAACAAATAAACGTTACTAATAAAGGAATTACAAATCTAAAAGGGGTGGAACATTTTACTAAGTTAAGAGATCTTTTTTGCGGCTATAATCAGATAAAAGAGCTAGATGTCAGCAAAAACACCCTATTAGAAAACCTTAATTGCGATGAAAACAATCTAACTAGCCTAGACCTTAGTAATACTAAGCTCGATTCTGGGACTTTTTTTGGGGATCTCCAAAAATATACCATCCACGTTGACAAGAACACTAAGTATTATGACTTTTCTTCCATGCCTGGATCTTTTGACCTTGCTAATGCCATTAATAGGAACAAAGAACTAGTTGATGGCAAATTAAATCTTACAGAAGAAGAAATAGATGTCTTCACCTATGACTATAAGACAGGAAAGGAAGGGAAAACTTTAGGAGTAAGTCTGACTATACAAAAAGAAATCTCTAACGAAGATGTGAAACTTGCCTTTATTGCAAATAATGGAACTACCACTGAGGATTGGCTTTTTGTCGATAAGAATAATCCCTACGTGTTACCTGAGCCTCCAAGCAACTTTACTCCTCCAGCAGGCAAAGTCTTTTATGCTTGGGATGTAAATGGAGATGAAAAAAAGGTTGGCGATCCCATAACCCTTTCTGCCAACACAACCCTTTGGGCCCTTTGGAGAGAAAAGCCTGTAGTAAAAATTAATGAAGAAAACTTCCCTAATGATAATTTTAGGCAACATGTGTCTGACAACTGTGATACAACACCAAAAGATGGTAGTTTATCCCAAGAAGAATTAAATGAAATAAAATCATTGGATGTCTCAGGTAAAAGTATTAGCAATCTGAAAGGCATAGAGCATTTTACTAATTTAAATTCCCTGGTTTGTGAAAATAATAGTCTGGATTCTTTAGATCTTAGCAGCAACCTAAAGCTTACAAGTCTTAATTGTAATGAGAATCCAAATATGACTAGCTTAAATATCAAGAATAATAGAGCCCTTGAAAGATTATATTGTATGAATGCAGGTTTATCTAGCTTAGATCTTAGTGGCAATCCAGCCTTAAATTTACTAGTAGTTCCTAACAATAAGTTAAGTGAATTGAATCTAGATCGAAATACACTTCTAGAGACCCTTAACTGCGATGACAACAAGCTAACTAGTATAGATCTAAGTCGTATGAACAATTTAGAAACCCTTAAATGCTCTAATAACCATTTAACTAGCCTAGATGTACCTTCAAATGCTCCACTGAATACTTTTGAAGGAAGTGGCCAAACATATGCAATTAAAGTAAATGAAAATACTCTTAAATTTGACCTAACTTTGCTTCCACAAGGTTTTAATGTAGCTAAGGCAGGTGACTGGGTCGGAGGAAGTGTTTCAGGTAATATTCTTACCACTAACTCAAATACAACTTCTCCAGTAAAATATAAATACAATGCAGGACAAAGTAAATCCCTTGAGGTAGCTTTAAATATAACCTATTCCAATGCACCTAGAACTATTAGCTTTAATGGAAATGGTGGTTCTGGTACTATGGCTACTAAAACCATAGAGGCAGGTTCAAACTATACCCTCCCTGCTAACGCCTTTACTGCTCCAGCTGGCAAAGTTTTTGATGCTTGGGATGTAGGAGGAGAAAGAAAAGCTGTTGGTGATTCTATTACTGTAAATAATAACATTACTATTAAGGCTTTATGGAAGGATGCTAATGGAAATCCTATTCAACCACAAAATCCTAACTACCTATGGCCTATTTATCAATTTATTCTTTTCGGTCCTGATACTAGTTCTGATAAGACTGAAACTAAGGCTGAGCCAGTTGAGATCCTTTATGAAACTGTTTTAGATATTGGTAATAAGACTATCCAGTCTTCTCTTAATGGTGTTAATAGGTCTATTGAAATGGATGTAGCTCCTTATCTTTCTAATGGTAGGACCATGCTTCCTATTAGATTTATTGCTGAAGCCTTAGGCTTTGAAGTTGATTGGATCAAGGATACTAACACTGTTATTATTAAGGACAAGAAAAACACCATAGAGATTCCTCTTGATACTAACAAGATTATAGTTAATGGCAAGACCTATGAAAGTGATGTGAAACCTGAACTTGTAAGTAACAGGACCATGGTTCCTATAGCTAATGTGGCCAGGGCCCTAGGCCTAAAGGATGGCCAAGATATTATTTGGAATCCTAAGACCCAACAAGTTACTATTAAAAGAAGTCTTGAAATAAAATAAGATCCTAACTTAAAAAATATTTTATAAAGAGATAAGTAGATTTTTCTGCTTATCTCTTTATATTTTGGGCAAAAAAATGGCCAATAAGTATTTTCTTATTGACCTTTTTTGTAGCTAATATTTTTATTTCTAAAGGCTTCTATGGCCTCGTAACGGTTAGTTACTTCTAGGCTTTTGTAAATCCTAGATAAGTTATTTTTTATGGTTTTTTCGCTAAGATATAGTTTTTTGCCTATGTCTTTGTTTGTAAGGCCTTGGGCCAAGAGGAACAAGATAGACTTGTCCCTTTGTCCTAGGATATATTCTTTTTCCTGGGATTTTGTTATTGAAAATATTTTTTCCAGCTCTCTATTCTTGCAGTCTGCTCCTATAAGTTTTATCTTATCGTTTATGCCTGTTAGCTGTTTTTTGTCTTTTTCAAAGTTTATTAGTAGCAGGGTTTTTGCCCTGATTTTAGAATTTTTTATTTTGTTCTTGTAGTCTAGGTAGTATTTTAGGTCGAATATTAAAAAATCCAAGTCTTCATTTAACAAATAGTCCATATCATAGGATCCTAAGAGAAGATGGCCTTCTTCTTTTCCTAAAAAGTCACTAGACAGACTAAACATGGCCCTGCCCCTAAGCTGGGACGATGATACTACTACATATTTCATAGACTAAAGTTCTTTTACACTTTCTCTTTCTATTATTTGGTAAGGTAGAATTAGCTTTTCTTGAGGCATTTTTTCTTCTCCCTTAATGGCCTTTATAATAGTTCTAACTGATACTGCTCCATAGTCATAAAGTGGTTCTTTTACTGTTGTAAGTTTAGGTCTGTACAGGTCTGCCATGGTTATGTCTCCCATACCTGTTACTGATACGTCTTCTGGTACCCTAATCTTGTTGTCTTTTAGCATGTTTATTACTCTAATGGCCCCTTCGTCTGAAAATACTGCCAGGGCTGTTGTGCCATTTTCTATGGTCTTTAGGATAGAGTCTTTGGCGTCTAAGAAGCCTTCTTCTGAGTCTTCTGATACTGTTAGGATTTCTCCTTCTAGGCCTGCTTCTTTCATGGCTTCCATAAAGCCTCTTTCTCTAAATCGCTCTACTGTTGCTTCTAGGTCCTTTTTGTTGCCTAGGTAGCTAATCTTTTTGTGGCCTTTGGATATTAGATATTTTATTAGGGCCTTTAGGGCTTCTATGTTGTCTATTGTTGTTGTGGAAATTTCGTCATTTCTATAGTACCTATTAAGGTAGGCTACTGGCACCTTTAGGCTCTTTAAAAACTGAATCCTGTCCTTGTTGTTAGATTCAGTGATTACGATTATTCCTTCTACTTGTTTTTGTAAGAACAATCTCATGTATTTGTTTTCCATTTCTGGGTCCCCGTAGGTTGAGGATACTAGAATGTCGTATTTGTACATTCTGGCTACTTCTTCTACTCCTCTTAGAACTTGGGATACAAAGGATAGGCCAAAGTCTTCTACTATTACTCCTATTATATTGGATTTTCTAGTTACTAGGCTTCTGGCTATTTCGTTTGGTTCGTATTGTAGGACCTCTATGGCATGTAATACTCTTCTTCTTGCTTCTGGGCTTACTGGTTTAGAGTCATTTACTACTCTAGAAACAGTTGAGATTGAAACATTGGCCATTTTGGCAACGTCTTTTATTGTTGCTGCCATCTCACCACCTCCATGTGATCTGTTTTTGTGGATGAATATGTTTTCCTATCTTTATTATGAATTAATACAATATCTTTGTCAATTGTTAAAATAATATTTTCATAAGATTTACAATTTTCTTTATGCTTTTATACAAGGAAAAGCCTAAGTTCTTTCCTTAGGCTCTTTGTTATTTGTCTTCTTTATAGTATTTGTCTATATAGTCTTGGTAAGAGATTTCTTCGTCTCTATAGGTCCCGTCTTCAAAGATCTCTATTATTCTGTTGGCTACTGTTGAGATAATTTGGCTGTCATGGGAGCTAAAGAGCAGGTTGCCCTTGTAGGCTTCTAGGCCCTTGTTTACTGCTTCTATTGATTCTAGGTCCAGGTGGTTGGTCATCTGGTCAAAGAATAAAAGGTTAGATGGCTGAACCATCATTTTTAGAAACATCATCCTAACCCTTTCTCCTCCTGATAGGACATTGGCTTTTTTTAAGGCCTGGTCTCCTGAGAAAAGCATTTTGCCTAGATAGCCTCTCATTTCTATTTCTGATTGTTCTTCTGAATACTGTCTCATCCAGTCTATTAGGTTTAGGTCCAGGTCTTGGAAGTATTCTTTGTTGTCTTTAGGGAAGTAGTCCTTGCTAATGGTTTGGCCAAATTTAAAGGACCCTTGGTAGTCTGTGGTTTTTCCATTTAAGACTTCAAATAGCTTGCTTATGGCTAGGTCGTTGCCTATAAAGGCTATTTTGTCATTTTTGTTGACTATAAAGGACAGGGAGTCTATTAATTTTTTCTGGTCGTCTTTTATGCTTAGGTTGTCTACTATTAGTATGTCGTTTCCTGGCTCTCTTGATAGAGGGAAGCCTACAAAGGGATATCTTCTTGTTGATGGCTTTATGTCATCTAGGCTAATTTTTTCTAAGAGCTTTCTCCTTGAGGTTGCCTGTCTGGCCTTGGACTTGTTGGCTGAGAATCTGGCTATAAAGTCTTTTAGTTCCTTGGCTTTTTCTTCTTTCTTTCTGTTTTGTTCCTTGGCCATTTTCAGGGCCAGTTGGGAAGAGTGGTACCAGAAGTCATAGTTGCCTACGAATAGGGTTATTTTTCCAAAGTCTACGTCAACTGTCATTGTACATACTTCGTTCAAAAAGTACCTGTCGTGAGATACTACTATTACTATGCCTGGAAAGTCCATTAGAAAGTCTTGGAGCCACAGTATGGCCTTTATGTCCAGGCCGTTTGTTGGTTCGTCTAAGAGCAAAATATCTGGCGAATCGAATAAAGCCTGGGCCAAAAGCACCTTAATCTTGTCTGCTTCTTTCAGGTCAGCCATTAGCATTTGGTGCTTGGATACGTCTATGCCCAAGCCTTGTAAAAGGGTGGCTGCTTCTGCTTCTGCTTCATAGCCGCCCATTTCTGCAAAGTCTGCTTCTAGTTGGGCTGCCTTCATGCCGTCTTGGTCTGAGAAGTCTGCCTTCATATAGATGGCTTCTTTGGCCTTTGCTATATCATAAAGTTTTTTGTTGCCCATTATTACTAGGTCTAGGACTACTTGGTCTTCGTAGGCGTAGTGGTCTTGTTTTAGTTTAGACATACGGGCGTTTTTGTCCATGGTTACTGAACCCTTTGTTGGTTCTTTTTCTCCAGATAAGATTTTTAAAAAAGTCGTCTTCCCTGCTCCGTTGGCTCCTATTATTCCATAGCAGTTGCCAGGGCTAAAGACTAAGTCTACATCTTCAAATAATTTTTTGTCTGGAAAGATCATAGACAGGCTGTTTACTTGTAACATTTATTCCTCCATTAAACTTTTCTGATTTTAACCTTACATATTATATCAGATATTAAACAAAATAAAAGCTTTTATTGTAAAGGATTAGTTAAGCCTTGGCTGAAATATTTTGTAACTTTATGACAAGTTTGTGAAAAAATGGGTATATGATTTTTATAAGTACATTGTATTTAAATTTTTAGGAGGTTTAGTATGAAAAGAAATCGTATCTTAGGTCTATTAATAGCCCTAGTCTTGGTTTTGGCTTTAGTTGTTCCTAATCAAGTGGCTTTTGCTGCTGATCAAAAGGTTATTACTATTCTTCATACCAATGACGTTCATGGAAATGCTATTGAAAATGAAAAAGACGGTAAACTTGGATATGCAAAGCTAAAGACCTTTGTAGATTCTAAGGAAAATGCAATTTTGTTAGAGGCAGGTGATGTTCTTCATGGAACTACCTTTGCTACTATATCCCAAGGCCAAACTATGGTTGACCTTATGAACCTTGTTGGCTACAAGGCCATGTCTCCTGGTAACCACGACTTTAACTATGGTGGTGCTAGGTTAAAGGAACTTTCAACTATGGCTGACTTTCCAATTCTAGCTGCCAACATTGTTGACAAAGATGGAAGTTTATTTTTAAGCGATAGGACTATTGTAGAAGTTGATGGTGTTAAGCTTGGTATTTTCGGCTTGGCTACTCCTGAAACTAGAACTAAGTCTAATCCTAAAAACACTGAAAATCTTGGCTTCACTAACTATATTGATGCTGCTAGGGTTCAAGTTGCTGAACTGAAAAATTCTGGTGCAGATGTTGTTGTTGCCCTAGTTCACCTTGGCCTAGACAAGGCTTCTGAAGAAAGATCAGACCTTTTGGCTGCTGCTGTTCCTGGCATCGACCTAATTGTTGATGGTCACTCTCACTCTAAGTTAGACAATGGCCAATATGAAAATGGCCAACTTATAGCCCAAACTGGCCAACACACTGAAAATATTGGGGAAGTTACCCTAGTTATTGAAGATGGCAAAGTTACTAGCAAGTCTGCTAAGCTTCATTCTTATGAAGACCTTAAGGACTTGGAAGCAAATGCTGATGTTCTTGAAAAAATTGAAGAGTTTGAAGCTGCTAACCAACCTTATTTAGACAGAGTTGTTGGAAAGACTTTAGTTGAACTAGATGGTCTTCGTGAACATGTAAGAACTGGAGAAACTAATTTTGGTAATCTTCTTACTGATGCTATGTTAGATGTAGCCAAGGCTGATGTAGCCCTTACTAATGGCGGCGGTATTAGAGCCTCTATTGAAGCTGGAGATATTACTGTAGGCCAACTTCTAACTGCTTTCCCATTTAATAACTACCCTGTTCTTCTAGAAGTTTCTGGCCAAACAATTAAGGACGCCTTAGAATACGGCCTAGACTCTGCTCCTGAACTTGTGGGAAAATTCCCTCATGTTGCTGGCATGACCTTTAAGTATGACCAAAATCAAGAGCCAGGTTCTAGAATCTTTGATGTTGTTATTGGCAAGGAAGCCCTAGACCTAAAGAAGACTTACAAGCTTGTAACTAACGACTTTATGGCAGTTGGTGGAGATGGCTATGAAATGCTAAAAGAAGGCAAGAAATTAGCTGAATTTCCACTTCTTCCTGAAGTTCTAGCTGCCTATATTGAAAACCAAAAAGTTATTAACCCTAAGGTTGAAGGCAGAGTTGTCCCTGAGGCTATGAAGCTTGCAGATCCTGCCTTTACTGATATTAAGGGCCACTGGGCTGAAGAATATATTAAGGCTGTTGTTGACAAGAAGATCTTTATGGGAACTTCTCAAACAACTTTTGAGCCAGATGCTAATATTACTAGGGCTATGATAGTTACTACTCTTTATAGATTAGAAGAAATGCCTGAAGTAGACAAGCCAGCAGAATTTACTGATGTTAAAACTAATATGTGGTATTCTGACCCAATTGCTTGGGCTGCTGAAAATGACCTAGTAAAAGGCTATGAAGATGGTTCTTTCAAGGCTGATGCAGAAATTTCTAGAGAAGAAATGGCTGCTATAATTTCTAGATATTTAAGCCTAAAGAAGATTCCTGTAGCCTATATTATGCCAGCTCCATTTGCTGACCAAGACCAAATTGCAAAATGGGCTGAGCCAGAAGTAATAGTAATGCAAATTACAGAAATTATGTCTGGAAAACCTGGCAACATCTTTGATCCACAAGGCAGGGCAACAAGGGCAGAACTTGCAAAAGTTATGTACCAAATCGACCTACTTGTTAGTGGCCAAGTTGAAGACAAAAAAGCTGCATAAACTTGCATAAAAAATTAGAGCCAAGATTAAGTTCTTGGCTCATTTTTTTGATATTTTTAAAATACAAAGGACAGGCCTATGCCTAAGGCTGCTCCCACTAAAATTAGCTTAGTTAGATTTACTTTCTTGTAATAAAAGTACAGGCCCACAAAAAATGTAAGCAAGGGCACATAGTTTATGGTAAAGCTTTCAGGCGAGGCGTTGTTAGTGAATATGGCTTCCTGGATCAGGTCTACTGCTGCTATGGCTATTAGGCCAACAACTGTAGGTCTTAGGGTCTTAAGCATTTTTTCTAAAAAGGTTAGCCTTTTGTTTTTGGCAAAAAGTACATAGCCTATAATGCTCATTAGGATAAAGGATGGAGTTACTACTCCCAAGGTGGCTACAATAGATCCTGGCAAGCCAGCTACCTTGGTACCTACAAAGGTGGCTGAGTTTATGGCTATAGGTCCTGGTGTCATATTGGAAATTGTAATAACGTCAGTCATTTCTGCCATGGTGATCCAGCCCTTGCCTTCAACTATATAGGAGTTAATCAGTGGCAAAACTGCATAGCCTCCTCCAAAGGCTGTAGCCCCTATTATAAGAAACTGTAAATAAAGTTCAATTAATATCATTTGTCTGCTCCCCTTCTTTTTTTATAGAAAAGATTACAAGGCCAAAGATTGCTGAAATCAATATTATTAGTCCTGTATTAATATGAAAGACAAAAGAGGCCAAGAAGGCTATTATCATTATTAGAAAAGAAAAGCTGGCCCTTTCTTTTGTGGCGTTTTTTGCCATTCTAATTGTAGTAATAACCAAGACTCCTGCTATTATTCCTGCCATGCCCTTTAAGGCTGCATTTATAAAATAATTTTCTTTAAATTCTTGGTAAAAATATGAAATTATTGTAATTATTATTATACAAGGTAAGACTGAGGCTGCTAAACACACTAAGGCTCCAATAGGCCCCCTAAGCCTAAATCCTGTAAGTATAGATGTGTTAATGGCCATGGCTCCTGGTCCTGATTGGGCTATGGCTTGTAGGTCTAGCATTTCTTCTTCTGTAATTATGTTTTTCTTGTTGGCCAATTCGTCTATTATAATTGGCACTATAGTATAGCCTCCTCCAAAGGTTATAGAATTAATTTTGAAAAAGGTTATAAACAATTCTAACAAAGAGATGGGATGTTTGTTCTCTTTCAATTTTTCCCCCTAAATATTTTTTCTAGTGCTTTCTCTTACTTTTGATCATGTCTACTGCCATCTTAACTTCTCCAACTCCTAGAAAATAGGTTAAGGCTCCATAGGTGATTACTGATAAAAATACTGAAAACAATAGGACTAAAAGCTTGTAGATCAATCTACTTCCCAAAACTGGCAATAAACTTATTAGGCCAAAGAATGAAAAATATGTTACTAGGCCCATTAAAAGGGCAGATATTAAGTCTTTTATTACTGCTCTTAAATAAGACCAGCCATAAATATGACCTAGCTTTTTCCTTAGGCCCATAAAGGAAATAAAAACTGATATGTTAGTTCCCAAGGTTAAGGCCAAGGCCAAACCACGATGACCTAAAAACTTCACTAAAAGGAAGTTTAAAAACACATTAAGACTTACTGCTATGGCAGAAATTATTAAGGGCGTTATTGTGTCTTGGAGAGAATAATATACCCTATTTAAAAGGGTGTTTAAGGACAGGGCCGTTAGGGCTGGAGCGTAGAAAATCAAAGCCTGGGCTGTCATTTCAGCATCATAGGCTGTAAACTTCCCTCTTTGGAAGGCTATTTCTACTATAGGTCTAGCCAAAACCATTAGGCCTACTGTTGCTGGTATGGTTATTAAAAATATTAGCCTAGTTGCCAGGGCCATAGACTGTCTGCCTCCATCTATGTCCTTTTCTGAAAAGGCCTTGGACATAATTGGAAAGACTATAGAGGTTATGGCTGCTATAAAGATTCCTAGTATTAGAACATTTAATTTGTTGGCAAAGTTAAGCCAGGACACAGTTCCTTCTTCTAAGCCTGATGCAAAGGATGTGTTAATGGCAATGTTTATGTCATTTATTGCCACTGACAAAAGAACTGGCATTGATAGTTCCAGGGCGTGGATTACATACTTGTCCCTAAGATTAAAGGCAAAAAAGTACTTGTGGCCAGCCTTAATTGTTTCTGGCAACAAGAATAGAGCCTGGGCCAAAATAGCCAAGACACTGGCAATAGTAAGGCCTACTACACCAAACTGGTCAGACAAAACTATAAGATAAAAAATATAAACAACATTCAGTGGAATTGGTATGGCGCCAGTGGCTCCAAATCTGCCTTGGGATTGTAAATATCCTGTCATAACTCCAACTATAGCTGAGAAAATCATAACTGGCATGCCTATTTTTGTAAGCTGTAAGGTTAGATTAAAGGTTTCAGCATCAAAGCCCTTACCTACAAAGCCTACAATTAAAGGTGCTGCAAATATGCCTAGGACAGTTAAAAGTATAGAAACTACAACTGACATTATTAGCATGTTATTAGTATGATAGGCAACCTGGCCTTCGCCTTCGTCTGCCCTAACCTTGGACAGCATTGGTATAAAGGTGTTGGCTATAGCATTGGAAACAATGGCTGTTATTAAATTTGTAGACTTTAAAGCTGCTACAAAGGCATCTGTTTCAACTTGGGCACCGAAATAATTTGCTATAAGAGTTTCTCTAGCAAAGCCCATAAATTTTCCTATAAGGGCAAAAACTACTAAAGCTGTTGCCGATTTTGTTATTTTATCTACTTTATTACTCATAATTTCTCCTATTGTCTTTAGGTTTATATAATACTTTATTCTAGGATTTTATTCAATATAGGCAGGTCTATTAATGTGCTTTTCCTAGGTTCTTATTGATAAACGATAAATCCATCTTTATTTTATCTTATCTGAGCCTATAAGGAAAGACCTAGGCTGTGAAATTCCCAAGAAAAAATGGAGCCTAAACTCCATTAAAATATCTTGTCTTTTGGGCCTTGAACTCCTAGGGGATAAAAATCCAAGTCTAAGTTCTTGCAAATCCTTTCTATATTACTTCCATAGCGAAACTCATAGTAAGATGACTTTTTAAATAGCTTGCCCCTTAAGGCAACTATAATTAAGTCGTTTTTGTACTTGGCCTTAATGTCAACAAACCATAGGTCTTCAAGTTTTTTTCTAGACAGGAAAATATTGTAGCCAGAAAAGTATATATACTGGTCCTTAGTAAAGCCTGTTCCTGCATTAAGGGAATAAAATAAAAGAGTTAAGGAAAGTGTAAAAATCAAGCCATAAAGACTTAAATTAATTGCATAAGTAATATACAAAAAGACCAAAGGCAAAAGAACTAGGCCTGTTTTCATCTTGTTGTCAAAGGATGAAGGCACAATTAATTCCTTTTTTACTTGTAAGTTCTTGTAGCTAGCATAGGCGAAAAGCCCTGCTCCAATTAACAAAAAAATTTTTCCTATCATATAAGTCCACCTTTCAATAAGTCTATTATATAGATTTTTCAAAAAAAGTAAACTTAGACAAAAAGAAAAGCTAGACCTAGGGCCTAGCTAAATCTTCTAAAATTTAATTGTAATCTTAAACAAGTCTCCATCAATGTCTAGAATAAATTCTCCTCCTTGAAGCTCAGTTAAAGATGAGGCAATTGATAGACCTAGGCCTGAACCTTCTGTGTTCCTTGCCTGGTCTCCCCTAATAAATCTTTCTAAAAGTTCTTCAGGAGAAATGTTCAGTGGGTACTTGGAAATATTTTTTAAGACCAAAACTACCCTGTCCTTAGCTTCCAAGTCTACATAAAGCCTAGTAGATTCTAAGCCGTACTTGTAAATATTAGAAAGTAAGTTTTCTAAAATTCTGTAAGTTTGGTTGCCATCTAGTTTTAAAATAACTGGATCTGCTGGCTTTGAAAATTCAATGGCAATATTTTTTTCTGCCAGCTTGTCTTCCCATTCTCCAAGAACCTGGTCTACTAGCTGGGAAAAGTCTAGGTCCACTAGGTCTAATTCAATGGCCTTAGAAGAAACCTTTGATACTTCAAAAAGATTTTCTATTAGGACCTTTAGCTTGTTGGCCTTGTCGTTTATAACTTTGGCATAGTGGTCCTTGTCCTCTTGGCTAGACTTTTCATCTACCAGCAACTGAGAGTAGTTGATTATAGAAGTTAGGGGAGTCTTCAAGTCATGAGACACATTGGTTATTAGCTCTGTCTTCATTCTTTCAGACTTTACTGCATTTTCAACTGCCTGGTCCATGTTTTGGCTTACTGTATTTAAGTTGTGGGCCAGGGTCCTAAACCTAGACTTGTCCTCGTCTACCTTAGACTTAAAGTCTCCTTCTTTTATTTTCTTTGACAGGTCTTCAATTTCTACAATGCTGTCATAGTAGGACCTTAAGAAAAAGGCCATGGCAAAAATCAAGATACACCAGCATATAAAAACTATTAAGAAGTGAAAGGCAAAAATCAAAGAGCCAATTAAGCCTATGGCCAGTAAAGCTACAAGTATTAATAGTACATTGGTCTTTTTGCTGCCTTCTAGGTTGTTAGTAAGTCTTTTTATAGGTGACCAAAGTAGATTCTTTAAGAAGACAAAAATCCTTGCTAACAAAGAATTTTGGACCAGGTCAGCCTGGCCTTTTCTATATCCTAAATCTTTTAGCAAGTAGACTAGGTAATAGATACTTAGTCCTACTAAAAATATTGCAAAAACAGCAAAGGCAAAGGCAAGAGAAATTTCTTGGCCTAGGGTCATGCCATGATTTTTCAAAAACTCAGTTTCAAAATAGTAGACCTCTATAGTAAGGCCAAGGGATATTCCTATTATGGCTAGTTCTATTGGAAACTTGCCTAAGGCCTTATAAAAGTTGCTGGCCCTAGCCTTTTCATACGAAGTTACTACAGCCAGTATAAAATAAATAACTGTAGAAAAAATCATTAGGAACATGGCCCTAAGATAAAAGCTTGAAGAAAAATCAGCCTTTTCTGTAAAATTTATATAAGCTGGAGAATTAACATCTATAGTATAGGCAAAGTTAATTTTCTTAATCTTATTGTTTTCATTAATTGGCCTGTAATTTCTTTCTAATTGATCTTGTAAATAAGACAGGGCCTGGCTAGACCTTGGGTCCCAGTTGCCATTAGTATCTGTAATTTTTAAATTCTTGCCGTCATGAAAACCTACTATATAAACATAGTCATCTGAAAAGTCCATTTCCAGTGGGTCAAACTTAAAGTCTTGGCCATATTTTCTCCTAAAGACAGTGTCAGAAGTGAGATAATTAGTCTTATAAACCTTGTTATGTTTATAAAGAGGGTTGTATAAATAAAATTCTTCCTTGCTTATTTCTTCCTTGTGAAGTACTGTTCCATCGTAGGATATTTCCTTAAGATAAATGTCTTCTCCAAAGTCAGCCTTATAAAACTTTATTCTTTCAAAGTCTGGAGTTTGGATTGTTACATAGTTTTCATCAAAATTCACCAGGTAATAGTCTTCATAAATTTCTTCTACTGGAATCTTAGCTGTCAGGTCTTCCTTTTCTGCCTTTAAATAGTAGTTGAAAAAATCTTTGATTATATAGTTTTCTTGGTCATATAAGGATTGGGACACTCCATAGGACAATTCCCAGTAAAGGGTGTTGTCATTCATTGGGTTCTTGCTTAAATCTATAGGAGCAAAAAAACTTAATGCTGTGGTCAGTATAGCTACTAAAAAAAGAACTAGGATTATGGTTTTTGTATCATATAAAAATTTCTTTTCTTTCATTTTACCTCCTCTTTGGGCTTACAAATTTATAGCCCAGTCCCCATGCCACTTGGAGGTAGATTGGCTTGTTAGGATTTATTTCAATTTTTTCTCGAATTCTTCTAATATGGACTGTTACAGTTTTAGTTTCTATGGCAGGTTCATTCCAAACCCTTTCATAAATTTCATCTACAGAAAATACCCTGTTAGGATTTTTCATAAGTAACTCTAAAATCTTGTACTCAATGGAAGTAAGGCCTATTTTTTCCCCTTCAACTGCCACTGACTTGTCAAAGGTGTTTAGTTTGATGCCGCCAATTTCAATAATATTTTCGTCCTTGTTTTCCTTGTACTTATAAAAACGTCTAATATTGGAATTTACCCTGGCTATTAGTTCCAAGGGATTAAAGGGCTTGGTCATATAGTCGTCTGCCCCAATATCTAGGCCCATAACCTTGTCATAGTCTTCACTTTTTGCTGACAAGATTATAATAGGAATATAAGAGTCCTTTCTCAGCTCCATAATGGCTTCTTCTCCAGTGAGATTTGGCATCATAAGGTCCATAATAACTAGGCTAATTTTTTCCTGGGCGAAAATTTCCAGGGCCTGTCTGCCATCTTCAGCAAAAATCACCTCATAGCCTGCGTTTTTTAAATATATGCCAATAGAATCTCTAATGGCCTTGTCATCTTCTGCAACTAAAATTTTATATTTGTCCATATTTCTTTCCTCCGACCTTATAGTAGCAAATTTTTTCAACTTATTTTCTTCATAATTCTTACAAAATTCTTAAGAAGTTAATTTCTTTATTCCACTTCTATTATAAGGGATTTGGCCTAGGATTTTCCAATAAATAAAAAAGAGCCCTGAGGCCCTTTTTATTCTTCCATAAGTTTTTCCCTTTCATATACATCCCTGTAAGGATCCAGGTTTTTTAGGCCTTGTTTTTTCAAATCTTCTAGCTTGGTCTGGCTGAAACTTGGAAAATACAAGTTCTTAGTTTTTTGGTCTGTGCTTTTTAGTATTATATAGCTGGCAAATTCAAAGGTCCCCTTAGATCTTGGATCGTCCATTCTCTTGGTCTTGTCCTTGGCTAGGTCAAAATATTTCCTTATGGCAGAAAAATCTTTTTCTTCAAAGGCCAAAAGAGCAAGGTAGGAATAAAGGACTGGCCTTTTCCAATAAAAATCGTAACTTTCAAAAAGTTTTGCAGCCTTGTTAAGATATTTTTTTGCCTGGGACAGGTCTTTTACAAAGTAGGCTGTCTTGGCCATATTTAGATAGAAAATCGAAAGGGAAGATTTTACTCCCTTGTCTGCACTTATTTTTATGGCCTTGGAAAATTCTACTTGGGCTCCTTGGTAATCTTTTTTGGCCAGGCGAATTTCTCCTATATAGGAGTGGGCTGCTGCAATGTTTATGGCATATTCTCTGGCGATTTTTTCTGTTACTGTAAAGGTGTTAATAGATTCTTTAAGTAGCTTTTCTGCCCTGTCATAGGCCCCCTGCATTAGAAAATACAGGCCCTTAAATCTTAAGAACATGCCTATTTCCTTGTGGTAGTTGCATTTTACTGAAAGCTTTAGGCCTTCTTCTATATAGGTCAGCATGTTTTCAGCCTGGTTGACTTGGATATGATAATAGATTAGCTGCTTGTAACCGTTGATCATATAGTCCATGTCTTCTAAAAACCTGGCCCTAGTAATTACATAATTTATATCCTCTAGGCCTTCTTGGTAGTTGCCTGATCTAATTAAGAACCTGCCTCTCATATAGAAGAATTTTTCCTTTAAGTGGTCTAGGTCTGGATGGTCCATTTTTTCTATTTGGTCAATCTTTTCTTTTAGGCTGGCAAACATTGAGTCCATTTCCTTGCTTTCCATATAAATATTAGGATTTCTACCATGATCTATATGGTCCAAAACTGGAAATAACTCGTGGCTGTAGTCTAAATAGTGGTTTAAGATTTCTATATTGTATTGGACTTCCTTAAACAAGTCTTCTGCCTTAGTAAAATGGTAGGTCAGCTCTTCTAAATACTTTAGTTTGTTCTTGTAGTCCCTAGAACTTTCTTCTAAAAGGTTGCCAATTTTTTGGTGGTAGTATTTTCTCTTAGACTGGTTAGAGCCTAAATAAATAAAGTCTTTAATCTTCTCATAACAAAAATCAAAGTAGATTAGGCCATCTTCTTCAAATTCAAATAAAATGTTTCGTTTTTCCAGCCTGTCCAAAAGGTCTATGGTCCTTTGTTGGTCCAGGTCTGTTAGGCGAAAAATTATATCCAAGGGAAAGGGCCCCTTGAAAAAGGCTAAAAGGTCTAATAGGTCTTTTTCTTCTTTATTAAAAGAGGTGAACCTGGATTTTATGGCCCTAACTAACCTATCATTAAAAACTCCAATTTCCTTTTCTTCTATGGCCTGGCTAGTGAAAACTGCCATAAAAAGTGGGTTGCCTTGGGCTTGCTTATAGATTTTTTGGTACTTTTCCAAGGTAAAATCCTGGCCCATTGCCTTTTTTACATATTTTTCTCCATCTTCATAGCTTAAGGCCTTTAAGGATATGCTGTCTAAGATTCCATACTTGTCTAAAATCAAAATCATATCTTCAACATAGTCATTGGACTTGGACCTGGCTGTGAAAAAGAACATGGTCTTGGACCTGTCTTTTAAAATCAAAGAAGTTAGAAGTCTAGCAGAATATTGGTCTATCCAGTGGATGTCTTCAAAATTAAAGATTCTATAGACACTGTCGTCTAGGTTTTTTAGAAGTCTTTCCAAGTCTTTTTCTAAATTTTCCAGGTCTGGCTCAATTTCTCTCTTGTTTTTGTAAAGATTTTGTATGGAAAAAATCTTCCTAATAAGGTCTTCTAAGTCTAGCTTATTAAATTTATTCAGGCCAGACAAAGCCTCTACAAACATTTTTATAGAATTTAAGATTCTATCTTGTTCAAACTCATAACAAGGAATGTTGTAGATTTCAAATTCCCTAGAAAAATCTCTGTAGGCCCTTTCTAATAGGGCAGACTTGCCAAGGCCAGCTTCCCCTTCAACATAAACAGACTTAATTTTGCTGCCCTTTTTAAAGGCAGAAATAGTCTGGTGAAGTTGGGCAAGCTCACTTTCTCTACCGAAATAAAAGTAATAAGACTGGTCCTTTTGTTTTTGGTCCTTGTTGATTTTTTCCAAAGACTCTTCATAGATTTTCTTTATTTCTGGGCCAGGTTCAATGGCTAATTCTCTTTTTAATAAAATTGCCAGGTCAGAATACAATTCTAGGATTTTTTTGTGACGGTTGTTTATTAAATAATAGGTCATTAAGAGCCTGTAGTTTTCTTCGTCTAAGTTGTCTAAGTCAATAAGCTTTTGTAAATTGCCTTCTACATTTATTAGTATTTTGTCTGCTATAGACTGACTTACTTTTTCTTGTAGGTTTTTATAGTAAAAGTCTAGGTACTTGCTTCTCTTGTTGTAGACCCATCTTTCGTATTCTTCACAGTCTCTTAAACTAAAGCCTTGCAAAAATTCTCCTTGGAAAAGTTGGGCCTTGCTATAAGGATCTTGCAAATATTCTTCTAAGTCTATGGAAATATCCAGGTCCTGGTTTAGTTGTAAAATTGTGTTGTTTGGGGTTAAGATTAGGTCCTTGTCTATGTTTTTTCTACTGTGGTACAAAACATTTCTCAAATTTTTCTTGGCAGTTTTTTCTGAGTCTTCTGGCCACAAAAGCCCTGCCATCTTAGATCTGGAAATGGTTTTCTCAATTAATAGATAATAAATGAAGGCTTCTATTTTTAAATAAGAAAACTTCACTCTTTTTTCTCCTACATATATTTCTGGAACACCTAATAATTTTGCTGTGATTTTCAAAATTTGACACCTCTAAAAAGTCTTAATAAGCCACTTACTATAGGACTTATTATAGTAGAATATAAATTTTTCGTCAAATTTCCCCTGATAAAAAAATTTTTTTCTTACAATTTTTTCTATATTTTTTTGACTTTTATTGTTAGTAGATTTTTTAATTAGACGGATATTAGACTTTTTTATTGGTAATTTTGCCGACTTTTAAGCTTTTTTTGTTTTATTTTTTTCTCGGGAAAAACTTTTCCTAATAAGCTTTAGTATTTTAATGTTAATTTTTAATAAGTATTAAACATTCTTTTGATGGTCCAATGATATATTTATACATAGAGTAGTTGTTATTAAGTTATAAATTTTTTAGGAGGACTAATATGTCAATAATAACTAACCCTGTAGTTGTTTCGGTAGTTGTACTATCAGCACTATGTTTGTTAAAATTTAATATTCTGTTAGCTCTAATTATTGCAGCTATAGTTGGGGGACTTCTTGGTGGAATGCCTCTAGCAGTTGTAAAGGGACCTTTTGCTTGGATTCCTGGTATGGCTACAGAAGGAGAAGGCGTAGTAGACGTTCTTATTGGTGGAATGGGAGGAAACTCTTCAACAGCTCTAGCTTACATTCTACTTGGTGTCTTTGCTGTAGGTCTTGCTAGATCTGGTCTTGGAACTATTCTTTCTAAGAAACTTTCTAGATCCCTTGGTAAAAGCAAGGCTCTTATGGTTTATACTATAGCTGTAGTTGGATGTTTGTCTCAAAACTTAATTCCAATTCACATAGCTTATATGCCAATACTTATCCCACCTCTACTAGGTCTTATGAACGAAATGAAACTTGACAGAAGGGCTATGGCTCTAGCGCTTACTTTCTCAGTAAAGGCTCCTTATATTGTAATCCCAGCAGGATTCGGACTTATTTTCCAAGGTATAGTAGCTGACAACGTAAATGCAAATGGCCTAAATGTTACTGTAGGTGATGTAACTTCTGTTAACTGGATCGGCGGACTTGCAATGTTAATCGGTCTTGTTGTTATGGCTACTTACTTTATGAGCAAACCAAGAGAATACGAAGACAAACCAGTTCTAGGCGGAGAAGAAATTGATGACCAAGAAGTTACTATGAACAGACAATCTTGGGCAGCCTTAGTTGGTGCTATTATAACTGCAATTACTTCTATTGCTACTGAATCTCTTCCACTTTCTGCCCTATTTGGTTTATTAGCCATGTTAATCCTAGGCGGAATTAAATTCTCAGAACTTGATGATGTAGTAAATGGTGGTTTAGGCATGATGGGCTTTATAGCTTTCGTTATGTTAGTTGCAGCTGGTTACGGTGCTGTTCTTAAAGCAACTGGAGCTGTTGAAAGCCTTGTTCAAGCATCAGCTTCTGCTATGCAAGGAAACAAAGGTGTTGCAGCCCTTGTAATGCTTCTAATTGGTCTATTAATCACAATGGGAATCGGTTCTTCATTCTCAACTATTCCAATTATTGCAACAATTTTCGTACCACTAGGACTTGAATTAGGTCTTTCTCCTAAATCAATTATCCTTCTAGTTTCTCTAGCAGGAGCCCTAGGAGATGCAGGTTCTCCAGCATCAGACTCAACTCTTGGACCTACATCAGCTCTTAATGCTGACGGCCAACATGACCACATTTGGGACACTTGCGTTCCAACATTCGTAGCTTACAATATTCCACTTATAATTGGTGGAGTTATTGGAACAATGATTTTAGGATAATAAATCATTGATAACTATAATATAACTTAATAACACTATTAAAATTCGGGAGGTAAATTAATATGGAAAAAGTAATTTTAACTGGTGACAGCCTTACACTTGACCAAGTTATTGCTGTTGCTAGAGACTATGCACAAGTAGAAATCGATGAAAAAGCAATGGAAAGAGTAGAAGCTTCAAGAAAAGTTGTTGAAGACATTGTGGATTCTGAAAGAGTAGTTTATGGTTGTAACACAGGCTTTGGTTCCTTGGCTAGAGTTTCTATTTCTAGAGAAGATACTGCCCAACTACAAGAAAACCTAATTAGATCTCACGCTGTTGGTTATGGTGACCCACTTGCTGATGACGAAGTTAGAGCAACTATTCTTATTAGAGTTAACTCTTTAATCAAGGGTGTTTCTGCTATTAGAAGAGAAACAGTTGAAACTCTACTAGCCATGCTAAACAAAAATGTTATTCCTTACATTCCAGAAAAAGGATCAATCGGCGCTTCAGGTGACCTTTGTCCACTAAGCCACATGGTTCTTCCAATGTTAGGCCTAGGCTATGCCTTCTATGAAGATGAACTTCTAGATGGTAAAGACGCCATGGAAAAAGCTGGTATCCCAGTAATTAGACTTGGAGCCAAGGAAGGTCTAGCCCTTAACAACGGTACTACTGTTATGACTGCTATTGGTGCCCTTGCAACTTATGATGCCCTACAACTAGCAAAAGTAGCTGACATTACTGGAGCCCTATCATTAGAAGCTCACAGAGGAATTATAGATGCCTTCTACGAAAAACTACACAGCATCAGACCTCACCAAGGTAACCTAACAACTGCTGAAAATGTTAGAAGCTTAACTGATGGTTCAACTTTAACTAGCCATACAGCCCAAATTAGAGTACAAGACGCTTATACTTTAAGATGTATTCCACAAGTTCATGGTGCTTCTAAAGACACTATTAACTATGTAAAATCTAAGGTTGACATTGAGCTTAACTCAGCAACTGACAACCCAATAGTATTTGCAGATGGCCAAGTAATTTCTGGTGGTAACTTCCACGGTGAACCAATGGCTCAAGCCTTTGACTTCCTATGTATTGGTGCAGCAGAACTTGCTAACATTTCAGAAAGAAGAATCGAAAGATTAGTTAATGCAACTTTATCTGACTTCCCTTCTTTCCTAGTAAAGAAACCAGGTCTAAACTCTGGCTTTATGATTACTCAATATTCTGCAGCAGCCTTAGTATCTGAAAACAAGGTCCTAGCTCACCCAGCATCAGTAGACTCAATTACATCTTGCGAAAACCAAGAAGACTTTGTATCTATGGGAACTATAGCAGCAAGAAATGCAAGAGACATTGTATCTAACCTAAAGAGAGTAGTTGCAACAGAATTACTAGCAGCTTGCCAAGCTATAGACTTTAGAAAAGAATTAAACCCAGACCTAGTGTTAGGTAAGGGAACTCAAGCAGCCTACAACCTAGTAAGAGAACACCTTCCATTTATAGATGATGACAAGAACTTCCAAATGTTCGATGAACTTGAACTTGTTACAGCTTTAATTGAAGATGGAGACCTACTAGAAGCAGTAGAAGAAGTAGTGGCCCTTAAGAACTAAGAGAATCACATAAAATTAGACCCCTAAGTTTTTCAACTTAAGGGTCTTTTTTTGCTTTTGTTAATTATTGTCAGCTAAATATTTTAAAGACAGGTCTGCAATCTTACAAAGCTCTGCCCTCCTAAAGGGTCTGTCTGCTTCAAAGTAGCCTTCAGATCCCTTTGGATCAAAAATCTTCGCATCTACTAGGGCTGCCAAATAATCTGCAATTTCCAAGTCATTGCCTAGGGCTGAGCCGATTTGGTCCAGGTCCTTGTACTGTAAATTGCTGTGGTCATAAGAAGGAGCAAGCTCTAAGGCTCTTGCAAAATACACTGCCAGGTCCTCTCTTTTTGGATAGGCTCCCTTAAGGTCAGGGTCATCAGACAAGTATCCATTTTTCTCACTATAGGCAAGTTCTGAATAATAAATAATGTTTTTGTCTAAGGCATAGGCAAAGGCATTTCTAGCCCAAGGAGAAATATTATAGGAATCTACTAGCTTGCCATAATGTTTAAGGGCAACTTGGATTTCCTTTTGGTCAGGCTTTTTAATTTTTTCAATTATAGATAAGGCCTCTAACAAAGAAACATAACGATCTGGCCTAAAGGTCCCATCTGGATAACCAGCTATAATTTCCTCTTGACTTAAGGACATAATATAGGCTTTGGCCCAGTGGTCTTCTTCTATGTCAGAAAATTCCTGGCCATAAGTCTTAGAAGGAATACATAGTAATAAGGCTAAAATCATTAGGCTACAAAACTTTTTCATAGGCTCCTCCAAACTTAAATTCATCTATGGGCTTTCTTATTTACCTAAAACAATAATTGGTCCCCTGTCTTCTTTTACTAGGCCTAGGTCCTTTATTTGGTCCAAGGCTAGATAGACTGTTCCATCTTCATCTTCTATTAGCTTAGACAGTGGGTACTCCTTGTTATTATTTATCAAAAGAGTAGAATCTTCTAGCTTTTTGATTTCCACCTCATCTATAAGATCAAGTAGCTTAAGGTCCACATAGCCTTTAGAGTCGGTGTTGATCTTTAGGCTAGAGGCTGGATAAATCAAGTCATCAATCATAAATCTTCTAATTATAGCAGGATAATAATCTAGGTTTTCTTCTATGGACAAATAAGTTATTAGGTCTTCAAAGGCTAGCTTGTAGCTATTTGGAAACTGTGAAAAACCTACATCCTTAGGCTGGCCATCTGAATAAAAATACACTGGACTCGAGCCATAAAGGTCTTGTCTAATTTCTTTAAAGGCTTTTTCAGCCCTAGGGCTATTTTTCATATCTTCCTTAATTTCAAAGGAATAAATTGGTCCTTGGTCTTCTTCCTGGTCACTTACTAGGGTCTTATAAACTTCTTGGTCCAGGCTTAGGCCTTTTTGGTCTTTCTTGTAGGATCTTATCTGGGTCCTGCTTAAATCATCTTTATAGTCTTCAACTATATAAAGTTCAGCCTGTCCTTCTTGGTTATTTATGCCAAAGTCTACATTTTGGCTAAATCTTCTATCTATAGAATCTGCAAAGATTTGAACTAGGTCTTCTTGATCCTGGTCATAGTCATAGGCTAAGATTAAGATTTCATCTTCAAGGACTATTTTTACATAAAGTTCTTCTTGCCTGTCTTGGTCCAAGTCATAGGCTATAGCTTGGGGCAAAATTCCTGTTTTTTCAGTTTGGTCCTTTATTTGGTCAGCTAGGTCTACAAGTTTTTTCATGTAGGCCTTTGATGAATCCTTAAAGTTTTCCTTTTCTTCAAGGTCCTTTATAAGGTCCTGGTCTTGGTCTGTAAGGCTTTCAAAGTCTAAACTTGTTAAAGGCTTTATAAACTGAGAATCGCCACTTTCTAGGAAAAATTCCCTGGCATAGCCATAGGCCTTGGCCAGGTCTTCTTTTTTATAGGCCTTAAGTCTTTCTAGCTTATAAATAGGATCTGCTTCTAAAACAGAAACAAGTTCTAAGTCCTTAAGGGAACTTACTTGGTCCATAAGGATTTCTTTGTCTACTTGGGCCTTAAGGTCTTGGTAAGAACTAGCCTTGGTTTTTAGTCTACTTTCTTTATCAAAGGCTAAGTCTACAATATGGCCTTGGTCCTTGGCTATTATGCCCATTTCCTTAAAGCTGGCAAAGGGCACATAGTAGGCTCCCTTTTCGTCTACCATTGGTTTTTGGATTTTGTAGCTTTGGCCATTAAAGTCAATTTCCAAAATGTCTTCTTGAACTTTTAAGGAAATGTCTTCTTGGTTCCTAAAAATAGAGGCGTTAATATGGCCTGTTGAGTCAGCTCTTATTTTTAAAATGTCAGCAGGGAAAATTTGGTCTCCTATTCTAAATCTTCTTATTATTGGAAAGTCCACTGCTTGTTCTACTGGTATTAATAGTAGGGACAGTAGTTGGTCTTCAGTTAAATAGTTGTCATAACCTTCATAAATAAGATTTCCCCTTTGGTCCCTTGGCGGATACTTAAAGTCTTCTACTCCAGTCTCGCCTTCTTTTAAGGTCTTAGGGTCTACTTGGGCCTTGGCATCTGTTATAAAAAACTTAGGGTCTGGGCCGAAAATCCTATCTCTAAGGTCATAGTAGGCTTCTTCGTAGGAAGCTAGTGGATTAGGTTTTATTAAGCTAGAACTTTCTACAAAATCAGCCTCTTCATATTGGTTAGTAGATTCATCAGCTGCCAAATAGGACATAAAGGCTGTATTAGAGTAGCCTTCTTCTTGGTAGACTATGTTAGAGCCTTTTTCCTTAGACAAAAGTCCAAGACTAGTATTTACAAAATATCCTGAATCTCCACTGTGGGCTATATAAACATAGGTCTTGCCATTTTCTTCTAATAGTCCTGCATCTAGGTTAAAGTTATAGGCCTTGGCCTCTTCAGATACATCTTCATACTTAAAAATATTCACTGCTTGGTTGTCATAATAGCTGTAAATATATAGGCCCTGGCTTTTGCTTGTGGCTGAAGAATGGCTAGTTAAGAGAACTAGGTCCAAGACTCCATCTTGGTCCAAGTCTACTAAGAAGCCTTTCTTTAAAATAGCCTGGTTGTTTCCATCTGCCTGGGCCTTTTTGGCCTTAAGGTTTTGGATCTTAAAGACCTCTTCCATATAGGCTTTGGCAAAGGGTGCTAGGTTTTCGTAGCCTGTCCAGTCTACTGACAAAGAGTTATGTTCTAGCTTGTCTAGGATTTCTTGGTTAAGTTTAGAAATTTCTTCTGCAGTTGATCCGAAAAAGGCTATTTCAGATTGCAGGTTAACAAGGCTAGTAGACTGACTAAATTCTAAATTAGAGCCAACTTTTCTATATATAACTTCTGTGTATTCCTTGTCGTCATTAATTAGCTTGCTAACAAAGCTAACTTGGCCGTCTTTTTCTATCTTATAGACTTCAGCTTGGTTGGCTGGGATCTTTTTACCTTGGGAGATAGTTTCTTGGAAAGGTGTATTGCCATAGGTCAAAACATACAAGTTGCCATCTGGCCCGTCCATTAGCTCAACTTGAATAACATTTTTCAAATAGTATGGAGCATCTGCATTAAAATAAGGACTAAAAAACACGTCCTTCCAAGTTCCAAAAATTTTTGACGCTGTTTGTTCTGCTAGGTCTTTTACAGTTTCATATCTAGAATCCTGGCTATACTTGAAGGTCTTAGATGTTTTGTCTGATAAAAGATTTAAGATCTCCTTGTCTCCATTTTCCATAAAGGCCTTGCCAGCATATTGGAGGCCCTTGTTTGGGTCTTGGTCATAGTAAGTTGTGAAGATGGCTTTTTTGTAGGCCTGGTTTTCTGGATACATTTTGGCCATTAATTCCAAGTCTGCCAAGTTGTTTATTTGGCCTCTTTCAACTTCTCTGTCTACCCTGGATTTTATTTCCTCTGCTGTGGCTGATGGCAACCTGGAAAGTTCCAAGCCTGAGTCACCGTCATTTTTAAGTAAGTCTACACTGTTGGTTTTGTATATATAAATAATTCCCACTACAGCCAAAACAAAGGCCATGGCTAGGGCAATTTTTTTCTTCATTAAATCCTCCCTTTACTAAAACTAAGTTCCTAAGAAAGCCTAGTCCTTAGTAAAAAAATATTTATCATTCATTGAATTTTTTTCTTTCTCACTATTTACAATGTAAATAGTTCTAATGTCTAGCCTATATTATACCAAGAAATAGGCAATTTGTTTAGGGGAAAAGATAAAAGCCTAAGGATGATTTAATAATTTTCACAAAAAAACACCTGCCTAAGCAAGTGCAAAAATTTTTTCTGTAATTTTTCTTAAAAGACTGGCTGTTTATTTTATAAGACCTAGGTCTATTTTTTCTTCTAAGATTCTTAATACAGCCTGGTCAATTATATCCTCATCAATATCTCCACTTAAAACTTTTTCAATAACAGCTGGGATTTGAATTTGGAAGTCTGAAGAGCATAAAAGATCATTGCCAGCAAGAACTGCCTTAACTGCAATTTCCCCCTTATCTCCAAAGGCCTTTACTCCTTCCATAGCCAAGTCGTCAGTAATAATAAGGCCAGAAAAATCTAAGTCCTGCCTTAGAATTTGGTGGACATTTTTGGACAAGGAAGCTGGATTGTCTTGGTCCATAGCTTCAACTACATTATGGGCCACTAAAACCATATTAGCCCCTGCATCTATGCCAGCTTTAAAGGGAATAAAGTCTGCCTGCTCAAAATTTTCATAGGGTCTTTTGTCATAGGCAACTTGGCCATGGGTGTCTAGGTTGTTGCCATAGCCTGGAAAGTGTTTAAGTACACTGGCAAGCCCTTGGTCCTTCATTACTGTCACTACTTCTTTCACATATTGGGCTGTTTGCTCATGGTCTTGGCCAAAAGAGCGTTTGTAAATAAAATCTTTTGGATCTTGGGACAGATCAGCAACTGGAGCAAAATTCAAGTTTATGCCTAGGCTTTTTAAGAGATCACTTTTTTCTTTACTGTCTTGTCTTATTAGGTCAAAGCCTCCCTGCTTATAAAGGTCTTGGGGAGACTGGAAGGGTTGGGGTCTTAGATTTTTGTTTCTACTGACTCTATTAACTGTTCCCCCTTCTTCGTCTACTCCTATAAACATTGGAATTTGAGCTGCCTCTTGATAGGCCTGGTTTTTTGCAATAACTTGGTCTTTGCTTTTATTTTCAAAGTCTCTAGAAAAAAGTATATAGCCTGCAAGTTTGTATTCTTTTATTTCTTCAAGGCCTGAACCTTGAGGACTTCTGCCAATAAACATTTGGCCAACTTTTTCTTCTAGGGTCATTTTAGCCAAAATATTTTCAGCCTTTTGTCTACTAGAATCTACTAGGTCTGAAACTTCAATGGACAGAATTTCCACTTCTTGAGCTTCAGCTTCTGGGTCTAAGTTTCCCTTGTAGGATATTTTTACTGGGTTTCCTATCTTCAGTCCTGTTTGGTCTGTTTGGATTTCTAGACCCTCTGTTAGGAAACTATATTCCTTGTTGTCAGAATCTTTTACTCTTAGAGTGTTCATAGTTCCTTCTAGGATTTCTCCCTCTAAGACCTTCGTTTCTTCTTGAGAATCTGCTGAATTAGAATCTACCAGGTCTGAAACTTCAATGGATAGAATTTCCACTTCTTGAGCTTCAGCTTCTGGGTCTAAGTTTCCCTTGTAAGATATTTCTACTGGGTTTCCAATCTTCAGTCCTGTTTGGCCTGTTTGAATTTCTAGACCCTCTGTTAGGAAACTATATTCCTTGTTGTCAGAATCTTTTACTCTTAGAGTGTTCATAGTTCCTTCTAGGATTTCTCCCTCTAAGACCTTTATTTCTTCTTGAGAATCTGATGAATTTGTTACTAGTGTAGAACTTTCACCTTCCTTGGTCTGGCCTGTACTTACACAGCCAGAAAAAATAAGACTTCCAAGGGCTAAGATAAGTCCAAGGAAGACTACAAGTTGTAATTTTTTATTTTTTTCTTTTAACATAGGTCCTCCATTTCTTTTCTATAGCTATATTTACTATACCCGTCATAAGCTTTTTATTATGAAGATTTTATGAAAATTCTTTTCCAAGAAAAAAAGAGCCAGCTAGCTCTTTAATTTCTTTTATTCTTCTGTTCCTTGGCCATAGCCTTTAAAGCCTTGGATGACTTGGTCCATTTCTTTTTTGTTCAATATATAAGGTCTGCCCATGGACATGGTTTTCACTTGAATTTCTGCCACATATTCTAAGTTCTTGGCCAGGCTATAGGCAGCTTCTAAGTCCTTTCCACATGTTACTAGGCCATGGTTGGCAAGTAAGACTGCCTTGGCCCTGCCACAAGTTTCTACTGCAGCTCTGGCTAGTTTTTCTGTCCCAAATCTATAATAAGGGCTACACATAACCTTGTTAGTGTTAGCATCTCCAATTACATAGTGGACTGCTTCTATAGGCATTCTCATTGCTGCCAAACAGGCACAGTTTAGGGAATGGGTGTGGACCAAGGCTCCTATGTCTGCCTTGGCCTTATAAAAGTTAGTGTGAAGTTGCCATTCACAAGATGGCTTTCTCTTCCCTTCTATTATTTTTCCATCTAAGTCCATTAAAACCAGGTCCTCTGGCTCAATATTAAAATAGTCCATGCCAGAAGGGCTTATTAAAAGAAGTTTCTCTTCTCTTAGGAAAATTGACAAGTTTCCAGAAGTTCCTGGACTTAAGGAATCTTGGCTCATTTTCCTTCCATATTCTATTAGTTGATTTCTTTCTTCTATATATTTCATTGACTAGCTCCTAATAAAAGTCCTTTTCAGTCTGGTCGAAATATGTCTTTAGCATTTCAGGTTTGTAAATATCCTTATCTGTTACTATGGCCCTAACTAAGTCGGCAGGTGTCTTGTCAAAGGCTGGATAATAGCCTTTTACTCCAAGTTGGCTGTGCTTTTCTCCCTGAATTTTTAAGACTTCTTCTGGGTCTCTCATTTCTATTGGCACTTGGTCCAAGTTTTTTACTCCCTTGTCTGGAATTCCAGTTACAAAATATGGAATCTTGAAAAATTTAGACAAAAGGGCTAGTTGGTAGGTGCCTACCTTGTTTACTACTGAACCGTCTTCTGTAATTGTATCTGCTGCAGATGTAAACAAGTCTACCATGCCCTTGGACATAACATCTGCTGCCATGTTGTCAGTTATTACTGTAGTGTCAAAGCCTGACTCTGCGAAACATGAAGCTGTTAGCCTAGCTCCTTGTAAAAAAGGCCTAGTTTCAGCACAAAGGACCTTAAATTTTTTCTTTTCCCTTTTTGCTGCTACTATTAAGGCTCCAACTATAGTTTCTCCATAACATTGAGTTAAAATAGTTCCATTTTCTGGTATAAGCTTTATTAAATTGTCACCTACCATTTGCATGGTTTTGTAACGTCTGTTTAAGGAGGCTATAGTGTCTTCAACAATTAGGGGCACTGGGTCTAGGTCGTGTTTTATAGCATCCTTGGCTATTTTTAAGGCCCTAGACGTTATTTTTCCATATCTAAAGGCTGTTGTTGGCCTAGCATGACTTAAGGCGTATTCTGCATCTTCTAGAAACCTTATTCTCTTTTCGTTGGCCATGTTCCTAGACTCATAGGCTGCCAGGGCCATAGCCATGCCCACTGCTGTATAAGGGCCAGCAGACTGGGTTACCATGTTTTTTATAGCGTCAATTACATCTGTATAAGACTTACAAATTACAAATTTAACTTCTTTAGGATAAATTCTCCTATCTAAAATTGTAACCTTGCCATTTTCATACCAGGCTACATTTTCATATTTTAATAAGAAGGGCATATTCTTGTCATATCTAATCATTTTCTTGTCACATTCCTCTTCTATAAGTTCAAGGACCTGGCTGCCACTTTCTAATTTATGGGAATTTGTAATCAAATAAATTCCAATGTTAATTAATAAGTGGTCCATGGCCAGTCTGTCTTCTGGATCTTCAACCATGCTTATGTCTATGGTTTTTGAATCTCCAACTGTCCTTCTAATTATTTCTAATCCTGCAAAGGCAAAAGAATCAGCTACTAGGTCTTTTAAATACTTTTCTCTGAAAATTGGATTTTTGAAATATGGAAAAACTACATACTTGTCATAGGCTATAGCCAATTTTTCTATAGTCTTGTTAATAGTATCTTCTAAGAGCAGCTTGTCTTGGTCAACTAATTTACAATGACCTGAAACTAAGTGGTTAACTAGGGGAAAAACCAAGTTGCCCCACACATTGCCTATGTCGTAGCCCAGGGGACCATAAAAGGCAAATTCAGGATCTATAACCTTGATACCTTGGTGGTTTACAAAAATTGACCCTGTATGCAAGTCTCCATGAATAAGACCTTGGGAATAGTTTTGGAATTTATTTTTTAGTCTTAAAACTTCAGCTTGGAGGCTGGTGTTTTCATAAAGATTTTTTCTAACAAATTCTTCTATGCCTGGAGTCAAAATATTTCTGTTTTTGTAGTTGTAATAAGGTTCAGTAAAGACCAGGTCTTCTGAAATATCACAAAGGTCTGGATTTATAAAAAATCCCATGGCCTCTTTCTTTTCCCTTCTGTCTGCAACTAAGTCAGAGCTAGGAAGTAAAGTTTGGGCCAAAAAGTCACTTAAATCTTCAGCCAGCCTAGGATAAACTTCTCCCTTTAAAAGCTGGTATCTTAAATTTTTGTAGGCAGAAATATCCTCCATAACTATCAAAGACCTGGCCTTGTCATAAAGATAAACTTCAGCTACCATACTTGGTGCCAGGGCTCTTTTTATTTTCAAAGCCTGGGCTTCAATTTCTGATCTTCTCCTGTCTAAGGGTCTTTGGGAAGACCTTAAAAGATGGTCAGAATATTTTACAACTAGGGACTTCTCAGTCTTAGAATCAACTAGTCTGTAGACATAATTAATATTTCCGTCTCCAATTTCTTCTATATGAACTTGGTCCTTGTCCTTAAAAAAATCTAAATTTTCAAAGACAAAGTCTAAAATTTCTTCTTTTTTCATTGGCTGCTGCCTATTCTTTTCCATATTTTCCATCTTTCTTTTTAAATTCTCTATTAAGTCTAGAAAATTTTTTGCCTATAAGGGGCTTACTTTTTTATTATAACATTAGCCTAGCTTACTAACAACAAAGGGCCTGGCTTATTTTATAGGTCAATTTCTATTTCTTCTTTTGGGCCAAAAACTACTGGACCTCCAATGGCATAGGTAATTTTGCCATCTTTTTCTTGGTAGGAAACTTGTAAGCTTCCTCCTGGCTCTTTTAAAATAGCCTTGAAGCTTGGATCCTTGTTTTCGTTTAAAAAGTATCCTGCTGCTACAGTTCCTGATCCACAAGATCCTTCTCTTATAAGGGTGGCAGTTTCTTTAACATAAACATAAGGTACCATTGATAGCTGGTCTTTGTTTATAAACATAATTCCATAGGCTTCTTCATCTTGAATCTTCTTTAAGTCTTCAAGAAGATCCCTAACAAAGTCCTGGTCTTCTTCTCTGTCGTCTACAAGAACATGGATAATACCTGGCAAGAAAACTGTGGTATAAGTCTTTCCTGCTAGCCTAAGTTTTTCTACTTTATAGGCTGGATTTAAGGTTATTTCAGCTGTCATATTTTCCAAGTTAGTCCTAACATTTACTGGCTCTTGAGACCCTGAAACGTGAAGGTCTAGACTTTGGTCTGCTTTTAGGTCATGTAAGCTGGCTAGATAAAGGCCAAAGGACCTAGATGCGTTGCCACAAAATTCTCCTCCCATCATGTCCATCCTATGGCTGCCATCTGGATTTTCACTTATAAAGCCAACTTGTTCCACACTTGGGTCATAGTCTTTTATAATAGCCTCTGCAATCCTGGCCCTGTCTTTAGGGTCTACTGGCGATAGGACAAAGCCTGTTATGTTTCCTGCTGGATCTACTCTCATATAGGATAGTTGCTTTTTCATTTTCTAGCCTCCTTACTTTTTTCCTTTAATAAATTGTATCACAAATCTAAACTATTTAGGGACCATCTTGTCTACAAAAACATGATTGTGTGATAAAATTTTATTGGTGATAAAAATGGATTTTGAAATTTATGGAGATTCTATTAGGGCAGGCTATGGCCTTAAGGAAGCAGTTTATTTATCTTCTTTAACAGCCTTTAAGCTAAAAAATTTTGCCTATAATGGGGCTACAGTTTTTGATATTTGGGCAGATGTGTACAAGGATATAGAAAAGAAAAAAGCCTATGCCCTAGTTGGGGTGGGAGTAAATGATCTGATTTACTCTAGGGACCCTGACAGAATTTTCCAAAGACTAATGGATATAGTAAAAAGACTTAAGGACTTAGACAGAATTGTTATAGTAGAAAGTCTACTGCCAGTAAAGAAAAAATACTTTCTGTCCCTTTATAATTTTTCTGAAGAAGAAATTAATGAAAAGATTAAGAGGGTCAACTATCTTTTACAGCTTTCTGCCAAGGACTATGGCTACTATTATTTTGCCTACGATTTTTCCCAAGAAGAACTTTCAACTAGAGACGGCCTTCATCCAGATGAAAAGGGCAACCAGCTCTTAAAAATTCAATTTGAAAAACTTTTAAAGGCCAATAAAATAAGCTAGGAATTTTTCTTTCCTAGCTTGCTTTTCTTTGTCTTAGCCTTCAAAGCCATTTGGATTGGCTTTTTGCCATCTCCAAGAGTCCTGGCTCATTTCATCAATGCCAAGTTCTGCTTGCCAGCCTAAAACTTCCTTGGCCTTGTCTGCCTTGGCATAGGTTGTGGCTATGTCTCCAGGTCTTCTTTCTACAATTTTGTAAGGAATTTCCCTGCCAACTGCCTTTTCAAAGGATTTTAATACTTCTAATACTGAGTAGCCTCTGCCAGTTCCTAGGTTAATTATATCTAGGCCTGGATTTTTTTCTATATAGGCTATGGCCTTTACATGGCCCTTGGCTAGGTCTACTACATGGATATAGTCCCTAACTCCAGTTCCGTCTACTGTGTCATAGTCGTCACCATAAACCTTTAAATAGTCTAACTTACCTACTGCAACTTGGGTAATATATGGCACTAGGTTGTTTGGTATGCCCTTAGGATCTTCTCCTATTAGGCCTGACTTGTGGGCTCCTATTGGATTAAAGTATCTTAATAAAATTATATTCCAGTCAGGGTCTGAATATTGTAGGTCTACCATAATTTGTTCCATCATTGACTTGGACCAGCCATAAGGGTTGGTACATTGGCCCTTTGGAAATTCTTCTGAAATTGGCATCTGATCCGGGCTACCATAAACTGTTGCTGATGATGAGAAGATTAGGTTTTTAACATTTTCTTCTCTCATTGCTTCTAGAAGTTGTAAGGTGCCTGTAAGGTTGTTAGAATAGTATTCTAGAGGTTTCTTTACAGATTCTCCAACTGCCTTTAAGGCTGCACAGTGGATAACCACTTGAATTTTTTCATCAGCAAGGATTTTCTTTATTAGGTCCTTGTCTAAAAGGTCTCCTTCATAAAACTTTAGTTTCTTGCCTGTAATTTCTTCTACCCTGTCTAGGGCGATTTTTGAAGAGTTATATAGGTTGTCTAAGACTACAACTTCATAGTCTTCGTCTAAGAGTTCAACTGCTATATGGCTACCAATATAGCCTGCTCCACCTGTGATTAAAACTTTTTTCATAACTATTTCTCCTTGTATCTATTTACAATTTCTAACATTTGCTGCCATTTATTTTCCATGTCTGCCACTAGTTTCAATTGGTTTCTTCCCCTGTCTAGGTTGTGGTCTGCATAGGCAATTTTAAAATATGAATCTCCCTCAAGATAATCAGTCAAAAACCTTATGCCATTTTCCAGGGTCATCATCTTGGCTCCAGTTCTTAAATGATAAATTTCCAAGTCTTCTAAACTCTTTCCAGTCCCTTGCAAAAATCCCCTAGTGAAATGTTCGTAAAGATCTAAATCTAAGGCAACCTTGTCCAGGTCCACTTCATCTTCTAGGGCCTTGCTGGCTCCAGAACGAATAGCATCTCCAAAGTCATTCATAGCCAGTCCTGGCATAATTGTATCTAAGTCTACTATACACAGGGCTTTTCTAGTAGTCTTGTCCAATAGAATGTTGTTAAGCTTAGTGTCATTGTGGGTTACCCTTAGAGGCACTGCCTTTTTTCTTTCTAGGTCCATAAAAGTTTTACAAAAATCTGCCCTTTTTAAAATAAAGTCTGCCTCATCTAAGATCTGGTCCCTTCTCTTTAAAGGATCTTCCTTCATGGCCCTAAGAAAATTCTCCAGCCTTTTTTCTGTATTGTGAAAATCTGCTATAGACTGGTGCAGGTTTTTTACTGGATAGTCTGCCAACTGTCTTTGAAAGTTTCCAAAGGCCAAGCCAGTTTGGAAAAGATCTTCTGGACTTTGGGCCTGGTCTAAGGAAAGGCTGTCTTCTATAAAATTATAAGACCTCCAAAAATCTCCCTTAGAATCTATATAGTAGGCTGTTTGGTCCTTAGTAGGCAAGACTTGTAGGACCTGTCTGTGAGGGTCTCCTTGAATTTCTTCTATTTTCTTCCTTAGATGTTTGGTTACTCCTACAATGTTTTCCATTAAGGCTTCAGGTTGTTGAAAGACTCCCTTGTTAACCCTTTGGAAAATATATCTTTGAACCTGGTCGTCCTTAGAAAAACTTAGGACATAGGTGTCGTTAATATGGCCCTGCTTGTTTATTTCTATTTCTATTAGCTGGCCTGGAAAGGAAAATTGGTCTATGGCTTCTTGGAGCTTTTCCCTTAACTTAAGCTTGTCCATCTTTCTGGTCCCAAAGTTTTTCAGGATAAAGGCCCTGGTTTTTTAAATTCTTTATAGCCCTAATTACTAAAGGCTTATCTTCTTTGTAAGTTATGCCATACCATTGGGAAGGGGTTTGTAGGATTTCCACCTTGGCTTTGTTTTCTTTTAATAAGTCTGTCAGTACCATAGTTGGATAAAATTCCCATTTTTCAGGATTTTCTTTTATACCCTGGGCCAAATATTTTGGAAAGCCTTGGGCCAGTTCTTCCATAAAGGATTTTTGGAAGCCCCAAAGATTCATTGACACTACTGTATCTGGACTAAGTTCCTTCCAGGTCTGTCCTTGGTCCAGGCTGTAGAGTATCTTGTCGTCTTTTTTTATAACTTTTTTTAGTTCTACAATTTCCACAAGCTTGTGGTTGTCATCTAGCTTACATATACCCCTAGAAACATCTCCATTTTCAGATACTGTTTTCCTTAGTTCATAGCCTACCATGGCATAGTCATAGGAGTTTTCTTCCTCCTGGTCCATTAAATAGTCGTAGATTTTTATAAAGGATTCTTGGCCATAAAAGTCATCTGCATTTATAACAACAAAGGGTCCATCTACCAGGTCCTTGGCTGATAAAATTGCATGGCCTGTTCCCCATGGCTTCACCCTATTTTCTGGCACTGTAAAGCCTTGAGGCAGGTTGTTTATGTCTTGAAAAACATAGGCCACTTCAATATGGTCTTCTATTCTACTGCCTATATTTTTTATGAAGCTGTCTTTCATTTCTTCTTTAATAATAAAAATAACTTTTTCAAAGCCTGCCCTTTTAGCGTCATAAATAGAATAGTCCATTATAATATGACCTTGGTCGTCTACTGGCTCAACTTGCTTTAGGCCTCCATAGCGTGAGCCCATGCCAGCTGCCATTACTATTAAAACTGGTTTTTTCATTGTTTCTCTCTTTCTTCTCTTTCCCTGTACAATATGTTTTCTTCTGTATCTATATCGAAAAAGTGAATCTTGCTTTTATCCAAGTACACCTTTACTTGCTGACCCTTAGCAATGTCACTTGTAGACCTAAATCTTGCAATCAAGTCTAAGTCTTTAAGCTTTAAATACAAGTACTTTTCTGCTCCTAACATTTCCATAAAATCAACTTGGGCTTGAACTTCCACTGTAGCCTGGTCCATTTGGTCGTAAATATGCTCAGGTCTTAAACCTATAAGCAAGTCCTTGTTAAGATAAGCCTTAGCTTCTAAGTCCCTGCCATCTGCTGCCATTATTTGGACCTTCATACTTGAATTTTCTATAAAATATTCACCATTTTCTTTTAATAGCCTGCCTCTAATAAAGTTCATTTGAGGAGAGCCAATAAAACCTGCTACAAAAAGATTTTTTGGATTAAGATAGACTGCACTTGGACTGTCTACCTGTTGAATTAAGCCTTCGTTCATAATAACTATCCTATCGCCCATGGTCATAGCCTCTGTTTGGTCATGGGTTACATAGATAAAGGTAGTCTGTAATTTTTCGTGAAGCCTGGATATTTCAGCCCTAGTTTGGACTCTAAGCTTGGCATCTAAGTTAGAAAGAGGCTCGTCCATTAAGAACACCTTAGGGTTTCTAACTATAGCCCTGCCTAGGGCCACCCTTTGGCGTTGGCCACCTGATAATGCCTTAGGCTTTCTGTCTAAAAGGTCTTCAAGGCCTAAAATCTTCGCCGCCTGTAAAACCTTGCTGTCAATTTCTTCCTTGGCTGTCTTTTTTAGCTTTAAGGAATAGGACATGTTTTCTCTAACTGTCATTTGGGGATAAAGGGCATAGTTTTGAAAGACCATGGCTATGTCCCTGTCCTTGGGAGCCAGGTCGTTTACAAGCTGGTCTCCTATATAGAGCTTGCCTGAACTAATTTCCTCTAGGCCTGCAACCATCCTTAAGGTTGTAGACTTGCCACAACCTGATGGACCAACAAAGACTATAAATTCCTTGTCGGCTATTTCTAAGTTAAAGTCCTTAACTGCAGTAAAGCCACCTTCATAAGTTTTGTATATATTTTCAAATTTTAAATTCGCCATATTTCACCTAAGCCTTATGCCTTCTATTATAGATATAGAGTATTAAAATTAAAAGTCCTAGAGATAAAATTTGGATAAAAAGTCCCTTGTAGCCTACTATTTTATGGCCTTGGACCTGCAAATAAATTCCCAGAACAAAAAGGACTAAAAGAAAGAGATTTTTCACTTTTTTCTTCTTGTAATAATCCATTTTACTCCTCCTTAATCCAAAGTAGTTGGCCTGGTTCAAGGACCAAGTCCCTAGGATTTTTCTTGCCGTCATAAACTGTTGACCTTACTTGGTCCAAAGAATTATTTATTACAGCAAATTTTTTCAAGTCTGGATAGGCTGCAACTTCTAATCTTAAATCATCTGCATAATATTTTTTAAAGTCCTCTTCCTTGTGACAAACATAGGCTATGGCCCTTCTTAAAATTCTAGTGTTTTGTAAAGAGTAAGGCATACCTGCCATATAAAAGGACCTGCCTTTGCCATAGTTGTTGGCTGCCATATGAACTTCGTCCTTGGAATATTCTAAAATTTCTGTGTCTTCACTTATGGCGTACACATCTTTTTTAGACTGGCCAAAGTCTAAAGGCTCAACTAGGTCTTCTAAGATAAAATGACTTTCAACTGCCTTGGTAAAGTATTTGTTGTTAGACTGAGAGAAGCCCTTTTCCACATCTAAGCCTAAAACATCTGATAATTGGAAAAATCTTCCATTTTTTTGGTAGGCTGAAGGATCTCCAAGACCAATAAAGCCCCCACCTTGGTAGACAAAGCTCCTTATCTTTTCTAAAAGTTCAGGGTCTAAGAAGGCCTGGCCGCCTGAAAAGGCAGTATAGGCATCTCCTGCATTTATAACTAGGTCATAGTCCTTAAGTCTGCCAGCCTTTACATCATCAAAATTTATAAAGTCCACATCTACATCCATACCAGCCAAGGCTTCTAACATGCCCATATAGGAATAAGAAAGTTTATACTTCTTGCCATGGGCTACTGTATAAGGGGCCCAGGTCCTAAG
The DNA here is from genome assembly GCA_030532225.1 of Bacillota bacterium. Taxonomy (GTDB): domain Bacteria; phylum Bacillota; class Clostridia; order Tissierellales; family Peptoniphilaceae; genus Neofamilia. The sequence continues at coordinate 93,682 of JAUNLQ010000001.1, forward strand.
TTTCCCCCAGGAATTTAAGATGGCAACTTTTGCAAACTTGTAGGCTGTGCCCTTACTTACTGTGTCATAAATATCCCTAAACTCATCTGCCAGCCCTTGGATATAGTCTATAAAATCTGGAAACTTGTAGGCCAAAGACATATAGCCTCCATAGCCAATCCTATCTAATGGCGACCTAACCAAGGCCCTCCTAGCCTTGATCCAGTTGTCCTTGGCTTCTATAGTTGGGTCGTTACCTTCATAAAAGGTGTCTGGGAAAAAGTAAGGCAAGAATCTTCCTTCAGTCATTGGAGTATCAATGTCGGAAATTAGTCTTAAGGTTACTCCATCTCCAACTGAACCTACAACTCCGTCAAGGCCAATGTCCTTAAAGTACTTGCCATGAGGTTCCACTCCAATCCAATGGTCCCCTAAGAACATTATGGCTTTTTTGCCGTGGCTGTGGGCCATGTCTACTAGCCTTTTTGCCCTTTGAGCCACAAACTTAGAAGTAAAGTCTATATAGTCTAAAAATGCCTTAGATGGAACCCTAAAGGTGGAATTGTAGTAGCCTTCATCTACAATGTCTTCTGGTCTTAGCCTGTAGCCATATTCTTTTTCGAAGGCCTTCATAGCCTCTGGAGAAATAGAATTTGTATAACCAAACCAGTCTACGTGCTTTTCTAGGCCTAGCCTATTAAAGATTAGAGAAAATTGGTAGAAGAAAGTAGTAAACCTTACAACATCAGTTTTAGGATTTTCTTCTAACCACTTTTCAAAAATCTTTTCCACATATTCATTGGACCTTGGATACCTAATGTCAAAGGGAATATCCTTAGGCACATCTGTCCAAGAGTTGGTAATGTAGTTGTACATATGAACTGGGTCCCAAATCCCATAGGCCAAAAAGGTCACACTATATTGGTGAAAGGGAAGGGCCTTAATGGTAACAATATTAGTCTCTTGGTTGACCTGCCAGTCCTTTGGGTCTACAACTTGGCCTGTAGTCCTGTCTATAACCTCCCACCAAACTTTTGGGTCATAGTCATAGTCTGGCTTAATTTGTTCCTTGTAGTAGTCCCTTGTAAAGTCTATTTCCACTTGGTCACAAGTAGCCGTTACAAAATCAGACAGCAAGTAGTACCTAGACCATTCAAAGGGTACAGAGGCAGCAAAGGAATTGTCTCCCCTAGCTGTAAAGTAAGTGGTATAAATATCCACCCCTTCCAGGTCCTTGATATCATCTGGCAGTTTAGTTCCGTCAGAATCTCTAATAGCATCTGCTCCCAGTCTTTCTATCATTTCAATTGTTTGGTCATAAAAGTTTTCTTCACTTGGAAGAGTTAGTCTTCCCTTGGTTTTTGATTTTTTATAAGCTTTCATTAGCCCTTGTCTCCTCCTACCATCATTCCTTCAGTTAATTGTTTTTGTACCAGTATATAGAGTATCAAAGTTGGCAGCATAACAAGTACCAAACCTGCATAAAGTCTGCCATAGTTGGCTGCTCCCCTGGCTGCTTGTTGAAGATTTATAAGTCCAACTGGCAGGGTCCTCATCTTCTCGTTAGTCATCAGGGTCAGTGCCAGTATATATTCGTTCCAAAAAGATAAAAAGTTAAAAAGAATTACTGTAATAACAGCTGGCTTGGCCATGGGAATTATTATGTCCACCATGGTCCTAAAATAACCTGCCCCATCTATATAGGCAGCCTCCTCATAAGACTTAGAAATTGAAGAGAAAAAATTACTAAGCAAATATACAGTAAAGGGTATGGCTGTTGCTGCATAAATTAGGGCCAAAACAAAACGGTTGTTAAGAAGGCTAAAGGACTGAAAAATTTCAGCCAAAAATGAATTATTAAAAGCCTTGGTCCAATCTTTAACCATAATAAAAATTGGAATAACTATATAAGATAGGTTTATAAAAAGGCCAGCCTTCATTAAGGTCTTTAAAAAGCTCTTGCCCTTAAAGTCCATTCTAGCCAGAACATAGGCAGCAGGAAGTGCCACCAGCAACAAAATACCTAGGGCACTGGCAGTAACAATTACTGAATTAAGTAAATAGGCTCCCATCTTGGCCCCAGTCCAGGCATCTATAAAGTTTTGGTAATAAAAGCCTTGAGGCAGGTCCCAAGGTCCCTTGTAAAATTCAGGATTGGATTTTATTGAAGCCATAAAGACCCAGGCCACTGGAATTAAAATAGACAGGCCAAAGACTAGGAAACAAAAATACACGAAAAATTTATAAAGTTTATTAGAATCTTTCATAGTCTTCCTCCTAATACTGGATAAGGTCTCTCTTAGTAAGCTGATGAACTATGGCTGTCAAAATAAAGGAAAATAAGAAAACTACAACACCTATAGCCAAACCATAGCCATAGGCAGAATTAGTATAGGCCTGTTCATATTGGTAATTGAGCAAGGTTAAAGAGGCTCCATTAGGTCCTCCACCAGTTAAGGCCTTAATAATTTGAAAGGCTATATTAATGTTAGAAATAACATAAAAAGTTAGAGTAGTCCTAACAGTTTCCCAAGACAAGGGCAGGGTTATATCGAAAAACTGCCTTAGCCTTGAAGCTCCGTCTAGGTTAGCTGCCTCATAAAGTTGTTTGGGAATTTGGCTCATAGTGGACATATACATAACCATATAGTAGCCTATAGCCTGCCAAACCATAGCTGCTCCAATTGAATAAACTACTAATTGTCTATCTCCTAAAAATGGAATATTAGTGTGGCTGTCCTTAACCAATCTGAAAAAGCCATTTATAAGACCTCCATCCATGCCATAAACTGCAGCAAAAATAGATGCTACAACTGCTATAGATAAAATATTTGGTATATAGAAAACTATTCTAAAAAAGTTTTTTCCCTTTAAGTTTTCCCTAGTAAGTATAGCTGCAAAAAATATGGCCATGACCATGGTAATAATAGTCACTATAACTATTAAAAAAACAGTATTTTGAAAGGCTCTAACAAATTGAGGATCTGCAAAAAGTAACTTAAAGTTATTTAAGCCTACATAGGTTCTTTTTCCTGACAGACCTCCTGTCTTATATAAAGACTCCCTAAACACATTAATAGTAGGAACCAACATAAAAACTATATATAATAAAAAGGCCGGCAATAAACTAAAAAATATAAAGGATCCCTGGCCCTTGGTCTTTTTCATTTTCATCTTCCTCTCTTATACTTTAAAAAAAGGCGACCCTATAGCCGCCTTTTTAGTCTTTCTTATTGAGCCTCTATGGCTTGGGAGATTTTTGTAGCAGCTTCTACAACTCCAGCTTGCCACTCTTCTACAGTCATGTCTCCATTGGCAACTGAGTTAACAGCTTCAAATAGAGAATCAGCTATAGAAACTCCTTCTACTGCAGGTGCTGCAGCCCAGCCACCCATAGCAGCCTTAGCTCCATCAGAATAAATTGAGAAGAAAAGTTTTGAGTCTTCATCTTCAATTAAATCTTCTGCTCCAACTATAGGTTGAACAGCTCCACCATTTTCTATAAAGGCCTTAGTCGCCTCATCAGAATATAGGTAGGCTATAAAGGCCTTGGCAAGGTCTGCTTCCTTAGTGTCTTTTGAAATAAAGGCTTGTTCAAACCAAGAATAGGCATATCTGTCTGAGCCATCAATGGATGGTAGAGGCATAAAACCCCACTTAAAGCCTTCAGCAACTCCTTGAGCATCTGCCATTTCTCCTACAATCCAAGTACCATTTGGCATAAATAAGGCTTCGTTTTTCATAACAGCTAATTGGTTTTGGGTAAAGGATTCATTGTTGGCTTGAGCCACTGTATTTGGATGAACATAGTCTAAAATGCTTGCAAAATTTTGGAAAATTGGTGTGGCTTCGTTGGCCCAAGCATCTGCATCATAGTTCATTAATTTTTCAAATAATTCTGGTCCACCAACTTCATATATCATAGCAAAGGTAAAGGTATCGAAGTAACCTGCTGTTGGATATGTGAATAGGGCTATGCCGTCTTTTTTCGCTTCTTCACCTAGGGCTAAAAATTCGTCCATAGTTTGTGGAAGGTCGTACTTGCCTCCTGCTTCTTTAAACATGGCTTGGTTGTACCAAAGTCCTGTTGGTGAATAGAACAATGGAGCCAAATAAGTTTTTCCGTCTCCATAAGGATTTGTAACTGCTGTATCAGTAAAGCCAGGAGCAATTTTTTCTCCTACTGTTTGTTCTTCTCCAGGAACCTTCATAGATAAAACATCAGTAATATCCATAACCATTTCTTCCTTAATCATAGTTTCAGTTAAGGCAGTTTCTTGGTTAAGTGAATTATAAATTACATCAGGAGCATTGCCAGCTTGGATTTCTGGTCTAATAACTTCATAGATGTTCTTTTCAAATTGAGCTTCAACCTTGGCTCCAGTTAGCTTCTCAAAACCTTCAATAACTTTCATCCAACCTTCAGTTCCATAGCCACCATCAAGGCCAGCTACTCTTAGGGTCTTACCTGCAAAGTCTAGGTCTGAAGCTTCTGTTCCTGCTTCATTCTTGTTTTCTTCAACTGGAGTACTTGTTCCAGCTTCTTGGTTTTCTTCAGGAGCTTTTTCAGTATTTGAACAAGCTGCCAAAGATAGGACTAAAACAAGGGCAAGTCCTAGGTATAAAATTCTTTTCATACTTTCCTCCTAAAAAATACTATCCATATAGGTCTTTATTAAGACCTTATAGCTTCATTTTACCCAATTATAACATAAGGATCACAGCAGACCAATATTTTTGACTTATAAGTAGACTTATGACCTGAAAAAATTTACTGTCATTAAAAATTCTTTAAAAAAACTGATTTATTTCAAAGTTTTCATTGCATTCTACTGGCCCTTCCTATATAATGGTCTTTAAAAATATTTATTGAGCCCTGTCTTAGATTTGATTTAACTTAAAAGCAATGGATCTGGTCTTCCCAATTTTTCTTTAAGGCTTTAGCTTATGTTTTATCTCAGATGGGACTAATGGAGGTAAAGAATATGAAAAAATTTATAAATATTTTACTTATCCTTGTTTTAGGTCTAGGCCTAGTTGCCTGTAAGACAGAGGGCCAACAAGCAGATCAAGGAAATGAAACAACTTCTGCCATAGAAAAAATCCAAAACAAGGGGACCTTAGTTGTAGGTACATCAGCTGACTATCCACCATTTGAATGGATTTCCCATGATAGTGGCAGCGAGGAATATGTAGGCGTAGATATTGAACTGGCCAAGAAAATTGCAGAAGAACTTGGAGTTGAACTGGAAATAAAAAACATGGCCTATGAAGGTCTAGTAGGGTCATTGATGGTAGATGACATAGACCTAGTAATTGCAGGCATGGCAGCCAGTCCAGAAAAAATGGAACAAGTGGACTTTTCAGATCCTTACTACCAAGGTGGCCAAGTACTTTTGGTCCTAGAAGAAAACAAGGACAGCTACACAAGCTTTGCAGACCTTGAAGGTAAAAAAATTGGAACTCAACTAGGTTCTACCCAACAAGGCCTAGCCAGCGAAAAATATGGATCAAATGTTTTTGGCTATGACCTAAACAACGTCCTTATTGAACAGCTGAAAAATAAGTCCATTGACGTAGCCTTCCTTTCAGAAATTCCTGCCAAACAATTTGCAGCAATTACAGATGGCCTAGCCATAGTAGAACTTGCAGACCTTGAAGACGAAGATGGTTTTGCAGTTGCCTTAAACAAAAACCAAGATGACCTAAGAGACAAGATTTCTCAAATAATTAAAGATCTAAAAGATTCTGCCACTATCCAAGAGTGGTTAGATGAGTATATAGAACTTTCAACCAGCCAAGCTGGAAAATAAAATTTCATAGTCCCTAGATCAGCCTAGGGACTTTTTTAAAGGAGAATTTATGAACTTTATTAATAATCAAATAGACTTTTTGTCAAAATATGGGGCCAGCTATATGCAAGGGGCACTTACTACCATCCAGCTGTCTATAGTTGGAGTAATTCTAGGCCTAAGCTTTGGAATACTTTTAGCCCTAATGAAAACTTCAAAAAATAAATTATTTAATTTCTTGTCCTCTGCCTATATAGAAATTGTTAGAGGAACTCCAATGCTAGTCCAAATAATGATAGTTTATTTTGGCCTAAAACAAATTATCCCAGACTCCTTGGCCTTTTTAAAGGCGCCAATGTTTTTGTGTTCCCTATCTATTTCCTTAAACTCTGCAGCCTATGTTGCAGAAATAATTAGATCAGGCATAAATTCTGTTGACAAGGGCCAAATGGAAGCAGCCAGGTCCCTAGGTCTAAACAAAAGCCTGGCCATGAAAAAAATTATCCTGCCTCAGGCTATAAAAAATATTCTGCCAGCCTTGGTCAATGAATTTATAACCTTGATTAAGGAATCGTCAATTACTTATACAGTTGGAGTAGCAGAGCTAATGTATGCTGGAAAAAGCATTTCTTCTTCTACCTACCAATTTACCAAGCCCTTTGTCTATGCAGCCTTGATCTATTTTATAATGACATTTTCACTGTCTAAGGCCATGGGACTTTTAGAAAGGAGACTAGCCAATGATTAAAGTTGAAAATTTAAAAAAATCTTTTGGGAATAATTTAGTTTTAAAGGGTATAAATGAAGAAGTGCAAAGAGGTGAAGTCCTAGTAATCATAGGACCATCTGGCTCTGGCAAATCTACTTTTTTAAGATGTCTTAATCTATTAGAGGAGCCAAGTGCTGGAAAAATCTTCTTTGACGGCCAAGAAATTACTAGAAAAGATGTAAATATCGACCAAGTTAGGGAAAAAATGGGCATGGTCTTCCAGTCCTTTAACCTTTTTAATAACCTAAATGTTTTGGACAACTTGACCCTAGCCCCTAAACTAATAAAAAAGCTTTCAGCTGACCAGGCTGAGAAAAAGGCCATGGACCTTTTGGAAAAAGTAGGCCTAGCAGACAAAAAGCTAGCCTTCCCTGCTTCCCTATCAGGTGGCCAAAAACAAAGAATAGCCATAGCTAGGGCCCTGGCCATGGAACCAAAGCTAATGCTTTTTGATGAACCTACTTCAGCCCTGGACCCAGAAATGGTTGGAGAAGTCTTAGATATAATGAAGACCCTAGCCCAAGAGGGCATGACCATGGTTGTAGTAACCCATGAAATGGCCTTTGCTAGAGAAGTTGGAACTAGGATATTATTTATGGACCAAGGCCAGGTCTTAGAAGCTGGAAGTCCTGACCAAGTCTTTAATCATCCAGAAAATCCTAGGACCCAGGACTTTTTGTCTAAGGTCTTATAGCTAGGTGCTTTTTGACTTTAGCTTAATATTCTTTTATATTTTTCTAAATATGATATAATCATTAAGGAAATTTATAAAATCGAGGTGAAAAAATGAATTTTTTAAGTAAGTTAACAAGCCTAGTCCACGAGCCTTTTGCCTCTTTTGTTTACTTTCTAGCCTTATTAGTTGAAATCCTAGGAGTTATAGTAATAGTAATTTCTATTTTCAGAACAGTGAAAAATCTTGTGGCCAACAGATTTAATTTTTCTGCAGCTGACCATGATCAAAGCTTAGGTGCTGGCTTAGCCAAGGCCTTGGAAATCTTTTTAGCTGGAGAAATTTTAATGACTTTATTAGCAGATTCTTTCCAAAGCCTAGGCCATATTGCAGCCCTAGTTCTTATTCGTGTGACCATAGCTGTGGTAATCCACTGGGAGGCCAAGGCCAAAGAAGACAAACACTAAAAGGAGTTGATTAGACAATGGAAAACTTAGCCCTATTTGAAATAGGCACTTGTCCATACTGCCAAAAAGTTTTGAGCTTTATAGACAAGCACCACTTAGATATTAAGATGTTAAATATTGGTCAAGAAGAAAACAAAAAAGACCTTCTAAGACTAGGAGGGGAAGAACAAGTCCCTGCCCTTTTAATTGGAGATAAGGTTCTTTATGAATCAGATGATATTATAAAATACCTGGCAAAAATAAATAATATCAGCACTACAGACGAGGATTTTGAGGCAGAAATCAGCTACTGCCCAATTTATTAATATGAAAGTATTATATTTCGGATCCAGGGAAAACTTCTTGCCAGGCACAAAAACTTGTGGTATTAGCCAGGACCCAAACAGGGACGCCAGCCAATACGAGTCTTACTTGGAATTAAAAAAGTTCTTAGAAGGAACAGATATAAAAGACCAAATCAGCTTAGACTTTGTAGACATAAAAGCAGACGACATGAGCCCTTATGAAAAAGTATCAGACCTACTAAAAGAATATGCAAGTCCAATAATCTCCATTGGAGACAAGGACTTTATAGTGGGCAAAAGTCACAATGTTAACATCTTTATGAAAATCAAAGAGAATTTAAAATAGAACCTAGACTTAATGTCCAGGTTCTTTTTCTTTTTTATCTATACTCCAATTTTGATATTAAATAGAATCTTGTAGAACCTATAGATTACATAGCCTAAGATTAGATGAATTATAAGGCTAACTGGCCTAGATATTTCAAAGACGTATAGGTTCATTTGGCCAACAAAGCCAAGGGTAGTTACTACTGCCAAGAAAAAGGCGTAGTTAGATAAGCCCTTTTTCAAGACTAACATACCTGTTCTTTCTGCCTTGGCAGTCTTAGACCAGTACAAGCCTAGACCAAAAATTATTATAGTATAAAGAACTAAGCCTATGGTCATTAGCCTTTCATTAGAGAAGAAAGACTCCATTGGCGAATAGAGTGGATAGAAAATAGTATGGCGAATACTTTCTACAAACTTCAATATTGGCGCTGAACTTGAAAGACTAAGGCCAAGAATATCCCTCATCATTGCATAATCAGATTTTAACAAGAAAGGTCCTAAAAGGCCAATTATTAACATACCTATATGGCCAAAAATATTTCCTGCCACAGTTCCTAGGGCCACAATAGCTGTATAAAACATGGCGTTCCTAGCTAGGCTGTGAAAAATACTTGAAACAAGGTCTGTATTTAATAGTAGCTCAGACAAATATGAAGTATTCCACATAAAGGCTGTCATAGCAATAAAGACCAAATTGACCAAGCTTGTTATGATTATTCCTAGGCCTAACTTATACAAGTAGGTTTTGCTAGAAGACCATGGAAACATTCTAGTAAAGTCATAATAAGGAGTTAGGTGTTCCATAGAAGTAAACAAGATACCTAAGACAGCAGAAAATATCATTGCTCCAGTAATTGAATTTTCTATTCTTTTGCCCAAGGAAATTTTCCCCTTTACTATGCCTAGCTCTTCATTTCTAAAGTCATTTTCTCTAAATAAACCTTCATAGACACCTATTCTATCTTCAAGTTCCCTTATTCTTTCTTCAAGCCAAATTTTTTCTCCTTGTTTATATTTATCTCTGTCTGCATTTATTTTTTTGTAGGCTTCTATAGCCTGTTCATAGTAAGCGTCATATTCTTCATAGATATTTGCTGGCAGCTTGTCTGGATATTTCTTTCTTAATTGCTCCTCATAGGTCTCATAAAAGTCATAGTTAATTTGGTCTTCAAGAACTTGTTCTAAAGCAATTAAGGGTCTACCAATTTGGCGGGTTATAGTTTTTATGTCAGTTTTAACAGAAAAAAAGCTGTTAATTATTATTACCAAAAACAAGAGACCTAACCAAAATCCATTTCTCTTTAAAAGTATTTTAGATATCCTATTAAAGTCTTTCATGGTCTTCCTCCCTTCCTCTTTCAAAATAAAATCTATCTTCAATTTGTAGAGGCAAAATGTCAAACTGAACAATTTCTTCTCTAGCCAGTTTTCTAACTACTTCTTCTTCCTTGCCAGCCATAAGAACAGTGTAGACCCTGCCTAGGTGATCCTTAACAATAACCTGGTCTAAAATTTCTTGAGGCAGCTTGTCTTTTACAACAACTTGGATCTTTTGAAAATCTAGGTCCTTGTCCTTGTCCACTCCTTGGATTTTTCCATCTAAGCCTATATAAAAAACTTGGTCTGCTATGCCTTGAAGTTCAGTAAGCTGGTGGGTTGAAATCAAAACAGTCCTTCCTTCTTGGCTGGCTCCTAGTAGGTACTGGATAATGGCCTTTTTATTTAAAACATCAAGACCATCTAGAGTTTCGTCTACAAGTAAAAACTGGGCCCCACTTGCCAAAACCATTAAAAGTCCAAGTAGGGTTTTGTTGCCCTTAGATTGGGTCTTAATAGTTTTCTTTAAATCTAGCTTTAGCTTCTTGGCTTCATTTATAACAAAGTCCCTGTTGAAGTTAGGATAAAGTATTTGGTAATATTCCATGGCCTTAAGACCTGTATTGTAAGCAAAAAAATCAAACCTATCTGGCAAAAAGGCAAGGTGTTGTAAAAGTTGTGGATAGTCAAAATAGTCTTTCACATCTATATAGGCCCTGCCTCCATCTGGATCTATAATCCTGGCTAGGATTTTTAAAAGAGTAGTCTTGCCTGCTCCATTTCTTCCAACTAGACCATAAATATTTCCTTCAACAAGATCAAAAGAAATATCATCCAAAACCACTTTGCCATCAAAGGACTTGGAAATATTTTTTACTTCTAGTATCATTTTTGGTCCTCCTTAATTCGATTGTAGATTTCCCCTATTTGATCCAGGGAAATATTAAAAAATATAGTTTGCTGCAAAAGCTCCTCTAATTTTTCCAAGAGCTTTTCCCTTTCCCATTCTAATTTCTTTTGGTCAAGGCTAATAAAGGTTCCCTTGCCAACAACAGTTTGGATTAGGCCTAGGTTTTCCATTTCCTTATAGGCCCTAGTAATTGTAGAAGTGTTTACTAACAGATCCTTTGACAGGTCTCTTACAGAAGGAAGTTGGTCTCCTTCTTGGAAGTAACCCTTGGCTAAGGCTCCCTTAGTTTGGTCTACAATTTGTTGGTATATGGGAATCTTACTGGCAAAATCTAATTTGTACATCCATATCCCTCCTTAGTGTATGGGTACTATCCATACACTCCTCTTGTCTATAAAATACCATGCCTCTAGAAAAATTACAAGTTACAATAAAGTAACAAGTTTTAGCTATAAATAATTTAAGGCTTATTAAAATTTGAAAATTTCCTTAATTCTTGGCCTTGCAAACGTAAACTAGAAATTATAGGCTTTTCTTTGTTTATAAATAAAAAATAAAAGAAAATTTTTATAAAAATCCCCTTTATCCTTCTTAATTCCTTGTTTGTAGCAGATAAAATCTTTTTTATTTTCTTCTTGACAAGTGCCTGTATTTTTTGTATCATGTAATAGAACGGTAAGGAAATCGTTCCCCAAATGTAAGCGATTTCATTTAGTCTAAAAAGACAGCAATTAATTTTCTCCCTAAAATTAATAAAACAAAAGAGAGGCACAATGGCCTCTTTTTTGATGAAAAGTCTTGGCTAATTTTACTTTACAAAAGCTTAAAATTTTCTTGAAAAATTTTTAACTTTTTCCTTGTAAAGTCTTGATAATTGAATATAAGTATGTTATTATAAAGTTCCTGTGGTGGTATCGCCAAGTGGTAAGGCACAGGTCTGCAACACCTTTATCGCCAGTTCAAATCTGGCTACCACCTCCATCTAGCAGCTTGAAATATAGCTGCTTTTTTTATACAATGAATTAGGTGATATGATGATTAAAGGAATAATTTTAGACTTAGACGGCCTGATTTCCGATACAGAAAGACTGCACATGAAGGCTTTTCAACAAGCCTTTAAGGAAAAGGGCATGGAAATTTCTGACGACTTTTATAAAAAACACTGGATCCAAATTGGCCATGGTACAGAAGATGTTCTAAAAATTTTAGGCTCAGATATTTCTGCTGATGCTATTAGGGCCATTAAGAATGTCTATTATGAAGACTACCTTCATACAGACCTTTATCCTATGGCCTATGTTCACGATTTTGTTGAGCATTTTTATGGCAAGATTCCTATGGCAGTTGCTTCTGCCTCTAAGGGTTTTGATGTAGAATTTATTTTAAAGGCTTTGGATTTGGAAAGATATATGGAATTTTTTCTGTCTGCTGATGATGTGAAAAAGAGAAAGCCTGATCCAGAAGTCTGGCTTTTAGCTGCAAAAAAACTGGGCCTAGATCCAGAGGACTGTATTACCCTTGAAGATGCAGAAAAAGGGGTTATAGCCTCTTACAGGGCTGGCATTCCTTGTATAGCTATTCCAAATTCTTATACAGCTGACAATGATTTTTCCAAGGCTACTTATATGGCCAAGGACCTAAAAGAAGCTAGGGACCTTATAGAAAATATATTAAATAAATAATTTTACTTGAAAATTTTTATTTTTAGGCCTATACTAAGTATATCAATATAATATTAGTCCAGGGGAGCAAAGGCTGAGAGGAGATTTAGATCTCGACCCTTATAAGCTGATACGGATAATGCCGTCGTAGCGAAGTAACTATTTTTTTGCTTTTAACTACTTGCATTGTCCAAGTAGTTTTTTTGTTACCTGGCAAGGAGGAGAAAATGAAAGAAAGTACTACAAAGAAAATAGTAATGGCCGGCCTTATGATTGCCTTGTCTACTGTTTTGTCCTATGTTAAAGTTTTAGAAATGCCTCAAGGTGGTTCCATCACCGCTGGGTCTATGGTTCCCATTATTTTATTTGCAATTATTTATGGTCTTAAAGATGGATTTTTCGCAGCCTGTGCCTATGGGGTCCTACAATTTATCCTAGGAGGCATAGTTCTTAATCCAGCGTCAATTGTTCTAGACTATGTTCTAGGTTTTGGTATGATGGGCCTAGCAGGAATCTTCCACACTCCTAAAAAGGATTTAAAAAGAGCCTTAGGAGGAGCCTTTGTTGGAGGCCTAATGAGATTTGTAATGTTAGTCCTAGCAGGAGTTATAGTTTGGGGAGATTATGCCCCAGAGGGAATGAACGTTTGGAGATATTCCCTAGGCTATAATGCAACATATATGATCCCAGAAATAATCTTAACTGTAGTTTTAGTTGCCATTGTCTATAACAAAGTATTTGAAGCAATTAATAAATAAAAGAGAAAAAGACTTAGGAGCATTGTAAACTCTTAAGTCTTTTTTTATTCCTTAAGTTAACAAAAAAAGAAGACTAAGCCTAACAAAGTCTTCTCTTAATATTTCTATTTTTCATTTATCCACTGGGTCCAGGTCTTTTCGTCTAGGCCCACTGTGGCCCTTTGTTTGTTTCTAACTATTGGAAGTTTTAGCACTTCTTGTCTTTCCAGTACTTTTTCAAACTTAGTGTCTTCTGGTGAATACTGGATTAGGGCTAGGGCATTCTTGTTCTTGGCCTTAGGGTCAATTATTTTGTCTAAGCCTCCAAGGGCATTTACTACTGATGTTAGTTCTCCCTTAGACATGGGCTTTTCTTTTATGTTTATAAGCTGAACTTTTATGTTTCGCTCTTTAAAAAATCTTTCAGCCTTTTTTGTGTCAAAGGATTTGCTTGTGCCAAAAATTTGTATATTCATAGTTTCCTTTCTAGTGGATCAGTCCTATTTTGTTAAATGGATAGTACCTGAAGACTCCCTGGCCGTCTACTGAGCTTACTGGAATTTCTCCAAAGTACCTAGAGTCTATAGACTTATTCACCTGTCTATTGTCTCCTAGGACAAAGATCATATCCTTGCTAACCTTCCACCTGTCTGTGTCTTGGATAAAGGTATAAATATCTTCTTCTATATAGGTCTCTTCTACTTTCTTTCCATTTACATAGACTAGACCGTCTTCAATTCTAACTTCGTCTCCTTCTACGCCAATTACCCTTTTAATGTATTCCTTGCCAGGTTCAATTGGAGATTTAAAGACTATTACATCTCCCCTAGTAGGCGACTTAAAAAAATAATGAAGCTTTAAGGTAATAAGCCTGTCTCCATTTTCCAAGGTTGGATTCATAGATGGTCCATCGATTTGTACTGTATTGAAGATAAATGTTTTTATAAAAAATGCTAGGATAACAGCAGTTACTATAACCATTATCCAAGATCCAATTTCTTGCATCAATGTAGTTTCTTTCTTGTCCATAATTTACCTATCTTTCGAAAATTTTTCCATAGTCTATTATACAACATATTTATATTAATTGTAAGTGACAAGAGCATTAATCCTTATAATCTGTATCTGTAAAAAGGAAATTCCCTATGGGAAAATTAGGCCTGGTCCTGCTGACTACTTGTTGACAACTAATAACAATTATCATATAATATTAACTATATATCTTAGAATCATTATAATATTAAAAAGAATAGAGGTGGAATAATGACTAGATTTGAAAACTACGGCAAATTTTTGGAAGAAAATAACATCCGTCCTTCTTCCCAAAGAATTTTAATGCTAAAATACTTAAAAGAAAACCACATACATCCTACAGCAGATAAGATTTTTGTAGATTTGTCTAGAAAACTACCTACTATATCTAAGGCTACTGTCTATAATAATTTAAAGTTATTTTTAAATAAGGGCATTATTAAGGAAATAAATTTAGATAATACAGAGGTTCATTATGAAATGGTCCTTGAAGACCATGCCCATTTTGTGTGCAGGGCCTGTGGGAAAATCCAAGACCTAAATATAAATTCCCTAAACATAGATACTACTAGCATAGATGGGTATGAAGTAGATAGTCAAGACATTTACTTAAAAGGATTATGTAAGGATTGTATAGAAAAAGAAAAGCTAAAGAAAAATTAGAAGCTAGTAAAGCTTCTTTTTTTTGCTAAAGCTTTATAAAAAAGGAAGATAGAATGAAAAAAGATTTTAACAACAAGGTGCTTATAGCCATGTCTGGTGGTGTAGACAGCTCTGTAGCCGCCCTATTAATGGTAGACCAAGGCTATGAAGTGGCAGGAGCTACCTTAAGACTTTATGACAACAAGGATATTACTTCTAAGGCCTGTGGCCAAACAGCTGACCTAGAAGATGCAAGGAAGGTGGCTGAAAGCCTAGGCTTCCCCCACTACAGCCTAGACTATAGGGAGGAATTTATAGCCAAGGTAATAAACAAATTTGCCATGACCTACGAAAAGGGCCAGACTCCCAACCCTTGTATAGACTGTAACCGTTATATTAAATTTGCCAAGCTAATAGATATAGCCAAGGAAATGGGCTATGACAGAATCGTTACTGGCCACTATGCCAAAGTGGAATATGATGAGGCCAAGGACAGATACCTACTAAGAAAGTCTTCTGACCCGAAAAAGGACCAAACCTATGTCCTTTATGGCCTAAACCAAGACCAACTGTCTAGGGTTATTTTCCCTATGGAAGGCCTTAACAAGGACCAGGCTAGACAACTGGCTGAAGATGGGAAGCTTGAAGTAGCCCACAAAAAAGACTCTCAAGATATTTGTTTTATTCCAGATAGAGACTATGAAAAATATATTAGAGAAGAATTAAATATAAATCCAGGCCCAGGAAAATTTGTAGACCTAGAAGGCAATATTTTAGGAGACCACCTAGGCCATACCCACTATACCATTGGCCAAAGAAAGGGTCTAGGCCTAGCCCTAGGCAAGCCTGCCTATGTAGTTGCCATTGACCCAAAGAAAAACCTAGTAGTTATAGGAGAAGAGTCTGACCTTTATTCTAAGGAAGCCCTAGTAAATGAAGTTAATTTAATTTATATGGAAAGCCTAGATGGACCAATGGAAGTTAAGGTGAAAACTAGATATTCTCAACTGGCAACTGATGCAATAATTTCTCCCCTAGCAGATGGAAAAATTAAAATTCAATTTAAAGACAAGGTTAGGGCAGTAACACCTGGCCAGGCTGCAGTCTTCTATTTAGATGATTATGTAGTTGGCGGCGGCACCATTGAATCTGCACAATAAGATAGAAAAGGAAAATACCAAGGACTAAGTTGATCCTTGGTATTTTTATGGCTTTTATTTTTCAATAGATTTTATTTCCCTATAAATAAATATATTAATACTTATAATTATAGAAATTCCTATAAGTCTTAATAAGCTATCAAATTCTCTTAATAGGTCTACCCTAATTCCTGTAACTAAGGATACAGTATTATAGAGTACAAAGGCTGTGATTAGAGCTGTTACAAGCATTAATCCTATTTCTTTTAGTATTTTCATTGTTCCATCCTCATTTATACTTATAACAAGGACTCTTATTGACCTAAAAAATTTTTCAGTCTTAATGGTTTTTTAAAATTTTTGTAGCCAATTCTAACATGCTAATAGCAAGGTGGAAGTTTTCTCCAATAAGGTTATAAATTCCATCTTCTGAAAGAACGCCACATTTTAGGCCTGCAGGAATTCCATTTTTGTCAATTTCTTCAAAGTCGTCTAAATATTCTTGGCTAAAATAGTAGTCCCTTAGCTTGTCATAGTCTTCTTGACCTTGTTCATAGACAAATAAAAGCTGGTCTAACTGATTTATTAAATCTTGGTGTCTGTCTAGGATTTCTTCCATTTCCTTAATTTTTTCTACGTTCATCTTGGTCCCCCTTTTAGTCTATTATATATGACTTTCAGGGGATTTTGAATTAATTAAAAATATATCTTAGCTAGTCAAAGATAGCTTCTCTAATCTCATCTAGGGTGTAGACTACTAGGTCTGAATCAGCAAGTTTTTTCTTTTTGTCTTCTTTGGTCTTTGCTTTTTGAATTTTTTCTGGTCCTAGGTCTTCAAAGACTTTAGGATTTACTATTATAGGTCCTTGGTTCATTGGGCTCCTCCTTTTTCTAGTAAATCCACTGTAAAAAATTTTTATTGCCAGCCAATAAAGGCCTTGTTAAATCTCAGTTAAAATATTTTTTAGAAAATAAAGGCAATAAGTCTTCCTTCCTGCCTTAACTTTTACATTTTTATTGTGGTTCCTGTCTTGCCGTCTAGGGCCTCAGCTGCCTTTTCAAGGGAGGTGATTAGGGCTTCTCTGCCTTCCTTGGTCTTAGCAAAGCTAATGGCTGCTTGAACTTTTGGTAGCATTGATCCTGGAGCAAAGTGGCCTTCATCTATATACTTGTAGGCATCTTCTACGGATATTTGGTCTAACCACTCTTCGTTTTCCTTGCCAAAGTTAATGGCAATTTTTTCTACTGCTGTTAGGATTATAAGGGCATCTGCATCTACTAATTCAGCTAGTTTTGCAGAAGTAAAGTCCTTGTCTATTACTGCTGCAACTCCTGTAAGACCTCCGTCTTTTTCAATTACTGGAATACCACCGCCGCCTCCTGCAACAACTATACAGTCCTTGTCATAAAGAAGTTTAATGGCATCTTTTTCCACAATGTCTACAGGTTTTGGAGATGCTACTACTCTTCTGTAGCCCCTACCTGCATCTTCTTTAAATACTAGGCCTTGGCTAGCCATTTGGTCAGCTTCTTCCTTGGAATAGAAGGAACCAATTGGCTTTGTTGGATTTTCAAAGGCTGGGTCTTCAGGGTCTACTAAAACTTGGCTAACTATGGTAGCAACCATTTTCTTGTGGCCTCTGGCCTTTAGTTCGTTTTCTATGGCATTTTGTAGGTGGTAGCCTATATAGCCCTGGCTCATTGCTCCACATTCTGGGAAAGGCATAGCAGGTGTCTTGGCTTCTGTTTTTCCTGCTGCATCAAAGGCCAAGTTAATCATTCCTACTTGTGGGCCATTGCCATGGGATATTATTATTTTTTTGCCTGCTTCAACTAGGTCAACAATAGATTTTGCAGTGTGTTTTACTGCTTCTTTTTGCTCTTCTGGGCTGTTGCCTAGGGCATTGCCTCCAAGAGCAAGAACGATTTTTTCCATATTTTCCTCCTCTTAAGAATTTAAGGCCCTGTCTACATTTCTAATAAAGTCTTGGGCATTAGTTACCATAGTAACTGCTGTAACTGTTCCTCTGTCAGAAAGTTTGTTTACAGCAAATTCTTGAATGTCAATTGTGTACATATAAACTGGTCTTACTTGGCCATCAAATTCGTTATAAGATGGGGTCATATTTCCAGTTGCTATAGTAAATAGTATAGCAGACATCATTATCATTGTAGATGTCTTTCTTGCATGAACTCTCATGGCATTTTGTGCATCATATACATTGTTATAGGTTTCTGGTAGAGAAAGTCTGTCTCTAATTGTTCCACCCATAACTATTGGCACGTCCATTTCTATACAAGCCTTTACAAAGCCGTCTTTTACCATGCCAGATTCTACTAGGGCCTTAGTTGAGCCGTATTTTCTAGCTAGGTTAATTGTGGCATATAGGTTTCTAGTAGTATTTTGTTCCTTGTCAAATACCTTTTGGCCCCAGGCTGTATCGAAGATACCCCTTTCAAGGTCAAAGGCAGCTGTTTCAGTACCACAGAAGATGGCTTGAACATAGCCTTCACGAATAAGTCTTTCTAGGGCTAGTCTTGAGTCTCTGTCTAAGGTTAAGGCAGCTCCAATAACTAGGGTTACGTAACCATTGTTGGCTTTTTCGTGTTTTAGCACTTCATAAAGGTTGTCATAGTCTACTGAATAGGCAGTTTCTCTAGATCTTCCTTCCCTAAAGGCAAAGGTGTCAGCTTGGTCTTCTGCTTCTAGGAAGCCCTTGGTCCAAACGAAGATTCCTTCTGATCCATCTTCTGTTCTACCAATGGCAACCTTGTCGCCCTTTTTAAGGTTTCTAAATTCAACTATGTCTACTGCTTCTTGGCCTTCAGTGTCCTTTACAACACAAACTGTGTCCATTCTAGATTGAGTTGCTAGAACCCATTTTCCATTGATTTTAAAATACTCTGGAAAAACTGATAAGGCGTGGTAATTTCTTGGAGAAATTCCATCTCTTTCAACTACTGCAGTTGTAACATTAGGAGCATTTTTGAAAAATTCTTCCTCAAAGTTTGGATGGTGGTATTTTGGCATTTCAAAGTTCATCTTATATTTCTCCTTCCCCTTGGTCCATTTTTCCTGGTATATATTCTTTTTCTTCGATTTTTCCTTCCATTTGGAATTCCTTGTCTGCAACTTGGATCAAGGCTCTTTCACAGTTAACTACAAAGTCTTGGGCATTGGTTACTATTGGTGTGAAGGCCATGTTTTCTCTAGCTGCAGCAATTTTGTTTACTACGTTTTCTGTAATGTCTACTGTGTACATATAAACTGGAGTTATAGATCCGTCTTCTCTTACCCTGTAACCTGAAGCCATGTTGGCAACAGATGAAGAGTGAAGCATAGTTGCAACAGTTATAATTAAGGTGGCCTTGTCTAGGTGTTCTTTTGTAGCTGAAAGTCCCTTGTCTGTATCTCCATAAACTTCTGGTAGAGGACCGTCATCACGAACTGATCCACATAGAACAAAAGGCACGTCCATGTCATTTAAGGTCTTGATTATTCCGTCTTTTACATTGCCATCTTCAATAAACTTTTTAATTGAGCCAGTTGTTCTAACTTCGTTTAAAAGGTCTAGGTGGTTGTAGTGGCCTAGAGGAACATTTTCTTGGGTGTAAATATTTTGGCCTAGGGCTGTATTTAAAAATCCACCTTCAAGGTCATGGGTGCACATGGCATTTCCCCCTAATAGACAGTTAATGTAGCCATTTTCTGCTAACTTGTTCAGTGAGTTTCTAGTATCAAAGTCAAAGACTACTGAAGGTCCTAAAACCCAAACAATATAGCCTCCATTGTCCCTTTCGTGTTCCATTAGTTCAAAAAGTTGGTCGTATTTTTCTGAGAATGAAGACTCAACAGCCCAACCCTTTTGTTGGTAAACTGAATCTGGGAAGCCTTCCTTGTAAAGTAAGATCCCTTCAGATCCATTTCTTTCATGGCCTAGAACAACTTGGTCCCCAACTTCTAGGTCCCTAAGTTCAGTAACAACAACGTCTCCATCTTTTACAACAGCAACACAGTTAATAGAGTTGTGTTTTGGTAGAATCCATTGGTCTCCTACTTTGTAATAAGTTGGCATGTGGCTAGTTAAATAGAAATCTTCAGGGGCTACCCCTTTTATTTCAACTGCCTCTGTTTTTACTGCTGGCATTTTAATGTACTTTTCTTCCTTGAAGTCTGGTCCTTCAAAAACAGGTAATTTAAACATTTTTCCTCCTCTTAATCTATTATTTTAACTTTTATTTGTCCATCTTCATAGTAGCCATAAACCTTAAGCAGGTCTTGATCTTGGCCCTCTATACATAGCATAGAAATTTCTGTTAGCAGCTGGTCTTCTATAATTCTATTGAGACTTTGGTCCTTGCCTTGGTCATCTAAGGCCCTTTGGGCCAAAGTTTCTACTAGGTCCTGGCTATAGGAAAAGTTTATATCTTCTTCTGCCAGGTCTTGGACTAATTTTCTTAGCTTTATATTTACTAGCTTTTCTTGGTCAGCCTTAGACAGTTTTTCCAAATAATAAACTAGGTCCTGGCTAGATAAAAATTCTCCAGGCAGGTAAGCATAAACTTCCTCTAAGGCCTGGTCCTTGTCTCCATTGATACTAATGGTAAAGACTAGGATGCTGTTAGTAAAGTCTGCCAGCTTGCCTTGGGAGTCTTTAATTTTTCCATTTTTTATAATGTTTACTATGGTAGAAAAGATGTCCTTGTGGGCCCTGTCTATATTTTCAAAGACTACTACTGAATATGGATGGGTCCTAATATTTTCGCACAAGGCTCCTCCCATATCAAAGCCTACATAGCCTGGAGGGGCTCCTAAAAGCTTGGTTATAGAAGACTTGTCTGTAAATTCTCCCATGTCCATTTTTATTAAGGACTGGCTGCCATCAAAAATTTCTTGGGCAATTAAGTCTGAGAAATAGGACTTGCCTACTCCATCTGGCCCAATTAACAAAAAGGATCCTAAGGGCTTGGTCTTTTTCAGGACCTTGGCCTTAGACCTAATATAAGCATCTACTAGGCTGTCAACTAAGGGATCCATAGCCACAAGTTTGGCCTTTAGATCAGCCCTGAGTTTAGAAAAATATTCCATGTCATAGGCTGTAGTCTTTTGGGGCATGCCTGACAGGGTTTCTACAGTTTCCCTTACCTGGTCAACTGTAACCTGGTTGTCTATTTTATAAAAGGGTCCCCTAGCTTCTTCAGACCTTAGACTTTTTTCAAAGGCTTCTTTTTCTTGAATAAACTGGTCTAGCTTGTCATAGTCTTCCTTGGCCTTGGCTTCAGAAATCTGTCTTTCTAAGTCGTCTAAGGAAGTTCTTAGCCTTATTATATTGCCCTGCCTTTCTTTTTCTAGGTAGAAGTTGCCAAGTTTTTCTTGATAGACCTTTTTCTTTTCATCAATTAGCTTCATTAAATCTTCTAATCTATGAGCCGTCTTATTGTTGTCTTCTAGTTTTAAAAGAGCCTTTTCAGTTTCTAGCTGGGAGATTTCCCTTTTTAAGTGGTCAATTTCAACAGGAATCTGGTCTCCATACATACGAAGAAGGGCAGCAGATTCATCTATAATATCTACACACACATCAGGAAATTTTCTCTGAGGCAGGTAGCGTTTTGAAAGTTTTACTGTTTCAACTAGGGCCTGGTCAGTAATTGTAACCTTGTGATGGGCCTCATACTTGGACTTAATGCCTCTTAAAATAGACAGGGTTGTTTCTTCTCCAGGTTCTTCTATGAGAATTTTTTGGAACCTTCTGTCTAAGGCAGAGTCCTTTTCTATATATTTTTTATACTCGTCTAAGGTTGTGGCTCCTATAGTTAGGATTTCTCCCCTAGCCAGCATTGGTTTTAAAATATTAGCTGTGTCCATGGTCCCTGATGAAGACCCTGAACCGATAATGTTGTGGATTTCGTCTATAAAGAGAATAATCTTGCCATTAGAGTCTTTGATTATATCTAAGACGTCTTGGAGTCTTTCTTCAAAGTCTCCCCTGTACTTGGCTCCAGCAACTAGAGAAGTCATATCTAAGGCAAAGACTATCTTGTCTTGCAAAATGTCAGGTAGATCCTTTTTCACAATCCTTTGGACCAAACCTTCTACAATGGCAGTCTTGCCAACGCCAGCTTCTCCAATGAGAATTGGGTTGTTCTTCAGCCTTCTTGACAAGACCCTAATCAAGGATGTTAGCTCCTTGTCCCTGCCTATAACTGGGTCCAGTTTCCCGTCTATAGCCTCTTGGGTTAGATTTCTGCCGTATTTGTCCAAGGTCTTTAGAGCCTCTACTGAAACTCCATCGATTAAGTCCTGGTTGTAACGGTCCATTAAGGCTCCTTGAAAGCTGTCAAAGGTCAGACCATACTTGGCTGCCAAATTTGCAGCCAGGTCGTCTCCCTTCAAGATCGCCAAGAGCATATGGTTAGTAGAAACCTTAGAGTCGTACATGGTCCTAGAAATTTCTTGGGCACTTAAAAGCATTCTTTGGTAGGACTTGGACAGGTAAAGTTTAGTCACTCCCTTAGGAGATTTTAGTCTTTCCAAGGCTCTGTCAATGTCGTCTACTAAAAGCTTTAGAGGTAGACCCATGGACCTTAAAAGACCATGAAGCTTAGAAGTTTCATTTGCCAAGATACAGGATAAAATATGCAGATTTGTAAGTTCTAGATTTTCATTTTTTATAGCCAGGTCTTGGGCTTCTTTTATTAGCTCCATAGTGGCCTGAGTATAAGCTATCCTTTCCATGGTCCTCCTTTATGCTAATAACATATAAATAAAGTGGGCTGCTATTCCTCCACAAAGTCCACCAATAGTGTGGGAGAAAATAGCCTTGCCTGTCATTTCTTTAGTATCTAAGGCATCCATCATTGCAATATGAGTAGATAGATAGCCTGACCAACACATACAAATTGAAGTAAAAACTGCAATGTCATTGCCATAGGCCTTGCCAGCTCCTACTAAGTCAGTAACCATGGCTATGGCTGCACCAGAAGAGCCAAGGGCAGTAATAGGAACTGCCACAGCTTCTGGTGAGCTAAAGCCAAATAGTGGTTTTATAATAAAGTTTATTTTTTCTCCTAAAAGAGGTAAAAGTCCAATGCCTTGGTTGGCAGAGCCGTCATAAAGGCCGTCAGGACCAGGTCCATTAGTAAGCATAAGAACTAGGGTACAAATCAAAAGTACACCTGGAATAATGGACATGCCCATATCTACTCCAACCTTGCCTCCATCTAAAAGGGACTGAATAAATCTTCCGCCCCCAGAGCCTTCTCTAACAACTCTCATACCTTCTGGAACAATGTCCTTGCCAGTAACCTCTACCATTTCCACATCTCCATAGTAGGCCTTAGTAGATCTAATCATTAACCTTACAGACACAATAGAACCAACAATGGCTCCTAAAAGGCCAACTAAGGCAGCCTTTGGTGCATCTGCAAGAGGTAGACCAACCATAGTAGTAGTAACTATAAGTCCCATACCAAAAGATGTTCCCAGGTTAGTAAGGGCTGGAAGTTGGTATTTCTTAAAATACCTTCTGAAGTTTGAGTCATGAGCTAGGGCTAAAATCGATGGGTTGTCAGACATAAAACAATTTAAAATCCCCAAAGATGCTGCTCCTGGCAGGTCATAAATTGGTTTCATAACAACAGAAAGACCCTTGTTAATAAAGGCAATAACTCCAAATTCTGAAAACAAACCTGAAATCCCACCTGCAATAACACAAACTGCCATTAAATAAAAACATACATCAATTAAAAGTTTATAGGCTGTTAACATCATGGTGTTAAGCATATTGGCTCCACCCATAATAGAGCCTACATAAATAAAAAATCCTAAAAATAGGCCTAGGAAAATAAAGACCTCTGGTCCTACTTCCTTTTTATAAGAAACTTTTTCTCTGTTATCCATCCTTAAGGAATCCTCTTTCTAAAAAATTATTTTTCTTTTGCTCCTGGATAGTATTTTGGATTCTTAAAGAAATCGTCAGTAATTTCAGTAAGTTGTCCACTAAGCATAATCATACCAACCATGTTAACAAAAACTACAAGACCTAAAGTAAAGTCTAAGAATACACCAGCATTTTTAAATGACACAAAGCCACCTAAAATTACCATGGCACAAGCAATAAATCTTACAACTTTTCCTACAAAAGTACCGAATAAGTATTCACCTTGTTTTTCAGCATAGAATACAATCACTATAATAGTAGAAAGTACAAATAGGAATAAACAAAGGGCAATTACAGCAGTTCCCACTTGGCCAAAGGTGCTATTAAAAGCTCTTTCAACAGCTACATCAATATTTTCTGGATTGTTATGTTGACCAGTAACAAGTACAAGCAAAACAGAAATTGTACAAACAATTAAAGTATCAGCAACAACTTCGAAAACTCCCCACATACCTTGTCTAGCAGGGTGGTCAGTAATAGCAGTAGCATGGGCATAAGGTGCAGAACCCATACCAGCTTCATTAGAATAACATCCCCTAGCTGCTCCAGCCTTAACCATAGCTAAGAAAGCACCACCAGCAGTACCACCAGCAATAGCTTGAGGGCTGAAAGCTGACTTAAATATAAGAGCAAGGGCTCCTGGTAGTTGGCCAATATTCATTATAATAATGATAAGACCCATAAAAATATAAATACCAGCCATTATTGGAACCATTTTTTCTGTAACAGAAGCTATTCTCTTAATTCCGCCATAGGCTACAAGTACAACTAAAACTGCAATGACAATAGCTGAAACAAGTCTAGAAAAACCAAGGTTTTCAAGTGGACCAGCAGCTGAAATTGTTTGAAGGGTAATTGAAGGTAAGATTTCGATCATAAAGAAGAAAGAAACTAAAAAGCCCATTACCTTACCAAGACTTCCACCAATACCATTTTTGAAAGTATAGGCAGGTCCACCAATGTATTCTCCATCAGAGTTCTTGCCACGATACTTAATACCAAGAATGATTTCAGCAAACTTAGTACCAGAACCTATAATCGCAACAACCCACATCCAGAAAATAGCGCCAGGACCAGCTACAAATATAATAGATGGAGCAACAACAATATTAGCTGCACCAATAGAAGAAGCTAGGGCTGCAGAAGCTGCTGCAAAAGGACTTACAGACCCTTCACCACCAACATCTGATGAGAACATCTTACCAAAAGTTTGTTTAGCAATAAATGGAAACTTAGTAATTTGGATCCATCTAATTCTAACACCAATAATAATACCTCCACCAACTAAGGCTATAAGAATTGGCCAAGACCAAAACCAATTAGTTAGTTTAACAATAACGTCGATAATCGCCATAATATGTCTCCTTAAAAAATGCGTCTATGTAGTTATTTATCTAGTCTCTCCTAGAAGCAATAACTATAGGCTATCTTGTTATAATCGTACAATTAAAACTATTTTAGTATTATCTTGTTAATTTAATTTTTCTTAAAGTTATTTAAAAATAGCCGAAACGCCTGGGAAGACGTCTCAGCTTTATAAAATTTTCTCTAGCTTAACTTAGAATAAAGTTGCGTACATAACAGCCTTGATAGTGTGCATTCTGTTTTCAGCTTCATCAAAAACTTTTGATTGTCTAGATTCAAAAACTTCATCAGTAACTTCAAGACCAACTAAACCAAATTCTTTTGCAATATCTTGGCCAACAGTAGTTTTGTCATCGTGGAAAGATGGTAGACAGTGTAAGAAAATAGCTTGTTCGTCAGCTTTTTTCATAACGTCAGCATTTACTTGGTAGTCTTTTAATAGCTTAATTCTTTCAGCCCAGATTTCTTTTGGTTCGCCCATAGAAACCCAAATGTCAGTATAAATTATGTTAGCACCTTTAACAGCTTCGTCTACATTGTCAGTAACTTTTACAGTTGAGAAGTTTTCAGCTGCAATTTCAGAAGCTACTTTAACGATTTCTGGATCAGTTTGTAGCTCTTTTGGAGCACAAGCTGTGTAGTTTACGCCCATTTTTGCACAAGCAACCATTAGAGAGTTAGCCATGTTGTTTCTAGCATCTCCCATATAAACGAAGTTTAGGCCCTTTAAATAACCAAAGTGCTCTTCAATAGTAAGTAGGTCAGCTAGCATTTGAGTTGGGTGCCATTCGTCAGTAAGACCATTCCATACTGGAACTCCAGCATATTTAGCTAATTCTTCAACAGTAGTTTGTTTGAAACCTCTGTATTCAATACCATCAAACATTCTGCCTAGAACTCTAGCTGTGTCAGCAATAGATTCTTTGTGGCCCATTTGAGAACCAGTTGGGTCTAAGTAAGTAACGCCCATGCCTAGGTCCTTGGCTCCAACTTCAAAAGCACATCTAGTTCTTGTAGAAGTTTTTTCAAAAATTAAAGCAACATTTTTGCCTTCAAGGTATCTGTGTGGAACTCCTGCTCTTTTCATGTCTTTGAAGTTTTTAGATAGGTCTAAAAGGTATCTAATTTCTTCACTTGAAAAATCTAATAATTTTAGAAAATGTTGTCCTCTTAAATTTAAGCTCATTATAATATCTCCTTCTTATAAATTTTTAACAAGATAAACTAACACATTTATATTAACACAAACCTTTTCCCAAGAATGGACAAAAACGCTCAGAAAATTTGTATTTAATTCAATTACTCTTTGCTTTTTTCTTTTTCTTACATATAATATAAGTTAATATGAAGAAATCTTAAGAGAAGGGGTCTGTTTTATGACTTTAAAGAAAGTAGAAATCCAAAATCCCTATAGGGCTAAATTAAGTGAAAACGATTTAATAACCCTAGACCTACAAACTGACTTTGCCCCAACTAAGCCACTTTTACACGAAGAGTCTAGGTTTTTGTATGTACTTTCAGGTCAAGCCAAAATAAAAATCCAAAACAAGGTCTACACCATGGAAGAAGGGGTCCTTATGGCCTTAAATCCCTGGCAAATTTCAGAAATAATTGAAGTTACAGACCATGTCTCCTACTATCTTTTGATTTATAAATACGAACTATTTAATTACCAAATAAAAAACCACATAAACTTAAACAGTGAAGAATTTCCCTTTTTAGAAACTCTTTACAAAACTAACAGCATCCTTGTCCCTAGGTCCTTAAGAGACCAAATCCTAAATATTTTCATCAGCCTTAGAGACGAAGTTGGCCTTTGTTCCCTAGATGTAAATACTAACAAAAAGTCCTTTTCAGATATTTTTGTTTTCTCTAAGATCTCAGAGCTTTTAGTTTATTTTTTAAGGCTGGCTGAAAGAACAAGTGAAGACCTAAAGGACAATGAGTTTTTTTCAGAACAGATTTTTTCTTATATGTTTTTAAACCTAAAAGAAGATCTGTCCTTAAATAAGTTGGCCAAAATATTTTATATGTCAGAGTCTGCTATTTCCAACTATATAAAATCCATTACTGGCATGGGTTATTATGAACTGATCCAAAGTATGAAGATTTTGAAAATAGAATTTCTCTTAGTCTATACAAACTTGACCCTAGAAGAAATAGCCTCTCTCTTAAATTTTTCAGACGGAGCCCAGCTGTCTAAAGTCTTCCAAAGCCATACAGGCATCCAGGCCAACAAGTACAGAAGGGCCAACCAGGCCTACGCCAAGTTTTTGACTACAAAATTAGACCAAAGATCAGTAAAAATCTTAGAATATATATATGACAACTACGAAGAAGACCTGGAAATCTTACAAGTGGCCCAGCTATTTGACACCAGCCCAAAAAATATAAACAGAGTTTTAAAATACTATGTAGAAGAAAACTTTTCCAGTCTCCTATCTACCCTAAGAATAAAAAAATCCTGTGAACTTCTAGTCCAAACAGACCATCCAATAGCAGAAATATCCATGATGGTAGGCTTTAATAGCCAAAAAACATTTCTTAGAAACTTCCAAAGACAAATCGGAATGACACCATCAGAATTTAGAAAACTAAACCAAGGCCAAAACCAGGCTAAAAAAAATAACTAGGACCAAAAAAGTGGCCCTAGTTTTTTCTTGGAAAAATAAAAATTCCCTAGAAAACGGCGATAGCAAAATGGCGACAGCCATTAATTACGAAGAAGTATGGTTTAGTACTGAAGAAGAACTGAGTACAGAAAAAATTGTCGACTGTCATAGCCCCACGCAGTGGCGAAACGGGCCCAAGGAAGGGTTGGATTGTCAAGGAGGGGAAGGATTCAGGGGTTTGAAGCCCTAGTCGAAATCTTTAGATTTCCTCCAGGTCGGATGGGCAAATTCAATAACTCTAGAACTGTCAGGGGCGAAAGCCCCAAATTGCGAAGCAATTTACAGACAAGGAGATAAAGTAACTATAGAAATTCCTCAAATTAAAGAAAAAAAGCCCTTCACTTCACCAGCCCCACGCAGTGGCGGAACGGGGCCAAGGAAGGGGTGGATTGTCAAGGAGGGGAACGTGACGGGGGTTTGAAGCCCTAGTCGAAATCTTTAGATTTCCTCCAGGTCGGATGGGCAAATTCAATAACTCTAGAACTGTCAGGGGCGAAAGCCCCAAATTGCGAAGCAATTTACAGACAAGGAGATAAAGTAACTATAGAAATTCCTCAAATTAAAGAAAAAAAGCCCTTCACCTCACCAGCTCCATGCAATGGCCGAAGCGGGTGAAGAAAGGGGTGGGTGTCGGGAGGGGAACGTGACGGGGGTTTGAAGCCCTAGTCGAAATCTTCGATTTCGCAACAGGTCTCATGCAAGAAATTCCCAAGAGAGCGACTGCAAGGAAGCTCGATTGGCAGAATTTCACTGCCTAGGTCCCCTTTCTTCCCCTCATGACGTTGAGAATTTGTTGTTTAAAGAAAAAGATATCGAGTCGAAAAGAATTAAGAAATCGGCGAAGCTGTAACAAAATACCATAACTATAGAAATAAAGTAACTACAAGAAAATAAAATTAGCCTACCAGGGGCGAAAGCCCCAAATTGCGAAGCGATTTTCAAAAAACAAAAAAACTTACCAATGGAGAAGCAAAACACTAAAGCACAGAGAGATTGCCTAGGTCTCCTTTCTTCCCCTCCTGACGTTGCCAATTAGCAAAGACAAAGAAAAAGATTATCGAGTCGAGAAAGATTAGTTTATCGGCGAAGCCACCATAATAAAGCTGGTCAAATTAAAATGTACAAAAATCAAAACAACATAAGAACCACCAGGGGCGAAAGCCCCAAATTGCGAAGCAATTTACAAACAAAAATTTCCAATCAAAAAAGCTGCCTATTTCAGCAGCTTCTTACTTAAATTCAATTTTAATTTCCCCTGGAAAGTCTTCTATATCCAAGGCTATTAAAGCCTTTCTCAATTTTTCCAGGTCTTCTTCATTTCCTGCAAAGTCAATTTTTGGATAGGCTCTTAGGCAGTCCTTGTAAGTTTTTTCTCCTTGGTGGATTTTTTCCACTAGGTCTTCACAAGTCATACCACACATTCTACAGCCTTGATAGTCTTTAAAGGCTATGGCCGGATAAACTTTTTCTTCTATTAAATCTGCCAAAGCTTCTACATCTTCAAAGGTTCTGTAAGCCTTTAGGCCCTTGTATTCCTTAATCTGATCTGCAACTCTGCCAGAAATAGCCAGAGAGGTGTTTCTGATTCTCAGGTCTAAGTCTGCTAGAGTTGTGCCAGTTGTAATTTTCGGTAAGGGATAGGACCTTCCTCCTTCTACTATTAAAAAGTCATAGTCGTAGCTGTCAATTATTTTGGCCAGTTCTAGTCTTTTTGGATAGATTATGGCAGTTTCAGCCTTGGACCAGGCAGTTACAACTTGGGCTCCAGCCTTTCTGTGCTTGTAGGTGTTCTTGCCCTTTGTGTCTATGGTAAAGCAGTCCTTGTTTTCAAAGTCTCCGTCACAAGTATCATCTACATGATTTTCACAGCCTCTGCCACAACCTATGGACTTTATGGTTCCAACTTTATATCCTCTCTTGGTCAATTCCTTAGTTAGTTCTACTACCAAGGTGGTCTTGCCAGATTTGGAAACTCCTGTTACAGAAAAGGCCCTCATTGGCCTAGTGCTAGTTCTCATCTTTGTTCTCACTTTCTACTTGGTCTTGTTTTTCCTTATAGGTCTTTTTAGATATAAAGGCTGATAGCTTTAGAAGTGCTACCATTGGCAGGGCCATTAAACACTGGGACACTATATCTGGCGGTGTTATTAGGGCAGCAAAGATGAAAATTAAAACTATAAGGTGCTTTTCATATTGGTTAAAATAGCTAGGCTTTAATAAACCTAACTTAGTCCCTACATAGGCAAAGGATGGAATGTTGAAAATCAATCCCATGGCTAGCATAAGGGTTAAGATAAAGGATATATAGGACCTTACAGAAATCATGGCTGCAATTTGGTCTATGGCTATTCTAGTAAAAAATTGCAAGGAAATTGGCACTACAACATAGTAGGCAAAAACCAAGCCTAAAACAAAAAACACAAAGCCAAGGCTTAGGCTTATTTTAACCATTTTCTTTTCATTTTCATAAAGACCCTTGGCTACAAAGGCCCATATGTGATAAATAGTTAAAGGTGAACAAAGAGCCACAGCCAAAACTAGGGCTATGTGAATATAAGCATTCATAATTTCTGATGGCTCCACAAAAATTAGATTCATTTGTGGATTTAGTTCCATTAGCCTTTGCAAAATTGGTCCAGAGCGAGAAAATGCCAGTAGCATCACTATTAGGTGGGCTACTGACACTATGGTAATCCTCTTTCTTAATTCGTCTAAATGGCCACTTATAGGCATATCTTTATCTGAATTCAAATATCTTACACCTAGCCTTATTTGTCCTTATTTTGAGCTTGGTCGATTTGTTCTCCAAGATGCCCATCTGTTTTTTCTTCTTTTGAAATTTCTCCTTGGTTTAAGCTGTCTTCTAGGTCTTTTTGGCCTTTTCTAAATTCTCTTACAGCTTCTCCCATGCCCTTGGCTAATTCTGGTAACTTTTTAGGTCCAAATACTATTAAAACTATAGCTAGGACAATAAGTAATTCTCCAAATCCTATTTTTCCCATTTATATACCTCTTTCTATTTTGATTTATTGGTTTTCTTTGATGGACTTAAAATATTCCTGCAGATTTTCTCCCTATAAACTACAAAATATATAAAAGTCTTTCTCTTCTAATATTACAGTAGAGTCGGCTTCTTGTCCAGTCTAAAGAAAAAGTTCATTAAAACATCATTAAGTTTTTCTTACTATTATTTCTATGGACTTATCTTAGTTTAAAATCCTGTGTTTGTCAATAAAAAAACAAAAAGCTAAGAAAACAAAAATATTTTCCTAGCTTGATTTTTTTATTTATTTTCCTTGGCACAGTCTGCCTGGCCTCCCCTTAACATGTCCAAACCATGTTCAAGGGAATGGGCTATGGCCTGAAGATTTTCCTTTATGGCCTTTGGTGAGCCTGGAAAATTTATTATAAGGCTAGAGCCTCTCAAGCCTGCTTGGGCCCTAGAAAGACAGGCTCTGTTAGTAATCTTGGCTGAGTAGGCCCTCATCATTTCTGCAAGGCCTGGAGCCAGTCGGTCACAAACTTCTATGGTGGCCTCTGGAGTTATGTCCCTTGGAGAAAAGCCTGTTCCTCCAGTTGTTGCCACTAGGGCAAGGTCTCCAGACTCTGTCATGATTTTTAAAGCTTCAACGATTTGGTCCTTTTCATCTGGCACAATGGCCATATCCACAACTTCAAAGCCTAAATCTTCTAAAAGCTCTTTTAAAAGTGGTCCTCCTAGGTCTTCTCTTTGGCCAGCAAAGGACCTGTCAGATACTGTTAGGACTCCAGCCTTATAGCCGTTTTTTTCCTTGGTCATTATAGTAGCCCTCCTTCTCCCATGGCAATAAAGTCTTCTTTCTTCAATTCAATTTTTGCAAATATCCTTGGCAGGGCAAAGTCAAAGGAAGTTACAGGAGAATGGATAGATGCTCCTGGTACTCCAATTAAAATTGTTCCATCAAGGTCTCCAATTGTTAGCATGTTGCCAGGTTGAACTGGTAGGCCTTGGATAATCATTGTGGCTCCTGAATTTTTTATGGCTCTTGGTGTTAAATCATCTGGGTCAACGCTCATGCCTCCAGTGAAAATAACCAGGTCTGCCTGATTTTCTAAATAAAAGTCTAAGGCCTCTTGGATTTTTTCCAAATCATCTGGACACTTTCTTACGTCTATAATTTCTGAATCAAAGGCTGCCAACTTGTCCCTTAAAACTGGTTCAAACCTGTCCTTAATCCTACCGTAATAAACTTCGTCTCCAGTTATTATTATTCCAACCTTAAGCTTGTGGTAAGGGTGGACTTGGAAGAGGGGATAAATTTCCTTGGCTAAGGACTTAGCTTGTTCAACTTGGTCCCTAGAGGTCCAAAGGGGAACGATCCTAGCTCCACAAAGCTTGTCTCCCTTTTTCACCTGGCTAAAGTTTTTTATTGTAGCCAAGGTGTAGTCTCCCAAGGAATTTATTTGGAATAGTCCTGGAGAATTTAAGGTAAAGAGTCCATCAGCTTCTGCCTTTAAAGTAATTTTTCCTTCAGCTACTCCACTACTAGTAACATTGGGTCCACATAAAAGGTCTTTAAGCTCTAAGATAGCATCTTCTTCGTGAACTTGGTCTGCTTCTAAGTCACCAACATAAACATGGTCCTTGCCTAGGTCCTTTAGGGCTTCAATGTCCTCTTCTTTTATTATATGATTTCTCTTAAAGACAACTCCCTTAAAACCATTTTCCAAGATGCCAGTTATGTCGTGCAAGAGAGGCTGGCCTATTGCTTCTTCTGTTTTTATTTTCTTTATCATAGTCTGACTCCTAGCTTAAAATTTCTATTGGGTCTTCAGGATAGATCTTGCCTTCTTTTATAACGATGGCGAAAATTCCCTCCCTTGGCATTACACAGTCTCCAGTAAGTTTTCTAATTTCACAGCCTTGGTGGCATTCCTTGCCGATTTGGGTAACTTCCAGTTCAGTTTCTCCAACTTTAAGTCTGGTGCCAATAGGCAGTTCATAAAGGGTCAGGCCCTCAGTCATAATATTTTCTGCAAAGTCTCCAGAGTCTAAATCTGGCATTTTGTCCTTCATCTTGTTCAAGGACTCTTGGCCTAAAAGACTAATTTGTCTGTGCCAGTTGCCAGCATGGGCGTCCCCTATGATGCCATGGTCTTTTTTTATTTCCACAAAGGCAACCTTGTGCTTTCTTGTTCCCTTTTTTTCACTTATACAAACTGAAACTACTTTCATTTTTCCTCCCATTTATAATCAGCTGACTTACCGCCAGATTTTTCCAATAATTTTATATCTGTAATTACTATGTCCCTTTGGACAGCCTTGCACATATCATAAATTGTTAGGGCTGCTGTTGCCACTGCAGTTAAGGCTTCCATTTCCACTCCAGTTTCGCCAACCACCTTAGTTGTTGCAATAATTTCAATTTCATAGTTTTCTTCATCTAGGACAAAGTCTATGTCTGCTCCAGTTATGGCAATTGGATGGCACATGGGTATAAGGTCAGAGGTTTTTTTGGCTGCCATTATGCCAGCAACTTGGCTAACAGCTAGAACATCTCCCTTTTTTATGCCCTGGTTAACAAGGAGCCTAAAGGTCTCTTCGTTTAATATAACCTTGGCAGCTGCCTTGGCTATTCTTGTGGTCTTGTCCTTGGCTGACACATCTACCATTTGTGCCCTGCCTCTTTCATTTAGGTGGGTAAGTTTTTTGTCCATGTTAACCTCCTATGGTGTTCATAAATCTGTGACTATGGCTTGGTCCCTGATCCAAGTTGTGCTTTTCAGGCTTGTTAAAAATCCCCTTGGCCAATGCTTCTTCCAGGTCTTGGCCCTTAAGGCCCCTAAGATTAATTTCTGTATCTGAATGCAAACAAGGCTTTAGCTTGCCGTCAGCTGTAAGTCTAATTCTGTTACAGTCTTGGCAGAAACAAGAGGATATTGGAGATATGAGGCCAATAGTCCCCTGGTAGCCTGGCAGCCTATAAGTTTGGGCCACTCCTTCTACTTGAAGCTTTTCAAGGCTTGGAAGCTTTTCTAAGACTAGCTTATTGGACACAAAGGCAGAGTCATCCCAGTCTAAAGTTTGGCCAATTTTCATTAGCTCTATAAAGCGAACTTGAATATCTTGGTCCTTGGTCAGGTCAACTAGGTCTTTAATTTCATGGTCGTTAAAGCCACCGATTAAAACAGAATTGATCTTAACTTTAAGGCCTAGGTCCAAGGCCAGGTCTATGGCTGCTAAAGTATCTTCTAGCCTGCCTCCCCTAGTTATTTTCCTAAACTTTTCAGGGTCCAAAGTGTCTAGGGAAAAGTTGACCCTAGAAAGGCCTGCCTCTTTCAAGGACCTGCCATAGCTGGTGAACAGGCCTCCATTAGTCGTTAAGGTAATTTCTTCTATGCCTGGAATGGCAGAAATGTTTCTACAAAAATCTACAATTCCCTTTCTAACCAAGGGCTCTCCCCCAGTTAGCCTTATTTTTTTTATTCCAAATTTTGCAGCCTGCCTCACAATTTCCTCTACTTCTTCTAGGGTCATTATGTCATTGTGGCTGCACTTGTCTATGCCCTCCTGGGGCATGCAATAAAGACAGCGAAAGTTGCACCTGTCTGTTAGGGAAATTCTTAAATAAGAAATATCCCTATTATAAAAATCTCTCATTACTTATCACCATTTGCTAAAAAAGCTGGTCCACTAAGTAAACCTTAATCAAATCTCCAGCTTCCATATAGGCTGTTCCTGCAGGCACTTCTGCAAAAACCTGGCAGTCTACAAAAGAAGATAGAACTCCATTGCCTTGGCCAGATTTTTCTACAAAATAAACCTTGCCTCCAGCATATTCTAAGTTGCCTCTAAGAATTCTAATTCTTGGGCTTTTCTTTTTCATAGGCTCTTTCAAAATCGCCTGGAAAGATGGACAGTAAAGGTCCTTGTAGCCTAAAAGTTTTTTCAAATAAGGCAGACAAACTCTAAAAAGTCCTAAGATTGCAGAGGCTGGGTTGCCAGATAGGTTAAGAACAGTCTTGTCTTTAAGTCTAGAAGCTACTAAAGATCCACCAGGTTTCATGGCAGTTCTTGTAAACAAAATTTGGCCTCCTAGGATTTCAACAGCCCTTGAGCTGTAGTCGTAGTCTCCAACTGAAGCTCCTCCAGTTGTAACAACAAGGTCACATTCATCTACAGCCCTTTGGGTCAAGGCTACAATTTGGTCAAAGTCATCTGGAACTAGGCCATAGGATTTTACATCAAAGCCCATAGTCTTAAAAATAGACACAAAGGTAAGATGGTTAGAGTCATAAATTTGGCCAGGTTCAAGGTCTTGGCCTACTTCCTTAAGTTCACTACCAGACAAGAAAAATCCTAGTTTTGGTTTTTTGTAAACAGAAATTTTTTCTATGCCTTGGCTGGCTAGGACTCCCAAGGAAGGACTGTCTAGGCGGCTGCCCTTTTCCAAAAGTAGTTGGCCTTTTTTCATAGACTCACCCTTTGTAACCACATTAGAATTTGCAGTCACTTCTTCCTTTATAAAAACTTCCCTTTCAGTAAAGTCTGTAGCTTCAAACTTTATGATGCAATTAGCTCCTTGAGGTAGGGCAGACCCTGTTAGGATCTTTGCAGCTTGAAAATCTCCAAGGGCTTTTTTAGGAAAGGCTCCAGCTGGAATCTCTTCAATTATTTCAAAGGCTATAGGCTGGTCCTTGCTGGCTCCCTTGGTGTTTTCTGCCTTTAAGGCATAACCGTCATAGGGAGACTTATCAAAGGAAGGCACATCAATTCTAGCAACAACATCTTCTGCCAATATTCTGCCTAAGCCTTGCTTAATATGAATTTCTTCTAAGTCATAGGTCCAAGGAAAATCTAAGAGGATTTGGCTTCCTTGGTCTGGACTAAGTTGGTCTTGGTAGGTCATAATTTTCTCCTTGCTTTAAGAATCTAATAAAATTATCTTATCTCTATCTAGGCTAAGATATAAGTCCTTATTTTTCTTTAAATCTGCCCATTGGTCCTTGGCTAGGGAAAGTCTAATTTTCCCAAACTTGCCCTGGTTTTTTGGACTGGCAACAATAAGAACTGTTTCAAATACATCGTCTATTTCTATATAATCTTGAATTTTGAAAGAATTTTCTCCTGGTTGAAGTTCAACCTTTACATGGTGGGACCTAATGCCAATAATATCTTGGTCTGCCAGGTTCCTTAGCTTAAGATTTATGCCCCAATCTAAGGCTTGGGCTGTGTTCTCATTAATTTTTTCTATCCTAGAATAATTTTTGCAGCCAGAAATTAAGGCAGCTGCCAGGGTCTTAGGCTGGTCAAAAAGATCTGTAGTCTTCATCTTCTCTTCAGACTTGCCGTTTTTTATAACAGAAATGCTGTCGCACATTCTATAAACTTCGTCCCTAGAATGGGAAACCAAAATAGCAGGTAGCTGGTGCTTTCTAATTATATCCTTTAAAGAAATTTCTATCCTCCACCTTAAAAATTCATCTAAGGCAGAAAAAGGTTCGTCTAAAAGCAAAATCTCAGGCTGGTTAACTAAAATCCTAGCCAAGGCAGCCCTTTG
Organism: Bacillota bacterium; assembly: GCA_030532225.1. Taxonomy (GTDB): domain Bacteria; phylum Bacillota; class Clostridia; order Tissierellales; family Peptoniphilaceae; genus Neofamilia. Next base: position 129,931 of record JAUNLQ010000001.1, read on the forward strand.
GCGTTGGCCACCTGACACTTCATAGGGATAGTGGTCTCCATGGTCTGCCAGTTCCAAGTCCTTTAAAATATTGTTGGCAATTTCATTTCTCTCAGCCTTTGTAAGCTTGTCCCTGATGCCAACTAGGACATTTTCTTTTAGGGTCATATTAGGAAAAAGAGCATAGTCTTGGAAAAGATAGCCTACCCTTCTGTCTTGGGGCCTTAGGTTAATCTTCTTTGCAGAATCAAAAAGCACCCTGTCATTTAAAACAATTCGACCAGAGTCAGGCTTTTCAATGCCAGCTATACACTTTAAGGTCAAAGACTTGCCTGAGCCAGAAGCTCCTAAAAGGCCTAGGATTTCATTGTCAGACTTAAAGTCCACATCTAGCTTAAAGGTCCCATAGTCCTTGGTGATTTTCACTTCAATCATAGAAAGTCACCTGCCTTTTCAACTTTCAGCTTAGTCTGTTCCCTGTTTTCTAAAATATTAATACAAAGGAGAACCAAAAGGGAAATTAGCACATTAATCATAACCCAGCTATAGGCCTCAAAGTCCTTGCCTGTTCTCCAAAGCTGATAAACTGTAGTGGAAATAGTTGCAGTCTTGCCAGGAGTGTAGCCAGCCACCATAGAAGTAGCTCCATACTCTCCCAAGGCCCTAGCAAAGGCCAAGACTAAGCCTGCTAAGATTCCAGACTTAGAATTAGGAAGATATAATCTCCAAAAAATCCACTTATTAGACTTGCCTAAGGTTTGGGCAGCATATTTTAAGTCCTCATCAAAGGCCTCAAAGGCACCCCTGGCAGTCCTATACATAAGGGGAAAGGTTACAATAACAGTGGCGAAAATTGCAGAATACCACTTCATAACCACAGAAGTTCCACTTAGACTTTGGATCAAAGATCCTAGACCAGAATTAGGCCCTAGGCTTTTTAAAATAAAAAATCCAATAACCGTTGGGGGCAAAACTAAGGGCAGGGTCAAAAAAACATCAAGGACCCCCTTAAGGGTCCTAGGTAGTCTCTTAATTTCATAGGCACAAAAAATACCTAAGAAAAAAGTTATAATTGATGAAATTATAGCAATTCTCAAGGAATTGTATAGGGGAAAAAAGTCCATTAAAGCTCCTCTAATAATTTCTATTTAGCAGGGCTAAAGCCAACACCTTCAAAGATTTCTGTAGCTTCAGGTCCTTGTAGGTAGTCTAAAAACTTACCAGCTTCTTCAGCCACTTCACTATTGGCAACAAGGGCTGCAGGATAAACTACAGGAGTTTCTAAATGGCTACCATCTTCTTCATAAACTACTTCAAGGCCAGCAGAATAAGCATCAGTCTTATAAATAAGTCCACAGTCTACAACAGCTTCAGCAACCCAGGTAGTAACTTCCTTAACATTAGAACCGTAAGTTACCTTGTCTTGGATTTGGTCCCAAATTCCTAAGTTAGTAAGAATTTCTTCAGAATATTGGCCAACAGGAACGTCAGAGTTTCCTAGGGCTATAGCCTCAACAAGATCAGTGTTTAAGTCTTCAAAAGAGCTAATGCCTTTTGTAGAACCCTTTGGCACTACTAAACAAACCTTGTTTTCTAAAAGGTCAATTCTAGAAGCAGAGTCAATTGTCTTATCTCCAAGATCAGCGTTCACTTCAGGGTCAAGGGCGTTCATTTGTTTTTGGGCAGCTGAAATAAAGATATCAGCTTTTCCACCTTCTTCAATTTGAGTCTTTAAAGTACCTGAAGAATCAAAAGTATATATAATGTTTACATTGGGATTTTCTTTTTCATAAAGTGCCTTAATCTCTTCCATTGATTCAGTTAAAGATGCAGCAGCAAATACAATAATATCCATTTTTTCACCATCCTTTTCTCCACTTGCTTTTTCACTATCATTTTTACCTTGACAGCCAACTAGGCCAAAAAGTAAAAGACAAGACAAAGCTAACAATAATTTTCTTTTCATAATTTCCTCCAAAAAAAAAGTTGTTTTGGACAACAAAACAACAAAAAAAGTTATATGTCGTCCTTTTCAAATACGGAAGGCCAGCAGATTTCTCAACTGACCCGAAACTCCAAAGAGTTTGGCAAAGACTTCATAGTTCCCCTTAGAAGATCTTGCTCGGATTCATATTTACTAGTAGATTTTACCATAAGATTTTGTTAGAGGCAAATTGTCATAGGAAAATCAGGCTATCAAATTTTATTTATTAGTCTTTTAGGCAAGATGGACTTCTTCTTTATTTGTAAATCGCTGTCGCCGTTTGCTGATTTAATTATAATTAAATAATATATTTTTATTTTAAGCGACTTCGGTTTGCTTCGCCATTACTGTACTTTATTGTGACTCTATACTTTTATTCGTTAATAAACTAAACTTCAACGTCAGGAGGGGAACTAAGGAGACCTAGGCAGTGAAATTCTGCCAATCGAGCTTCCTTGCAGTCGCTCTCTTGGGAATTTCTTGCATGAGACCTGTTACGAAATCGAAGATTTCAACTAGGGCTTCAAACCCCCGTCACGTTCCCCTCCTTGACAATCCACCCCTTCCTTCACCCACTTGACCCCTTGCATGGAGCTGCGAGAGACCGAAATAGTTTCTGTTAATTAGTCTTTTTTAGGTAAGATGGTATTTTTCTTCGTAAGTAACGGCTTGCGCCGTTTAGCTATCGCCGTTAAAGTACTTTTCCTCGACTCGATAGTTTCCATAAATATGTTCAAATAAGAGTTGACACGTTCTAAATACGTGTTAGAATATTAATAGGAGGTAAAATCATTTATGATGAATAACTCCAGGGAGATAATAAAAAGGCTTAAGGCAGAAGGTTGGGAATTAGTAAAAGTACAGGGTTCTCACCATCATTTTAAACATCCTAATAAGGGTGGAAAGGTGACGGTGCCTCACCCTAGAAAAGACTTAAAGACTAAGACGCTAAAAAGCATTTACAAACAAGCGGGCTGGATTTTTAACTAGCCCCTATCTCCCTACATCTTTAATTATTAAGGAGGGAATTAAATGGAAAATATAATTTATCCAGCTATTATTGGAAGAGATGAGGATGGCAACTATATTAGATTTGATGACGAAAATTTAATTCCTGTTTATGGAGATACAGTTGAAGAAGCTGTAATAGAAGCACAGGAAGTTCTAAGTTTAGAAATCATTGATTATGAAGAGAATGGAAAAAAGTTTATTATTCCAGAGGCTGAAACAGCTCTTTTGCAAGAAGGAGAAAGTATTATTTATCTTAATTTATGGATGCCTTACCATAGATCTAAGGTGGAAACTATTTATAAAAAGAAAACTTTAACTATCCCAACCTGGTTAGATTTATTGGCTCAACAGAAAAAAATTAATTTTTCCAATGTTTTAGTTAAGGGATTAAAAGAGGAGTTAGGTATTCAATAGAGAGAGAAATCTCTCTATTTTTTTGCTTTGCAATTTTTGCTGTCGCAATTTGGGGCTTTTGCCCCTGGTAAAATTTCGCCTACTTGAAATTTTATACATTTTTTATGATCATTGTCATAGCTTGGTCATTTAAATCAAAAAAATAGTGCAAGCTTGATCTCGCACTAAATTTTTCTTAATTTTTTAAGTTTTTTAATATTTCCACTATTTGCTTGGCTGCTGTTCCGTCTCCGTATGGATTTTGGGACTTGGCCATTTTATTATAGGCTTCTTTGTCATCTAAGAGTTCTCTTAGGTTATCTCTTATTACTTGATAATCTGTCCCCACAAGTCTGGCTGTGTTGGCTTCTACTCCTTCCATCCTTTCTGTTTCCTTTCTCAATACTAAAATTGGCTTGCCTAAGGATGGGGCTTCTTCTTGGACTCCTCCTGAGTCTGTCATTACTAAATAAACCTTGTTCATTAAATTTGTAAATGGTAGGTAGTCCAATGGCTCTACAAAGATTACTTGGTCCATGCCTTCGAAGACTTCATAGGCCACTTGTCTTACTTTCGGGTTTAAATGTATTGGAAAGACCACTTTCACTTCAGGTCTGTCTTTAATTTCATCTTTTACAGCTGTGAAAATATTTCTCATTGGTTGGCCTAGGTTTTCTCTTCTGTGAGAGGTTAAGAGAATAATCTTATCCCTGTCATAGTCTAGGTCGTTAAGGACCTGGTCTTCAAAGACATAGTCTTCTTGGACTGTGTATTTTAGGGCATCTATTACTGTGTTACCTGTTATATATATGTCTGAATCCTTGTAGCCTTCTCTTAAAAGGTTCTGTCTGTTAGCATCTGTTGGACAGAAATGGTAGTTGGTAATTGTGCCTACCATCTTCCTGTTGGCTTCTTCTGGATAAGGAGAATATATATTTCCTGTCCTTAGGCCTGCTTCTACATGGCCAATTTTTATTTGTTGGTAGAAGGCTGCTAGGGCTCCTGAAAATACTGTGGTTGTGTCTCCTTGGACCAAGAGTACATCTGGCTTTTCCTTGGCCAAAACTTTTTCAATGCCTTCAAGGGAATTTACTGTAATGTCTGTTAGGCTTTGGCCTGGCTTAAATATATCCAGGTCATAGTCAGGTTTTATGTCAAAGACTTCTAAGACTTGGTCTAACATTTCCCTGTGCTGGCCAGTAACACAAACTACTGTTTCTATGTCTTCTTGTTTTTTTAGTTCTTTAACTATTGGGGCCATTTTTATTGCCTCTGGTCTAGTTCCAAAAATTAAAGCTATTTTCATTTCTTCTCCTTTTTTTGATTCACTTTCTTGTCATCTGCTTGAAAAATTCCTATTCTCTTGGCTCCAACAATTATTAAAATGATTATACCTAAGGCCAAAAGATTGCCATAAAGGCCGCCTATAAGGCTAACTAAAATTGCCAAGATTCCTAAGAGTCCAGCCATCATATAGAGAATTAATACTGTTTGTTTAACAGTGTAGCCTCTGGCTAAAATTTTATGGTGAAGGTGGCCCTTGTCTGCTACTGCAAAGGACTGACCACTTAAGGTTCTTCTAACTATGGCAAAAAGAGTGTCTGATATTGGCACTGCTAATACTAAAATTGGCACTACAATAGCAACAGTTGCTGCAGTTTTCATTACCCCCTCAATGGTGAGAACTGAAAACAAATAACCAAGGAGCAAGGCTCCAGTGTCTCCCATAAAAATCTTGGCTGGATTAAAATTATAAGGCAAGAAGCCTAAACAGGCACCTGCCAAAATTAAAAACATAGTTCCAACTTGGCTATTGCCAAATAAGAAGGAAGTTATGGCTAAGGAAACAGCAGCTATTAAAGAAATCCCATCTGCCAAGCCATCCATGCCGTCTATAAGGTTAACTGCATTAGTTACTCCCACTATCCACAAAATTGTAAATGGATAGGACAAGATTCCCAGGCCAATTGTAGAGCCTTTTTCTCCTAAAAGATTAGAAAAACTATCTACATAAAGGCCTCCATAAACTGCTATAAAGGCAGCTATAAGTTGAAAGATTATTTTTAGTGATGGGCTCAGGCCCTTAGTGTCATCAAAATAACCTGAAATTACAATTACAGCTGAACCAAATACAATGGCTTGAAATTCCTTGGACAAGGGTCTCATAAACAAAAGTGTGGCAAATAAAAAGCCACCATAAATAGCCAACCCTCCTAAAAGAGGTATTGGCTTCTTGTGCATTCTTCTGTTGTCTTTAGGAACATCAATGGCTCCAGATTTTTCTGCTATTACTTTTACTAAGGGTGTTAGCAAATAAGTACTAGCAAAGGCAAAAATAAATATTTTTAAATAGTTTAGCATATTCCTTTTTTCTACTTAGTACCAAATAGCCTGTCTCCTGCATCTCCTAGACCTGGAATAATATAGGCATCTTCGTTTAAGTGGTCATCTACTGCTGCCACATATATATCCACATCTGGGTGGGCAGCTTGTACCTTTTCAATTCCTTCAGGAACGGCTATTAAATTTACACTTTTTATATTCTTGCATCCAGCTTTTTTTAATACATCAATAGCAGCAATCAAGGATCCACCTGTTGCTAGCATTGGATCTATAAGATAAAGGGTTCTTTCAACAACATCCTTTGGAAGTTTTGAGTAGTATTCTACTGGTTCTAAACTTTCTGGATCTCTATACAAACCAATATGGCCTACCTTGGCATTGGGAACAATATTTAAAAATCCATCTACCATACCAAGACCTGCCCTTAAAATTGGAATAATTCCTAGTTTTTTTCCTGAGATTTTCTTGGCTGCCATTTTTTGGCCCATGGCTGTTGTGATTTCCACATCTTCTAGTTCTAGGTCCCTAGTTACTTCAAAGGCCATTAAGGTAGAAATTTCAGTAACTAACTCCCTAAATTCCTTGGAAGATGTTTCCTTGTCTCTTAAAATTGTAAGCTTGTGTTGAATTAAGGGATGATCAAATACTATTACATTAGACATAAGCTTTCTCCTTCTATACTAGTTTATCAATACGTCTTTGGTGCCTGCCGCCTTCAAATTCTGTTTCTAAGAAGACCTTCAAGCACTCTTGGGCCATTTCAAAGCCTGTAAGTCTGCCACCCATAGCAAGAACATTGGCGTTGTTGTGCATTCTAGAAAGTTTGGCAGAAAGTGGTTCAGAAACAAGGGCACACCTAATTCCATCTACCTTGTTGGCAGCAATGGAAATACCAATACCTGATCCACACACAACTAGGCCTCTGTCAGCCTGACCTGAAGCTACTCTTTCCCCTACTTTTTTGCCATAGTCTGGGTAATCTACAGAATCCTTTGAAAAAGTTCCTTCATCTAAAACTTCATAGCCTTGGTCTTCTAAGTATTTTTTTAATTGTTCTTTTAAATCAAAACCTGCGTGGTCGCTTCCAATTGAAATCTTCATCTTACTCTCCTATATATCTATTTGCAGTGGATTTTTTCAGCCTGTTCATTATTGCCAGGCCTAGGCCATCTTCAGAAAAGGCCTCAACTATAATTATATCTACGTTCTTTCTGTCTAAATCTCTTAGGCCCTTAAAAATCATAGAGGCTACTTGGTCCAAATCTTCCCAAGGTCCTAAATCCTCAACTTCCAAATTGCTGTTAGAAAAAATATCACTTAGCTGAGAAGAAGCCATTAGGCCAATTTTCTTGTCAGGATTTTCTCTAATAAAGTCTGTAAGCTTGTTAACCTTGCCTAAAAGGGACCCTCTTATCATATAGGCTTCAGCCTTAGGGGCATAGTGCTTGTACTTTTGTCCTGGAGACTTAGGGGCCTGGTCTGGACTTAAAAGACCTAGGTCAATATCAGCCTCAGGAAAAACTTCCCTTAGCATTTCTAAGGTTATGCCTCCTGGCCTAAGTATTAGGGGCTGGTCTACAGAAAGGTCTATAACTGTAGATTCTAAACCAACCTTAGTAGGACCACCATCTACAAGCAAAGGGATTTTTCCATCAAGGTCTTCTAGGGTAGTTGATGCATCAGTTGGTGAAGGTCTACCAGAAATATTGGCAGAAGGGGCTGCTATTGGCCTGCCAAGGCGTCTTATTAATTCTTGGGCAATTTTGTTACTAGGCAGCCTTATGGCAACAGTGTCCAAGCCTCCACTTATAATTCCTGGGACCAGGTCAGATTTTTTTAAAACTAAGGTCATAGGCCCTGGCCAAAATCTATCTGCCAAAATCCTAGCCCTAGTCAAGTCTCCCCTAGTCAAGTCTTCTAGCATTTTAAAATCACTTACATGCAAAATAAGAGGATTGTCTTGAGGCCTGCCCTTGGCCAAGAAAATCTTCTCAACAGCCTGAGGATTAAGTCCATCGGCTCCCAGACCATAAACTGTTTCAGTAGGAAAGGCTACAAGTTGGCCTTGGGCTAAAAGGTCCACAGCCTGGTCTAAACTATTAAAATTTTCATCTTGAATTTTAATAACTTTAGTCTTCATATCCCTATAATTATATCACATGATTCATTAACTTGGTTAAAAAACTATTAAAAATTGACCTCTTAAGGCTGATAAAAGATTTTTCATAAGGGGAAATTTTTTTAAATTTTTGTTATACTTAAAGGAATAAGAGGTGATAAGAATGTCAAATGAAAAACTACTGGAAATTTTGAAAGAAAGATTTGAAACTCATATGGAAAGGCACAGAAAGCTATCTTGGGACCAGGTCTTAGAATATTTTGAAAAAGATCCAAGTCTCCTAGCCAAAGTTCAAGCCATGGAAGACAGCGCTGGCCAACCAGATGTTTTTGTCCTAGACCAAAATATTTATTTCATCGACTCAGCCAAAGAAAGTCCTGAAGGCAGAAGGTCCCTTTGCTATGACCAAGAGGCCAGAGAGAAAAGAAAGAACCGCCCTGCCCTGTCATCTGTTGAAGAAGCCTGCAAGGCAATGGGAGTAGAACTTGTAGACGAAAAAATGTATTTGGCCTTACAAGCCTTGGCAGACTTTGACTTAAAGACCACATCTTGGCTAAAGACTGATCCTGCCTTTAGAGCCCAAGGAGGAGCCATCTTCGCCAACAAACACTATGGCAGAAGCTTTGTCTACTACAACCAGGCTGACGCCTACTACTCATCTAGGGGCTTTAGGACCTTTGTAAAAATTAAATAGCCTAAAAAAATAGACCTTGGCCTTAGCCTTGGTCTAAAATTTTTATTCGTGCATATGGGACACTTGGGATTTTACTGCATAGGTCATAGTTGCTATACATAAAAGATTTTTCATTTGGTCTTCTACTTCTACCTTAAATCTTAAGATTTTTCTGCCCTTGCTTAGGACTGTTGCCTTGGCATAAAGGGTTTCTACGCCAATGCCAGGGTTCAAGTATTCAATGTTAGCATTAACTGTTACTACGTTGTGGCCATAGGTTCTAGCTGCTGTTCCTCCAACGTCATCTGCCAAAGCAAATAAAAGTCCTCCATGGACTATTAGTTGGGCGTTGTTAAATTCTGGCCTCATTTCAATTTTTCCTTGGGCCATACCTTCGTCTAAGGCTATAGTTTCAACATTTATATATCTAGCAAAGCCCTTGTCTTCGTTTCTTGCGTTTTTTAGGCGCTCTAGTTTTTCATCTTCTGTCATTTATATCACCTTCTAAAATTTTTATAATATCTAAAAGTTTATTTACCCTAATAATTCCCTCTTCTAAAAAAATTTTTTCTCTTGCTGTTACAAAGGGAGAAAAAGTTGGCGAGTCAAAAAATATGGCCTCCATGCCAGCATCTTTAGGGCCCTTGTAGTCACAAAGAGGATTGTCCCCAATATAAAGACACTGGTCCAAGGAAAATCCAGCCAAGTCTGCTGCTAGAGTAAAGATTTTTCTGTCTGGTTTTCGGTAGTATCTGTCTCCAGAGCTTATAACCAGGTCAATATCCCTATCTAAAACTTCCTTTAGTCTTTGGCTTAGTACATTTTCTGAAATAGAAATATTGGAAATAACTCCATAAGCAAGGTTTTTTTCTTCTAAATAAGCCAATAATTCCTTGGCTCCTTCCATGGCAAAGCCTTGGGCATGGGTATCAAAGTAGGACTTGACCATGGCCTCAAAACTTAAGGCAGACTTAAGTCCATTTTCTTCAAAGACTTCTTGGAAGACTTTGTCATACAAAAAATCCCTGTCTTTTGGAAAGTATTCATTTTGGTAGGCCCTAACTTTTTCCTTAAAGCTTGTATAAAATTCTTTTAGGCCAAGTTTAGGATTTTCAATTGTTTGGTAAATTTCTGCTAAGGTTTTTGGTCCATGGGCCACCTTTTCATAAACTAAGGTGTTGCCATAGTCAAAAAATATCATCTTTATATTTTTCATCTGTCTTTTATCTTGTCCATATAATTTGAATCTACAATAGTTTGATAAAGTCTGTAATAGCCCTTTGGAGACATTTTCTTTAGGCCTTCAATATATTTTATTACGCTGCCAACATAGGCCAGGTCTCCACCTAGGTACTCCCTAGTTAGGCGTTCTATGTTGTCCCTAGTTTGGCAGTTACATGTTTCTTCTGTACAGCCAATACAGTTGTTTAGGTTTCTAGTAATTTCGTCAATATAATAGGCATCCTTGGACTTTTGGTTTTTCTTTACAACCAAGAAAATCCCCAAGGCTAAAAGCCCAATGACTAGGATCGTATAGATCTTGGCTATGGCAAAGTATTCAAAGCCTTCCCACAAGCCCCTTAGGCCAAAGAAGATAAAGAGGCCAGCAGCAATTAGGTTCATAGTCATTTCTGGCAGCTGCTTTTTCAAAACTCTAGCAACTAAAATTCCTATTAGGGACACTACCATCATAGAGGACCAAGTGGCCAGGAAGGTTAAAAGCTTGTTGTCAGAAACTGCTCCCATAGTCATGGCTATAATTTGGGTCTTGTCTCCTAGTTCTCCTAGGAAAAATGTTCCAGCTATTAAAAGCACTGGGCCAAGTTTTTGAAACCTTTGGTCTTCTTCCTCTTCCTCTCCATATTCAAAGACCAAGGACAAAAGCCCAAAGACTAAAAATAAAATGGCTGCTAAAAATTTAATTACATTTAAGTCCATAAAGGACCCAATAAGGGACCCTAAAATAATGGCTAGACCATGGTTAAGACCAATGCCCAAGGCAATTCCCAAAATAACCTTGGATAACTTGTACTTAGATGCAAAGGCCAAGGCCAAAAACTGGGACTTGTCACCCATTTCTGCAAAAAATACTATTAAAAACGTCTCAATAAAACTACTCATTTTCTCTCCTAATTTTTCTTACAAGTTAAGATTCCCTAAACTTTATAGGTTGGGAATATTTTACCTCCATTAAAAACAGGCCACAAGCTGGAGCTGTAAAGCCTGCCTTGGTCCTGTCTTTTGCCTCTAAGGCTCTTTCAATAAAATCAACTGGCAACTTCCCTCTACCAATGTCGCACAAAGATCCTACTAAAATCCTTATCATATTTTTTAAAAATCCCTTGCCATGAAAGACCAGTTCAACAAAGTCTCCCTGGCGATTAATATCTACTGAATAAACTGTCCTAATAGAATCCTTTACATCTGCATATCTACCCATAAAGGAATGAAAATCATGACAGCCTACTATAGACTGGGCAGCCTGTCTCATTAAATCAATGTCCAAGTGATGGGGAAAACAAAAAGAAAAGTCTCCGTAAATGGCAGACCTATAGCGGTTGTTGTAAATTACATACTTGTAGATTTTAGACTGGGCTGAAAACCTAGCTGAAAAGTCTTGGTCTACAAAGGCAGCACCTACAACAGAAATATCCTCTGGCAGGTAGGCATTGACAAGCTTTGGCAAGTTGCCTATGTCAATCTTGCACTGGTCTACAAAAAAATTTATTACCTGGCCGTAGGCGTGGACTCCTGCATCTGTCCTTCCTGCCCCAACAATTTTTATTTCTTGGTCAAAGATTTTTCCCAAAGCTGCTTCTAAAAAGCCCTGAATTGTTGGCTGGTCTGGTTGGATTTGAAAGCCAGCATAGGCCTTGCCCTTGTAAGAAACTTTCAGGCCTATATTAATCATATAAGTTTCTCCACAAAATAAATTGCTGCGAAAATTCCAATTGTAACAAAGAATACTGCCAGGTCCTTAGAATCAATTTTAAGAGGATTCAGTTTGGTCCTGCCTGCATCTCCATGGTAGCACCTGGCCTCCATGGCTATGGCCAGTTCGTCAGCCCTGTTAATAGAACTAAGCAAAAGTGGAATTATTAAAGGCACTGTGTTTTTAGCTCTTTTAATTACATTGCCAGACTCAAAGTCTGCTCCCCTGGCCATTTGAGCCTTCATAATCTTGTCAGTTTCGTCTATTAAAGTTGGCACAAATCTTAAGGCTATTGTTATCATCATAGCCAGTTCATGGGCTGGGAAACCAACTTTCTTAAAGGGACTTAAAAGACCTTCAATACCATCTGTCAAGGAAACTGGAGAAGTGGTTAAGGTTGTAAGGGAGGTTCCCATTACTAAAAGTGCCAGCCTTACAGCCAGTCTTGATGCGTTATAAAGTCCTTCTTCTGTAATTTTTATTGGTCCTAGGCTATAAATAATCGTACCTTTAGTAAAAATCATATTTATAAAAAAGGTTATTAAGATTATCCACCTTAAGGGTCTTAGGCCCTTTACTATTAATTTTATAGGAATCTTTGCCATCCAAGTAGCGAAGAGCACCCACAAAAAGGCTAAGCCATAGCCGAAAAATGTATCAATAATAAAGAGGAAAATAATAAAGATAAAGCCTAAAATCATCTTTACACGAGGATCAGTCCTGTGGACTATAGAGCCAGTGGGAAAATACTGACCAACAGTTATGTCCTTAAGCATTTTTTCTCCTCCTTAATAAATTTTCTATTTCAATTTTTGCATCTTCAATATTAATTATATCAGTATCCACATCACAGCCCTTGGCCTTTAAGGCCTTCATAAAGGATGTAATTTGAGGAACTCCAAGACCAATACTAACTAGGTCTTCTTCATGGCGGAAAATTTCCTTAGGCTGGCCGTCCATAAAGACTTGGCCTCCCTTCATTACAATAATTCTGTCAACTAATTCTGCCACATCGTCCATAGAGTGGGAAACCAAAACTACTGTAATGCCTAGACCTTGGAAAATTTCCTTTATTTCACTTAAAATTTCTGCCCTACCCCTTGGGTCCAAACCTGCAGTAGGTTCATCTAGGATCAAAAGCTTAGGCTGCATAACCAAGACTCCAGCTATGGCAACCCTTCTCTTTTCTCCACCAGATAGGGACATGGGAGATTGGTCCTTGTATTTTTCATAGTCAAGGCCTACTCTTTCCATAGTTTCCTTGACTAATTTTTCAGTTTCTTCTTGGCTACGACCTAGGTTCAAAGGCCCAAAGGCTATGTCCTTGGCCACAGTTTCTTCAAAAAGTTGGTGTTCAGGATATTGGAAAACCAGGCCTACCTTTTGGCGAATTTTTGCCTTGTTGGTCTTTGGGTCCTTAAGGGACTGACCCTCAACAAAGACTTCTCCCTCACTTGGATCAATAAGGCCATTAAAGTGTTGGATCAAGGTGGACTTGCCTGAGCCTGTGTGGCCTATAATGGCGACAAATTCTCCCTGGCCAATTTGCAAGTTTACATGGTCCAAGGCTCTAACTTCAAAAGGAGTCCCCTTGCTATAAATATAAGATACATCTTTTAATTCAATTAACATATTCTTTCAACTAGCTCCTCTATATTTAACACCTTGTAGTCGTCTAAAAAGCCATCTTGGTTTAGTTTGTAGGCAAGTTCTGTTACAGCTGGCACATCTAGGCCAATTTCCTTTAGGTCCTGGACCTTGGAAAATATTTCTCTTGGGCTGCCTTCTAGGTAGACCTGGCCCTTGTTCATTACAATAACCCTGTCGGCTCCAACAGTTTCTTCCATGTTGTGAGTTATTAAAAGTATGGTCTTTTTTTCTTCTTCATTAAGCCTATAAACTGTATCTATAACTTCCTTCCTGCCAGTTGGGTCTAACATGGCAGTAGGCTCATCTAAGATTATACAAGATGGGTTCATAGCCAAAATTCCAGCTATGGCTATACGCTGTTTTTGGCCACCTGAAAGAAGGTGAGGGGCGTGGTGGAGGTACTTTTCCATTTCCACAACCTTTAGGGCATAGTCGATTCTCTTTCTAATTTCTTCCCTTGGTAGACCAATATTTTCTGGGCCAAAGGCGATTTCTTCTTCTACAATTGTAGTTACAATTTGGTTGTCTGGATTTTGGAAGACCATGCCTGCAGCCTCTCTAATGTCCCAGATCTTGTCTTCGTCCTTGGTGTTCATTCCCTTAATGAAAATATCTCCAGCTGTTGGCATATAAAGACCATTTAAAAGCTTGGCTAGGGTAGACTTGCCAGAGCCATTGTGGCCAATAATAGCCACAAACTCTCCTGGCTTAATATGCAAGTTTATAGCCTTTAAGGCATATTTTTCATCTTCATGGTCATTATATTTAAAATATACGTCCTCAATTTTTATCATTCTTTTATTCACCTAAAATTTTTATCTTTTATATTTAATTCATAATTATTGGAAGAAGATTTATTATCTCTTCTTTTTGCCTAGGGCTAAGTCCTGAGTATGGATTATTAATTGTATCGTATAATTTAAGAAGATGACTTCCATCAATTCCTGCTCCAGTCAATAATCCTTCAAGCTGATATCGTGGCAACTTAAATAACGCTACATAGTCCATTTTTAAATCTACATTATAAATTTCTGGCAATTGCCAAGGAATTTGTCTTTGGTCAAAGGAAATTTCTATACCCATGTTTTTAGCCATCATTAACTTCCCTCTATCTTCCGAAGAAAACTTATATAGTTCCTGCTTATAGGCCACGCCATCTTCTCTTTGTTCCACTAAGACTGTGCCTTCCATAGGATTTACTTGTTTTACAAAGGCAGTTTTTTTGTCAGCCCTGTAACCAAATTGCAGACTGCCCCTTAGATCATCTGGCACAATAGAAACAGCCACAACTTTAAAAGCAGTTAGGTCCAAATCTGGAGCTGGGACCTGACCAGCTAATTGCATTAGAAAACCTGGCGGCAAGATCAAGGCCTGAACATGATCTCCTTCTTTCAACTGGCCTGGACTAAAAATAGCAGTTTGGCCTAGAGGAAGGGGTAGTTCCTTATTGTATTGGTCTCTTAAAACTAAACTTCTGCCATCATAGGCATGAACCTTATAAACAGGGTCGTCTTCATAGTCAATTAACTTCCTAGGAGCCTTGGTCAGTTTTCCAGACTCATAGGAATCGAAGTTCATTAAGATTACATCCATATAATCTAGGTCTAAGCTGCCAGGAAAAACTCCAGCCTCAGAAAGGTCAAAGACCTTTTCCTTGCCTTCGATCATTGACTCAGCAGTAAATCTAAAATTAGAAGCTACAGGACTAAGAATTCTCCTTAGCTCTTCCTTGCCTTGGTACTTGTCAACCTTATTAAAGACCAAAACATTGGCTTCATTATAGCCGTCATATTCACTATAGGCCATATACACATTTTCCAAAGGCAGTCTATTGACCATATATTCTTCAAAAACTTGGCCCAGGTCCTTAATTGGCCCCAGGATGTTATTGTCCTTATCTGCTGCAAAAAGCAAGCTGTCCTTGGTAATTTCTGCCTTAATGCCAGCTACTGTAATTTCATAGCTGCCAGTATAATTATCTGTAAAAAAGCTATTAGTTTTAGCAGACACTAGTTTTTGACCAAGATCTGGCCAGCTATCTCCCAAGGCCAAATCCCTTGGATTGCCAAGTTCCATAATAGTTTCCACATGGCCATCTTGGTCAGCAATAAAGTTAATCAAAGAGCCAGTAAAATCTTCATAAGGGAAAAAATCAAAGCCCTTAGAAGCATTGGCGAAAACTGTATTTTCATCTATTTTATAAAGCTTGTCTCCATCTTGGTTGACTTCCAAGACTCCAGCTTGGTATTTAGAAACAATGGCCAAGCGATTGCCAAAGTCCACCTTCTTTTCTTCAATAAGCAGGCCTTCCTTGGCATTATAAATCATAACAAAGGCCTCTTCCCTAGTCACTCTTTTTTTAGAATCACTATAGGAAATGTCCTGGAAAATTCCCAGCTCCTTTGCCCATAACAAATAAGAACCAGGCCAAATAGCATTTTTTTCATCTTCACTGGTCAAATCTTCTTTGTTAACCCTAACTAAGATAGTGGCCAATTCTTCATAGGAAATATCCCTTTCTGGCAAAAATCTTCCATCAGGAAAACCTAGGATCAATCTTCTTTCTGTATTAGAAATAGAATTTGAGCTAGTAAGAACATTAATATAGCCTGCTGCCCAGTGGCTAGAAGGTACATCAGAAAAAACAGAAGCAGTTCCATCTAGGGCCTTGGCCATATCTTCTAGGTCCAAGAGATGGACTAGCATTTTAGAAAGCTCTGCCCTAGTAATATTTTTGTCCAAGGCATAGTCAACTTGGCCCTCAATATCACCTGGTCTGCCTTCTACAATATCATTATCAATTAAATATTGGACCTTAAAAAGTCTACTCGTATTTTCTTCAGCTCCTACTAGGCTAGAAGAATTTATTAATAATAAGGCTAGCAAGAAAAAACTTAATATTTTCTTTTTCAAAAAAATCACCCTTTAATATCTAATTTACTCTATTCTATTATACTTTATAATCTGACAAATTAAAGTCTTTCAGCAAATTATAATAATAATTTCATCTTAACTTCTTTGTAACCCTCAAAGAAAGTCTATTGGATATAATATAGGAAAGGAGTTGATCAAGGGATGAAAAAGAAAATCTTACTACTAAGCCTCATATTTGTAAGCTTATTTTCCAAGCTAGCCTATGGCCAAGAAGACCAGCCAAGAATTTTTATTAATGGCCAAAGTCTAGACCTACAGGGACAAGAACTCATCCTAAAAGATGACCGTTACTTTCTTCCTCTTAGGTCCCTATGCCAAGACTTAGGCTACAAAGTAAGCTGGAAGCAAGAAGACAAAAGTGTTTTGTTGACTACAGAAAATTTAAAAATCCATATGACCATTGCCAGCCCAGAATTTTTTGTTAATAATCTTCCTAGAACAATGGATGTAAGTCCCTTTATAGAAAATGATAGGACCTATGTTCCTCTTCGTTTCCTTGCCCAAGCCTTAGGCAAGGAAGTTTTGTGGAAGGGAGCAGATAAGACTATCTATATAAAAGACAAGACCTTCCAAGGAGACTCTAGCCTAGACAAGTATCTTAACAAAGACCAAGTCTTGAAAAATTTCCTAGAAGAAAATATAGGGTCGTCAACACCTAGACTTGTTTATGCAAGCCCAAAATATTCCCTTATCTTAAACTACAACGGCATCCTTCTTGTAGACAAGGATCAGGAGGAACTTAAGGCAGCCATTGACAACAGAGGCCTAGGCTACAACCAACTACAAGGAGACGACTATGTAAAAGTCTTTGCAAAAGACGATAAGTTTTTCCTTATCCAAAAAAACTCCCAGCCTTCATCTGGCTATGTTTATTCCATAGAAGACAACAAACTGAAATACTATGAAAATACAGGAGACTTTGCCTTCCAAGAAGGAGAAAGTGTAGGCTTGGAAGAAGAAAAAACTCTCTTGGAAAAAATAGAAGCTAGCCATAGCTTTTCCTACTCTTTAATAAAATATGACCAAGGCATGGATTTCTTAGAAGTTAATACAAATAATCTTCCAGACTCAAAAATAAGAATCTTTGACCAAGACTTAAATGAAATTAAAACTATAGAATTAAAAGAACTACAAGTCCAAGACTAAGTAATAGGAGTTAAGGATTCCTATTAGCTTTTGGAGGTCAGGGCGAAATATTGCTTTGGCAAAAATAAAAAAGAGCAACTATGAAAAGTCACTCTTCTTTAGCATGGTGTTGGTTACGGGAAGCTAGCCCACAGCCTGACCCTTTGGAGGCCAGGGCGATATCATGCTTTATTGCAAAAATAAAAAAGAGTAACTTTTAGAAAGCTACTCTTAAAACATGGTGTTCGTGGCGGGAGTCGAACCCACGGCCTTTCGCTTAGGAGGCGAACGCTCTATCCTGCTGAGCTACACAAACTTTTTACTCTTAATACTTAATTATAATACTTAAAATTTCTATCTTTGTCAAATGTAAAATACCAGTAAAAAAAATAATTTATTTGGCCTATTTAGTTGTTTTAGGGTATAATTAATATATAAACAAGTGTTTACTATTTTAGAAGGGAGGCATACTATTGAAAGCTATAAAAAAGGATAGGTACAAACTCATTACTGCCTTAATCATCTTTGCTTTTTTCCTAAGTTTGTCTGTGCCAGTTTTGGCCCAAGGAAATTTTGGGGATTATTTGTTTACTAATAGGAAATCTTATGTTATTTCTGAAATTAACACTCTAGCAGATATAGACAGTAACGGAGATATGTACATAAGACAGAAGTGGGTTTTTGACGATAGTTTCGCAGAAGGAACTGAGCACTATATTGTTTTCGACAAAAATTCACTAAACGAAGTTTCCATGAAGGACTTTCAAGTTAGACAAAATGGCAGGGCCTTAAGAGAGGTTCCTTGGAATGTTGATGCTAGTTTCTCACAAAAAGCAGGGAAATTCGGCCTTAACGAAACCTCTAACAGTTGGGAACTTTGTTTTGGTATTGGTGAGAATATTCCTAACAACAGTTTTGAAGTTAGCTATGTAGTTGAAGATGCCATAGAAAGAACTGAGGACGATACATGGTTCTTGCATTGGAAATTTATTAACGACCAGCTTTCTGATCCTGTTGGCAAAGTTAGGTTGGAAGTTTCTTTTCCAACTAGGGTGAAAAAAATTTACGGTTTTGGTTACCAGGGCATAGTTGCCATGTCTGCTCATAGAGACAACACAGTTGTCTATGAAAATGGCCCTGACCAACCACTAAGAGAAAACAACCAAGTTATTGCCTTAATTGAGCTTGAAGGTCCTTACACCTATTATAGGGACAGAGACCAGACTAGAAAAGAAGTTTATAAAGAAGCCTTTAAAAACAGCTCTTACAAACTTTCTGAAATTGACAATAAGAATCTTCTACTAGATGAGTACCAAGTTTTGGATGAAATAGAAAAAGGCCAAAGCAACACTAACTTTTCTGTAGAAGATACCTCCTCTAAATTGCCTACTATATTTATGGGAGCATTTCTTATTATTGCAGCCATAGTTGGAGTGGTCTTGTTCATCTTTTCTAAATTTGGAATAAAAACTGGCTTGACTAGAAGTGAGAAGAAGGATTCCTACTTTAGGGACAAAGTTTCTACTCCTCCTAACCAAATGCTACCACTTTTAAAAGAAGAATACCTGACTCGTATGTCCCATCTAATTCTTTACTATTTTGTAAAATGGCACAACGAAGGTATTATTGACGTAAGAAAAGAAGTAACACAAACATTCTTCAAAAAAGAAAAAGAAGTAGATACAATATACTTTAATGATGTAATTCCTGAAATGGACCATATGGAAAGAGAATTTTATAAGTTCTTCTTAATTCATGCAGAAATTGACAGCCAAACAAATGAGAAAATGCTAAACTCTGAAATCCTAAAGGACATAGACTATAGCTCTCTAAACACAAACTACAACGAATACACCGATTCAGATGAGGCCTATGACCTTATTGCCGACTTCTTCGCTCCTAATAATAAGGGCAAAAAAGTTTTAAATGAAGAGGGCAAGAGCCAACTTTTACAATACTACGGTATGAGAAACTTCTTAAAGGACTTTACTCTTATGGATGAAAGAGAAATCCAAGAAGTAAAATTGTGGTCCTACCACCTTGAACTGGCAGCCCTTTTAGGCCTAGCTGAAAAGGTTCAAAAACAACTAGAACTTCATCCAGAAGCCTATGCAGATACAGTTAATGTCATGGACTTAAGCACAACCACAATGATTTTAAGTTCCTATGGAGCAGCTTCGTCATCAAGTTCATCTTCTGGCTCAGGAGGATTTTCATCTTCTGGAGGCGGAGGAGGCTTCTCAGGTGGCGGATCTGGCGGTGGAACTAGATAGGAGGAAAATATGGGATTAATAATAGCCTTAGTAGTTATAGTTGCCGCAGTTGGTGTGTGGTTTTTGACTACCTATAACATGTTTATTAGACTAAGAGAAAGACTAAGAAACTCTAAGTCTCAAATAGCAGTACAAATGGAATCAAGGTGGAATGCTTTAACTAACCTTATTACAGCCACAGGCAAGTATTCAACTTATGAAAGAGATACCTTAAAGGAAATAGTAGACCAAAGAACAAAACTTACTGGCAGTTCAGACATGGGCCAAATTGAAAAATCTGAAAGTCAATTTGCCAGAGCCTTTTCATCAATAATTGCTGTAGCTGAAGCCTACCCTGACCTAAAAGCAAGTGAAGTTTATAAGTCTACCATGGACTCAGTAAACAAGTATGAAGACAACGTAAGATATGCTAGGATGACCTTTAACGATATGGCCACCAAGTATAACCAAGCCCAAAAACAAATACCTGCAAATTTTGTAGCAGCTATGATGGGTCTTGAAGAAGAAAGATACTTTGAACTAAGCCAAGAACACAAAGCCGATATGCCTCAGTGGTCTTAGAAAATTATTAGAAAAAATAAAATTGACCCTCCTTGCTGAACAAAGCAGTAAGGAGGGCCTTTTTAATACATGTGTAGAAAATAGTATTAACGAAAAATTTTATCGGCTCTATTTTTAGCTTTAAGGAAAAATAACAAAGACTCAGAAATTCCTTCCTGAGTCTTTTATGGTTTATTGTTTTCTTTATCAGTAATATTGAACAAAGAATCTTTTCTCTATTATTTATCCACTTCTTAACTTTTACATATCCTTGCCTGGTATTATTATTGAGTCAGGATTTGCTACAAAGTTTTCTATGATTTCTTTGGCTTCTGCTTCTGTTTGGCTTTTACTTTCTTCTGCTACAATTTCCACTTGAACTTGGCCTTGTGCTTTTGCTTCTTCTGAAGTTTCTTCTGTAACTGCTTCTGGCTTTTCTTGACTTTGGTTGTTGGAGATTCTATCTACATATTGTAGGACTCCCCATTCTTTTAGTTCTTGGTCTGTTCCTATCCAAACTGGAGCTCCTGATTTCAGCCTTGGGAATACATAGTTTTCTATGTCATAATTAAACATTCTAATACAGCCATTTGATACATAGCCGCCAATTTGCCAAGGTTTTATGGTTCCATGGATGCCATAGCCTGATTTGCCAGGTATTTTTAGGCCCATCCATCTTTCTCCTAGGGGATTAAGTGGATCGTTGGCTTTTCTTGGTTGATACTTGCCATTCATGCCACCCCAGGCTGGATTTTTGGCCATGTTGGTTATTGTGGCCTTGGCTGATGGTGTTGGAGTCTTAGATGTTCCAAGGGCTACTGGATACTTAAATTCTACTACGTCTCCATGATAGACTGTTAGAATTCTCTTTGTCTTATTTACTACTATCCACCTGTCCTTGCTAGGTGGGTTTTTTACTAGGTCGTATCTTTGGTAGTCTGGGTCATTTAGCATATCTTCTGTTAGCTTATCAAGTTTGCCTGTTACAATAATGTTGTTAAGGGCTTGGAATCTCTTGATTTCTGCTACTCTCTCTGCCCCTTTTGCATTTACAAAGCTGTTTTTTCTTTGGAACTTTTCTGCTTTTACAGTTTTGTTAAAAATTAAAAGAGTAAAAGCCAAGGCTAGGACCAAAACTTTTTTCGTATTTTTTAACATCTATTTCCCCCCAATTAATTATAGTCTTCTTCTATAATATCAAAAAGCTTAGAGAAAAGTAGTTACAATTTAGTTAAATTTAAAGATTTTTAATTAATTTAGACTAATTTTTTCAGGGAAGATTTTTATTTGTCTTTCTTTATAAAGTTTGCCTATGGCTCTTTTAAAGTTAGTTTTTGAAAGTCCTGTTATTTTTTTGATCTCTTCTGCTTTTGACTTGTCTCCTATTTCTAGGCTTCCTCCATTGTCTTCTAAAAGATCTAAGATCATTTCTGAATCTTGGTCGATTTGGTAGTGGGCCTGGTTGTCAAAGCTAAGAACTAATTTGCCGTCTTTGTTTTTGAATATAACTTCAGCTGTTATTACTTCCCCTACTTGATAAATCCCCTTGACTTGGTCTTTTGGTACTAGGGAATCGTATTTTTCATCTACTGCTACAAAAAGTCCATGGTCCTTATGGCTAGAATAAATGACTCCACTTACTAGGTCTCCCTTTTGGTAAGGAGAGTCTGTTCTTAGATAGTCTCTTATTTTCATAGTCAAGGCCAATCTTTCTGACTTGTCCAAATACATTCTCACCAAATAAGGCTGGCGGTCGTGAATCTGGCCTAGCATTTCTGCAAAGGGTAAGAGCACGTCTTTTTCTATGCCTATGTCCATAAAGGCTCCGATTTTTGTTTTTGATACTACTTTTAGCAGGCCTATTTGGTCCACTTCTAGGTAGGGTTTCTTTGTAGAGGCTTTTATTTGTCCCTTGTCCTTGTAAGGGAAAACCCAAAGCTGGTCTTCTTTTTTTGCTGTCTGGGCTAATTTTTCTTCTAATAAGACTAGCCTATTAGGGTCTATTCCGTCATATAGGTAGGTCCCTTCTTTGGCAAATTTATAAATTTTTAGCTGCTGTCTTTGACCTAATTTTATCATTAATTTCTCCTATTTTAATTCTACTACTGTTACTCCATCTCCACCTTCGTCTAGGTTTCCGTATCTGGTCTTTTTTATATGCTTGTGGGATTTAAAGTAAGGTTTAAGGCCTTCTCTCAAGGCTCCTGTTCCCTTGCCATGAATTACTTCTACTGTTTTGAGACCTGATAGGTAGGCATCGTCTAGGTACTTGTCTAGTTTGAAAATGGCGTCTTCTACATTCATGCCCCTTAAGTCTATTTCTTTTTTTATAAATTTAGACTTGGTGCTATAAATCTTCTTGGTTTTTTCTTGGGCCTGGCTTTTTGCCTGACCTTCTATGGCCAAGAGGCTGGTTTTTGGTAGGGACATTTTCATAATGCCTACTTGGACCATAACCTTGCCATCTTGGTCTTCTTCACTTAAGATAACTCCTTCTTGTCTCAAGGAAGGAATAGAAACTGAGTCGCCAACCTTTAGGTCCTTGGTGGATTTTTCTACATCTAATTTCAATAAGTCTGAGCCTAGCTGGTCCCTTAGTTCTTTTTCTTTGGATCTAAGAAGTTCTGTTGCCTGGCCTAGTCTTCTAGCTGAGTCTCCCTCTATGTTTCTAGAGATTTCTTTTATTTCATCTATTACTAGCTTGGCTTCTTCTTTGGCCTGTCTTATTATGTCTCTGGCTTCTCTTCTAGCCTGATCAAGGAGGTCTTCTCTCATTTCTTCAGTTTTGTCCCTGTAGGCCTTGGCTTTTTCTTCTAGCTTCTTTGTTTCTTCCCTAGATCTTTCTGCTTGGGCCCTTTCTTCTGCTATTATCTCCCTGTTTTTTTCAATTTCCCCTAGCATATCTTCAAATTGAATGTTTTCTGCTTCTACTAGGTCCTTGGCAGAACTTATAATTTCTTGTCCTAGGCCAAGTCGTCTGGATATTTCAAAGGCGTTGGATTTGCCTGGTATGCCTATTAAAAGTCTAAAGGTTGGGCTTAGACTTTCTATGTCAAATTCCATAGAGGCGTTTTGGACTCCTGCTGTGGTCATGGCATAAACCTTAAGCTGGTTGTAGTGAGTTGTGGCTATGGCCCTTACATCTTTTTTTCTAATTTCTTCTAAAATTGCTATAGCCAAAACTGACCCTTCAGTTGGATCTGTTCCTGCCCCTAATTCGTCAAATAAAATTAGGGAATTGTCCTTGTAGCGATTTAATATATCTACAATATTGACCATATGGGCAGAAAAAGTTGACAAGGACTGTTCTATAGATTGTTCGTCTCCAATGTCTGCATAAATGTTATCAAAAACAGCCACTTGGGAATTTTCTCCTGCTGGTATAAATAGTCCACTTTGGGCCATGGCTGTTAGTAGGCCAACAGTCTTTAAGGACACTGTCTTACCACCAGTATTAGGTCCAGTTACTACTAGGGTGTCAAAGGTCTCCCCAATAAATATGTCAATTGCCACAACTTTTTCTGGGTCTAACAAAGGATGTCTGGCCTTTTTCATATTGATTATGCCCTCTTGGTTCAAAACTGGTTTGGAGGCCCTTTGTCTTAGGGCTAATTTCCCCTTGGCAAAAATAAAGTCTAGCCTTTTCAGGATTTTCTCATTAATAGAAAGTTCTCCAGATCTTTGGCCAACTTTGGCAGATAGGTCTCTTAGGATTCTTTCTATTTCCTTTTTTTCTTCTAGGTCTAGTTCTCTAATTTGGTTGTTAAGTTCAACAACAGCCATAGGCTCTACAAAAAGAGTGGCTCCTGATGAAGACATATCGTGAACCATACCTGGCACTTCTGCCTTAAACTCCCTTTTTACTGGGACTACATACCTGCCATCTCTAAGGGTGTAAATTGAATCTTGCAAGTATCTCTTGTTAGTTTCTGAGGTAATCATAGAGTTAAGCTTGGACTTTATGCCTTCAGCCCTTCTCTTTTTTTCTATTCTTATGGTTCTTAATTTTGGAGATGCATCATCAGAAATTTCATCTTCTGAAATTATGGCCCTGTAAATAGCCTTTTCTATATAGTCAAAATAAGACAGCCTAGAAATCATTTCTTCAACTAAGGGATAAGAAGCTGAGTCTTCTTCTTGGCTTTCTGAAAAATATTCTTTAAGGTCATGGGCACATCTTAAACTTTCTGCTATTTTCAAAAGCCCTTCTGGACTAAGAACTCCTCCCATTTGGCTTCTTTTTATTTCATTGTAAATGTCCTTGACTCCATAAAGGGGAGGCTTACCTCTTTTTATTAATAGTTTAAAGGCCTCATCTGTCTCCTCTATCCACTGGCTAACTTGGTCCAAGGATGAGGAAGGTTTTATAGTCAAAATAAAGTCCCTAGTTACAGAGCTTTCTGCTTCCTCTGCTAAAAGGCCTATTATTTTTTCATATTCTAAGGTTTTTAAGGATTTTTCGTACATTATTTTACTCCTCTAAAGTAGTGGCCATAGGTTATGTTGGTCCACTGGTCTTTTAGTTTTTCGTTCAAGTCTGTTGGCTGACCAGCCCTTGCCTTAACAAAGGCTGCCAAAATTTGGTCAGGATTTTCTTCAAAGGAAAAGTCTAAGACCAAGTAGTCTAGGCCTGCTTTTTCCAAGTCTTTTATATAGTCAACCATGGATATAGGATAGGAATTATAAATTATAGTCTTGTCATTTTCTCTCTTGGTTTTAAAGTCTACGTTCATTTGGTCTCTCAAGGAATAACCCTGGCTAAAGTTACAAGTCTGACACTTTCTATCTTGACCACAATTTTTTATTAGAGAATAAGGACAGTGGTCCATGGTCATAACTCTTACAAAGCCATAGCCTAGGCCTTGGAGAATAGCTGAATTTTTGGACCTAATGTTAGAAATTTGGTCTAGGGTCAGTTCTGTAGACAAAATTGTATCTTCAATATTAAAGTCTTTTAAAAAGTCTAAGGCATAGGATGAAAATACATTAAGGCCTGTGTCGCCTATTAGCTTGTGGTCTGGAAAGGCTTCTATGATGCCAAGATTGTCTGCTAAAATTCCAGTCATTGGAAGGTCTTTAACTTTTTCTTTTAAGTCTTCCAAATCCTGGTGGTAGAGAATTTTTTCTGGCCTAAAATAAACTTCCTTGCCAGCCTTTAAAAGGTCTGAATAAATTTTTTGGTCCAAAAATCTCAGATAGAACCTGTCTACCTGGTCCCAGGAAATTTTTTCAAAGGCTTCTTTAGTCTCAAAGGACACAGCAAATTTAATTGGCCCTGGATTTTTTCTTGAAATTTTTTCCTTGGCTAGGGAAACTTTTTTGTAGGCTCTTTTGTCTTCCTTGGCAATTTTCTTAGTCAAGTCTTCACTTAGGTCCCTTCTTAAGGCATTTAGGAGGCCCCTTGGTATAAACACATTTGGGTCCAGGTCCACTTTCAGAGATCTTAAATAAAAGTCTGTGTCTCCAAGTTTGGCCATTTGGTCTTCAACTTGGTCTGGACTTAGGGGAGCTGACTTAGCCTCTTGGACCAGCTGGTCTCCTTGGACTTGGGCCTGAAAAGAATCTACATAGCCCTTGAGAAGAGGATAGGCCCCTAACTTTCCTTCAAATACCAAGTCTATTGGCTTTTTGTACTTGTCTTCTTGGTAGGACTCTCTAGCCTGGGCCTGGTCTGCTGCCTTGATAATTCTTCTAACTTGACTGCCTGCTAGGGCCAAGAAGTTTGTAGGCAGAGAAACTTTTCCTGGCTTATAGGCCTGACCAATGGTCAAAGTCTTTCTGCCCTTGGCTGTATCAAATTCTAAAAGGTCCTCCTTGCCTAGGTCCTTGTAAAGGTCCACTTGGACTTCCTTGGCCTTGGCTAATAAGACCTTGCCAACTTCTACTCCTCTGTTGTCTGGCCTAGAGTCGTCTACAAAGTCTCTGCCAAAGGCCTTAAAGGCCCTGCCCCTAGTAAAGCCCCTATTAAAGGCCTGGCTTAGTCTTTGTCTTTGGCCCTTAAGGGACTGGCGGTCTATGGCTTTTCTGTAGGCATTAGTAACTGTGGCCACATAGTCTGGTCTTTTCATTCGTCCTTCGATTTTCAAGGAGTCTATGCCGATTTCCATTAATTGGTCCAAATCTTCTAAGGTGTAAAGGTCCATAGGAGATAGCAAGTAGGCCCTTTGGTCTTTTAAAACTCTGCCATCTTCCTTTATTATCTTATAGGATTTTCTACAAGGCTGGGCACACCTGCCTCTGTTACCTGACCTGCCTCCTATCATTGAGGACATATAGCACTGGCCTGAATAGGCTACACACAAGGCCCCATGCCCAAAAACTTCTATCTCAACCTTTGTAGAGTCTTTTATTAACTTCATTTCTTCAAGTGGAGTTTCCCTGGCTAGAACAAGTCTAGTAAAGCCTAGCTTTTCCAAAAGTCTGGCTCCTTCTAGGGAATTTATAGTCATTTGAGTAGAGGCGTGAAGGTCAAAGTCTGGAAAGTGTTCTTTGACTAATTTAGCTAGGCCCAGGTCTTGGACTATAAGGCCGTCTACTCCAATAGAATAAAGATAGGCAACATAAGTCAAGGCTTCTTCTACTTCCCTGTCATCAAGGAGGGTGTTTAAGGTTAGATAGATCTTCACTCCTCGAAAATGGCCGTAGAAAACAGCCTCTTCTAATTCTTCATTGGAAAAGTTGTTGGCAGAGGCCCTGGCTGAAAAGTTTTTTCCTCCTAGATAAACTGCATCTGCTCCATTTTGTACTGCTGCAACAAAGGCCTCCATAGACCCTGCTGGTGCTAGTAGTTCCATTTTATTTTTCAAACTTTGAGATTTCCTCCTTTAAGGCCCTAATACTGTTTTTTAAATTTAAAATTTCCTTGTTTCTTTCAAAGTTCAAGGCTTCTTGGATTTCTAACTTGTTCTTTACTAAGTCATAGTCTTGGATATAAGAGTCGTATTGGGCTTTTTGGTCTGCTACTTGTTTTTCCAGGTCGTCAATAATCTTGTCCTTGCCAGCTAGTCTGTTGTCAAAGGTTTGGACCTGGTTTTTGTAGTCTCTTAGGTCTTGGTCCCTGTCTTTTAGGTCTTTTTCTAGGCTTTTTATTTTACTTTCTAGGGCTGAGATTTTCTTTAGATTTTCAGCTTCATAAGAAGCCCCCATAGACTCTTTAAGGCCTTGGGACTTGGACTTTTCTTTTTCTAGCTGGTCTTTTAAGTTTAAGGCAAGCAAAATTATTCCTTCTAGCTTAGAAAGATAGGGCTTGGACCTAGTATTTTCTTCTATAACAGAATTTATATATCTGGCCAGGTCTCTAACATATTTTTCGTCAGTGTTGCCTGATACAGCAAAGTTTATTCCGTCAATTTCCACACGAATTTTCTTTTTTTCATCCATAAGATCAGCTCCTTGTCAAAAAAGGCAGACCTTGTAGCCTGCCTCAGTTCTAATCTCTCAAAGTAGCATTAAGTTCAGACTCTAATGCTTGAACAATTTTTTCCATTTTTTCATTTACTTCTTTGTCAGTTAAAGTTCTTTCATAAGACCTAAATTTCAAATTAAAGGCTATGGATTTTTTCCCTGCCTCAATTTGGGATCCAGTATATATATCAAACACTTGGAAGGATTCTAATAAATCTCCTGCATTTTTTATAGCCAGGTCCTTAATTTCAGCTACCATTACAGCCTCATCTACAATTATTGCCAGGTCTCTATCAGAAGTTGGGTACTTTGGTAGAGCCTTGAAAGTAATTTTGTCAGTTGACTTTTCAACTATAAGGCCAAAATCAAATTCTCCTCCTATGGTCCTAGTTTTGATTTCAAAGTTTTTCATAACTTGTGGATGAATTTCTCCAAAAGTTCCTAGAAGCTGTGAACCTATATAAACATTGGCACATCTGCCTGGGTGGTAGATAGTGTTATTTTCTTCTCTTTGCAAGCTTAAGTCCTTTATTCCTAGACGGGCCAAGGCCTTTTCCAAAGACTCTTTAAAGTAGTAGAAGTCGTCTTTGCCATAAAGGGCCATAACTAGCTTTAGGCCTTCTGTTGGAATCTTGTCCTTGTCTAATTTCTTAGAGAAGGTGTTGCCAATTTCATAGGCGCGCATGTCTTCTATGTTTCTGTTTTGGTTTCTAGAAATTACATCTAGCATATTGCCAAGTAGGGTAGTTCTCATTACGGAAAATTCTTCTCCCAGTGGATTTAGAATTCTTACATTGTCCCTTCTTGGGTCTCCTTGTGGAATCATTAGCCTGTCGTAGGTCTTTGGTGAAATAAAGGAATAGGTCAATATCTCGTTGTAACCAAAACCTTTAAGGGCTTCCTTAAGCTTAGAAGATACTTCCATAAAGTGAGGCTTAGATCCTCTAGTCATTGTAGTATAAATTTCTGTTGGCTTAATGTTGTTTAGGCCATAAAGTCTGCCTACTTCTTCAATAAGGTCAGCTTCAATGCTAAGGTCTCCTCTAAAGGATGGAATCTTGCAAACTAATAGGTCTCCTTGGTCTTCAAGCTCAATGTCTAAGGCCTGAAGATAAGCCACCATAGCTTCCTTGGAAATTTCCACTCCTAGAAGTTTTTGGCATCTTTCTGGTCTAAGGCTAATTTGGACCTGTTCAGGCTTTTCTTGGTATATGTCATAGTGGCCAGCAACAACTGTAGCTGCACCAATTTCTTCTGCTAGCTTAC
The DNA here is from genome assembly GCA_030532225.1 of Bacillota bacterium. Lineage (GTDB taxonomy): Bacteria > Bacillota > Clostridia > Tissierellales > Peptoniphilaceae > Neofamilia. Next base: position 158,557 of record JAUNLQ010000001.1, read on the forward strand.
AGGCTCTTTCTACTGCTAGTTTGGCAAGTTCAGGATCTAGGCCCTTTTCAAATCTAGAAGAGGCTTCAGTTCTTAGGCCTAATCTTTTAGATGTGTGCCTAATTGATGGTCCTGAGAAGTTGGCTCCTTCAAGGACTATAACCTTGGTATCTGCCTTTACTTCTGAATCTAAACCTCCCATAACTCCAGCTATACCTATGGTTCCTTGGCCATCTGCTATTACTAGGTCTTGAGAGCTTAGCTTTCTTTCTTGGCCGTCAAGGGTAGTGAAGATTTCTCCTTCTTGGGCTTCCTTGACTACAATTTTTTCATCTCTTAAATCAGCCAGGTCAAAGGCGTGCATTGGAATACCTAGTTCTAGCATTACATAGTTAGTAATGTCAACCATGTTGTTTATAGGTCTAACTCCTGCTGCCACTAGGTTATTTTGCATCCATTGAGGTGATGGGCCGATTTTCACATCTTTTAAGACCCTTGAATAGTATCTCTTACACTTAGGCGATTGGATTTCCACTGCCTTTAAGTAGTTTTCTATAGAGTCTTCTTCATTTTTAACACTTAGATCCATGGCCTTAAGGTCCTTGGCTAAAGTCGCCTTGGCTTCTCTGGCCATGCCTACTATAGACAGGCAGTCTGGTCTATTAGGAGTAATTTCTATTTCTAAAATATCTCCATCAAGGCCTAAAAGCTCTACTACATCTAAGCCTATAGGAGTTGCTGGATCAAATACATAAATTCCGTCTCTGTATTGTCTTGGAATAACTGAATTGTCATAGCCTAGTTCTGCTAGAGAACAAAGCATACCATTTGAAACTATGCCCCTAAAGTCTGTAGCTTGAATTTCAATTCCACCTGGTAGGCTGGCTCCAACTGATGCCACAATAACAACTTGGCCCTCTAAAACATTTGGTGCTCCAGTTACTATTGTTTCTACTCTTGACCCTAAATCGATTTTACAAACAACTAACTTGTCTGCATTTGGATGGTCTGTAATTTCTAATATTTTTCCTGTTACTAGGCCAGAAATACCTTGAGCCCTTGAAATTATAGACTCAACATGGGATCCAGAGTCAGTTAAAAGGTCTGCTAGCTTTCTTGAATCTACATCTATATCAACATAATCTTTTAGCCAATTAATTGGTAATAACATTTTTGCCTCCTAAAATTGTTCCAAGAACCTATTGTCATTTTCAAACAATAATCTAATATTTGGAATACCGTATTTTACCATGGTAATTCTATCTACTCCAAAACCAAAGGCAAAACCTGTGTATTTTTCAGAGTCTATGCCACAATTTTCTAGAACCTTGGGATGGACCATGCCAGCTCCTAAAAGCTCCATAGACCAGCCAGTTCCCCCACAGGCAGGACAGCCCTTGCCATGGCAAGAGTGACAGGTAACATCTACTTCTACTGAAGGTTCAGTAAATGGGAAGTAGTGAGGTCTGTACCTAGTTTTCATATCTTCCCCTAAAAATTCCTTAATGAAAATTTCCAAGGTTCCAATTAAATCTGCCATAGAAATATTCTCTCCAACAACAAGGCCTTCCATTTGGTGGAACATTGGTGAGTGGGTGTCGTCAACATCATCGAACCTAAAGGTCCTACCAGCTGAAACCATTTTTATTGGAGCTCCATACTCCTTCATAGTACGAATTTGTACTGGAGAAGTGTGGGTCCTAAGTAGGGTCTTTTCGTCTATATAAAAGGTATCTGACATATCCCTTGATGGGTGGTCTTCAGGTGAATTAAGTAGGTCAAAGTTGTTTTCAACTGACTCAATTTCTGGACCTGAAATAATTTTAAAGCCCATAGATACAAAAAGGTCTTCTAGTTCATCCATAGTTTTTATTAAAGGATGGTCGTGGCCTAATCTTATATTTTCTTTTTCTAGAGAAATGTCAATAACTTCCCTTTTTAGTCTTTCCTTAAGAAGGGCTTCTTGAAATTTTTCCCTTTTTTCCTTAATGGCTCCTTGCATTTCAGCAGATATTTCATTGGCCAATTTACCAATAACTGGTCTTTCTTCTTTTGAAAGTTTGCCCATGCCCTTTAAGGCTTCAGTCATAAGTCCCTTTTTGCCAAGGTACTTAACCCTAAGGTCTTCAAGGCTTTCAGTATCTTCAATTGAGCCTATTTTTTCTACAAATTCTTTTTTTATATTATTTAATAGCTCTTTCATAGTCCCTCCATAAAATTTATTTTCTTTTTAACTTTTTTAGACCCTTAAAACTAGGATCATCTTCATTGGCTTTTATTGTAACTAAGGTGTCTCCCTCACAGATTATAGTGGCTCCAGTAGGAACTATAATTTCGTTGTCCCTAGTTTGGACCATAATAATCAGCTCGTCATCAGGCAGGTTAATTTCCTTTACAGTCTTGTTGGCCCAAGGATGGGAATGGGGAATAGTAAGCTCAACTAGCTCATCTGAAGCCCTATCAAAATAAACCTCTCCCCCTAAAACAACTAGGTCATCTTCCTTTAAAACTGTAGACCCTCTAGGTACAATGGTCTTTCCCCTTCTTTCGATTTTGGCAACAATAATATTAAAAGCAAGATTTAAAGTAGAAACAGGTTGGTTAATCCACCTGGACCCTGGCCTTATAACAGTTTGAATAAAGCCAAGTTCACTTTTATCTTGGTAGTCATTAAAGTTTTTAAGTACAGTATCATTTGGATCTAAAATATCTAATTTTCTAGAAACCCATGGCATAATCGACCCTTGCAAAAGAGCAGAAATTACACAGACTCCAAAGACAATATGATAAATATCCATATTCAGCTTAACGCCAGAATTAATTACTAAAATAGCAAAGGCTATGGCTGCTGCCCCTCTAATTCCAGCTAGGGAAATCATTAGCTTTTGATTTCTCGGTCCCTTAAAAGGTGCCAGCAAAAGAAAAGTAGCAAAAGGCCTAGAAACCAATAACAAAAACAAACACACAGCCAAGGCTTCAGGAAGATGGGAAATAAAAGCATCTACATTAGAAAGCAAACCTAGCATAAAAAATAAGCCAATTTGCAATAGACTGGTAATTCCATCTAAGAAAAACACAGACTGTCTCTTGCCTTTAAACTGTTGGTTACCAACATAAATCCCGAAAACATAAGTTGCCAGATAGCCATTTCCCTTTATTAAGTTGGCAAAAGAGAAAGTAAACAAGGCTGTAGCAGCAAGAAAGATTATAAACAAACCGTCACGATCAAACTTGGCTATCCTAACAATCTTCATAAAAATCAAGGAAACTCCAAAGCCAACTACAAGGCCAAAGGCTATTTGAGTAAATATAGTTAAGGGAACTAAAATTTCTCTGCCTAAAAGTAGAGACAGAAAAATCATAGTTAAAGTATAGGCTGTAGGGTCATTGGATCCTGACTCTAACTCTAAAAGTGGTGCAGTAGAATATTTTAGGTTAAGATTTTGGGACCTTAAAATATTAGAAACTGAAGCAAAGTCAGTAGACGAAATAACAGAGCCTAAAAGCATTCCCTCTAAGTAAGAAACTTTTAAAAAATAGTGACAAAAAATTCCAGTTATCAAAGCCGTCAATAAAGTTCCGAACAAACTCATAATAATAGCTTCCCTAGCAACAGGCTTGGCCATTTTCCATTTGGTAGAAAAACCTCCTTGGAAAATAATAATCATTAAAGCCAAGGATGCAAACTTATCTGCAATTTCATAATTATTAAAATCAAAGCCAAATTTGGAAAAAATAATTCCAAAAACAATAAAAATTAATAAGGATGGAATACCAGACCTATTAGAAATCTTTATAGCAAAAATAGCTAAAAATAAAATAATAGCAACAATTAATATATCCATTTTATCCTCTTTCTAAGACTTTTATCCTTCTTATTATAACAGAAAATGAAGCAAATAGTTAGTCCTCTACAAATAAAGTATAAATGAAAAAAGACAGAGGACCTTGCCCCTGCCTAAAATTTTTTTGTATAGAATATATTACTTGTAAAGCAAATACTTTTCTCTAATAACCATAAAGTCCCTTAATTCATCTTGGTAAAGACCTACAATTTCTTCAGGACTTAATTTCATCTTTAGAGCTTGGCCCATCATAGGACCTCCATGGATTTTTTCAAACATTGGAACCTTGCCATCTACTTCTTCTGGAATATTTATAGCATCTAAAAGATTTGCTGTAGCCAAAATATAAGTTCCTGTCTTTTGTGGACTGTAAAGGTGGTAGTCAGTAATAGTAAGTCTAACTCCTCCTCTTTCCCCCTTGTCTTCAGCAGTAAAATAAAGACCTGGAAGACCATAGGCGTTTAATCTTCTAGCAAATTCTTGGGAATCAAGACCCTTGGCTCCAACCCAAGTAAATTTGTCAGCCTGACCAAGGCCTGTGTTGTCTCCAATACCTGTTGCCATATAGTTAAAGGCAGATTCTAGGTTTGGAATATTAGGACTTGTTTGAGAAAATGGAAGGTCTGTGTCTTGCCAGATCATAGATCTTTTGTAGCCCTTCATCTCTACAATTTCAAGATCTGCTCCAATATTTCTGTTGAAAAACTGGGCCAATTCTCCTACTGTCATTCCATGAGCCATTGGAAGCTTATCAACTCCAACAAAGGTTTTGTAGCCTTCATCTAATACAAAGCCTTCAACGATTTGTCCTCCTAGAGGATTTGGTCTGTCTAAAACTATAAGAGGTATCTTAGCTGTAGCTGCTGCCTTCATAGCATAATTTAAGGTGGAAATATAGGTGTAGGTTCTAGAACCAATGTCTTGGATATCAAATATTAATACATCAATGCCCTTTAGCATGTCAGGACTTGGCTGTCTAGTCTTGCCATACAAGGAATATACTGGTAGTTTCAGTTCTTGGTCAATATAAGATTCTACATATTCACCTGCCAGGTGTTTGCCATCTAGGCCATGTTCTGGAGAATAAATAGCCTTTAGATTTGCAGGTCCATAGTGATAAAGTTTGTCTACTGTTCTCTTGCCTTCAGAGTCAATGCCTGTTTGGTTAGTAATCAAACCTAGGCTCTTGCCATCAATAAGATGGGAGTATTCTTCTACTAGTCTTTCATTTCCTAGGACTAGCTTCTTAGCTTGGGGAACCTTAATGGTAATGACGTTGGTATAAATTATTGCTGCATTGGCAGCTTCATTATAGTCAACTTGGTAATCAAGATATTGGCCCATGTCCCTAAGCTTAAAATAGTTGTAGCCGTCAATATTATAGGCTGTAATTTGGTAGCTTTGGTCCTTGCCATTTTTAATTAATTTTAAGGTCATTTCCTTGGCTGTGGCAGAAACCTTGGCGTCCTCTTTGTAAATAGTTGCCTTGTCTTGGCCTGGATCGTAGGATTCATCTAGGTTAATAATTATTCTCTTGTTGTCTCCCCACAAGGAAAAATTATAATCATGAAGCTTCAAAACCTGGGCCAGGTCTCTAAGTCTGTAATAGTTGTTGTCATTAATATTAAAACCCTTAAGATCTGTTTTTTGTTTGTTCACATAAAGGTCTTGGGGACTTCTAAGGCCTGTATAAGTAGTTTTTGCCATAATATTACTTGGCCATACAAGCAATAAAGCCATTAAAATAAATAAAATTTTCTTTTTCATATTATCACCCAAGTAAATTATAACATTATTAATAAACAATTAAGTTAAAGTCTTGTTACATTAATTTACAAAAATTTCACAGGGTTTTTGATAATAATTATTGAAATCTCTAATCCTTTCTTGTATAATCTAGTTAATGATAATAGTAATCAATTAGTTTTCTTGGCCAGAAATTTTTAGGCCTTAAGATTTCTACTTGTTTTATCATAAATATATTTCATAAGATTTAAAGGAGGATTTTATGGAAACTTTAAAAGAAGGAAAGGTTGGCAAGACCTACAAGATTGTAAAAATTCATGGGTCTGGACCTTTAAAAAGAAGAATTATGGATATGGGCCTAACAAAAAGGACAGAGCTTTTAATTAGAAAGGCTGCTCCCTTTGGTGATCCTATCCAAATAAATGTTAGAAACTACGAGCTAAGTATGAGAAGAGCTGATGCTGAGCACATTGAAGTAGTGGAGGTATAAAAACCTTATGACTATTAAAATCGCTTTAGCTGGCAACCCTAACTCAGGCAAGACCACCCTTTTTAATGCCTTAACTGGCAGCCACCAATATGTAGGCAACTGGCCTGGGGTTACTGTGGAAAAAAAGGAAGGCTTCTATAGAAAGGATTCTTCTGTAGTCCTTACAGACCTGCCTGGAATTTATTCTCTTTCCCCTTACACCCTAGAGGAAGTTGTGGCTAGAGATTTTCTCTTAAAGGAAAAGCCTGATGCCATTATTAATGTTGTTGACGGCTCTAACATCGAAAGAAACTTGTACTTATCTACCCAGCTATCTGAGCTAGGTATCCCTCTAATTATAGCCCTTAATATGATGGACTTAGTTAGAAAAAACAAAGACTTTATTGACATAAAAAAAATTGAAAGGGAACTTAACTGTAAGATAGTAGAAGTTTCTGCCTTGAAAAACGAAAACATAGACACCCTTATAAATGTTGCCAAGGAACTTGTCCTTGCAGAAAATCATTCACCTACTATTAAGGCCTTCCCTAAGGATCTGGAAATCTTTATACAAAGAATTGAAGCCTTGCTTCCTGAAATAAATAAGGACCAAGGAAAGAGATGGAAGCTGGTAAAGATTTTTGAAAGAGACCAAAAAGTTTTAGCAGATCTTAACTTGTCTGAGGACCAAGTTTTCGCCTTAGAAAAAATAAGAAGTGAAGCTGAAGAAGTCTTTGATGATGATGTTGAAGGAATTGTCACCAATGCAAGATATAATTTTGTAAGTGAACTTTCTTCTTCTACTGTAAAAAAGGGCCGCCAAGGCCTAACTCTTTCTGACAAAATCGACAAGATTGTTACTAGTAAGATTTTTTTCCTGCCAATTTTTATAGGAGTTATTTTCTTAGTCTATTTTTTGGCCATTTCTGTTGTTGGAGGAGATGTAACTGACTGGACCAATGATGTTCTTTTTGGAGAAATTATTGGCTCAAGATTAGATAGCCTTTTGACAAATCTTGGAACTTCACCAATGGTTCACTCCCTAGTAATGGATGGAATCTATGCAGGTGTTACTGGAGTTTTAGGCTTCCTGCCTGTTATAGCCAGCCTATTTATTTTTATTTCTCTACTAGAAGATATTGGTTATATGTCTAGGATTGCCTTTATTTTAGACAAGATTTTTAGAAAGTTTGGTCTATCTGGCAAGTCCTTTATTCCAATTTTAGTAGGAACTGGTTGTTCTGTTCCTGGCATTATGGCCACTAGAACTATAGAAAATGATGCAGATAGAAGAATGACCATAACTGTTGCTTCTATGATGCCTTGTGGGGCCAAGACTGATATTATAGCCATGTTCGCTGCTGTTTGGGGTGGAGCTTGGTGGTTCGGCCCTCTTTGGTACTTTGGTGGGATTTTAGCTGTAATGGTTACAGGTTTGATCCTAAAGAAAACTGCCAGATTCCAAGGCGACCTGGCTCCCTTTATTATGGAGCTGCCAGAATACCACCTGCCATCTGCCTATAATATTTTTAGGGCCACTTGGCAAAGAGTCAAGGCCTTTATAGTTAATGCAGGGACTGTTATTCTTTTAGCCTCAATTTTTGTTTGGCTAACTACTAATATAACTGTGAATTTCACCTTTGAGCCCTTTGGCCAGTCTGAAGTTGATTCTATTTTGGCCTTTGTTGGAAAGAAAATCCAGTGGATCTTTATTCCCCTAGGCTTTGGTGATTGGTTGGCAACTGTAGCCACCTTCTTAGGCCTTGTTGCCAAGGAAATTGTAGTTTCAACCTTTGGTATTATTGCAAATCTTGGAGACCTTGCAGGCAACACTGGAGCCCTAACAGGCTTTATTAAAGAATATTTTTCAACAGCTTCTATGTTGTCCTTTATGTTCTTTAATCAGCTTACCATTCCTTGTTTTGCAGCTGTTGGAGCCATTAGACAGGAAATGGATGACAAGAATTGGACCCGCTTTGCCCTAGGCTATATAGTAATCTTTTCCTATACTGTAAGTTTAATGGTCTACCAATTTGCCAGAGTTTTCATTGATGGTGGAAAGCCAGATATAGGTACTTTTGTAGGACTAATAATTTTAGTTGTATATTTATACTTGATCTTCAGACCATCAAAGTATAAAAAATAGGAGGAAATTATGGGAGATATAATTGTATTGTTGGTAATAGGCTTAGTTGCCCTAGTTGCCTTTTTGAAAATAAGAAAGAATAAAAAAGCTAAAAACTGTTCTATTGGCTGTGCATCCTGCCCTTCAGCAGCTTCTTGCCAGGCCTATAGAAAATAGTTTATGTAGAAGAAAATCCTTGGTCCTAGCCAGGGATTTTTTATAAATTTTTTATTTTTTAGAATAATTCTAAAATTAGTGTTAGTTTAGTTTTTTATTGGGTAATTAATAAGTAGTCTCATTTAGCGCTAAACACAATTGAATAAAAAGTATGAGAACAATTAAAGGAGGAAAAATATTTATGGAAGAAAGAAATGTACAACAATTTCCATTAATCGGAACACCGGCACCGAAATTCGTTGCCCAAACAACTCAAGGAACTATTAATTTCCCTGATGATTATGAAGGACAATGGGTTATCCTATTTTCCCACCCAGCAGACTTTACTCCAGTATGTACTACTGAGTTTATGACTTTTGCCAGCATGTATGATGAATTTAAGGCATTAAACACTGAGTTAGTTGGACTTTCCATTGACTCTATCCACTCTCACCTAGGCTGGTTAGATGCTATTGAAGGCTATACTTGGAACGGTATTGAAAATCCAAAGGTAGAATTCCCACTAATTGCAGATATTAAGATGGAAGTTGCCAATAAATACGGCATGCTTCAAGGAGAATCTGACACTAGTGCAGTTCGTGCAGTATTCTTTATTAATCCAAAGGGAATTATAAAGACTATTCTTTACTATCCTGCATCTTTAGGAAGAAACTTTGCTGAATTAAAACGTATTTTATTAGGTTTACAAAAATCTGAAAAAGACGGCGTTGCCCTTCCAGCTGACTGGCAACCAGGCAAGGACGTTATTGTTCCACCACCAGCAACTAGAGAAGAAATTAGAGCACGTAAGGAACTAGTAAAAGAAGACGGTTATGACATGAAAGACTGGTTCTTAACCTTTAAGACAGACAAATAATTAAAAAAAAGAAAGCTCCTAGCTTAAGAAAGAACTTTCAAATTTAAAAATCCAGAGACCACAAATCTCTGGATTTTATTTATTTTCTGTCTTCTAAAAGTCTAACACTTGGGACCAAAAGTCCGCCTACAGAATTTCCTAAAACTATTACTAGGATTCTTAAAACTGCATCAAGGGACCAGCTTTTTGCCATAGCAAAGTAGAAAATATCTGCAACAGAGTGTTCAAAACCAGCAAGAATAAAGACCATAACAGCAAAGATTAAACCTAAATATTTGCCAAGTTCATGAGGGTTGGACTTGTATTCTTCTACGCCAAAAACTACAAATATATTACAGAAAAGTCCTAAAATAAAAAGGCTAAGATAAGAATCATTTAGCTTAGTAGTAACTAAGGCCAAGGCTCTTTCTTCTAAGAAAAGGCCATTTCTACTTAGACTAAGTAAGGCTGCAACTGCTATAGCTCCAATAGTATTTCCAAGTAAAACCTTTAACAAAAACTTGCTATAGGATTTTTTTTCATTATAAAAAAAGTAGCCAACCTTGCCTGTAAATAGATTGTAGCCTAAAGTACAAACTCCAAAAAGCCCAACTGAAAACATAAGGGATCCTAGGTACTTGTTTTCGATCATTAAGAAAACTACTCCCCCAAGGGCAATAAAGGCTCCAGCCATAATGGCATAAATAAAGTCTAAGTGTTTTTTCATGATAATCAATTTTCTCCATTCTTAAAATACTATAACTTATTGTACCAAAAAACCCTGAAGAATTATAGAAGTTAAGGAAAGTTTAAAATTTAATTATATAAAAGGCCCTGAAGAAAAGCTCCAGGACCCTAAAATATTAATTATCTTCTTTTTTAGCTTCAGCTATAATAGCTTCTTGGACTTCTCCAGGAACTTGTTCATATCTGGCAAATTCCATAGAGAAATTACCTCTACCTTGGGTCATAGCCCTTAAGTCAATAGAGTATTCAAACATTTCAGCTTGAGGAGCTTCGGCGAAAATTAGTTGAGAACCATCTGCTTGTTGGTCCATACCTAAAATTCTACCTCTTCTCTTGTTAATATCTCCCATTACATCTCCTAAATAAGAATCAGGAATTGTAATTTCTACCTTCATAATAGGTTCAAGTAAAACTGGTTTAGCTTGTTCCATACCATTTCTAAAGGCTAGATGAGATGCAAGTTTAAAGGACATTTCATTAGAGTCTACATCGTGATAAGATCCATCATATAAAACAGCCTTAAAGTTTACAACTGGGAAACCAGCCAAAACTCCCTTTTCCTTAGCTTCTTCCAAGCCCTTTTCAACAGCTGGGAAGTAGTTCTTTGGAACAGAACCACCAAATACTTCTTCATCAAAGATAAATTCTTCTGTTGAAGGTTCAAATCTAATCCAAACATCACCATATTGGCCAGCGCCACCAGATTGTTTCTTGTGCTTACCTTGGACTTCAACAGTCTTAGTAATAGTTTCTCTATAAGGAACAATAAATGGTACAACCTTAACCTCAACACCAAAGTTGTTCTTAAGCTTATCAAGGATAACTTGAAGTTGAACAGAACCTTGGCCACCAATAGTAAGCTGTTTAGTTTCAGCATTTCTGTTGATTACGAAAGATGGGTCTTCTTCTTGTAACTTCACAAGTGAAGAAGAAATCTTTTCTTCATCTCCCTTAGAAACAGGTTCGATAGCATAGAATAAGTTGGCTTGTGGGTATTTTAATCTCTTATAAACAATTTTCTTGTCCTTGTCAGAAATAGTGTCTCCAGTTTGAGTCTTAACAAGTTTTGTAGTAGCTCCAATATCACCAGCTTGGATTTCGTCTACTGCAAGTTGTTCCTTGCCTCTTATTACGAAAAGGCCGCCCATTTTTTCTGTAGAGTCCTTGCTAGAATTGTAGAATTCTGTATCCTTAGTAAGTTTTCCAGAAATAACCTTGAAAATAGAAACCTTACCAACAAATGGGTCAGTTATAGTCTTGAAGACAACAGCTGAAAGAGGCTCATTAACATCAACATTTCTAGGATCTCCACTTTCTACCCTAAAGCCTAGGTGGGCTTCTGGATGGTTAGGAGCTGGCATAAAGTTAGAAATCATATTTAATAAAATATCAATTCCAATAGCCTTTTCACCAGAACCAACAATTAGAGGAACAGCATCACCTTGGGTAACAGCAAGAGTTACGCCCTTTAGGATTTCTTCCCTAGTGAAAGTTTCTCCTTCAAAGAATTTATTTAATAGGTCTTCGTCAGATTCTGCAATAATTTCTGTAATTTCTTCATAAATTCTCTCAGTTGCCTTTAATTGGTCGTGGTTTAGTTCAATTTCAACTGGAGAACCTTTTTCATATTTATAGCCCTTTTGGAAAATAATGTCAGTAACACCTTCAAAATTTTCCCCTTCGCCAATAGGAGTAGCAAAAGAAATAACCTTTTTGCCGAACTTTTCTTCAATTTCTTCCATTAGCTTTCTGAAGTTTACGTTTTCACCATCGATCTTATTAACGAAGATCATTCTTGGTAGGCTAATTTCTTCACAGTATTTCCAAACAAGCTCTGTACCAACTTCAATACCGCTAGTTGCGTCAATAACTAAGATAGCTGACTCTGCAGCCCTTAAAGAAGCATAAACTTCTCCAACAAAGTCTAAATATCCAGGTGCGTCAATTACGTTTATTTTCTTGTCTCTCCACTCAACAGGGATAACAGATGTTCCAATAGATGATTGTCTTTGGATCTCCTCTTTAGAGAAGTCAGACATAGTATTCTTAGAACTGACAGTACCCATCCTATTAGTTGCTCCAGTTTGATAAAGCATAGCTTCAGTTAGGTTGGTCTTACCACTTCCACTATGGCCAACAAGGGCAACATTTCTAACTTTGTCAGTTGTATAAACTTTCATATTCTTTTCCACCTTTCATTTATCGATTAAAAATTTAAATACTGCTATAAGTATAACATATTTAGCAAGTTTATGAAAACGATTTTTCTACATTGGAAGAAAAACTTTAAGGAAAAATTTTGAAAACCAGGCGAAAAGATTTTTCACAAGTCTTTTCAAAGAAACTATGTTATAATAAATTCTAACAAGGAGGCTCACAATGACCAATAGAAAGAAATCCAAGTCTGAAATGAAAAAAATTTATTTTATGAGAAGGCTTATAGCCCTACTTATACTAGCACTAATAGTTGTCTTAATAGCAACAAGATGTGGAAAGACAGACTCAGACCCAAAAGAAAATTCTAACAAGACCCAAAATCAAATACTAGGAGAAAACCAAGTAGAAGGAAATGTAAGTGACCCTAACCTTGAAAATCAAAAGGATCAAAACAAAAGCCCAGACCAAGAAGACAACCTAAACCAACGTCTGGAAGAAGAAGAAGAAAAATTACAAAAAGACTACCAAACATATGCAGAAGTTTCCTTGGAAAAAGAAAACAAAACCTACCACTTTAGCCTAAAAGATGACTATAAAGACTTGGTAGAAAATAGAGAAAATCCAGAAAATCAAGAAGACTTCAATCAATTTTGGGAAAACTTTAAATTCAAACTAAAAGAAAGCTCTACAAAACTAACAGAATTTATAGAACCAGGCATAGAACTACAAGTCCTAGACCCAAAAGACAAGACAACAGTCATCTTAATGATTTCAGATGGAGCCGAACTCTTTGATAGAACATCAGAATAAAGAATAAAGAAGAAAATCCTCAAGACTTATATAGCTTGAGGATTTTTTGTGATTTTGAAATTTTTTATTTTTTCATATTAATAATATCTACAAAGTTTAATTAGACTTTACCTTTCTAGTTTTTACATTAATTGTTTATTGTCCCTTGACCCATATCTTCACTTTGGTTTTCAGCTTCGCCGATTTCTTTACTCAATTGCGACTCGAAATCTTTTTCGTTAACTAGTTGAACTTCAACATTATGAGGGGAAGAAAGGAGACCTAGGTAACCTCTATATGCTTTAATTTTTTGCTTCGCCGATTTCTTCACTCAATTGCGACTCGAAATCTTTTTCGTTAACTAGTTGAACTTCAACGTCATGAGGGGAACTAAGGGGAGCCGAACCCCCTCACGTTCCCCTCCCGACACCCACCCCTTCCTTCACCCACTTCGGCCATTGCATGGAGCTGTGAGAAGAAAGGCTTGGTTTCGGCAAATAACTTTACTTCGATAAGATTATCTTTTTCCTTGTCTGTAAATTGCTTCGCAATTTTCGCTGTCGCCTTTAGCTTAATTTTTTTGATTTTTATTTTATCTTTATTTGTTTTATTCTCAAATTTAAAAGTTTCATTTTATATTAAAAAAAAGCTAACCTTTAGGCTCCTTGAGTTAGGGATTTTAGAAAACAGATTTGATAACTCTTTAGGTGGCAAGATAAAAGGCTGTGAAATGAAATACTTTTAACCTTTTTATTTTGCTTAATTACTGAAATACAGATCTTTATAATCTTGACTTATCTCTCGTAATACGGGAATATGTACTTACCAAGAGAAAAGAATGGTAAAACTATGGAACAAGAAAGTTTACAAAGATTAGAAATAAAAGTTAAGCCTTGCAAAAGATACATAGAAAACTCAATAAAAAAAGAAAAAAAGGAAACATTGTAACAGCATTAAACTTCCCAGATATATCAAACACAGCAAAGACGTGTGCAGACCGAGTACATGAAGAATTTTGGAAGATTTCAAAAGGAATTTTAACTAATGAATAATTTAAGCTTTTTTTAGAATCAGAGACTTTGGGTGTAGAGATAAAAAGGACCTGCTAAGAGATAAAGAAAGCAGGAGAATAAAACAAATAAAAGAAAGAGTCTACCATAGATTATCTCAAAATAGACTCTTTTATATAACTTATCCAAATTTTGCTAGTGTTAATTCGGATATCTTTAAACTTACATCTGTTCCTAAATTATTTATCACTATCTCATGAATTTCTCCATAGTCCATATTGCGGTTGTTAGAAATAATATTATTATAAAAATATTCAGAAAGAGTATTAGCCTTAATAATTACTATGTTTTGATCTTCAATGTCATATTGTACACTAGGAACATATCTAGGTGTTACAACTATTGTGTATTTTGCACCAATAATTTTACGATGTCGTTTTAATCTACCAGCATTTATCCCCACTAATTTATTCGATGTAGATTTTGCTTCAACAGCAAACTTCTGAGATATCGTTAAATATAAACACTCTATATCCGTTCTACCAGCACCAGAAAGTTTTTTCGCCTCAATGTTAATAAACATATTAAATGCCTCTTCTAAGATATCTTCAAATAAATCTGAAGTTTCATTATTAGGATTGTTTGAATATTTATCTATTAACTTAGGTAAACGAAGCATTTTCGTTTGTATCTGATTTATTTCTTCTCCTATTTCTTTTAAAAGTATATCTGGGTAAAAAGAGTATATCTCTTTTACAACATCTGATGATCCTCTTTTTGAATCATTTAATATTATAGGATTTGCTAGAAATGAATATTCTTGCAATAGACTTTCAATATAATCTACAAGTTTTAAGTTTAATGAAAAATATCCATTATTTATTTTTCGTTTTGTAGGCTTAGATTTACTTTTGGGTTTTTGAGGGTGATACAAGTCAACCGTTTTATCACCCATGTCACGTTTTATTATTTTGGCATCTTCTAATAACTTAGAAACATAATATTGCCATTCATATGTGCTCTTAACGATAGCCGCCTCATTATTTTTTAGATATTGGAACTTTTGTTCATCAGCTAATTTTCTAGACAAAAGAATATCTGACACTAACCTTTCATATGTTTCTTCAGATATTTTGTCTAGATAAATAATAAATCGATATATTTCAAAATTATACAATTTTCCACCTAGTCGTTCATCCAAAAGTAATTTAAATATTAGTCTAAAAGGATATAAATAAAAATTCTCACTTGGGAAACTAGCTGGATGCGGAAACTGAATACTAAAAAGCATTGTAGCAAATATTTTTTGTATTTTTTCAGAATCAGACAAGTATTTTAAAAATAAATTCCCTAAGGGACTAAAAATAAATTTTTCTTCACCATCAATTTTATCAGAATATCCGAACATATAATAATTTAATTCTCTAATCCTATGACTCATTGCATCTATAGGTTTCTCTCTAATAGAATCTCTTGGGTTGTACATCAAACTTCTTGAAAATTCATCATACATCTTTTCTTTATCTTCACTTGAAATCGAAGATTTTGTTGATTTCAAATACAAAGCAACATCAACTAATTTAGTGATGCTATTTGTATGTTTTTTAAATATCCAATGTCTTCTATTCTCCAAAATATTCCCCTCCATTTGGGAAGCAAATTTTTTCAAGTAGTTTGGGAGGTATTGCTTCACCTATTATTGTACGTATAAATGTATCAGAAGTGTTCTCAGGAAACTCTATATTAGGGCTTATAGAGCTTACAATAAAGGTTTCTAATAAACTAAGAACTCTAGGATCAGAATAAGTTCCGTCTTTTTTAATTCTTCCTGGGTGCACGTTATTGTGAGAACTTATACTGCCACTATAAGTTGTTCTTGCCGGGGCTGGTTCATCCCAAGTCATACGCTTATATGTGTTATGAAACCCTTTAATTCTTTCTCCATTTTCTTTTTTAGGATAGTAAACTTCGTTACTAATAGCACTTGTCCCTGGTTTTGTATGTCTTAAACATTCTATAATTTGGTCTCGCGCCTTATTTGCATAGTGCCATTTAAGTTTCGAATTTTCTCCAGGCTCTAATGAAGGAAGGAATCCAATAGCTTCTCTCAAGGAAATCTCTTTTTCTTTACTAGGCCAATTCCAAATTAACCCTTTTTTATAAAGTTTAATTATTGATCGTGGTCTTGATTGAGCAATTCCATAATCTTTAGCATTGATTACTCTAGATTCAATATTGTAGGTAGATGAATACTTTATTTCTAATATTTCATTCAATTTTAAAAAATCATTTCTATATGGAAAATACATTTCCAAGAATTTCGGAACATTTTCAACTAATATATAGTCTAAATCTAACTTGTCAATAAATTCAAAAATCTCAAAAATCAAAAAGTTACGCTCATCTCTTTCAAAATCTTTTTGAAATTTATTTTTACCAACAGTACTCAATCCTTGACAAGGAGGAGTTACTAATAAAAATTTTACATTATTATCACAAGCTTCAGCAAGTATCTTATTCTTTATTTCTTCATCCAAAATATTGCCTTGAATCATTTTTGTATTGGGGTAGAAAAACTCATATGTTTTAGCACGCTTTTCTAACAACTCATTGGCTACAACAAAGTTTACATTGTTGTTATGAATATTTAATTCTCCGATTCCGGCACTTGAGAACAATGACATAGCATTAATTTTCATCGATAAATATCCCTCTACTTATTTTTTCTACAAATAAAGGAGGTATTGATTCTCCAATAACTTGTCTTATTAGTATTTCATCTGTTTCCTCATTAATAGGCCAATCATCAGGCAGTGTAGTTAATCTCATTAATTCTAATATAGATAACACTCTTGCATCAGAGTAAGTACCATCTTCTAGTTTTCTGCCAGGGTGTACGTTTCTTTGTGAGCTAATCGCATCATTTCTTATTGTAATAGTTGGTGCGGGCTCATTCCAATTTATTCTTCTATACGTTGTATTATAACCTTTTATTCTTGTACCATCCTTTTTTTGTGGAAAATATACCTTATTATCAAATGCGGTTGCACCAGTTGGTGTATTTTTCATCCATTGTATATGTTCTTCTGAATGCATACGACCAAAATGCCACTTTATATTACTTCTTTCCCCGGATTCAATCGATGGCAAATCTCCTATAGCATCTTGAACCGTTATTTTCTTATTTGATTTTTCGGGCAATTCCCAGATTAATCCTTTTTGCTTAAGTCTAATAATAGCCCTTTTTCTAACTTGTGGAACATCATAATCTGATGCATCTAATACTCTACAGTCAATATCATAGCTGTTTTTGAATTCTTCTTCTAATAAATCCTCAACAGATTTAAAATCTTTATTTATATATAGTTGTAGTTTTAATAACCTAGGTACATTTTCTATTAAGATAAATTTAGGTTTTACAACTTTAATCATTTTAACAACATATTTAATTAAATAGTTTCTTTGATCATTTGCCATTTCAAATATTCCTCTATTCTTACCAGCTATACTAATACCTTGGCAAGGAGGAGATGCAATTAAATAATCAACCTTATTTTCTAAAGCTATTTTTGCGATATTTTCAAAAATTATAGGGTCTCTAATATCTCCTTCTATCATAGTAGTATTGGGATATATATTTCGATAAAGTTCTGCTCTTCTGGAAATAATTTCATTAGCTACAACGATATTAATTCCAATTCTAGATAAATAAAATTCACCTATCCCAGCCCCAGAGAACAAAGACATACCATTCATCACTCACTACGCTCATTTCTATTAAATTTATCTATATGTATTGGACTTATTTTATATTCCAATACTTCTCCTACATCACACTTAAAATACTTACAAATTCTTCCTAATATTTCCATACTTACATTCTCATCTCTGCCTATTTTGGCAATGATTCGAGGACTTGTTACTATGGCCTTTTTTAAGTCTAGTTTTTTCATTTTTTCGTCAAATAATTTTCTCCATAATCTATCATAGGAAAATCCCATCTTGGACTCCTAAGAATCTCACTTTATATAATATTATACTACATTTAGCATCATAATATTTATATCTCTTAATTTCTGTATTCTTTTATGGTGATAATGAAGCTTTTTGTTCCCACAATTAGGACAACACTCTGGCTTAGCTTTCTTTAAAGACATTGAAATATCTATTGATTTATCTAAACTCTTTACATTTTTAACTTTAAAATCTTTTAATCCTAAAAATTTTATGATATTATTGTTACACACTTGTATCTCTCCTTTCATGTGTGGTTTGGTTGCTTACATTGTAATGGATAATTGGGTACAAGTGTTATTTTTTTGCAAAAAAATATCTGTAAGGGGATATTGTTCTATCTCCTACAGATATTATAAAACCTTTTTTCTATATTCCTGTAAATATTTTTTCTAGTAGCATGGTTGCTATGGAAAAGTATGAGAACAGGGCTATCATATCGTTTATGGTTGTTATGAAGGGTCCTGATGCTACTGCTGGGTCTATGTTTATTTTGTTAAATAAGACTGGCACTGTGTAACCTACTATTGTGGATATGGATACTGTGCATAATAGGGACACTGCTACTACTATTGATAGGTGAATGTTTCTAAATAATACAAAGGCAATTGTGGCTATTACTGCTGAGGACACCATGCCCATTATTATTCCTGCTCCTAGTTCTTTGAAAAACAAGGACCAAAAGCCTTCGCCGTCATCGTCTATTGTTAGTCTTCTTACTGATACTGCCAGGGCCTGGGTGCCTACGTTTCCTGCTGTGTCTGTTAGTATTGGCATAAAGACTGCCAGTTGGACTACTTTAGACAGGGTGTCTTCAAAGGCGTTAATTAAATTAGCTGAGATTAGGCCCATAAATAAAAGCATTATTATCCATGGTAGTCTGGACTTGGTCATGCCTAGGATAGTTGTTTCGCTACCTTCTTGGCCGTCTTCTAATTCTCCTGATATACCCCCCATTTTGTAAAAGTCTTCTGTGGCTTCTTGTTCGATTACGTCCATTACGTCGTCTACTGTTACTAAGCCCTTTAGAACATTGTTGTCATCTACTACTGGTATGGCTAGTAGGTCATATTCTTGGATTAGGCTAGCTACTTCTTCTTGGTCTGTGTTAATGTTTACTGATACTACTTGGCTGTTCATTATTGAACTAATTTCTTCTGCTGGTGGAGCAAGGATTAAGTCTCTTAGAGATAGGACCCCATATAGTCTGTCCTTGTCGTCTACTACATATATATAATAAATAAGTTCTGCTTGGCGGCCAACTGATCTCATTGTTTCTATGACTTTGTTAGGCTTGTCGTGGATGGAGACTTTGACTAATTCAGTGGTCATTATAGCCCCTGCTGTGTCTTCTGTGTGCTTCATCAGGGATTCTATAAGCCTTCTGTCTTCTAGATTCATTTTGGAAATAATTTCTCTAGCCCTATCTTCTTCTAGATTTTTTAGGAAGTTTACTAGGTTGTCGTCTGATACATATGTGAATACTTCTTTCATATAGGAGTCTGGCATTACTTGGTAGGTTTCTTCTTGTTCAAAGAATTCCATTACGTCAAATATTTCTGCAAACTCTTCTGCTGATAGTAGTTCTGTGGTCTTGGCCTTGTTTTCGGGGTAGAGTTCATTAAATACCTCTGCTTGATCTATGCCGTGGAGTTTTAAAAATAAGGACCTAAAGAGTTCTCTATCTTTATTTTTTACAGCCCTGTAAATATCTTCATAATAGGCTTGTTTGTCTACTTTTAATTCCATTGTCTTCACCTTCCTTTTCTTCATTTTTCTTCTTTAAGTGTAACATATAAGTAATAAAATTATAAGTTTTTTTAAAAAGGGAAATTTAATTTTTTGTAAATTTTTCCATAAAAAAACAAACCTCTTTCAAGGTTTGTTAGCTTTCTTTTAGTCAATTATTAATAATTCTACTGTATTTGTAAGTAGGTCTGAATATGTGAAGGTCATCTTCCTACTTGGGCTGTCTTCATTTTCTAAATCTACAACAAAAATTGACGGATACACTGCATCTAGTCTGCCCTTTCTCTTAATGTATCTCTTTCTTCCTCTATCGGCCTTCAGATAGACTTTCTTTCCTACCTGACTTTCCAATTCCCTTTTTATCATGTTCATCGAAGTCAAAGTATCACGCCTTTCATTTATTATTGCGACTATTTCAATGATAGCACAGAATTGGCATATTGTCAAATAAATCTAATATTTTAATTCAAAATGGCAGACTTGTCAATATTTTTTTTGAAATTTTTTAATTTTTTTATAGATATTTTTTTACTCTTTTGTAAACTGCAAATGTTACTAGGCCGTTTATGGCTCCTTTTATTAGGTTAAAAGGTAGAACTGATAGGACCATCATCTTGCCTAGGGAATCTATAGCTGGGTTTATGGCTGTTCCCATGGATATTAGGGTTTCCATTGGTATCATAAGCTTGGCATAAAGTGGAAATACTACAAAGTAGTTTGATGCCATGGCTAGGGCTGTCATTGCTAAGACCCCTACTATTAAGCCTACAACAGCTGATTTTATGGTTTTTTTCTTGTGGTAGATTAAAGATGATCCTAGGACATAGGCTGATC
The DNA here is from genome assembly GCA_030532225.1 of Bacillota bacterium. Lineage (GTDB taxonomy): Bacteria > Bacillota > Clostridia > Tissierellales > Peptoniphilaceae > Neofamilia. Next base: position 179,033 of record JAUNLQ010000001.1, read on the forward strand.
CTACTATAAAGTTAGATAACTCTCCTACTCCTCCTGTCATGGTCTTAGTTACGTTTAATAGGTTTTTCACTAGTTGAACCATTACCCCATAAACTGGTCCCATGGCAAAGCCTGCTATTAGGGCAGGTACATCTGATAGGTCCAATTTCATAAATGGTGGGGCTACAAAGCTTAAGGGCATTTGCAAAAACATTAGCACAAAGGCTACTGCTCCTAAAATCCCTACTCTTACTAGGCTCCTAGTTTTGATACTTCTTGCTGCTAAATTGTTATTCATATTAACCTCCGATAATCTTGGCAATAAAAAATTGCCTAAAATTTATCTCAGGCAAAAAAGATTAGTAATATTTAATCTTCTTTCATCCAGACTTTACTGTCGGTTTTGGAATTTCACCAAATCAGCTTCCCTATTAGGAAGGCCGCGGACTTTTACCGCCGGTGAGGAATTTCACCTCGCCCTGAAGATACTTTCATTGTACTACTATATTTTACTGCTGTCAAATTTATCTTTAGTTTTTTTTGTGCAGAAAAAAAGACCCAGCTTTTTTACTTCTGGGTCTTGGTTTTTAGTAACCATAAGTTTCTTGGATATAGGATATTATTCCATTTGCTATGGCTAGGGCACAGGCATCTTTAAATTCTTCTGTCTTCATTATGGTAAGATCACTAGCATTGGACATAAAGCCTAATTCTACTAATACTGCTGACATTTGGCTTTGGTTTAAGACTATTAAGTCTGGTCTTTGTTTTATGCCTCTTGAGGTCATGGCAGTTTCTTTTACTAATTCATAGTGAATTTTTTGGGCTAGGGGATATTGTGGGTCGTATTTTACACTTGTTGTATCCCTTGGGGCATAGAGAGTTTCTAGGCCACTGGCTTGGGAATTTGTTGAGGAGTTGGCATGGATGGATACAAAGGCATGGGCATCTTTGTCGTTGGCTATTTTTGGTCTGTCGTAGGTGTTGACTGTTTGGTCTGTATATCTAGTCATTTCTACTGTATAGCCATAGGCTGTTAGTATTCTTTCTGCCCTAAGGCCTATGTCTAGGTTTAGGTCTTTTTCTTCTGTTCCATCATCTGCACAGGCTCCTGGTTGGCTTCCTCCATGGCCTGGGTCTAGGACTATTACTACTTCTTCTATGGAATTAGGTTGGATCCTAGGTTTTCTTTCTATTACTTCAACTTCTTCTACTCCGTCAAAATAGCCTTCTTGGTCTACCTTGTCTCCTGAGCCTAAAGGGTTTGATGGTACTAGGTCTGGGTCTGTTAGGTTCTGGCCATTTGATGGGCCTTCTTGGGGTATTAAGATTAGGTCAAAGTCCTTTTTCTCTATTTGGACATGGCCTTCATTTATGCCTGCCTTGCTGTCTAAGACTATTCTAACTATGTTGTCATTTTCTGAGTAGTTTTGGTCTGGTATAAATTGGTTGGCCCTTATACCACTTATAAAGCCTGTTTCTATATCGAATTTTGCTGCCTTTTTGTCTGCTAGGAGACTGGCATCTTTTATGTCTATTACATATCTAAAAGGGTCTTTTAGTTTTATAACGTTGTATTCACTGCTTTGGACATTTTCTATTAGGACTGCTTCTTGGCCCTGGTAGATTATTGGTCTCAGGCCTGTTATTTCGTTGGTAAAGGACACTTTTAGGGCCTTGCCTTGGTCTAGACTTTTTATGTCAGGCTTGGCAAATCTTTTTAGTTGGATTCTTATTGTAGATGTTAGGGTTTTTTGGTCAGTTGAGTATTCAACTGAGTCTACAATTTTTCCGTCTATGGTCATTTGCCCTGCTTCTTGTGAGTCTATGTTTAGGCTAGCATTTTTTATTGTTAGCAAGAGGGAATTTTTTTCTTCTTCAAATCTATAGCTATAGTCTAGGGTCTGACTTGCTGTGATTTTTATTTGTTCGTTTTTTGAAGATCCATTTATTTTTTCTATGGTCTTTATTTGGTTATTGTTGGGATTTTGGGCCTGAGATGGTCCTTGCTTGATGGTTACCAGTCTTTGGTCCCCGTCCCAGTCTACTTGGTAGCCTAATAGTTCTGAAATTAGTCTTAGGGGTACCATGGTTTTGGCTTGGCCATTTAGGTAGTCTACTAGGCCTGGCACTTGGTCTGCTGGCAGGCTTATTAGTTCTCCACTTTTTATGGCTTCGCTTTTGCCTATGGTTAATACTATTAGGTCTGAGTCTTTTGTTATTATGGCTGTTTTAGTGTCTTCTTTCCATTCTACTTGGGAGTCGAAGCTTTCTGCTACTAGCCTTACTGGCACAAAGGTTCTGTCCTTGTGTATATAGGGTTTGAATTCTGTTGAAACTTTTTGGTCTCCTAGTTTCAAGTTTACGTCATATACTTTAGTTTCTTTTCCATCTATTTTTACATTAAAAGCAGAGCCTGGACTTGCATAGGCTCTACTAGGTATGGTTAATATTAAGGCTAGCAAAAGTAGAACTAGACTTAGGGATTTTTTCATAAGTTGCCTCCTGTTTCTAAAATTAATTATATTAGAGGAGATTTTGAAAGCAACACTTTTCACAAAATTGTAATCTTAATTTAATATAAATTTCTTGCTAAGGCGGTGTATAGTTCGTCTGCTTTAGGTTGGCCTAGGGGAACAACCTTGCCGTCTTGTCTTAAGTAGGCTCCCTTAGAGTCTGTTACTCTGCCTATTACTGTGGCCTTTATCTTTTCTGCTTGTAAGTGGTCTAAGGCTTTTATAAAGTCTTTTTGGGATATGATGGCTAACATAGACCCAGAGGATATTAGTCGTCTATAGTCTATGGAATATTTCTTGCTAATTTTTTCTGTTACAGGACTTAGGGGGAAGCTATCATCAAAAACTACCAAGCCTATGTCATTGGCCTTGGCTGCCTCCCAGGCTGCTCCTAAGATTCCACCTTCTGTTATGTCGTGCATATACTTGGCTCCTGCTGCCTTTAGAATTCTACCTTCTGTCACTACTGAGGTTTGGTCCCCATAGGATATGGCTTCAGCGTATTCTTCTGCTGTTAGAAAACTTTTTACTTGGTCTTCTTTTTCCTTGGCCAAAATTGCTGTTCCTTCTAAGCCTAGGTTTTTTGTTACTACTACAAGGTCATTGGTTTCAACTTTTTCTTCTTGGTAAGGGCCTTGTATAGTGCCAAATACTGTTGTTGATACTACTGGCCTAGTTACTGCATCAGTTATTTCTGTATGGCCTCCTATTAGGCTAAGATTTATTTTTCTAGCTGCCTCTTTTGCATCTTCCATTAGCTTTCTAAGGTAGGCTTCTGTAGTATTGGCTGGTAGCAAAATTGTAAGCATGGCTCCTAAAGGTTCTGCCCCTTCTGTGGCCAGGTCATTTACTGCCACATTTATAGCCAAGGATCCTATGTCCTTGGTAGCTCCAGTTATTGGATCTGTAGACACTACTAAGAGTCTGTCTTTTAAATCTAAAATAGAGGTGTCTTTGCCGATTTTTGTGCCAACAAGAACCTCTGGTCTATTTTCTATGCCTGCTATTAGCTCTTCTAAGAGAGAGTTTGGTACTTTTCCTATTTCCATTTTCATCACCTGTCTTTAATTTTATCATAGTCCAATCTTTTATAAAAGCTAGTATCTTTAAAGGAAAAAGCCCATAGTTTTTAAACTACAGGCCAGCTTTTATTCTACAAATTTTTTATAGGCTCCATAGCCTTGGTCATCCATTTGGTCATAGGGAACAAATTTTAAGGCTGCTCCATTTATACAATAACGAAGGCTACCTGTATGTCTTGGTCCATCTTCAAAAACATGGCCAAGATGGGCATCTCCGTCTTTGGATTTTACTTCTATTCTAGACATGCCATGGCTATTGTCAGCCTTGTAGTCCACTGCATAAGATGATATTGGCCTGGTAAAGGATGGCCAGCCACAGCCAGCGTCATACTTGTCCCTTGATGAAAATAGGGGTTGGCCTGTGCTTATATCTACATAGATTCCCTTTTGGTCAAATTTGTCATAGGCTGATGAAAAAGGTCTTTCTGTTCTTCCTTCTTGGCTAACTTGGTATTGAAGGTCTGTAAGCTTTTCTTTTAAGTCTGAGTCTGACATTTTTTCATAGGTCCCATAAAGGGGCTGGTCAGCTAAACTTAGGTCTATATGGCAGTAGCCTCCAGGGTTTTTTTCTAGATAGTCTTGGTGGTAGTCTTCTGCCTTTATATAGTTTTTTACTTCTTGGACTTCTACTACTATAGGTTTTTCGTAGGAGGCTTGGATATTTTTTATATAGGCTTGGACTTGGTCCAAAACTTTTTCATCATCTGAATAGACTCCAGTCCTATACTGTCTGCCTCTGTCGTTGCCTTGCTTGTCTATTGAAGTTGGATCAATTATCCTAAAGTAATGGTCCATTATTTCTTCTAGGGATATTTTGTTAGCGTCATAACTTAGTTTCAAGGCTTCTGCATGGTCTGTCTCCCTTAGTTCTTGGTAGGAAGTCTGGTCTGTTTTTCCATTTACATAGCCTACTTGGCTGTCTAGAACTCCTGGGATTTTGGAAAAATATCCTTGGACTCCCCAAAAACATCCTCCTGCTAAATAAAGGGTCCTTGGATCCTGGGTCCCTAAATCATTTATTGAAAAATTTTTCTCCATTTGATTTGCTCCTTGGTTTTGGTAGTTTTTAGGTCTGGTTTTTTGTCTCATAGTGGCTAAATATATTAAGGCTATAAGAGCCAATACCACTATTATTATTTTTCGGTCCTTCATTTTAATCAAATTTTATTAGATTAACTCCATTGTCTCCTAAGAATCTGTCGATTTCTCCATCTATTAGGTCTACAACAATTTCTGCTGTTGCTGATACTATAGCCCTATTAAGATGGCCGCCAAAGGTTTTTTGGTTAACATCTGAAATTAGAATATGGAGGTGAACATATTTTTCTCCATCTTTTGTTGATAGGTTGCCTTGAAGGTTGGAAACTTCAAAGTCTCCTTGGTAGCTGTTAGAATAATATTTCTTTTCTTCTAGGTTAAAAAGGCCTATTTCTGCATAGGATACTGCTCCTAGTCCACTTACAGAGGCTAGTTTAATGTCTTCTTTCTTGGCTAGGTCTAAAAGAGACTTAACTATGTCGTCTCCTTTTTCTAGTCTTACTAGGTATTTATCTTTAAATCTTTTGTATAACATATTATCAACTCCTTAGCTATATTATAGCCAATTTTTCTTATCTTAAAATTTGCCAGAAAAAATCCCCTAAGCTTTTGCCTAGAGGATGAAAATTTATTCTTTCATTAGTCTCATTGAGTTTAAAATTGCTATTAACATTACTCCCACATCTGCAAAAATGGCCATCCACATTGTAGCTAGACCAAAAACTGACAGAATTAGGACTAGGATTTTTATGCCTAGGGAGAAGACAACATTGAACTTTGCTGTTGCCAAAGTTTCTTTGGAAATTTCTATGGCCCTTGGAAGCTTGTCTAGCTTGTCGTCCATTAGGACCAGGTCTGCAGCTTCTATGGCTGCATCTGTTCCCAAGGCTCCCATGGCTATGCCTACATCTGCCCTTACTATAGTTGGAGCATCATTAATACCATCGCCAACATAGGCTACCATAGAGTCTTTCTTGGATTTTTCCAAAATACTTTCAAAAATTTCCAGCTTGTCTGCTGGTAGAAGTTCAGAATAAACTTGGTCAAAGCCCAAATAAGATCCTACTTCTTGGCCAACTTGGTCCTTGTCTCCTGTTAGAAGAACTAGGTTTTTGACCCCTGCTTGTCTTAGGTCTTCAAGGGCTTTCTTGGCTCCGTCTTTTATTATATCTGCTATTACTAAAGAGCCTATAAGTTTTTGGTCATAGGCTACATAAACCTTGCTACCAAGACTTTGGCTTTGAATTATTTCTATATTATAGTCTGCCAAAAGTTTCTCGTTACCTACTAGAAGGACTTTTCCTTGGTAGGTCCCTACAAGGCCTCTGCCATGGATTTCTTGAACTTCTGTAATTTGGTCTTTTTCTTTGCTGCCGTATTTGTCTTCAATAGACCTGGCTATTGGGTGGTTTGAGTAGGCTTCTAAACTTCCTGCCAAGGACCTAAAGTCCACTTGGGAATAGGAATTTTCTTCTATTATCTCAAAGTTTCCCTCTGTTAGGGTTCCTGTTTTGTCAAAGACTAGGCTGTCAACTTTGGCTAAGGCTTCTAAATAGTTAGAGCCTTTAACTAAGATTCCAGACCTTGACGCCTTGCCAACTCCTGCGAAAAAGGCCAAGGGTATAGACAGAACTAAGGCACAAGGACAGGACACTACTAAAAATATTAGGGCTCTTTTAAACCAAGGTCCAAAGGCCTGATTGAAAATTAAAGGAGGTAAGATGGCTAAAAATAAGGCAGAGAAAACAACTACTGGAGTGTAGTATCTGGAAAATCTATTAATAAAGTTTTCTAAAACAGATTTTTTCTCTGAAGATTCTTCTATTAGCTCTAGGATTTTTGAAACTGTAGAGTCGTCAAAGGTTTTTTCTACCTGGATTTGTAGGTGGCCTGAAAGATTTATGGCTCCACTAGGAACTTGGTCTGCTGGGCCTATGTCTACTGGCAGAGATTCTCCTGTTAGAAAGGCTAGGTTCAGTGAAGATGATCCTTTTATAACCTGGCCGTCTAAGGCAACTTTTTCTCCTGGCAAAACTGAAATAATTTCTCCTATGTTAACATCTTCTGGGTCTACAATTTCTTCCTTGCCATGTCTTAGGACCCTAACTTGGTCTGGGGCATATTCTAAAAGACTTTGGATAGACTTTCTAGACTTGCCTACTGCCAGGTCTTCAAAAAATTCTCCAGCCTGATAAAATAGCATAACAAAAACTGCCTCATAATAATCTCCTAGGCCAATGGCTCCAAGAGTGGCTATGGACATTAAAAAGTTTTCATCAAAAACTTGGCCATTTTTTATATTATACAGGGACAGTTTCAATACATCTAGGCCTACAAGAAGATAGGATCCAGCCAAGGCTGCTAGAGTAAAATACTGGTAGTCTTTTACAATAAAGGCAAGTATTAAAAGTCCACCAGCTATAAGAATTTTATTTAGTTGGGATTTTTGTCCCTTGGTCAAGGACTTGTACTTATCTAACAATTTTACAGTCCCTTTCTATTTTAGAAATTTCTTCTTGCATATTGTCAAGAAGCTTTTGGTCTGTAGGGTCAGTTGACTCCTTGGCTGTAAGCTTTAGTTTTGAAGTCATAAAGTTTATAGAAACATCTTCTACTCCATCTAGCTTTTTTATAGCATCTTCCATTTTTATGGCACAGGCTGCACAGCCTAGGTCTTGTAATTTGTAAGTCTTTTTCATTAAAAATCCTCCTTTAAGCTAAGCTTAGTTGAACAAAGATGACTGATTGTTCATCTGTTTTCTTGCTCATATGATAACATTTTTTCTTGCTTTTGTCAATGGTTGAACTGGTCATAAGAAAACTTTCACAAAACTTTTTTCAAAGAAAAACCCCTAAGACTTTCTTAGGAGTTTAGCTTTTCTTCTTTGCCTGTCTTTGGCTTAGTTAGTGAAGTGGATATGGCCTTAGTTGGACAGACTCGCAAACAGTCTCCACATCTTATACATTCCAGGGCCGCCTGGTTTTCTGTAATATCTACATCCATTTTACAAACTTTTGCACACTTTCCACAACTAATACAAGTATTTTGGTCCACATGATATTGGTAGAAGGACAGCTTGTTAAATAGAGAATAAAAGGCTCCAAGAGGACAAAGCCACTTGCAGAAAGGCCTATAATAAAACACTGACAAAATAATTATAAGAACTAGAATAGACAGCTTTAGGAAAAACAAGGGTCCAAGGCTAGCTCTAATACCAGGATTGGCTGCTGCTAAAGGCAGACCTGCTTCAAGGATACCTTGGGGACAAACATATTTGCAAAAATATGGTGAAGCAAGACCACCTGGTCCTACAAATATTAGGCCAAAAAGCCAAACTACTAGGACCATGATTAAGTACTTTATATATCTTAAAGGCTTTAGTTTCTTAGTAGAAAATTTCTTTGAGGGAATTTTGTGGAGAAGATCTTGGAAAAATCCAAAGGGACAAAGTAGGCCACAAATTAGTCTACCTATCAAAACTCCAAAAAACATCATTAGGCCAAGGACATAATAGGAAATGGAAAAGTCTCCTCCCCCTACTACTGCTTGGAAGGACCCTATAGGACAGGACCCAACAGCTCCTGGACAAGAATAACAATTTAGTCCTGGCAGACATAGCTTCTTTCCTGGTCCTGTATAAATTCTACCAAGGAAAAAATTTTTTAGTTTTATATTAGACCCTATAGTGGCCAGGGTCTGGATTAGGTATTTATTAAACTTTTTTTCCATTAGCCTATACCTACACATTCTAAACAAATTCTAATGGCCTTGGCAAAAACTGTGTCAATTTCTCCCCTATAGGCTCCATAAATTATTAAGGCCAAGGACAGGGCTAAAAACAGCCAGGATTTTTTCTTAGTCTTCATTGGTCTTTGCTCCTTGTAAGTAGAGGGCCAACTTTTCTAAGGCCTTGTGTCTGTGGCTAATTTGGTTTTTTTCTTCTGGGCTCATTTGGCCTAGGCTTCTTTCGTAGTCTTTTGGTATAAAAAGAGGATCATAACCAAAGCCTGCACTTCCCTTTTCTTCTAAGGCAATATGGCCTTCAAGTCTACCTTCTATAAAGACTGGGGCCTTGCCTTCTTGAACTAAGGCCAAAACAGTTATAAAGGCTGCTGTCCTAGCTCCCTCATTAACCTCCTTTAGTTCTTGTAAAAGTTTTTTCTTGTTGTCTTCATCATTGTGCTGGTCTCCTGCATAACGGGCAGAGTGAACTCCTGGTTCCCCCTTTAAGGCGTCAACAAAAAGTCCAGTATCATCTGCCAAAACCAAATACTTAGATCCAACTAAGTTACTTAAGGCTTGGGCCTTTAAAAGGGCGTTACCTTTTAGGTCTGGGGCATTTTCTTCAACGTCAAAATCTCCCTTATAGACCTGGTCTCTAGCTAGGACTTCATAGCCTAGATCTTTAAGTATGTGGCTGATTTCGTCAACTTTGTGGCTGTTGTTAGTTGCTAGTAGAATTTTTTTCATTTTTATAGTCCTCCAAATATTGTTCTAGGGCTAGTCTTTGGTCTACAAATATGTCCCTAATCCCTTCTTGGGCCAGGGCTAACATGGTAGAAAATTCTTCTTGGCTAAAGGTTCCACCTTCACCAGAGCCTTGAACTTCTGTAAATTCTCCTTGGTCATTCATTATAACGTTCATGTCTACTTGGGCCCTAGAATCTTCTATATAATTTAGGTCCAAAAGAATCTGGTCATCAACCTTGCCTACTGATACTGCACCTAGGAAATTCTTTATAGGAAAGGCTTCAAGGACTCCTTGGTCATAAAGTTTTTTCATTGCCAAATAAAGGGCTACAAAGCCGCCAGTTATTGAGGCACACCTAGTTCCTCCGTCTGCCTGGATAACGTCTACATCTATCCAAATAGTTCTTTGGCCTATTAGATTTAGGTCTATACAAGACCTTAGGGACCTGCCTATTAGTCTTTGGATTTCTACAGTTCTGCCATCTTGTTTGCCCCTAGTAGAGTCTCTTTGTTTTCTAGTGCTAGTTGACCCTGGCAACATAGAGTATTCTGCTGTTAGCCAGCCAGAGTTAGAATTTCTCATCCAAATTGGCACCTTGTCTTCTACCATGGCTGTACAAATTACCTTGGTCTTGCCCATTTCTATAAGGACAGATCCATCTGGATTGTCTGTATAATTAAGTTTAAGGTCTATGCCTCTTAGTTCGTCATTTTCTCTTCCGTCTGCTCTCATTATTTTCTCCCTTCTATAAAAAACACATTTGGACTATATGGTCCTCTAGTAAGTTGGCAACTGTTAGGCCCAGTAGTCTAACCTGCCTATCTAAGGCTAAATCTTGGAATAGGTCTAAGGCCAAATTATAAATCTGCTCAGGGTCATTGCTGTAAGTATCCATAGTCTTGGACCTGGTGTGAACTGTGAAATCATCGTATTTCAGTTTTACTATTACAGTTTTCCCTTGGATTTTTTTCTTTTTTAGGTCTTGGCTTATTTCTTGGGCGTATGTTTTAAGTAAGTTTTTTAAATATTTTTCGTTTCTAGTTGGCTGGAAGGTTCTTTCTGTTCCCAGGGACTTTCTCTTAGAATTTGGTTCAACTGGCCTTTTGTCTATGCCCCTAATTCTTTGGTAAACATCTCTGCCACTTTTGCCTAATATTTTTATTAAAAAGTCTTGGTCCAGGGCCATTAGGTCCTTGACTGTGTTGACTCCAATGTTGGCAAATTTTTCTTGGGACTTAGGACCAATGCCATAAACCTTAGACAGGGGAAAGGGATAAAGAAAGTCTGGCATCATTTCTGGGCTAATTATAGTTAGGCCCTGGGGCTTCCTATAGTCTGAGGCAATTTTAGCCAAAAACTTGTTGTAGGATATGCCAAAGGACATAGTTAAAGCAAAGTCTGTCCAAACTCTGTCCCTTATATAGGAACAGACCTGTCTAGGATCTTGGTCCAAATCTTTTATATCTAAAAAGGCCTCGTCTATGGAAATTTTTTCCACCTGGTCTGTTAGGCAATAAAGTATAGAAAATATCTGCCTGGAAATTTGCCTGTATCTGTCATGTCTTACTGGAACTGTTATTAGTTGGGGACAAAGACTTTTTGCCATAAAAATTGGCATAGCTGAATGGATGCCATATTTTCTGGCTTCATAGTTGGCTGTTGTAACAATGCCCCTGTTTGACCTGCCTCCTACTACCATTGGCTTGCCCTTAAGGCTAGGGTTGTCCCTTTCTTCAACTGATGCGTAAAAGGCGTCCATGTCCATGTGTATTATATTAAGTTTTTTTATGTCCATGGTCCACCCCTTCCTTTTTAAATTATAACACAAAAAGAGCCTAGACTTCTTGGGTCTAAGCTCCTTTTTTCTATCTAGCTTTTTCTGCTACTTCTTTTTGAATTTTTTCTAAGAAAGCATCTATTTCTTGGGCACCTAGGTCTACACCGTCTCTGGCCCTTACTGAAATGTTTTTGCCTTCAACTTCTTTTTCTCCTACTACGAAAACGTAAGGAATTTTTTGTAGCTGGCCGTCTCTAATTTTCTTGCCTAGCTTTTCGTCTCTCTTATCAAGATCAACTCTAAAGCCTGCATTTTTGAAAATACCTTCTACTTCTTCAGCATAGGCTAAGAATTTTTCTGAAACTGGTATAACTCTTAGTTGAACTGGAGCCAACCAAAGTGGGAATTTGCCAGCAAAGTGTTCAATTAAGATTCCTAAAAATCTTTCAACAGAACCAAGTAGGGCCCTGTGTAGCATTACTGGTCTTTCCTTTTCTCCCTTTTCGTTAATATAAGTTAGGTCAAAGTTTTCTGGTAGTTGGAAGTCTAGTTGAATTGTTCCACATTGCCAAGTTCTACCTATGGCGTCTTCTAGTTGGAAGTCGATTTTCGGTCCATAGAAGGCTCCGTCTCCTTCGTTAATGTCATAAGGAATGCCTTTTTCTTCTAGGGCTGCCTTTAGGCTGTCTTCTGCCAGGTTCCAAGCATCTAGGCCTCCCATATAGTTTTCTGGTCTAGTTGATAATTCTATTGAATATTTAAAACCGAAAGTGCTATAAAGGTAGTCAGCCAGGTCTATCATCTTAAATACTTCGTCTTTGACTTGGGATCTTAAGCAATAAACATGGGCATCATCTTGAGTAAAGGCCCTAACTCTAAATAAACCATGAAGGGCTCCTGAAAGTTCGTGTCTGTGAACAAGGCCATATTCAGCTAGTCTAATAGGTAGGTCCCTGTAAGAATGAGGGTTGGACCTATAAACTATAACTGAGCCTGGACAGTTCATTGGCTTAACTGCATAGTCGCCGTCATCTATCTTGGTAAAGTACATGTTTTCCTTGTAGTGGTCCCAGTGGCCAGATTGGTGCCAAAGGGCTTCGTTAAGGATAATTGGAGTTAGGATTTCTCCATAGCCATTTTCATTTAAAATTCCCCTCCACCATTCAAGTAAAGTGTTTCTTAAGATCATTCCATTTGGATGGAAGAATGGGAAGCCTGGTCCTTCTTCGTGGAAGGAGAACAGGTCTAATTCCTTGCCAAGTTTTCTGTGGTCTCTTTTTTCTGCTTCTTCTCTTAAAGTAATATACTCTTCTAATTGTTTTTGTTTTTCAAAGGAAATGCCATAGATTCTTTGTAGCATCTTGTTTTTAGAATCTCCTCTCCAGTAGGCTCCTGCCACTGAAAGAAGTTTTATGGCCTTGATCTTCTTTGTGTTTTCTAGGTGAGGACCACGACATAGGTCTACAAAGTCTCCTAGCTTGTATAGGGAAATTTCTGCATCTTCAGCTAGGTCTGAAATTAATTCGTACTTGTATGGGTCCTGGTCTTGAGGAAATCTTTCTAGGGCTTCAGCTCTTGAAATTACAATTTTTTCAAGATCATGGCCTTGTCTGGCTATTTCCAAGGCTTCCTTTTCGATTTTTTCCAGGTCTTCTTCTGTTAGTTTTTGGTCTAGGTCAATGTCATAGTAGAATCCATCTGCTATAGCTGGTCCTATGGCAAACTTTGTTTGTGGATAAAGTTTTTCTAGGGCTGCTGCCAAAACGTGAGAAGATGTGTGCCAGAAAATTTCCTTGCCTTCCTTGTCTTCAAATTTTACAACTTTAAAGTCTCCACTTTCTTTAATTGTGTCATTCATGCCTAGGATTTTTCCATTTAAAACTACGCCTAGGGCTTGTCTGTATAGGCCTTGAGAAATATCTTGAACTGCCTCTTTGGCTAAAATTTCTGAGTCATATTTTCTTTCAGACCCATCTGGTAGTGTCAAAATTATCATTTGCTTGCTCCTTTATTTAAAAATATCTATAAAAAAGGTGCTAGCCATCCAAAAAAAGGACGATTAGCACCGTGGTTCCACCTTACTTACTTCTTAATAACTATATCGCGTTACCGTAGCCCATTACGGCTAAGCTCAGGGTTAGTTTTCAACTAGGGGCTTTGGAGATTTGCACCAACCATCTCTTCTCTAAAAAAGTTTACCTAGCCTACTGGTCCCTTCATCGCCAAGATTATCCCTTATTATATCATCTTCTCGTTTTTTATACAAGCTATTATTTCTTGGCTTGTTAAAGCTTCTTGGTCGCCAGTTTCCATGTTCCTAAGCATGTACTTGCCTTGGTCCACTTCGTCTTGGCCAATTAAGATAGTGTATTTTATATTAAGGTCATCTGCATATTTCATTTTCTTGCCTAACTTTCCAGCTTCTCCATTTATAAAGCCTTGGACTCCTTGGGCCCTAAGTTCTGCTAGTAATTCAATTCCATAAGACTCAAAACCTGGGAATGGAATGATTAGCAGGTCAGTTAAGGTATTTTTTTCAGCCTTTATAATCCCTGCTTCTTGTAGTTGGAAGAATAGTCTAGTTAGGCCAATGGATATACCAACTCCTGGTAGGGACTGTTTGGTGTAGTGGGAAGCTAGGTTGTCGTAGCGGCCACCTGAACAAATTGAACCAATTTCTGGGTGGGCATCTAGCCTAGTTTCATAAACTGTTCCAGTGTAGTAGTCAAGGCCTCTGGCTATAGTTAGGTCAAATTCTGTGTTCTTTTCTGGAACCTTAAATAGTTTTAAGTAGGCAAAGACTTTTTCTATTTCATCTAGGCCTTCTTGGAAAATTTCATTGTCAATGTTTAGGTCTTTTAAGGCCTGGATTTTTTCTTGGTTAGACCCTGATATTTGTAAAAACTTTATTATAGAGTCTATACTCTCATCAGATAGGTCTAAATCCTTTAGCTCTAGTTTCACATTGTCTAGGCCAATTTTTTCCATTTTGTCTATGGTTCTTAGGACATAAGTTGAATCTTCAATGCCTAAGGATCCGTAGAAGCCCTTAAGTATTTTTCTGTTATTAATTCTTATAGTAAAGTCGCCGATTTCTAGCTTAGCGAAAATTTCATAAATTACAGCTGGGATTTCAGCGTCATTGATTATAGATAATTTACCGTCTCCAATTATGTCAATATCTGCTTGGTAGAACTCTCTAAACCTACCTCTTTGGTTTCTTTCTCCTCTATAGACCTTGGCTATATGGTATCTTCTAAAGGGAAAGGATAGGTCAGAATAGTACTGGGCCACATATCTGGCTAGGGGAACTGTTAGGTCAAATCTCATTGCTATATCAGATTTTCCTTTTTCAAACCTATAAACTTGTTTTTCTGTTTCTCCTCCACCCTTGGCTAGCAAAACGTCAGCCTTCTCTAAGGCTGGTGTGTCTAAGGGTAAGAAGCCAAAGGATTCATAGGTCTTTCTTACTGTGTCCTTGATCTTGTTAAATTGGATTTGCTCTTGAGGTAGCAATTCCATAAAGCCTGCTAGTATTGATGGTTTTATTATATTAGCCATTAATTCCTCCTTGTAAAAAAATAAGTGTTCCGTAGTCTCTTAGGGGGTCAGAAGAAAGACTGGAATAGCTAGTCTGATCTTCTTGTAAAAACTTTTCTATTAAAGGAAAATCTGGGTGCAAACTTGGGTCTCCAAGAAAATACAGCTTTCCTTTAAAAAATCCTGATGCTCCTCCTATAAAGCCATAAGTATAATCTTCCAGGTCTATAAAGCCTGGCCTAATAAGTAATTTTTTCCTTGGACCAAGGGCCTTGTAGATGCCCTGGTCTGATGTAATAAGGCCAGTTTTTGTAAACAAAATATTGCACTTGCCATAGCCTTGGTTGACTGAAATTTTTTCTAGGCCAAGATCGTCTACAGCCTGGCTTATTTGGGAATCAGTAAACCTAAAGTTATGGATGGCAAGACTTTCATTGGCTGCTAGGTTATAGGCTGAGTCTTTTGGATAGGGTTCTTGTAAAATAGACCTCCCTGGTCTTACTATTATACCATAAGATTGTAAGATATTTTTGTAGTAGTCATAAGTAGATGGCTCTACTACTATAAGCTGGTCAGAAATTTTGCAAACTTGAATGTCTGGGTGGGTGGAAATAGACGAACTTAGTCCTGGCAGGTCCAAGGTCCTTACAGGGAAAAATCCTGCAAGCCTTAACTTTTCCACCATATGTTCTGGCAGTCTTTGGTCATGAATACAAATCAACTTTGTCTCCTTTGTCTTTGGGATTCGTACATAAGAATTGAGGCTGAAACATTGGCATTTAAAGATTCTGCCCTGCCTTCCATTGGTATGTGAATGTCTCCCTGGGCCTGGGCTGCCATGGCTTCAGATACTCCATTGGCTTCGTTGCCTATTATTAAAATTATATTGTCTTTAAGATCTAGCTGACTTGGCTCTACAGACCTTGGGCTTAGGCTAGTAGAATATATTCTGTACCTGGCCTTTTTTAGGTCTGCCATTTGGGCTGAGTCCTTCATTACATAGGCCTTGACTCTGAAAATAGAGGCCATAGTAGACCTGACAACTTTTTCGTTAAGTATGTCCACTGTATTAGGGCCAAGGATTATTCCATCAAAATTAAAGGCGTCAATATCTCTAATAATGCCACCTAGGTTGCCTGGGTCTCCAAGACCATCTACTAGTATATATCTGCCAAAGGGCATAAGGTCTTCTAGGTCTAGAAGGTCCTTTTTCACTGTAGAAATAATTCCTTGGGACCTTACTGTGTCTGTAAGCTTATTAAAAATCCTATCTTCTACTACATTTATATTAAGTCTTTCCAGGTCCTTGTAGCTTGGATACTGGTTTTTATAAAAGCTTTGGGATATAAAGCTTTCTATTATTGGAGCCCCTTCCTTGATGGCTTCTAGGTTTACCTTTAGGCCTTCTAGGATAAAGGTCTTGTCCCTAAGTCTAACTTTCTTTTGTTTCAAAGACCTTAGGTATTTAATTTTTTTGTTAGTATCTCCTTGGATAAAATTAATCATTTTCAGCTAGGTCCTCTATGTCTTCATATCTGGCTAGGACAATAACCCTATCAGTTGGCAAAATATCTTGGTCAGCCTTGGGAGATATGATCATTTGGCCCATTCTCTTTATGCCTATAACCATAATATTTTGTTCAGACCTTATGTCCAGGTCCTTAAGTCTTTTGTTGGCCCAGTCTTTTGGAGCCTTAATTTCTGCTATAGAATATTCTCCTGAAAAGTTAATATATTCCATTAAAGATGAACCAGCTATGGACCTGGCCAGTCTTTCGGCTATTTCCCTTTCTGGATAAATTATATAGTCTGCCCCAACTTTCAAAAGGATCCTGCCATACATTTCTGATGGAGCCTTGGCATAAATTGTTTCTATGCCATGTTCTCTTGCTGCCACTGTAGCCATAATTGAAGATTCTAGGTCTGAGCCTATGGCCACAACAGCTATATCAAAGTTCTTTAGGCCTAGTTCTTCAATGGCGTCTTCGTCTTTTATGTCAGTTATAATTCCTGTTGTAACTTTTGTAGCCAGGTTTTGGATCCTTTCTTGGTCCTTGTCTACTATCATTACTTCTAGGTTTTCATTAAAAAGTTCTTGGGCCAAGGCAGAGCCAAATCTTCCTGCCCCAAAAACTACTATTGATTTATCTTGCATATTACCTCCTATCCAACGGCTATGTTAGCATCTGGATATTCTAACTTGGATTTCTTTTGTTTCTTACCAAAGGCAAAGGCCATAGTTAAGGGGCCGATCCTGCCCATATACATAGTAAGAATAATTAATAGCTTGCCGAAATTGCTTAGGTCTCCTGTTAGACCTCTAGTAACTCCTACTGTTGCATAGGCTGAAACAACTTCATATAAAATATCTATATAGGCAAAGTCCTCTGTAAGGGAAAGCAGAAAGGAAAATCCAACTACTATTACTATTGATATAATAACCAAGGCCAAAGATTTTAAAACAGTTTCAGTTGGCACCTTCTTCCTGAAGATTCTAACTGACTCTTCCCCTCTAATTACAGAAATAGTTGCTGCAAAAAGAACTCCAAAGGTAGTAGTCTTTAGGCCACCTGCAGTAGACCCTGGCGATCCACCTACAAACATTAGCATAAGCATTAAGACAGCTGAAGAGTCTCTTATGGCTCCAAGATTCAAAGAATTAAAACCTGCTGTCCTAGCTACAACTGATTGGAAAAGAGAGACCAAGGACTTTGTTCCTAGATTTTCTGAGCCTAAACTGTAAATATTATTATATTCAATAACGAAAAACACCAAGGCTCCTAGTACAGTTAAGACCAAGGAAGTTGTAAGAACTAACTTGCCATGGGTTGAAAAGCTTTTTCTTTTTTTCTTTGAAAAGATTTCTGCATTAACACCAAAGCCTAAGCCTCCAACTATAACCAAGGTCATAATAGTAAAGTTCACTATTATATCTGACCTGTAGTCTACCATAGAATTGCCCATAATATCAAAGCCAGCATTACAAAAGGCAGAAACTGAGTGGAAAATAGACCTCCACAAACCTAGTTTCAAACCAAAATCTGGCACAAAAACTATGGCCAAAAACAAGGCCCCAATAGCTTCAACAGCCAAAGAAAAATAAAGGACATATCTTAAAAGCTTGACTAAGCCAGAAAAGGACTCAACATTAAGTTGTTCCCTAATAATTTGTCTACTAGTTAGGCCTATTCTCTTTCTCATAACTAAGGGAAACAAGGTGGCCAAAGTCATAATACCTAGGCCTCCAATTTGGATTAAGGTCAAGATTAAAATTTGCCCTGCCAGGTTCCAATATTCCAAGGTGTTAACAACAACTAAACCTGTTACACAAGTAGCTGAAGCTGCAGTAAACAAGGCATTTAAAAAACCTATAGACTGGCCTGACCTGGTGAAAATTCCCAGAGACAAAAGACAGGCCCCAATAAATATTATTAAAGCAAAACCTAAAGTCAAAACCAAAGGCGGGTTTAAAGAAATTGAACGAATTTTTTCTAACATTTTTTACCTACTTTCAATTGCTAATTATACTCCAATAAATATTTATAGACAAATTTTTCCTACTATCTTTATGTAAAATACAGTTAATATATGGTATAGTTACTATATATAATCTTATAAAAGTTTTATAATTAAAATATAATTTTTGGAGGGAAAATGAAGGAGACAGTCATCAAGACTTTGGACCACAAAGAACATAGCAAGCATTCCCATGAACACACAAAAACCAAAGAAGTTATTAATAGAATGTCCAGACTAATTGGCCATGCTGAAGCAATAAAAAAGATGGTGGAAAATGGCAGAGACTGTACAGAAATATTAATACAAATTTCTGCAGTTAGGTCTGCCTTAAACAACGTTGGCAAAATAATCCTAGAAGACCATATTAACCACTGTATTGTCCACGCCATTGAAGAAAATGACTTTGAAGAAATTGAAAAACTAAATGATGCCATTAAAAAGTTTATAAAATAAGAGAAAGTGTAGGATTTTTTATTTTCCTACACTTTCTTTTTATATATCAAATCTTTTATAGGCAGAGTAGCAGTCTAAGCACAGCTTCTTTCCTTTTTCTAGTCTTATGAAATTTTCGCTAGTCCTTTCTCCACAGGCCTGGCAGCTGTAAGATTCAAATATTCTTGCTGGCTCAGGCAGGTCTATTGTTGTTTCTTTTAGGTCAAACATTTCTTCTGGCTGACAGTTGTGGAAAAAATTGAAAGATTCTTCTCTGGTCATTGGTCTGTCTAGTTTTTTCAAAACTAGTCTTACAGATTTTCCTGTGGTCCTATTGTAAAAAGAATAGGCAGCTTTTCCTGTCATGTGAAACAAAAGATTGCCCTTGCCCAGGGTGCAGCCTAAAATAACTTGAATTGCATCTAGTCCACAAGCATCATTTTCAGATATACACACTACTTCTTCATCAGTTGAAAATTTTAGGTCCAAAAGGTCAGCGGCATATAGGGCTGCCCTAAAGCCTATGGTCACTCCTGGACATACATGGCCGTGAAAGTCCACTACTTTTTGCCATAACTTTTCTTTGTTCATTTTCATTTCCTCCAATTTTTATAGGGCAACTATAAGTTTTTGTCCCTTGTAGTCAACAATATCCACATCTATTTTATAAAGGTCCTTAATAGCCTGAGGACTTAGAAGGTCAAGGCCACCATAGCCATAAACTTGAGAATCTTTTATAAGCAAAAATCTATCACAGTATTTTATGGCCAAGTTAAGGTCGTGGATTACTATAAGTCCACCAATATTTTCTTGGCTACAAATTTCCCTAACTATTTTCAAGATTTCCTGCTGGTTGTAAGGGTCTAGGTTGCTAGTAGGTTCGTCTAAAAGCAAGTATTTGGGTTCCTGGGCCAGGGCCCTGGCTAGGACAATTTTTTGTAGCTCACCTCCTGACACTTGGTCTACATAGCTAGAGGCATAAGAGCTTAAATTTAGTTTTTGTAAAATTTCGCTGACTATGTTCTTGTCCTGAGAGCTGGCCTCCCACTTTATATAGGGTCTTCTGCCTAATAAAACTGTGTCAAAAACCATAGTATGAGAGGCTTGGGTCTTTTGGCCTACATAGGCAATTTTTTTGGCCAGGTCTAGGCGAGAAAGTTTATAAATATCCTGGCCATCTAAAAGAATCTGGCCTCCACTAATTTTGTGGATCCTACTTAGGCATTTTAATAGGGTGCTTTTGCCTGCTCCATTGTTACCAAGAATTGCTGTTAAATGGCCTGGCTCAATTTGGCAGGAAATATTTTTTAAGACTGTCTTGGATTTTGGTCCATAGGCAAAGTCTAAGTTTTTAATTTCTAGCATTGCTGGCCCCCTTTATTAGCAAGTATAAAAATACTGGAGCTCCTAAAAAGGAAGTAAGGGCACCAATAGGCAAAACTATAGGAGCTATAAGTAGTCTAGCTAAGTTGTCTGCCAAAAGAAGAATCAAGGCTCCAGCCAGGGCTGACCCTGGTATTAAAAATCTGTAGTCATCTCCTAGAAATATTCTCATTATATGAGGGGCAACTAGGCCAATAAAGCTAATAATTCCCACAAAGGAAACACTTACTGCTGCTGTAAGGGAAGAAACAGTCATGGTAATTAACATTAGTCTTCTAGTGTCAACTCCTAGACTTTGGGCTGTGTCTGTTCCTGTGCTCATAGCATTGTAATTCCAGCTGTTAATCATAAAATATCCTAGGCTAAAAACTAAGACCAAGGCAATAACTAGAAGATTGGACCAGCTGGCAGAGCCTAAGTTTCCAAAGGTCCAAAAAACCACTGCTCCTAACTGGCTGTCATCTGCAAAAAACTGCAAAAGGGTAAAGGCCCCAGTAAACAGTGAGCTTAAGGCCACTCCTGCCAAGATCAAAGAGCCAGGGCCTAGGGATTTTTTTAGCCTAGCAATAAATAAAATTACTAGGGTAGAGGCAAGGCCAAAGACAAAGGCTGACAAGGTTACTATATAAGGGTTGTTAATTTCCATGGCCACATTAGTAGAGGCAGATGAAACTATGCCGCCACCAAAAACCACAATGCCTAAGGCTGCACCAAAGGCTGCCCCTTGAGAAACTCCTAGGGTTGAGGCTGAAGCCAGTTGATTTTGCAAAACACATTGCATAACTGTCCCAGATGAGGCTAAGGCTGCGCCAACTAAAATTGCAGCTAGAGCCCTAGGTAGCCTAATATTTAAGATTACTAGGCTGGCCTGGCTGTCTCCTTGGCCTAGGAAGACCTTAATTATTTGGTCTACAGTCAGGTCTATGGCACCCTTTTTTATGGAATAAAAGGCAACTAGCAAGCTTACTAAGGCTGTAATTAAAAGAGTCAGTCTTTTTTGTCCTAGTCTTTTCTTGTATAGACTTAGGCTATTAAGTTTTTCTGCTTTTTTATTGGTTGAAATTAATTGGTCCATAAAATGCACCAGCACTTTCTAATTTTTGTAAATAATTTTCGTCATCAAGGAAGAATTTAAAGATTTCTTGGGCCTTCTTATTTATATCTAGGTCAGCAAAGTTTTCTGGATACAAAACTGAACCTATATAGTAAGCATTTAAGAGAGGAATTTCCAAGTTGGAAAAGTAGCTTGAAGCACTAGGTTGTTGGAAAACCTGGCCCTTTTGGAAGGCCTTTAATTCCCTATAAAAGTCTGGATTTGTCTTATAATCTTCCTTGACCAGTCCCACACCTTCAAAGTCACAGAAAATATAGTCTGGATCCCAGGCTAGGATTTGTTCCTTGTCTACAAAGGCAACTACAGGTCCTTGGTCCTGGCTGGCTAAGTTCTTGGCCTTAATAGAGTCTAAAACTGAGTCTTGGACCCTAACACTTTCTATGCCATTTATGCCCTTGTAAGAGGCAGCTGCTGAAATTATTGAAGGTTTTTGGTCCTCTGTAATATTTGCTGTCCTTGCCTCTAGGTCCTCAAGGCAAGAGTGAATGTAGGCTACTACTTCTTCTGCTCTTTCCTCTACTCCACAAGCCTGGCCCAGGGTTCTTAGGGCCTGGTCATAGTCTTTAGCAAAAAGTGTTCCCATGGCTACAGACACTACTGGCAGTCCAGTTTTGGTCTCAAGGTCTTTTACTATATCTTCTGTAAAGCTGCAAAGAATTAAATCTGGATTTGCTTTAATAATTTCTTCTGGATAGTATTCTACGTTTCCCTTTTCACCTGAACCTACTAGGGGCAAATCCCACCACAAGTCTCTATTGGCATAGGCATAGGCAGTTTGCGGGTCTAGGTTTTTTACATCAATACTTAGGCCTACAACTTTGTCTGCCAGGCCTAAATATGTAATCATTCTTGGAGTGTTGCCAAGGACTACTATTCTTTCAACCTTTTCAGGTACTTCTACTTGACGACCAAGGTCATCTACAATAGTTTTTCTTTCAATAGAAGCTTGTGGTCCTTTGCTTTGGTCTTCAGTTTTGGAACAAGCTGGAAGTAAGGCTAAAAATAAAACAGCCATACAGACTCCCAATAATTTTTTCATTTTCATTTTCTAAGGCTCCTTTAACTTTGTATCTATAAGTTTATAGGTAAAAAAACTTTTGTGAACCCACCTATGGGGTTAATTTTCCTTTTTCTCTTAATTATTTGGCCAATAAAAAATGGACCAAGTTGGAAAGCTTGATCCAAATTAATAATTTTTAAAGTTTTCTTCCACACTTTGGACAGTAGTCAAAGTCTTCTTCTGCCTGGTAGCCACAAGAGGAACAGGTCCTTGTAGGCCTATAGGATGATGCCACTAGGCTAAGGTCTGACTCTTGTAGACTAAGTTTTCTTCCAGCTTCTAAGTCCTGGCCTAGACTTTGGTCTATTTGATAAACAGAGCCACAAGTGGAGCAGGATAAATAATATTTTCGATCCCAGCGAATTACTGGCAAGAAAAATAAGGAAAATACCTTGTAGACTACAAAGGCCTTAAAGGGTCCATAGGTCCCACAGACCTGAC
The DNA here is from genome assembly GCA_030532225.1 of Bacillota bacterium. Lineage (GTDB taxonomy): Bacteria > Bacillota > Clostridia > Tissierellales > Peptoniphilaceae > Neofamilia. The sequence continues at coordinate 201,386 of JAUNLQ010000001.1, forward strand.
AGCTTAAGTTTTGGGAAAAGTCTATGGCCTCTTCTTTAGACTTTATAGAAAAAAACAAAAACATCTTAGGCCTCTTTTTTCTTTTGCTTTAAATACTGGTCTATGGCCTGGGCTGCCTTTTTTCCAGCTCCCATGGCTAGGATTACTGTTGCTGATCCTGACACACAGTCGCCACCTGCAAAGACTCCCTCTTTGTTAGTAAGGCCAAATTCATCTGCCAAGATGCGTTTTTTCTGGTCCACTTCTAGGTCCAAAGTAGTCTGGCTTATAAGAGGGTTAGGGTTAGTGCCTATGGCTATAATCACTGTGTCTACTGGAAAGGAAAAGTCTGACCCTTCTACAGGAATAGGTCTTCTTCTCCCTGACTGGTCTGCTGGACCTAGGGTCATTTTCCTAGCCTTAACTTCCTTGACCCAGCCCTTTTCGTCTCCTAGGATTTCTATAGGATTGGCTAGGAATAAAAACTCAATGCCTTCTTCAATGGCATTTTCCACTTCTTCTTCCCTAGCTGGCAACTCATCCTTGGTCCTCCTATATATTACCTTGACCTTGGAGCCAAATCTTTTGGCAGTTCTAGCTGCATCCATGGCCACATTGCCACCACCTACAACTAAGACTTCCTTGCCTAGGTGAATTGGAGTGTCTGAAGATTTTTTGTAGGCTTCCATTAAGTTGGCCCTAGTCAAAAATTCGTTGGCAGAAAAAACTCCATTTAGATTTTCTCCAGGAATATTCATAAAAACAGGACTGCCTGCACCTGAGCCTAAAAACACAGCCTGGTAGCCAGCTGCAAACAAGTCGTCTACAGTATGGGTCCTGCCAATAAGGGTGTTTTTCTTAATTTCCACTCCAAGCTTTTCCAAGTTGGCAATTTCCTTGGCTACAATTTTTTCCTTAGGCAAACGAAACTCTGGTATGCCATAAGTAAGAACTCCTCCAGTTTTGTGCAAGGCTTCAAAAAGGCTGACTTGGTAGCCTATTTTGGCCAGCTCTCCTGCACAAGTAATTCCTGCAGGCCCTGAACCAACAACTGCTACTTTTTGGTCCTTGTTTTCTGAACTTGTAGCTACTTGTAAGTTGTTTTCTAGGGCATAGTCAGCTGCAAAACGTTCCAGCTTGCCTATGGCTATAGGGTCTCCCTTTCTACCAAGAATACAAACTTTTTCGCACTGGTCTTCTTGGGGACAGACCCTGCCACAAACTGCAGGTAGGCTAGTATAAGTAGATAAAATCTCAAAAGCCTTAGCAAAGTTTTCTTGGGAAATTGCTTTAATAAAGGCTGGTATGTCTATGGCAACTGGACAGCCTGATACACAAAGGGGGTTTTTGCATTGCAGGCATCTCTTAGCCTCTGCCACTGCTTCTTCAGCTGTATAGCCTAAACAAACTTCTCCAAAGTCCTTAATCCTGTCCTCTGGCTGCCTATATGAAATTTCAACTCTTTTTAGTCTATTCAAGATTCATACCTCCACCTAGGTCACAATATTCGTGGTGCTTTTGGTCTTCTTGGGCCTTGTACTGGGTCATCCTAGTCATAGCCTGGTCAAAGTCTACTTGGTGGCCATCAAATTCTGGCCCATCAACACAGGCAAACTTAGTCTGACCTCCTACACTTAGCCTACAGGCTCCACACATGCCAGTACCGTCTACCATAATTGGATTCATAGATACAATAGTAGGAATATTTAGGCCCTTGGTCTTAAGGCAGACAAACTTCATCATAATCATTGGCCCGATGGAAATACATTGGTCGTAGGTCTTGCCCTTTTCAATCATGTAGTCTATACCATCTGTAACTAGGCCATGAAGGCCATAAGAGCCGTCATCTGTACAAATTAAAAGCTCATCTGCCAGGTCCCTAAATCTGTCTTCTAAAATTACCAGGTCCTTGTTTCTAGCTCCTAAGATTACATCAAAGGCTATGCCATTTTCTCTTAGCCACTTGGCCTGAGGCATTAAAGGTGCTGTTCCCAAGCCTCCAGCTACTAACAAAAACTTTTTCTTCTTTAAATCTTCCAAGTCTGCTTCCACAAACTTAGAAGGCAGACCTAAAGGACCAAGAAAATCTGCCAAATAGTCTCCCTCTTCCATGGCAAATAATTTCTTAGTAGAGACTCCCAGACCTTGGACTACAATATTAACACTGCCCTCATCTAAATTTGTGTCACAAATAGTTAGGGGGATTCTCTCTCCATTTTCATCTACAATTAGAATAATAAATTGGCCAGGCTGGGCCTTTTTTGCAACATCATTGGCTGCTATGTCAAAGGAATAAATTCCCTCAGCCAAGTTTTCTTTTCTTAAAATCTTATACAAGTCCTTCACCCCAAAATTTTTTCTATTCCCTATTATACTCTATTTTATTTAAAATTTGTTGAAAAATATTTTTCCAGGTCTAGGCCTACTTGGTCTGCAAGTTCTTTTACTTCTTTATATAGACCTGGACTTATGACTATGCCCTCTTTCTTGCTTTTTTCTTCTTTGGCTGAAGATCTTTCTCCTGGTAGAAAAATTTGGTCTACTCCTTGAGCCTTTTTACTTGCCTTTATATCTGCTATATAATCTTCAATTAGCCTATTAAAGTCTTCCCTGGCCATAAAGCGGCTAGGATCTAGGGCCAAATACAAGGACCCTAGTTCTTGGCCTTTTTCGTCTTGGCCAAGACCAGGCATTCTGTCTAAATAAGAAGCCCCTGTTAAGAGGCCTGCCATTATATCTACTAGCAAGGCTAGGCCATAGCCCTTTGGTCCTCCTAAGGGAAGTAAGGATCCTGCCAGGCCTTCTTTAGGGTCTGTGGTCCTCTGGCCTTCAGCTGTTATCGCCCAAGTGTCAGGTATGGACTGGCCATTTCTAAGGGCTACTTCTAGCTTGCCATAGGCAACATTAGAGGTGGACATGTCTATTACTATGTCAGTTTTCTTCCCTCCTGGTATGGCTACAGCTATAGGGTTGGACCCTAATTTTCTTTCAGCTCCACCAAAAGGAGCCATTAAAGGCAGGGTATTGGTAATGGCCAAACCTATAAGACCTTGGTCAGCCATTTTCATTGGATAGTAAGAGGCTATGCCAAAGTGGTTCATGTTCCTAAGTCCAACACAGGCAAGGCCATATTCCTTGGCTAGGGCTATGGCTTCTTCAGTAGCCTTAAGGGCTGCCAGATGGCCTAGGCCGTTGTCTCCATCTATTAGGGCCATAGTTGGACCAAGTCTTTTTAGCTCTAGGCTAGGATTTAAGTTTACTGCTCCTAGCTTTATTTTTTTCACATACCAGCTTAGTCTGGCTATGCCATGGGAGCCAATGCCCCTCAGGTCAGCCTTAGTCAAAACATCTGCTACAATTTGGCCTTGGCTTCTTCCTAGGCCAACTTTTTCTAATATATCTGTAATTAAGCCTTGTTCATTTTCTTGGCTAATAATGTGTTTTTCCATTTTCTCACCTTTTCTCTTTGTTTTTTCTTAAGCTTGTCCCAAAAATTTTCTATCCTTTATTATACTCTATTTTATTTAAGCTTTGTTAAAAATCCCCTAGAAAAAAGACACTCCTTAAAGAGTGCCTTTAAAATCTAAAAACTAAATTGGTAGCTGATAAATTATTAGGGACAAAATAACCATAAACAAGGTGGCTATTGGTTGAGTTGCTCCATAAGAGGTAGCTGGCTCGTCACAACCTAGGGCGTCTATAGCAGCACCAAGTCCTGGGGCAGAAGTCATGCCACCAGTTAAGGCTCCACCAAGTAGACTCCAGTTTATCTTGAAAACATAATGGCCTAGGAAGAAGCCAACTAAAATTGCTCCATAGGCTACAATGTTAGCTACAATTACTACTGAAAGTCCACTACCAGTTAAGGCTTCTACAACTCTAAAGCCGTAGTTTACTCCAGTGGCTGCTAGGAACAAGGATAGGAAATAGGTTCTTAGGTTACCAAGTAACATAGAGTTCATCCTAAACTTAATAGGTCCTAGTTCCCCTTTGGCTCCTAGTAAAAGGGCTACAATTATGCCTCCACCTACATTGCCTAGGGAGAAATATCCTAAAGGTCCTAGATTTATTTTTAGCATACCAAGGGCATAGCCTAAGAAGGCTGTTAGAGAGAAACCAACAAAGTCAAAGTTAACTTCTTGGATTCCATCATCTTCATCTCCTGCAGTGTCAATGGATTTTTGTTCAAAGTATTTTCGTTTTTCTTCTTCAACATCAATTTTAAAAATTAATGGCAGGAAGTTTACTGCCAAGATTATAGCCAAAACACCAAAAGGATAACCTAGGGAATAACCAACTCCAACTCCAGCTTCTGCTTCTGAGGCATAGATTTGGATTTCTTCTTCTGTTAGACTTTGGGTATTTTCTAGGGTCTTCTTTTCAGGTGCAGGAAGGTCCTTTAGCTTGGCCTCTCTTTCCATGGCTGTATTAATCATATTTAAAATTAGTTGTTGCTTCTTAGGACTTTGGTCCTTAAAAGCCTGGCCAGATCTTACTGCTTCTGCATTGGCAGATTGAACTGAGGCGCCTAGGCCAGCAGATGAGGTTAAAGATCCAGTATAAGTACCTGTAATTTGGTAAGGGTTCATAGAAGACATTAGTCTAGAGGCTCCATAGGAAAACACCATGCCAGCAAGAGGAATTACAATGGCTAAAATAGTAAACTGCTTGCCGTATTTTTTTAGGGCGTATTTCATATCCTTGGCTGCCAACAAACCTGTACCAACAATAAAGATCATTAAAGATAGGTTTCTAATACCAGCATCAATAATATTACCTGACACCACCTTTTGGGCCCTGGCATAAAGACCAGAGCTTTCTGGAATTGCTGCTGCCAGCTTGGTTATAAAAAATCCAACAACCAAGCCTATAAACAAGGCACCAGATATACCAAAAGAAAACTTGCCAAATTTGATTTTGCCAAAAAGATTACCTAAGGCAAGGATCAAAAACATTAAAACAAATTGGTTTAAGAAAAAGTTCTGTATATCAAAACTCATAAAATCCCCCTCTCAATAAAATTTTTTAGTACCAACCTCTTAGCTTCATAGTTTCTGCAACAATTTTTATAGAATACATATAGGCTGCTTCTCTCATTGTAACTTCTTTGTTAGCTTCTTTTAAATTCCAGATATTGTCAAAGGCTTTTTGCATTATTTGGGCTTCTTTTTGGTTTACTTCTTCTTCAGTCCAATAATAGCCAGCCCTGTTTTGTAGCCATTCAAAATAAGAAACTGTTACTCCACCTGCATTAGTCAAAACATCTGGACAGACGAAAATTCCTCTTTCTTTAAGGATTCTGTCTCCCTCCCTAGTTACAGGTCCATTGGCAGCTTCCATTACAGCCTTGGCTCCAACTAGGGGCGCAGTGTTTTCGTCAATAACATTTTCTAGGGCTGCTGGAATAAGTAGGTCCACATTTAATTTCCAAAAGTCTTCAATGGAAATAACTTCCACCCCTGGAAATTCTTTTAAGTTTCTATTGGTCTTTCTAAATTCCATTAGGTCAGGAATTTCTATGCCGTCCTTAGAATAAATTGCAAATTCTTCTTCCTTTTCATGGCCTGCAATGGCTAGGGTCTTAATGCCAGCCTCATAAAGATGCTTGCAAGTAAAGGAACCAACATTACCAAAGCCTTGAAGGGCTGCTGTAGATTCTTCTGGCTTTTTGCCAATTTTTTCCAAATACTTTTTAGAAATTTCCACAACTCCAAGACCTGTAGCTGCTCCTCTACCTAAGGATCCACCAAACTCTACTGGCTTACCAGTGATCATGCCTAGGTTTTCTTGGCCAGTTAATTTCATATACTCATCTACCATCCAAGACATAATTTGGCCATTGGTGTTTACATCTGGAGCTGGAATATCAATGTCAGGTCCTAGATACTTATAAAGTTTTTCTACATAGCCCCTTGATAATTGTTCTAGCTCTCTAGGAGAAAGTTCCTTAGGGTCTACAATAACTCCTCCCTTGCCTCCACCATAAGGAATACCAACTATGCCGCATTTAAAGGTCATCCAAATTGATAGGGCCTTAACTTCGTCATTAGAAACATTTTCGTGGAATCTAATACCACCCTTGTAAGGGCCAATGGCATTGTTGTGTTGAGACCTAAAGCCTTTAAAGACCTTGGTCTTTCCTGAGTCCATTTTTACAGGTATGGCTACTTCCAAAACCCTTTGTGGTTCTTTTAATAACTCATAAACGTCTTGGTCAAGACCTAGCCTTTGGCAGGCGATTTCTACTTGCCTTTGTGCATTTAATAATACTTCTGATGTCAAAACAATTCCTCCTTTTCTCTTTTTGCAACTTGTTATCGTTTTCATAAGCTCAATTAAATTATATTGCTAATATTCACAAATGTAAAACAAGGTTTTTCGATTACATCACAAGCTTTTACTTGTATATAATCTGTGGTAAACTTATTTTAAGGAGGGAAAGTCTATGAAGGATAATTTGGAAATGTTTTTGTTAGTTGCAGAGGAATTAAATTTTACTAAGGCAGCTGAAAAAGCCTTTGTCTCCCAACAAACTGCCAGCTACCACATAAAAACTTTAGAAGACCAATATAAGGTTAAGCTTTTTAATAGAAGGCCAAATCTGTCTTTAACAGAGGCTGGTCAGTTTTTGTACCAGTCCTTGAAAAATCTTAAGTCCATGGAAAAATCCATAGCCGAAGGTCTTTCTGACTATACTGGCGAGTCTATTGGTGAACTTAAGGTAGGCATTAATACTGTTAGGGCTAGGATTTTAAATCCTGGAGTCTTGGCAAAGTATATGAAAATCTTCCCTAAGATTTCTACTAACTTTTTTATTTACGATACTTATATTTTGTCTGACATGTTAATTAACCAAGAAATCAATATGTTTATGGGAGTAAACACCAGGGCCAATCCAGCCTTTAAAAGACTTAAGCTTAAAGACGAAAATATTTATCTCTTGGCTACAAAAAAATTTTTAAAGGACCATAAGGGCTTTACAGACCAAGAAATTTCTAAGCTCCACAAGGAAGGCATTAATATTAACAGCCTAGACGGCCTGCCCTTTATTAGAAATCTAAAAGGCTGTGCCCTAACCCAGGTTTTGGACAGAACTATTACCAAGTACGACATAGCCATACCTGAAAATATTAATACTAGTGACTATGATATACAAATCGACCTTTGTGGCTCTAGCCTAGCTTCTGCCTTTTGTCCTTCTATGATTCTCTACAGGGTTATAGAACACAACCAGCTTAACAAGGGAAGTGACAGGGAGATTTTGATTTTTAAAATAAATGATTTAGAAGAGTCTTTGAGAATTGATATAGTAACTTCTGCCCTAATCCCAGCTCCCAAGTATCTTAGCCTTTTTATAGATGAGTTGACTAGAGAGGCTAAAGAAAAGTACGACTATTTACAGGCCTGGCTAGAGGCTTATTTTTCTACAGACTTATAAATCTTATGGACATAAATTTCTATGTCCTTTTTTTTGACCAAAGAAAAACTGCCAGAATATAAATCCTGACAGTTATAAGGTCTTAGAAATTAATTTGGGCAAAGCCTGTAATTATTAACACATTTATTATGTCTATGGCAAAGGCTCCAACCATTGGTAGAATAAAGTAGGCCTTTGGTGCTGGTCCATATTTTTCTGTAATTGAGTCCATGTTAGCTAGGGCGTTGTAAGTTGCTCCCATACCGAAGCCACACATTCCTCCAGCTAATACTGCTGCGTCATAGTCGCTACCCATAACTTTAAAGCATAGGAAATATGCGAATAGGGCCATTAAAAGTGTTTGAGCTCCTAAGATTATTAGCATTGGCCCAAATACTGCCTTTAATTCTGACAAGTCAATGGTTATTAAGGCTATTGACAAGAAGATGTTAAGTCCTAAAGATCCAGAAATGTCATTGGCTCTTTGGTTTATTTTAAAGGCTTCTTTCTTGCCTAGGGTGTTAACAAAAATTCCTGCAAAGATCATGGCAGCTACATATTCTGGTAGGTTAAATTCTGTACCCATTATAGTTACATTTTCTTTTAAGTAGTTTTTCAAAATTGCTCCAAGGCCAACTGAAACGAAAATTAGGGCCAAAACTTTTAAGAAGTCTTCTACTGTAAGGTCCCTAGTTTTTTCTAGTTGAACTGTTTGGTTGCCACCAACAAAGTTAGATGCTGGTTTTAGCTTATGTCTTTTGATCCTAGCTGAGCCTACAGGTCCACCTATTAAAGATCCCATAATTACTCCAAAGGTTGCTGCTGCTAAGGCAATAACTTCTCCTGCTGGAAGTCCTGCTGCTTCAAGGTCTGGACCCCAAGCTGCTGCTGTACCATGGCCACCTGTCATAGTAAGTGATCCACAAGCAAGGCCTAGTAGAGATGATTCTCCAATGACCTTTGCCAAAACCATACCTACAACATTTTGTGAGAACACTAAAACAATAGATAATAACAAGAAGACTAAAAAGCCCTTGCCACCTTTTTTTAGAGTTTCAAGGTCTGCACCAATACCAATACTTGTAAAGAAGACCATCATAAAAGGATCCTTTAAAGTAACGTCCATTTCAAAGGCTACGATTCCATTGGATTTTAAAATTAAATGAATAATTGCAAATAAAAATCCTCCAATTACTGGAGCTGGAATACAAAATCTTTCAAAAAAATTAACTTTTGACCTTAAGAATTTTCCAACATAGAGCATAATAATAGCAATTGCTGTTGTTTGCATCATATTTGTTGAAATTGTATAAATGTTTTCCATTTTTCTTTTCTCTCCCTTCAATTAAAAAAATGACAACTTTGCCATTTTAACACAAAGATTTACCTAGAGTCAAGAAAACTAAAAGGATTTTTATATAAGTCTAGGTCCTGGAGCCAAGGAATTTTCTAATTTTTTCCCTTGCCTAGGAAGTTTTTCCCAAGAAAAAACCACTGGAAGACTAGGCTTAGCCTCCAATGGTTTAGGATTTTCTTATTTTGTTTCAGGTAGATTTGGATAAAGTGGGAAGTCTTTTAGTAAGTTAAGAACGTCAGCCTTAATTTCTTCAGCTGGTCTACTTTGTTTCAAGGCTTCTACCATAAGAGATGCAACTTTTCTAACATCGTCTTCTTTCATTCCCCTAGTTGTTACTGCTGGAGTACCAATTCTAATACCTGATGTGATCCAAGGTTTTTCTGGGTCATTTGGAACTGTGTTTTTGTTAGTAGTTATGTGAACTTCTTTAAGTCTTTCTTCTGCAATTTTTCCAGTAATACCTAGGTTTCTAACGTCTAATAGTAGTAAGTGGTTGTCTGTTCCACCTGATACTAGTCTAATTCCACCTTCAGTTAGAACCTGACCCATGGCCTTGGCGTTTTTAACTACTTGGCCAATATATTCTTTGTAAGATGGGTCTAAGGCTTCTTTGGCTGCAACTGCCTTAGCTGCAATTACGTGAACAAGTGGGCCACCTTGAAGACCTGGGAATACTGCTGAGTCGATCTTCTTTGCATATTCTGCCTTACAGAAAATAACTCCTCCTCTTGGTCCTCTTAGGGTCTTGTGGGTAGTTGTAGTAACAATGTCTGCATAAGGAATTGGACTTTGGTGGTAGCCTGCTGCTACAAGGCCAGCAATGTGGGCCATGTCTACCATTAATAAAGCTCCAACTTCCTTGGCAATTTTTCCAAGTCTTTCAAAGTCTATTTCTCTAGCATAGGCTGAGGCACCTGCTACTATCATTTTTGGTTTTACTTCTTTGGCTAGTTCTTCAACCTTGTCATAGTCAAGTCTTTCAGTTTCTGGGTCTACTCCATAGGCTACAAAGTTGTAAAGTTTTCCTGAAACGTTAACTGGAGATCCATGGGTAAGATGGCCACCTTCTGATAGGTTCATTCCTAAAACTGTGTCTCCTGGTTCTAAGAAAGCTGTATAAACTGCAATGTTAGCATTGGCACCTGCGTGAGGTTGAACATTAACATGGTCTGCACCAAAAAGTTTGGCATATCTATCTCTAGCAAGATTTTCTACTACGTCTGCATATTCGCAACCAGCATAATATCTCTTGCCTGGATAACCTTCAGCATACTTGTTAGTAAATACAGATCCCATAGCTTCCATTACTGCTTCACTTACAATGTTTTCTGATGCTATAAGTTCGATTTCTTCTCTCTCCCTATGAAGCTCATTCATCATAGCTTCATAAACTTCAGCATCAGCTTTTTTAAGCTCTTCTTTAAACATTTTACTCTCCTTATTTATAAAAATTTTATTTTATAGTGTTTTCACAAGCCCTTACAATGTGTTCCATTAAAAGAGTAGAGGTTACTGAACCTATACCTCCAGGAACTGGTGTTAGAGCCTTAACCTTGCCTAGGACATTTTCTCTGTCAACATCGCCACAAAGTTTGCCATCTTCGTCAACATTTATTCCAACGTCAACAACTATAGAATCTTCAGTGAAATAAGACTCATCTATCATCTTGGCCTTGCCTAGGGCTGCAACTACAAGGTCTGCCTTCTTAGTAATTTCTTGGGTGTTTTTTGTTCTAGAGTGGCAAATTGTTACAGTAGAATTTTTTTCTAAAAATAACATGGCCAGTGGCTTGCCAACTACTAGACTTCTGCCTAAGATTGCAACATTGGCTCCCTCAAAATCAAAGCCATAAAAATCTAAAAGTTCAATTACAGCTTGAGGAGTACAAGGCACAAAGCCCTTGTTAATTCCTAAAAATAGTCTACTTAGATTTTCTGGATTCATAGCGTCAATGTCTTTTTCTGGATCTATAAGTCTAGAGATTTTTCCTTCGTCTAGGTGCTTTGGAAGGGGTCTGAAAATCATTATGCCGTGGATTTTTGGGTCTTGGTTGGCGCCAATTAAGGCTGCTTCCAAGTCTTCTTGGCTAATGTCCATAGGAAGTTCTAAGGTTTCAGCTTCAATTCCCAAGTTGTCACAATTTTTTCTAATTCCTCTTTCATAAGAAAGGTCGTCTTCATTGGCTCCAACTCTGATTATACAAAGTTTAGGTTGAAGATTTTTTTCTTTTAAGACAGCTATTCTCTTTCTTAGGTCTTCTTTTATTTTGTCTGCAACTGCCTTGCCCTTATAAAGTTCAGTTTCCATAAAATCCTCCTTAGTCTTCTTGGAAAAATAGTTTTACTAGGTCTTCTGAGTCTATTCCCTTGCCAAAGTATTTTTCTAATTGGAAGCCCTTTAGAACATTTTCCACAAGGTCTTTCTTGTAGTCTTGGCCTTCTAAGGCTTCTTCTATTTCTTTTGTGTCCATGGTGCCAAAGTAGTCACCTAGGATTTTTACATTTTCTAATTTCCCCCTGTTTACGTCAAAGGAAGTTTCTACCCAAGCTGCTGGGAATTTTATGCCCCTAGAATAAGAACCTTTTGGAGACTTGCCCCAGTTCCACTTGCTGTTACCAAATCTTTCAGCCTTGATTTCTTCTACCTTTTTTAGGTCTTCTTCAGATAGGACATATTCTTCTACTTCTTGGCCAACTTGGTCAAAAAGTTCCTTTAATAAAAGGGCCTTAAAGTCTTCTACTGTCTTGTCAGAGTCCATATAAGGTTTAATGTTACTTACCCTAGCCTTTACAGAGGCAATACCCTTGGTCTTTAGTTTTTCAGGTCTAACCTTTAGGGCTTGGGCTAGGTTTTCCATTTTTACATCAAAAAGCATACAGCCATTGGACAAGACTCTGTTCTTCCAAATAGATTGAGAGGCTCCAACTACTTTTTTGCCATCTACACTAATGTCGTTTCTGCCAGAAAGTTCAGCTGGAACTCCTAGTTTTTTCAAAGCTTCAACTATTGGTACATAGTAAGTTGAAAAGTCAATTTTTCCTTGGCCCTTGTCCTTGGTTATAAAGGAAAAGTTTAAGTTGCCAAGGTCGTGGTAAACTGCTCCCCCACCAGTAATTCTTCTTACTAGCTTAGTCTTAGTGTCGTCCATATACTGTTCATTTATTTCTGCCCAGGCATTTTGGTTCTTGCCAATAATTACTGCATCAGCATTTTGCCAAAGATAAACATATTCTTCTCCATTGTCTAAAGGCAGGTACTTGAATAAAAATTCTTCAAAGGCTAGGTTGTACTCTGGGTCATAAGAATGTGATTCTACAAACTTCATCCTTACCTCCTTGGCTTAGCCACGTGAATAGCTTGGCCAAAAACACCAGCTGCTGCTTCCATAGTTGCCTCTGCCAAAGTTGGATGGGCATGGATAGTCTTAATAATTTCTTTTACTCCAAGGCCATTGGCTTGGGCTAGGGCTAGTTCTGCAATTAAGTCAGAAGCATGAGGACCAATAATATGGGCTCCAAGAAGCTTGCCTTCAGGGTCTGCTAAAACTTTTACAAAACCTGTTGTGTCTCCACCACAAAGGGCCTTACCATTGGCTACAAAGTTGAACTTAGATGCTACATAGTCTATGTCTTTTTCTTTTAGTTCTTCTTCTGTTTGGCCTACATAGGCGATTTCATCTAGGGTGAATACACAAGATGGATAGGCTTCTAGGTTGATTTCTGGATTTTGGCCCATAATTACTTCTGCCACATATTCACCTTGGGCTGAGGCTACGTGGGCTAGTTGAGGATTTCCTGCCACAATGTCGCCTATGGCATAAACTCCCTCTAGGTTAGTCTTAAAGTTTTTGTCTACAAGAAGGCCGCCCTTGTTCATTTCTAGGCCTAAATCTTGTCCTAGACCATCAAAAACAGGCCCTCTTCCTGAGGCTACTAAAACATAGTCTCCTCTAACTATTTCTTCCTTGTCCTTGGTCTTGTATTTGGCAGTAACTTCTAGTTTGCCATCTACTTTTTCAATTTTTTGGGCCCTTATATCGTTATAAAGTTTGATTTTTTGTTTCTTTAGTTGGCTGGCACATCTCTTAGAGATTTCTCCGTCAGCGTTTTTTAGTACCCTTGAAGATAAAACGAAAACTTCAGAGCCAAGTTCTTTATAAATAGAAGCAAATTCTAAACCTATTACTCCACCACCAATTACAACTAGGCTTTCTGGTACATGGTCCAGGTCTAAAAGTTCATCTGATGAAATTACTCCTTCTAGGTCTAGGCCAGGTAGACTTGGCATAATTGGTTTGGATCCATTGGCTAAGACTATGGCATCAAAGTTTTCTTCTAAAATTTCTTCGTCTTCTGTCTTGATTTTTATACTTGTGTTGTTTACTAGGCTTCCTAGGCCCCTGTAAACTTTTATATTTTCATAAGAACTTAGTAGTTGTTCAATTCCTGTAACTAATTTGTTTACTATGTCTGCTTTTCTAGCAAGAAGTTTTTCCCCATCTGCTACAGGTTGGCTTTCACTTATAAGACCAAATTCTTCTGATCTTTTCATTTGGTTCATTAGCTCTGCTGATTTTGCATAAGCCTTTGTTGGTATGCAGCCTCTGTTTAGGCAGGTACCACCAAATTTATCTTTTTCTACTATTACAACGTCAGCTCCAAGTTGGGCTAGCCTAATGGCTGCCACATATCCACCTGGGCCTCCGCCAATTACTCCTACTTTCTTTGTCATAAATCCTCCTAAAAAAATTTAAGGAGGCAAAATTGCCTCCTTTTGAAATTTTCTTATCCTTGATATTTTAGTATTGGTTTTCTTGCAGCTAGGGTCTCGTCTGGACGTCTAACTGGTGTAGTATGAGGAGCTGTCTTTAGAATTTCTGGATTTTCCTTAGCTTCTTGGGCAATCTCCTTCATAGCCTTAATAAATTCATCAAGAGTTTCTTTTGGTTCTGATTCTGTTGGCTCGATCATTAGTGCTTCTTGAACTATAAGTGGGAAGTAAACTGTTGGTGGGTGGAAGCCCTTGTCCATCAGTCTCTTAGCCACGTCAAGAGTTCTAATTTCTCCATCTGCATCGTCTTTTAGACCAGCAAATAGACATTCGTGCATACATACTCCCTTAGCAACTCTGTTATAGTCATCTTCTAACATCTTTTGGATATAGTTAGCATTTAATACTGCCATATCAGCAACTTCTCTTAGTCCATCTGCTCCTAGAGAAAGGATATAGGTGTAAGCCCTTACTAGGGTTGAGAAGTGACCTTGGAAGTCTTTTACCCTACCTAGAGATTTTTCTCTGTCAGTGTCTAGTTTGTAAGTGTCTCCATCTTTTACAACTAGAGGTTTTGGTAGATAGTCAACTAAGAATTCTTTTACTCCAATTGGTCCAGATCCTGGTCCTCCACCACCATGAGGTGTAGAGAAGGTCTTGTGTAGGTTCAAGTGAATTACATCAAAGCCCATGTCTCCAGGTTTAGCATGGCCTAAAATTGCATTGGCGTTAGCACCGTCATAGTAGCAAAGTCCGCCAGCTTGGTGAACTATATCTGTGATTTCTTTAATGTTTTTGTCAAATAAACCAGCTGTGTTAGGGTTAGTTAGCATTAGGGCACAAGTGTCTTCTCCTACTGCTTCTCTTAGGCTGTCTAAGTCAACTAAGCCATTTTCGTCTGATTTAATTTCTTTTATTTCGCATCCAGCCATAGCTGCTGTTGCAGGGTTAGTTCCATGAGCTGAGTCTGGAACTATAATCTTGTTTCTCTTGTGGTCTCCCCTAGCTTCGTGGTAGGCTCTAATAGTTAAAATACCTGAGTATTCACCATGGGCTCCAGCTGCTTGGTTAAGAGACATTTTGTCCATACCTGTAATTTCACAAAGGTCTTCATCAAGTTCATACATCATTCTTAGGGCCCCTTGAACTGTAGATGCATCTTGTAGGGGATGGATGTTGGCAAAGCCATCTAATCTTGATGTTAGCTCATTGATTTTTGGGTTGTACTTCATTGTACAAGATCCAAGTGGGTAGAAGCCTTGGTCTACTGAATAGTTTTTCAAAGACAGGTTGGTATAGTGTCTGATTATTTGGTTTTCAGAAACTTCTGGAAAGTCTAACTCTTCATCTCTTAAATATTTTTCGTCAATAAAGTTTTTTACTTCTTTTTGGTCAACATCTAGTGCTGGAAGAGAATATGACTTACGGCCTGGTTCTGAAATTTCAAAAATTATTTTGTCGTAGTTAATCATTTTATTCCCTCCAATACTTCAACTAACTTGTCTATTTCTTCTTTGCTTCTCTTTTCTGTTACTGCAAATAAAATGGCGTTGCCAAATTCTGGGAAGTCTTTTCCAAGATTGTAGCCACCAATTATACCTGCATCTAAAAGAGCCTTGTTAACTGTTTCATAGTCAAGGTCTGAAGTTAGAGCAAATTCTAAGAAAAATGGTCCATCAAATAATGGTTTGAATTTTCCTGAAGCTGTTAATTTTTCAAAGGCATAGTGGGCCTTTTGAGTAGCTTGGTAAGCAGCTTCTTTCATACCTTCCTTGCCCATTGTAACCATATAAATAGTTGCAGCTAGGGCCATTAGTCCTTGGTTAGTACAAATATTTGAAGTTGCCTTTTCTCTTTTTATATGTTGTTCACGGGCAGCTAGAGTTAAAACGAAGGCTCTCTTGCCGTCTTCGTCTACAGTTTCTCCAATAAGTCTGCCTGGAATCTTTCTCATATATTTTTCGTTAGTTGCAAGGATACCTAAATAAGGTCCTCCGTAAGCAAGTGGAAGTCCTAAAGATTGGCCTTCACCTACAACAATGTCTACACCCATAGCACCTGGAGTCTTTAGTAGACCTAGGGAGAATGGATCTGTAGAAAGGATCATAGCTGCTTTCTTGGCAGTATGAGTAAGTTTTGTAGTTTCTTCAACATCTTCGATTAGACCAAAGAAGTTAGGGCTTTGGATAATTACTCCAGCTGTTTGGTCATCTAGTTTAGCCTTTAGGTCTTCTAGGTCAGTTTTTCCGTCTTTCATGTCTACTACTACAAGTTCAAGGTCTTGGCTCTTTAAATAAGTTTCTAAAATTTCTAGAGAACTAGGGTTAATAGTTTTAGAAACTAGGATCTTTCCTTTTCTAGAGCTAGCACAAGCCATAATAGCAGCTTCTGCACAAGCAGTTCCCCCATCATATAGGGAAGCGTTAGCTATATCCATACCAGTTAGTCTAGCAATTAGAGTTTGGAACTCAAATATTGATTGTAAAGTTCCTTGGCTAATTTCTGGTTGGTAAGGAGTATAAGAGGTATAAAACTCTGATCTAGAAATTAAAGAGTCTATTATTGTTGGAATATAATGGTCATAAGCACCTGCTCCTAAGAAGCAAGGATAATCGCTTACAGTTTTGTTTTCTTTTGCTAGCTTAGTAAGATAAGAAAGAACTTCTAATTCTGACTTAGACTTGTCTAAGTTTAGAGGGTCTTTAATTCTAAAGCTTTCTGGAATGTCATTGAACAGATCATCAATAGAGTCTAGTCCAATTGCTTCCAGCATGGCCTTCTTATCTTGGTCAGTAGCTGGAACATAAGGATGAGTCATTAATTATGCCTCCTCGCTAAATTTTTCGTATTCTTCGTCTGACATTAAAGCATCTGCTTCTGAGCTATCTGCTACTTTAATTTTTACAATCCAAGCTCCATATGGGTCTGCGTTTACTTTTTCTGGTTCTGCATCTAGGTCTTCGTTAACTTCTACAACAACTCCACCTACTGGTGTGTTAATGTCTGCAGCAGTTTTTACTGATTCAACAGATCCTAAGCTTTCGCCAGCTTCAAATTCGTCATCAACTTCTGGAAGTTCAATATAAACTATGTCTCCTAGTTGGTGTTGAGCAAAGTCACTTAGGCCAACATAGCCATATTCACCATCAAGTTTTAACCATTCGTGATCTTCAGTGTAAAGTAAACCTTTTTCAATTTTTGCCATTTTTTCTTCCTCCTAAAAATTTATTTTTTATTTATTTGTTATTTGCTTTTTTCCAATTAGTTAAGAATCTATTTGAAATAGTCTTAGCCTTAATCATTCTCTTACGAACTTGGATTTCTACGTCTATATCTTTTTTAGCATATTCTACATCCACTAGGGCGTTGGCTATGGCCTTGCCTATAGTTGGACTCATATAACCTGTTGTAACATAGCCGATTTCCTTGCCGTCTTTAAATACCTTGGCACCTTCTCTAGCTATGCCCTTGTCTACAAGTTCAATTCCTATAAGTTTTCTCTTTGGGTCTTGGTTTTGGGCTACTAGGGCGTCCTTGCCAATAAAATCTTCCTTGTCAAGTTTTACAAAGTATTTAAAGCCACCTTCTAATGGGCTTACTTCTTGGGAAATTTCATGACCATATAGAGGTAAACTAGCTTCGAATCTTAAAGTATCTCTACAGCCTAAGCCAGTAGGTTTTATACCAAATTCTTCTCCAGCTTCTAAAACCTTTTGCCATACTGGAACAATGTCTTCCCAGGCAGTATAAATTTCAAAGCCATCTTCTCCTGTATAACCAGTTCTAGAAATCATAGCCTTTACACCAGCAATTTCCACATCTCTTTTGAAAGTGAAAAATTCTATAGTGCTTAGGTCAAAATCTGTTAGTTTTTGTAAAGTTTTTTCTGCCAGTGGTCCTTGAACAGCAACTTCGCCAGTTTGGTCAGAAACATTAATAATTTCTACATCAAAACCGTCAGCTTGTTTTTTTAGCCATTCATAGTCTTTGTCAGAGTTGGCAGCATTTACTACTAGGTAAATGTCTTCATCTCCTGCCTTGTAAGTTAGAAGATCGTCTACAACTCCTCCATCTTCATAACAGAAAAATCCATAGGCAATTTTCCCTGCTTCTAAAGATTTAATATCATTAGTGTTTACATAATCAGCAAACTTTAAGGCATCCTTGCCAAGTAGTTGGATTTCTCCCATGTGGGATACATCAAACATTCCAACTCTTTCTCTTACAGCTTCATGCTCTGGAATTAAGCCTTCATAGTCAACTGGTAATTCCCAGCCTGCATAATCGACTATTTTTCCTCCAGCTTTTACATGCTCATCATAAAGCGGTGTTTTTTTAGCCATTATATTCCTCCTTAATACTTGTTAATATTTTCATAGGCAAACCTTTGCTTTTTGCCTGAAAAAATATTTCTGCCGTTATCTAATATTATACCATTTTTTTTAGAATTTATTCATTTAAATAATATTTATAGAAATATTCTATCTAAGTTTTTGCTAGCCTTAGAAGCTTATTCTTTGGCCAAGGATTTTAGCCTTTTATTTATAAGATATTTTTATAAGCTATAGAAAAAGGCCTAAGAGATTTTCCTAGGCCATGGTTGTTTCTTATATTTGGTTTACGCCAGTTTTTATGGCTACTTCTTTTACTGCTTCTGCTACTGCTTCAGCAACTCTTGGGTCAAATGGTGACGGAATTACATAGTCTTCTGATAAGTCTTTTTCGTCAATTAAGTTTGCTATAGCATGGGCTGCTGCAAGTTTCATTTCTTCGTTTATTTCTTTGGCACGAACTGCTAGGGCTCCCTTGAAAATTCCAGGGAAGGCTAATACGTTGTTGATTTGGTTAGGGAAGTCTGATCTACCTGTTCCCATAATTCTAATGCCACCAGCCTTGGCAACTTCTGGAGTTACTTCTGGTACTGGGTTGGCCATAGCAAAGGCTATAGCATTGTCATTCATAGATTCAACCATTTCCTTTGTAACTACATCTGATACTGATACTCCTATAAAGATGTCAGCACCCTTCATAGCTTCAGCTAGGTCGCCAGTTTTCTTGGTCTTGTTAGTAGTCTTGGCAACTTCTGCTCTAATTGGGTCTAGGTTTTGGTCATTAGGGTCTAAGATTCCCTTTGAGTTACATACGATTACGTCTTTTAGGCCTGCTTGTAATAAAAGTTTTGAAATAGCAATACCTGCTGCTCCTGCACCTGAAATTGCTGCAGTACAGTCTTCAATTTTCTTGTTAACAACTTTAAGGGCGTTAATAATTCCTGCTAGGGTAACAATAGCAGTACCATGTTGGTCGTCATGGAAAACTGGTATGTCTAATTCTTTTTTTAGTCTTGCTTCGATTTCAAAGCATTTTGGTGCCTTAATGTCTTCTAGGTTAACTCCACCAAAACTTGGGGCTATGTTTTTTACTGTTTGGATAATTTCTTCTGTGTCTTGAGTTGACAAACAAATTGGGAAGGCGTCTACGCCAGCAAATTCTTTAAATAATACTGCCTTTCCTTCCATAACTGGAAGTCCTGCTAGGCCTCCAATGTTTCCAAGACCTAAAACTGCTGTACCGTCAGTTACAACAGCTACCATGTTGCCCTTGTTAGTGTAGTCATAGGCCAGGTCCTTGTCCTTGGCTATTTCTTTACAAGGTTCTGCAACTCCTGGTGAATAAGCTAGGGAAAGGGCTGCTGCATCCTTAACCTCAACCTTTGATTCTACAGAAATCTTACCACGGTTGTCTTTGTGTAATTTTAAAGCATCTTCTCTTAGTGACATAATTTCCTCCTAAATTTATTCTCGTCTATATTATAACCTACCTTGAAAAAGATTTCACGTTCTTTTAAGGATTTCTTTACAAATCCAGAAAAGGCTGAACATGGCTTTTTATTTAAGAAAGGTCTGGGACTTACTAAAGGGTCCTTAAGTTAATATATAATAGTAATTGTTAAAAAATCTGACTCTAGGCTAGCAGAAATTTGGTGGCCCATTTTTTCTAAAAGGACCTTAGAGGCATACATGCCAATTCCAGAGGAGCCTTTGTTTCTAGATTTTTGGCCAGTATAAAATTTTTCAAACAGCTTATTAGGATCAATTTTTTCATCTACATTTAGTCTGTTGGAAAAAATACTTTGTAGGCTGCCATCTTGAAGCTGGTGAACTATCTTGGCTTCTTGGTAGCCATGGTTTTTTATATTAGACAAAAGGTTGCCATAGACCCTGGCTAGGGCCTGGCTGTTAGAATATATATTTCCTTGCTTAGAAATTTCAACATCTAAACTTATGCCTCTAGACTCAAGGTCCTTAGCATATTCCATAAGCAAGTCTTCTAATATATAAGATGGATTTAAATCTTCTAAGTCTAGCTGGTAGTTTTTGTCTTCTAAAAGGGAAATGTCATAAAAGTCTACTACTAATTTTTGTAGGGAAGAAGTTTTTTTCTTTAGGATTTCTATATAAGCAAGGCCTTGGTCTGGGTCCTTGGTTTTTTCCAAAAGGTCTAGGTAGCCTACAAGAGATGTTAAAGGAGTTCTTAGATCGTGAGAAATAGAAGTGATTTGGTTTTTGATCTTTTCTTGCTCATAGGCCAGGTCTTCTTCCTTGGCCTTGGCCCTGTCTATAAAAATATTTATTTCCTTAACCAAGTGGTCTAAGAAAAATCCATGAAAAGAAAGACTAAGTCTTTTGTTAGTCCTTTCTGTTTTGTTAATATAGGCTAGTTGGTCTTTGAGGACTTTAATTTGATAGCTTAAAAAACCTAGGAGGCCTAAAAGAAAAATTATTATAATAAATAAAAGTACAGACACTAAACTTCCCTCCTTGCAAATATTCTATAGGATAAAAAGATTGAAAGCAAAGGCCAAATTATTAGCCAAGGGATTATTTTTAAATCTAGGACTTGGTTAGTTGAAAGACTTTTCCCAAAAAAAGAAAACAAAGGAAAAATTAAGCCTAAGACCTTTATTAAAAAGTCAGGCAAAGTTTTTTGCAAATTAGTAATAAAGCCTGCAAGTAAGGCATAAAGAATATAGTGGCCAAGATAGGCTAGGGCTGGAGACTTGAAAACATAATACAGCAGATAGGTCAAGGAATTTATGGCAATTTGTACATGGTAGAAATAAAAGAATAGGGCAAAAAATATGGCCACTCCCTTAAATAAAGGGACTCCACAAGAATAATTTATATAGGCATTTAGACCAAGGCAAACAAAGGCTGTAAAAAGTCCTAAGGCCAAAACTAAAAGCTGGTAAAAGACAAAGTCGTAAACTACAATTTGTAACTTAGAAAGACCTTGGCTTAGTAAAAGTCTGTAATAATCATTAGACTTGCCTATAAAAATAATTACTAGGCTTGTTAAATTTGCTCCTACCATAATAAGGCTACTTATTGAAGCTAAAAAAGAAAAGCCTTCTTCAGTCTTAATATAATGGGTAACAGCTGCCTCCATTGAAACTAGCAAAAGAGCAGGGATGATAATCCCCGCTACAATAAATACTTTTATTAAAATTGATTTTTTTGCTCTGAAAAATTCTGCCCTTATAAAGTTTAGCATTAGTTTTCTCCTGTTAGGTCAATATAATAGTCTTCAAGGCTCTTGTGTTCTCTTATGACCTTGGACACTGCAATATTTTCTTCTACTAACTTTTTAACTATAGGATCTATATGGTCAACCTTGTCTAGGATTCTAATTTCCCCTTCAGGCTGAACTTCAAAAGATTTTATCTTGAAGTTTTCTTCTAAAATGGCCACAGTTTTTTCTACTTGGTCAGTTTTTATTTCCACATAGTCTGATGCCTTTTGGTACAAGTCTTCTAGGCTAAGTTCTTCCTTGATTTGGCCCTTGTCTATAATGGCAATCTTAGTGGCCAAGTTGGCTAGCTCTGCTAGAATATGAGAAGATATTAAAATTGTCACTCCATTTTCCCTAGAAAGTTTTTGTAAAAGCTTTCTTATTTGGACTATGCCTGCTGGGTCTATGCCAGAAGTAGGTTCGTCTAGGATTAGGATTTCTGGGTTGGACATTAGGGCTAGGCCCAGGGCCAGCCTTTGTTTCATACCTACAGAAAACTTCTTTACTTGCTTCTTGCCCACATCTCCAAGGCCTACTAGGTCCAAGACCTGGTCGATTTTTTCCTTGCCTGGAATCCCCCTTTGGATCCTAAAATATTCTAGATTTTCCCTAGCAGATAAGTCGCCGAAAAGAGTGGGATTTTCTACTATAGCTGCCATTCTCTTTCTTTGGGTCCCAAGATTGTCCTTGCCAAAGATTTTAAGATCTCCTGATGTAGGCAGGCTTATGCCAGAAATTAATTTTAAAAGGGTAGACTTTCCTGCTCCGTTTTTTCCAACTATGCCGTAAATGTCTCCTTTTTCAACACTAATAGAACAGTCTTTTAAGGCATATTGGTCCTTGTATTTTTTACTTAAATTTTTTGTTTCAATAACTAAGGTCATCCTAGTCCTCCTTAATAAATTTCTCTTTTTCTAAAGGCTATAAGGCCTGGAATTAAAAAGCCAACAAGTACATAAATCACTCCTACTCCAAGGATCTTTGGCCAGTCTGGGTCTACAGAAAAGCCATCTGGAGCAAAGGTCTGCAAAAGATTATGAGGTTGGATTTGCAAAAGTTTTAGAATATATTGGCCAAGAGGCTTTTCCATTGTAAAGGACAAGGCTATGTTTAAGACTGCTGGAATAATTGCAATATGACCTATAATGCCTAGGGCCTGAGAATTAAGTAAATAGGACAGGCCGAAAATTGCGTTGTTTAAGTTTAGGCTTAAAAGTATTAACCTTACAAGAAAAAGTCCAAAGCCTTGGTAGGCTCCTTGAGGAACTGGGCTAAGGCCAGTAAGATCTGCAATAAAGGCTGTTACATAGGCCATGGCACCTAAAATCAATGTTGTCACCACTGATATGGCCTGCATAGTTACCAGGTCATAAAAATACATTTGGCTCCTAGTCATACCGAAAGATAGAATTTGGACCCTAGTGTCCTTGGTCTTAAAGGCCAAAGCCATGGCTATAGAAATTACTATTAAAATTGCCACTATAGCTAAAAAGCTTAGGCCAGTCATAATGTCTACATAGTCTTGGCCAAAGGGTTTCCATACAGCCAACAAAAGGGCCATCATTCCAACACAAAAGATTAGAAACTTTTTATAAATAGGACTGTGGAAGGCCCTATAAAATTCTGCTTTAATATATTTTGTCATTTTTTCTTCCTCCTTGATTTCTAAACTAAGTATAAGACTTTTCAGCCTTAAGAGCTTGTAGAATGTATAAAGGATTTATAAAGAAAGTATAAAGGCAAGGGTCCCCTAAAGAACCCCTGCCTAAAAACTTATTCTTGATCTTTTTTGTGGTGGACTATGGATATAAAAGACCCGTCTACTAGGATTTTTCTAACTCTTTTCTCAAAGTCTCTCCTAGTCATCCAAACCTGCCTGTCACAGCCTAAGCACTTTAGCTTAATGTCTGCTCCAGTTCTTTCTATTAGCCACTTGTTTTCTCCACAAGGATGGCCTTTTTTCATTGTAACTTGGTCTCCTACTTGGTAGTTTAGCATTATTTATCACCTTGAATATTTATAATAGGATGGTAAAGGCTAATGTCATTTTCCTTTAAAGCTTCAGCAATCATGGCCCTAAGCTTTCTTTGGTATTCATAAATCAGGCCGTTTTTTACTGTAGTCAAGATTAAAATACTAAAGTATCTGTCTTTAAAGGCAGAAATCCCTTTAACATCTGGTCCTAAAAGTATATTTGGATCTTGGTAGCCCTCTAGCTTATCCCTTAAAATTTCCAAGATTAAGGCTGGATCATAGTCATTAGGTATATCAACTGTAAGGTTGACAATTTGGTTGGCCTTGGACCTGTTTTCTACATATTCTATGCTGCCATTGGGAATAAAGTGGATGGCTCCAGTATCAAAGTCTTGGACCTTGGTAGTCCTAAGAGTAAAGTCTACAACATTGGCAGAAATTCCTTGAATTACAACTTCATCTCCAATATAGTACTGACCTTCAATAAGAATAAAAAGACCAGAAATAACATCCTTGACCAAGGACTGGGCCCCAAAAGCCAAGGCAACTCCACCAATACCTGCAGTTGCAATTAAAGACGAAGTGTTAACACCAAAAAAGTCTAAAATTGTAACTAAGGCCATAATAACAAAGACTACATTTATAACGTTTTTTATTAAATTTATTGTAGTCTTCAAAACTTTTTCGTTAATTTTTGTTTTCTTTAATAGCTTTATTGCCACATAGCTTATTATTTTGGCCACTAAATACAAGATTACCAGGGTCAAAACCAAGTCTATAAGATCTAAAAGCATTTGATTTTCGATTTGGCCTGCAAAAAGCCATTGATTTAATTTCTTACTCAATTTTTCTCCTCTTCTATTAATTCAAATAAATACAATTCTGTGTTGTACTTGTGGGTTACTAAAAGTCCCTTGTCATTAGAGTCTACTCCATAAACTATAGATTCAAAAGACTTAGTAAAGGTCCTTTGTTCGCCAACAAAGCCAACAATATCAGTAGGCCCCCATACAAAGTAGGACCCATCATGGACTAGA
This sequence comes from Bacillota bacterium, assembly GCA_030532225.1. Classification (GTDB taxonomy): domain Bacteria; phylum Bacillota; class Clostridia; order Tissierellales; family Peptoniphilaceae; genus Neofamilia. Next base: position 225,493 of record JAUNLQ010000001.1, read on the forward strand.
AGGCCAGATGTGGTAATACCTATATCAACTGACTTATCAATAGTAAGGTCAGGATTAAAGAGGACTAACTTGTTGTCATAAAGAACTAGGATTTTTTTGTCCTCAAAGCGGTAGTCCTTGAAGTTTTTAAGCTCTACCTTTTTTCTTTCATTGCCTACAATATTGTAGAGGTTTTTGTTAGTAAGGGCCAAAAGCCTCTTGCCATAGACCTTAGTTTCCAAAACAGTTTCGTTACCAAAGTCAAAAACTGAAGACTCCTTGCCATCTATAATAGAAAGAACTGACTTGTAAGAATAGTTTTCTGTAGTAATTTCACTAACATAGAGTTTAGAATTATCAATATCAAAATTAATTATAAATCTTTCTGTTTCATAAAGGGGAGACTCCTTGGCCCTGGTTTCTAGCTTGCTTAAACTTTCTAGCCTGCCTTCTTGGAGCTGGTCCTTTCTATGGACAAAAAAGCTGCCCTCTTTGTTAATTACAGAATAAACTGACCCAGTAAGCTCGATTTTTTCCTTAAGATCTCCCAAGGAAGAATAAAGATAAAACACATTAAGCTGCTTGTCCAAAACACCAATTTCATTATTAAAAAAATAAATGTTAGTATAATAACCGTTACCTAAAATTTCTTCTACCAGGTCTCCTTGGAGATTGTAAATCTTTATAGATGAGTTGTCCCAAGTTACTATAGAAGAATCTGTTAGCTTGGCCTTTTGGATTTCCACATCCTGCCAAATAGATTCAGTTTCCACCATTTTTACAGGTCTTTGCATTCTGTCTACTATTAATTTATTAAGAACAATAACCAAAAATATTAGCCCTAAAACTAAGAGCAAATACTTTGCCTTGCTTGTTTTTTTCATCTGCCACCTCTGTAATTATTATAGCCTATGTTTAAAAGAATTAACAAGTCCCCATCTTTACTTTAAAGCCATAATTTTATACAATGTATGCATGGATAAAAGAGAAAATTTTTTTAAAGATATAGATTACAAGTTAATATTAACCATATTAGCCTTGGTTCTTTATGGGTTTTTGGTCCTATCTTCAGCTACCAAAACTTTAGATGCTGGACCTAGAATCATGAGAAGCCAAAAAATTGCCACTGCCATTGGAGCCTTGGCCCTGGTGTTTTTAGGCTCTATAGACTACAGACACTGGAAGTATCTTTATAAGCTGATTTATATTGGCTCTGTTGCCTTGCTTTTGGCCACTGTTCTTTTTGGTATGGGCCCTCAACCTGGCTCTGACATCAGGTCTTGGCTTAGGATTGGCCCAGTAAGCTTTCAGCCTTCAGAGTTTGTAAAGATCGCCTTTATAATTTGTTTGGCCTCTTATTTGGAAGAAGTTCACGAGGACCTAAACAAGCCTATAGTTTTGATTAAGGTTTTGGCCTTTGCCTTTTTGCCAATATTTTTGATTTTAAGACAACCTGATGCAGGAACTGCCATGGTTTATATGTTTATAACTGCTGTAATGTTGTTCTTGGCTGGTATTCATTGGAAGTACATTGCCTTGGCTGGGATTTTGGCAGTAATTGCTGCTCCTATTATTTGGTTTTCCTTAGAGAACTACCAAAAGGACAGGTTTTTTGACTTCTTGGACCCTGAAGCCTCGCCAACTGGAACTGCCTGGCAGTATCTTCAAGGTAGAGTTGCCATAGGCTCTGGCCAGTTTTTAGGCAAGGGACTTTATAAGGGAACCCAGACCCAGTTCGGCTTTATACCAGAAAGACAAAACGACTTTATCTTTCCAGTTGTAGCAGAAGAACTAGGCTTTGTAGGCGGCATAGCCTTAATTGGCCTTTATTTATTTTTATTGTTTAGGATGTATAGAATTTCAAAAGAATCTATAGACTACTATGGATCCTTTATGGTTATTGGCATAGCAGCCATGTTTTTGTTCCATATATTTGAAAATATAGGAATGACCTTGGGAGTAGTGCCAATAACAGGAATACCACTGCCTTTTATATCCTCAGGAGGAACCTTCCAGCTAACAAATATGATCATGATAGGATTAGTCTTGTCAGTGTCAGGACATAAGAATATAAAATACTTTTAGAAACCAAGAGGAAAAATCCATCTTGGTTTTTTTGTGTGCAAATTTTTAGACCATTGGATTTTTGTTTTCGCCGAACCAGCTTTTCAAGGGCGAAAGCCCTAAATTGCAAGGCAATTTAGGGACAAGAAAAAACAAATTACTGAAATTAAATAAATTCCAGAAAAAAACCCTTCACTTCACCAGCTCCATGCAATGGCTCAAGCGGGCCAAGGAAGGGGTGGGTGTCGGGAGGGGAAGGATTCGGAGGTTCGAAGCCAAAATTTTTGATGATAAGATTAAATATTCTATAGCGAAAATTCCCCTAGCAAATGGCGATAGCTAAAATTGCGAAGCAATTTATAGACAAGGAAAAAAACAAACTACTGAAATTAAATAAATTGCAGAAAAAAAGCCCTTCACTTCACCAGCTCCATGCAATGGCCGAAGCGGGTGAAGGAAGGGGTGGGTGTCGGGAGGGGAACGTGAGGGGGTTCGGCTCCCCTTAGTTCCCCTCATGACGTTGAGAATCTGTTAATTAAAGAAAAAGATTACGAGTCGCAATAAAGTATAGTATTGGCGAAGCTAAATTACAAAGTAATTATCGATAAAAAACAATTATAAAAAAATAACACTAGCTCTAGCAGGGGCGAAAGCCATAAATTGCAAGGCAATTTATGGACAAGGAAAAAACAAACTACTGAAATTAAATAAATTGCAGAAAAAAAGCCCTTCACTTCACCAGCTCCATGCAATGGCCGAAGCGGGTGAAGGAAGGGGTGGGTGTCGGGAGGGGAACGTGAGGGGGTTCGGCTCCCCTTAGTTCCCCTCATGACGTTGAGAATCTGTTAATTAAAGAAAAAGATTACGAGTCGGATAAAATTTAGAAATCGGCGAAGCAAATCAAAAGTAATTTCAAAAAAATCTCTGTAAGGGGATATTTCTTATCCTCCTACAGAGATTTTACTAGCTTATTTTAATCCCATTTCTATTAAGGTATTTGCCATGCCTGTTTCGTCATAGACAAAATAGGATACTTGGTTTATATATTGGCCTTTACCTGGTAGGGTGTAGGTTTCTATTTTGTCGCTGTTTATTTTCCTAGCCAGATTCAAGCCACTTAGCATATCATCTACTGGTATGTTAGTGTCCACCTTGTCTATAAAAATATTTATTAGCTTTGGCATTTTCAAGATATTTTTCCCTTGGAGAACTTGTTTGGCAAATTCTTTTATAAAGTACTGCTGGCTTTCTATTCTACCTACGTCACCATTTTCATATTGGGCTGTGTAGTCGTTGTTTTTTCTCCATCTTAAAAATTCCATGGCCTTTTGGCCGTCTAGGACTTGTTGGCCTTCATAAAGGTCTACTGTAAAATCTACACTTGGGTCTGAGTATTCCATTCTCCTTGGTACATAGATGTCCACTCCTCCTATGGCATCTACCATTTCCTCTACTGCCCTGTAGTCAACCCTAGCATAGTATTTTATGTCTGTGTCTAATAGGGCGTTTATAGATTCTAGGGCCATGTCCACTCCTCCATAGGAATGGGCGTGGTTGATCTTGTCTTTTTTTCCCTTCACATAGGTTCTAGTGTCCCTTGGTATGGACAAAATTTTTACTGTGCCTGAATCAAAGTCTGCCTTGGCTACCATTATGGTGTCTGATCTAATGCCCTTTTGGTCTCCTGCATCTAGGCTGTCAACTCCCAAAACCACAAAGGTCAATTCTTGTCCATCTAAATCTGTTTTTGGCAAGATGTCTTGAAGCAAGTCGCCATTAAAGTAGGCAAAGGCTCCTAGACCTGCAACAAGTATAAGTATTAATAAAAGACTGATAAAAAAAGTCTTAAAGAATCTTCTCATTTTCCTTCTCTTTCCTAAAAATTTTTTCAGTCTTTATCATAGTTTATTTATTTAATAAAAGCAAATGAATTTTTTGTGTATTTGTTTACACAATTCTTAAGAAACAAACTTATTGGGCCAGCTTATAGCCTACTCCCCAAACTGTAATTATAATGTCTTGGCCACTGGCCTGTCTTAGTTTTTGGCGCAGGTGGGATATGTGGACTGTTATGGCATTGTCCCCTTCTTGGTAGTCATAGCCCCATATAGAGTCATAAAGTCTGTCTCTAGAAAATACTGCCTTAGGGTCTTTTAAAAATTCGTAGAGGATTAAAAACTCTGTCTGGGTTAGGGACAGGGCCTGGCCTCCTACAAAGACTTCCATAGACTTTGGCTTAAGGACTATAGACTTATAGGTCAGACTTTCGTCTACTGGCCTTTCTTCTTGGAGACTAATTCTCCTAAGAAGGACCTTGATCCTAGCTAGAAGTTCTCTTTTTTCAAAGGGCTTGACCATATAGTCGTCTGCTCCCAAATCCAAGGCCTGAACCTTGTCGTCTAAGGCTGATTTTCCTGATAGGACAAGGATAGGGCTGTCCTTGTTTATTCTAAGTTGTCTTATTATTTCTTCTCCACTTAAACCTGGTAACATTAGGTCTAAGATAAAAAGGTCTATTTCTTCTTTTAAATAAAACTTAGCCTCTGTGCCAGAAAAGGCCTGATAAATTATGTAGCCCTCTTCTTCTAAGTAGGACTTAATAAGATTGTTTATGGCTTCGTCATCTTCAACTACTAAAATTTTGTAAGTACGCATAAATCCTCCTCTATTTGTTTCTAAGGCTATTATACTATATTTTCTCCTAAATCTAAAAAAAGACCACCAGCCCCAAGCCAGTGGTCAAAATTTTATTTGTTAGATCTAAAAACTGTTGCAGCTTTTATAAAGCCTTTAAAAATCGGGTGAATGTTAGTTGGTCTATTTCTATATTCTGGGAAGAAGGAACAGGCCATATAAAAGTCCAGGTCCTTGTGTTCTATAAGTTCTACTAGATTTAGGTCTTTTTCTTCTCCACTTACTATTATGCCAGCTTCTGCAAAGGCTTGTTCATAGGCTCTGTTAAATTCTAATCTGTGATAGTGACGTTCTTCTACAGATTCTACTCCATAAAGGCTGTAGGCCTTAGTTCCTTCAACTAGGCTACATGTATAGTTACCAAGTCTTTCTCTACCTTGAGGGTCAAAGGAATTTTGTGGGCTAACTACATCTAAAATTGGATACTTGGTGTTGTTGTCCATTTGAGTTGAGTCTGCTCCTTGGTAGCCTAGCACATTTCTAGCTACTTCTATTAATGATATATTAAAGCCTAGGCCAATGCCTAAGTAAGGAATATTTTCTTGTCTAGCATATTGGGCTGCAAGGATAAGGCCGTCATTGCCTCTTTTGCCTGAGCCATTTGGTATAACTATGCCATCTAGGCCTTTTAAGATTTCTTTGTAGTTGTCTTGGTCTAGTTCTTCTGATTTTATTAGCTCTATGTCTACCCTGTAGCCTGAATCATAGCCTGCATCTTTAAGAGAGTTCATTACAGACAGGTAGGCATCTGGTAGTTCTGTATATTTTCCAACTATACCTATGGTCAAAGGAAGGTTGGCGTTTTTGTACTTAGTTACCATGTCGTCCCAAACCTTGGCTTTTTCGCCCTTTGTTTCTAGCTTTAGCTTTTTCATTATATAGTTTGGTAGGCCTTGTTCTTCTAGGCTAAGTGGCACTTCATAGATTAAATCCACGTTTTTAGATTGAACTATGGCTTCAACTGGCACGTCACAAAATAGGGAAATCTTTTCTTTTAGATCGTCTGTAAGTAAACCGTCAGACCTGGCTATAATTACGTCTGTTTTTATACCTAAACTCATTAGCTCCTTGTAGGAGTGCTGGGTTGGTTTAGTCTTTAGTTCTGTTGTTCCTGGTACTGCTGGCACCAAGGTTGTGTGGATGAAAAGCACATCTTCACTTTCGTTTTCTGAGTGAATTTGTCTAATGGCTTCTAAAAATGGTAGAGACTCTATGTCCCCAACTGTTCCACCGATTTCTGTAATTATTATATCTGCTTGAGATTGTTTTTGGGCAGAGTAAACTGCGTTTTTGATTTCGTCTGTTATATGAGGGATAACTTGGACTGTGGCTCCGTTATAGTCTCCTCTTTTTTCTTTTTTTAAGACGCTGTCATAGATTCTACCTGTTGTTACTGATGACTTTTGGGTTAGTTCTACGTCTATAAATCTTTCATAGTGGCCTAGGTCTAAGTCTGTCTTGGCTCCGTCCTTAGTTACAAAAACCTCTCCGTGTTGGTAAGGACTTAAAAGTCCAGGGTCAACATTTAAGTAGGGATCGAACTTTTGCATAAAAACAGAATATCCCCTATCTTTTAATAATCTACCAATACTTGCTGCTGAAATTCCCTTGCCTATGCCAGAAACAACTCCGCCAGTGACAAATATATATTTTGACATTTTTCCTCCTTATCAACTTATTTTCTAATTAACTCATAATCTTTATTATATCACAGCTTAGACCCTTGTAGAAAAAAATTTGTGGATAAATAAAAAAAGCTCCACTTTTTCCTAAGGAAAGATAGGAGCTTAACTTTATTTTACTGCCAAAAACTTGTTCATTAGGTCTTGGTCCTTATAAATATATTTTATTGGTGTTACTGTAATATAGCCTTGGGATAAAAGCTTTTGGTCAGCTCCATCCTTTAGGTCTATTGGCTTTCTGTCCTTCAAAAAAACATGGCTAATTTCTTCTGAAATTATTTCTTGCCTAAATCTATCGTGAATAAGATCTCCTAGCTCACAAACCTTGATGCCCTTTATTTCTTCTTCTGCAAGTTTTGGGATGTTTATGTTAAGGACCATTGGCTGGCCTAGAACTAGGTCCTTATATTTGGAAAAAATTCCTGGCACAAAGGAAGCAGCTGTCTTAAAATCACTGGACCCTTCCTTGAATTGGGTGGATACTGCCACTCCTGAAAGTCCATGAAGGTTGGCTTCTGCACAGGCTGAAACTGTTCCTGAATATTTTATGTCTGCTCCTGCATTGTAGCCCTTGTTTATACCTGAAAAGACCAGGTCCACATCCTTGTGCAAAAGGGCCAGGCCAACTCTTACACAGTCTGCTGGCGTTCCACTTACTGAATAGGAAATGTTTTTTAGGCCTTCAAGTTGGACCTTTTTGATTTCTAAGTGATTTCTAATTGTAATAGCATGGGATGTTGCACTTTTTTCTGAATCTGGTGCAACTACATAGACTTGGTGGTTTTTCTCTAATTCTAGGGCCAAAAGCCTTAGGCCTTCTGAGAAGATACCATCGTCATTGGTAAGCAATATTTTCATTTGTCCCCCTTAAGATTATAAAATTTAGAAGCCTGGGACCTGGGAGCTATTTCCAAGTCCACTACTCCTGGGTCAATTATTAAGTTTTTTTCTTCTATGGTTTTTTTCATGTTGTTAAAGGCCAAGTCTCTAGTGTTGTTTTCAATAGATAGGTGAGACAAGACAAGGGCTTCTCCCTGACCCTTTAAAATCTCCCTAGCCACTTGAGAACAGTTGTCGTTGGACAAATGGCCCCTTGTTGATAGGACCCTTTGTTTAAGAGGCCAAGAATAAGGTCCTGCCTTTAACATATCTACGTCATGGTTAGACTCTAAAAAATATAGGTCTGAATCTTTTATTGCATCTATAATTTCCTGACCAACCCAACCAGTGTCTGTAATAAGAGAAATCTTAGATTTTTCATCTGCCAGGGTGTAGCCATTTGGATTGGCTGCATCGTGGAAGGTTGGAACAGGTCTTATGAAAATGTCCTTAAAATAAAAGGGCTGGTCTATGGAAAACTCTTTTACATTTTTCATTTCTAGCTTGCCTAAAGAATCTTTCATAGCCTGCCAGGTCTGTCCATTGGCATAGATTGGTAGGTCTAGCTTTCTAGACAAGATGCCAACTCCGTGAATATGGTCCCTGTGTTCATGGGTCACAAAGATAGCATCAAGATCTTCTGGTCTTACTCCAATTGACTTTAAAAGATTTATAATAGCCTTGCCAGATAGGCCTGCATCTATTAGAATTTTTCCATGATCTGATTCTATATACTGGCAGTTGCCTGATGAGCCACTGGCCAGTGAACAAAATTTAATTTCAATCACCTCTTAGTTTTCACTAAACAATTATACCCTTGGTCTTCCATTTACCTGATTTGTAACGGCCAAACACATAGGCAGCTCCTAGGACCCAACCAATGGCAGATCCGTACCAAACACTGCTAATTCCCAGTATTGGATTTAAGCTGTAAGCAAAGATTACCCTAGATCCAATGGAAACTAAGGATCCGTACAGGGAGTGCATGTTGTCTCCAGCCCCTCTTAGTAGACCAGAAATATTATTTAAAAAGCCTAGGAAAATGTAAAAAGGAACTAAATCTCTAAGCATCCTAGCTCCAATTCTTATAGATTCTCCAGTTTGGGTTTTTATAAAAATAGCAATTAATTCTTCTGCAAAGATCCAAACTATAGGTAGGGTAATAGCTGAAATCAAAACTAAAAGTCTGGCTGCAACTGAAAGGCCTTGGCCTACTCTCTTGTATTCCTTGGCTCCAATATTTTGGCCAGAATAGTTAGAAAGGGCCACCCCTACATTCATATAAGGTAGGACTATAAAGGAGTCGATTCTAATTGCTGAAGAATAACCTGCTGCAGAATAAACTCCATAGCCGTTAATAAGGCTTTGAACTAAAATATTACCAATGGCAATTACTGACATTTGGAAGGCTGAAGGTAGTCCATATCTTAAGACCATCTTAAACTTCTTGTGACGGTACTTGTAGTGTTGTCTTTCAAGATGCAAAAGTGGTAGCTTGTGTTTAATGTAAATCAAACAGAACAAGGAAGAAAATCCTTGGGAAATTATAGTTGCTAGGGCTGCTCCCCTAGTTCCCATAGAAAAGTTAATAATAAATACTAGGTCTAGGATAATATTTAAGCCAGCTGAAATAGCCAAGAAAAGCAAGGGACTTTTAGTATCTCCAACTGCCCTTAAAATAGCTGAATATAAGTTAAACATCAAGGTGAAAACTGTTCCAGCAAAATAAATTTTCAAATAGCCTGAAGCATGGTCAAAGGCTTCAGCTGGAGTATGCATAGCCCTTAAAATAATATCTGTTCCAAAAATACCTATAAGGGTTACAGCTATAGTTATAAAGGCCAGACTCACTATAGAAGTTCCTATAGAGTCCTTCATGTTCTTGTAGTCCTTGGCACCAAAATATTGGCTAACTATAATAGAAAGGCCTGCTGCTGTACCAATAACTACTGATGACAGGAAAAAAATAATTGGCATTGATATACCAACTCCTGCAAGGCCAGCTTCTCCAACATAATTTCCTACTATTAATGCGTCTACTGTATTATATAAAAGTTGTAAAATTGCCGATAAAATTTGGGGAACGGCTAAAGCCAAAATAAGCTTTAAGGGATCTCCCTTAGTTAAATCTCTTTCCATACTTTTCCTTTCTAATTTTTCTTACCTATTTATTATAGCCTATAAGTAAGCTATTTAAAATAAGTGATTAAATCTTAACAAAAAAACAGAGCATTGCTGCTCTATTCATAAAGGCCCCTAGGACCAAATTTTATTTCTGAGTCTACTAAATAGCTAGGCTTTAGGTCTTTAAACTTGTCCATGGTCAAATAAATAATCTTACTTACTTCTCCTCTAGTTATTTCTTGGTCTGGCTTAAAGTTTCCATCTGGAAAGCCTTGGATAATATTTAAGTCTACCAAAGTTCCCACATAGCCCTTAGTGTCCTCTTTTATTAAGTTTTTGTCCTTAAAATCCTTAATCTTGTCAGGCTCTTCCTCTAGTTTATAAACTAGGCCTAGGATTTTTACTACTTCTTGTCTAGAAATATATCTATTTGGATTTAGATTTCCTGTTGTTGGTATAATGTAGCCTGCCTTGATTCCCCTTGCTACCTCATCATAAAACCAGTCACTTTTCTTTACATCAGAAAAAGACACAGCATAGCTTTTATTGTAGCCTACCAAGGAATTTATAAGCCTGTAATACTCAGCCCTGGTAATATTATTATCTGGCCTAAAGCTTCCGTCCTCGTAACCTGAAACAAGGTTTTTTTCTGCTAGAAAATCCACATATTCAACTGACCAATGCTTGTCCATGTCAGTAAAAGCATAGGTCTTATTGGGGTTTATCATTATTAATGCAAGTAACATTAGAAAAATCAAAGGCAACCTTTTTATTTTCATACTATCACCCTTGTAATTCTTAGTTGACTTTATTATAACCTATAAGGTCTCTTAGATTTTTACTATATTATTACATTTTTTTCTGTTCATATTTAAGACCAGAAATTTTTCTCCAAAAAAATCCCAAAAACCATTTTTAGGTCCTTGGGATTTGCATTTTTATTTTATTTTTCTTTGGAACCAGTCTGCTATAGCCTTAAGTCTTTCTATTCTTTGTTTTGGTCTTCCTGTCCTTGAAAGGTTGTGGTTTTCTCCCCTAAGCATTAGCATTTCAGCATCAACACCAAAATATTTTAAGGCTGTGTAGAACTGATAGCCTTGGTCCACATCACAACGGAAGTCTTCTTCAGAATGGATAATCAAAGTTGGAGTCTTAACTTGGTCAGCATATTTCAGTGGAGAATTGTCCCAAATCTTTTCTATGTCTTCCCAAGGTGTAAACCCTACTTGGTCCTTTACAAAGAAGTAACCAATGTCAGTTGTGGCAAACTTTGAAACCCAGTTGGAAATGGATCTTTGAGTAACAGCTGCCTTAAAAAGATCTGTATGGCCTACAATCCAGTTGGTCATATAGCCTCCATAGGAACCACCAGTTACTCCAAGTCTGTCCTCGTCAATAAAGTCGTATTTCTTAACCATTTCTCTAGTAAAGTACATCAAGTCTTCATAGTCAATAGAGCCGTACTTGCCCCTAATGTCAGAGAAGTCAAAGCCCCTGCCATCTGAACCCCTAGGGTTGGTATATATTACTACATAGCCTAAGTTGGCCAGGTACTGCATTTCTGAAAAGAAAATTGAACCAAAGGCAGTCTTAGGTCCACCGTGGATTTCTAAGATAGTCTTGTATTTCTTTCCTGGCTCAAAGCCTATTGGTTTCATAATATAAGACTGCAGAATAAGACCATTGTGGTCAACTTCAACATATTCAGGCTGAGAAATTTCATAGTCTTCTAGGATTTTGTCATTAAAAGAAGTTAGTTTTTCTTCCTTGCCATCTACAAAAGCATAAAGCTCTTGCAGCCTATTTTCCCTAAAGGCAACAGAATAAATTTCCCCTTGGTCGCCAAAGACGAAGCCGTCAGTGGACCCTGGAATATCCATTTCAAGACGGTAGTCTCCATTTACATCTATAGAATAAAGCTTAGCATCTACACCTTGAACAGAAGTAAAGTAGAATCTGTCCTTATAAACAGCCTTGTTTTCAGTGCCATATAATCTAGCATCTGTATTTATGTCGTTGAAAACAGAAATATCCAGGCCTTGAGGATTGATGTTTTTAAGTTGGCCATCTTTTAAGATATAAAAGTTTACTGATCCATTAATGCCTTGGACTGAAAGGTCGCCGCCAACAAGGAAGATTTGTCCACCAAGCTCATTTACATAAGATAGGGAAATATTTTCATCAACAAAAAGCTCTGTAAAGCTGTAGTTCTTTAGGTCAAAATAACCAAGCTTGTCAAATAAAACCATCTTAGGGCTGTAGTCAGAATAAATAACATAGGCCCTGTCTCCTACAAGTTCAAAGCTAGAAACATTCATGTCATCTGGAGAAATTCTAATGGTCCTATCTTCATCAAGCTTGTAAATATAAAGGCCAGTAAGGTCTCCATCAACAAAGCCAGCTCCATTAAACCAAAATGGAATTTGAGACAGTCTTTCATAGGCCTTTTCTTCTTCTAAAAACTTGGCCCCTTCTTCAATTTTCTTGGCCTTGTCTTCTGCATCTTGGATATCAAAAAGATTAGGCTTTTTCTTGTTAGTAGTAGCTGTAAAAATATAGGTATTGTCGTCTAATTTTTTAAACTTGCCAGCTTCTAGAGGCAGGCTGAAAATCTTTTGGGCTTCACCACCATCAAGGCTTAGCTTGTACATGTTAGAAGCCTTAAAGCCCTTGTCAGCCAGGTCCTTTTCTTCCTTGGTCCTTTGGGCCTTAAAAACTAGCTGGTCATCTATAAGATAAAAACTAGGGACCTTGTTGTCAGCAGTCATTTGTTTCAAGGTCTTAGTATCTAAATTATAGGTGAAAATATTAGAGTCATAATTATTTTCTTCTTCATTGCCTTGAGATACAACAAAGGCCAGGGTGTTTTTTTCCTTAATATATTTTAAGTTAGAAATATACTTGTATTCTAGTAGCGTTTTTAAATTGATTCCTGTCATTACAGCCTCCTTAAGTGTCTATTGTTCTAATTTGTGGGCATAGGCTTTTATATCACCTAGGTCAAATACCAACTTGTAGCCTTGGCTAACTAAGGCCTTGGCCCCATCTCTGGACATAGCTTGGCCCTTGCCATAAACAAAGATTAGCTGGTCCTTTCTCAGTAGGTCAGAAAAATCTTCTCCTGCCTGAATATCATCTAGGCTAAGGTTTATAGCATCTGGCACATGACCTTGGTCATAGTCTTCTTTTGGTCTTAGGTCTACTGTAATAGATTCACTGCCATAAAGACCTAAAATAGACCCTGCCCTTACAAAGGACATATTCAAATATTCAAATTTTCCCAGGTCTTCTGAAATGGATTTTATAGAGAAAGATGGGGGCGTTGTTGAATAAAGTTCATCAGCAACTAAGATAGAGTAGTTTTGGCCAAAGCTTAAACCAGAATGGTCAGTCTTGTTAGTGGCCATAATCAAATCACCAGGCACAAAGTTTTCTGACTTCTTACTAACAATGAAACCTCCGTCTCCAATATAATAGGCCTCGATTCTTCCAGCCTCAGTAGCATTACAAGCCACTAAGAAGATCATTAGAAAGAGACCTAGAACCATAAATTTTCCAAATTTGTTTTTCATAAATCACCTTTTCTTCCCCATCTATAATAACCTGAAAAAAGATATTTGTTAAGCCTAAAGAAAGGAATATAGGCCTTTTGTTGGGAATTTGTTTTATATTCTTATTGTCATAAAGTAGCCTCTATAGATTTTTCCAAATTCATACAGTATAATTTATTAAAATAGCAAGGGCTATGAGTTCATATGCCCATAGCCCTTTAATTTTTCTACCTTGCCCTATAATTCAATGACTATTTTATTTCCTATAGATTTATAATATTTTCATCTAACAAAAAATCTTCTAGGCCAACGTATAAAATCCCATCCTTATCGTGCCTAGGAATAATAGGCTTTCTTACAACCACAATCTTCTTAAATGAATCGTCTATTTTCTTAAGAGAGGCTGTTTCTTGTTCCCTTTTTTCCATGCTATCTACACTTAAAGCTGATTGAATATAGTATCTTTGGTGTCCCTTGTTTATAACAAAGTCAACTTCAAGTTGAACCTTGGCTCTGGTTTCTTCTTTCCTGATTTCATGTTCAACTACACCTACATCAATGTTGTATCCCCTACGAAGCAAGTCATTATAAATAATATTTTCCATAAGATGAGTCTCTTCCACCTGTCTAAAATTCAATCTAGCATTTCTAAGTCCTATATCTGCAAAATAATATTTTAGTGGAGTTGAGAAGTATCTTGAGCCCTTAACATCATATCTATTTGCCTTGTATATAACAAAGGCTTGTTCAAAGTAAGAAAGATAAGATGAAATAGTATTTGAGGCTATTTTTATTTGCTTTTCAGATAAAAATCTCCTTGATAGCTTACTTGGATTAGTAAGTGAACCAATTGCAGAAGCTATGAAATCTAATAATATCTCTAAAACCTCCTGGTCATTTTTAATATTATTTCTTTCAATCACATCTTTTATATATGTTTCTTGGAATAAGTCTTTTAAATACTTATTTTTTTCTTGGTCATCTTTTAAACTATAAATATATGGCATGCCACCATATACAATGTAATGCTCTAGAGCTATATCTTTGTTTTCAAATAAATGGCAAACTTCGCCAAAGGATAATGGATTTACATGTATTTCATCACCACGATCTCTAAACTGAGTTAATACATCAGATGAAAGCATTTTCGAGTTACTTCCTGTAACATAAATGTCTAAATTGTTATTTTTCATAAGTCCTAGGAGAACGTCAATAAAACTTACATTCTTTTCTTCACTGTCAATATAAGGATTTTTTACAGCTACAGATAATTGAATCTCATCAATAAAAATATAGTATTTTTCATTTTTGTCTTTGGTTTTTTCCTTAATATAATCATTTAACCTAAAAGGATTCCTATATTCAAGATTATCTATTTCATCAAGAGCAATAGTTATTATTTGTTCTTCTTTGACTCCCATTGATAACAAATATTCTTTATATAAATTAAATAACAAAAATGATTTTCCACACCTTCTTATACCTGTAATGATTTTTATCCTGCCATTGTCTTTTTTGTCTATAATTTTCTTTAGATAAAAGTCTCGTTTGATTTTCATATAATCAGCTCCATGAAAAATTTAGGTGGATTTCCACCTTTTTTTTACGAGTTTATTTTATCACAAAGTTAAGATGGTAGGCAAGAAAAATTTAGGTGGATTTCCACCTTTTTTTTACCAGTTCGCTTTTCTTCTTTCTTCTTCAAAATTTTTACTCCATAATTTTCCCGTTTTTGGCCAATAAAAAAAGACAGTCTTGAAAACTGTCTCTTGTTTCTAAAAGTCGTCTGGATTTCCTCCAGCTTGTCTTATTGTATCTCTGGCTCCTTTTATAATTGCTTCTGAAGTTTCTGTTGCTCCAGATACTGCATCTACTTTTGGAGACTTATTTTTTGCTATTTGATAGCTTAGGTCTATTATAGTGGTTTTTGCTATTTGTGTAGTTTCGTTGTGGTCCACTACCTTAAAGTCAGAGATCATTCCGTTTTGGACTGTAAGTTCTACAGTTATTTCAGAGGTAAAGCCTTGGTTTCTTGCCCTATAAACTCCGTCTCTTAGCCCGTCTACATTTTCAGTTGTAATATAAGTATGCTCTGGTATTTCAGTAGCTACTGCATCTTGGGGCACTTCATCTTTTAGGGTACTTACTAAAATTGTCAAGGCCATTACAAGGGATATTAAAAATAAAATTCTTCTCTTTTTTCTATCCATTAAAAAAAACAGCTCCTCTAACTAACATTTGCGAAAATTTTTCTTCTACTACTATAATATAATAAGCCAAGGATTATATCAACTTGTAAATTGTGTTATTTTTATTAAATTTTAAAGTCAACTCAGTCTAAATTAATTTTCATTTAACCAAACAAGGGCATCTTCATAGGGATTTTGGCTTGGAAAATCTGGTTCAAGGGCCTCTTGTCCATAAATTTTTCCCTGTCTGTCTTTGAAAAATCCAACTGTAAGATTTAAAAATATATCATCGCCTAAAACATAGCCTTGGTTAACTGAAAGATAGCCAGCTGTTGGCTGTCCAAAGACCTTAACCTGGTCCAGCCCCTTAAGGGCAAGAAGGGTCGCCTCTGCAGATGACCCTGTTCCAGGTCCACAAAGGACTGCAATTTTTCCATCTGCTAATTTTTCCTTCTTAGAAACTTCTAGACCCTTGTAGGCTTTTATCCTTCCCTGGTCCAAGTCTATGGCCATAGTCTCACGGTTGTTTTTGTCCACAAGGGAAAAGACCCTGCCCTCTGGCAAAATAGGAGCTAGACCAAGGATCATTGGATACATAGACCCACCTGGATTGTCTCTTAAGTCCACAATAACTTTTTTTATAGTCTGGTCTGCCAAGGCCTCTGCAAGCTTTTCTGCATAAGCTTGTTCCTGGTCAGAGCTGGCAACAAATTCTGGCAGCTTAATATAAAGTAGGTCTTGGTCTTTTTTTATAGTCGGTTCAATATAAAGGTCCGTCCTTTGGTCCTGGGACTTTAACAAGCTACAAGAAGAGTGCTTGCCTCCTGCAAGTTTGCTAGCATCGTCTAGGATCCTAACTAGGTCTTCTTGGTCCTGGGCTTCCTTGACAAGTTTTTTGTAGGCTAGCTTTGAGTCCTGCCACTGGGCTGATGAAGAATAAATTCCAAACTTGTCCATCCTTGCTAGGGCCT
The DNA here is from genome assembly GCA_030532225.1 of Bacillota bacterium. GTDB lineage: Bacteria > Bacillota > Clostridia > Tissierellales > Peptoniphilaceae > Neofamilia. Next base: position 241,626 of record JAUNLQ010000001.1, read on the forward strand.
GGCTGCCTACACTTTCAAGACTTGGTGGAAAAATATAAAAGCTAAAGCCTAGATTTGTAGAAAGGACTTGCAGACTAGCTACTGATCCAAGAACTAAGACTGCTGTAATAAGTAGAACTTTCAAAAATTTTTTCATACTTTCACCTCTTGGTCCTAGTATAGGCCCTCTTAAAGACCATGTCCTTTATATTCAATAAAGAATTTCTAAAAAAAGTATAAAGAAAAAAGTAGCCTAGGCTACTTAATCTTCAAAAAGGTCGTCAACAACCTTGTCAATTTTTCCATCTTTAATATAAAGCCTAGGAACCCTTTTAGACACAGAACAAATTATGTCTATTTTACAAGTTCCTGCCTGGTCTGCCAGGTCCCCAATACTAGGAGCTCCCTCTTCATAACCAAAGACTATGGCCTGGTCTCCCTGCTTACAATCAATATCTGTAACATCTACCATAAATTGGTCCATGCAAATCTTCCCACGAATAGGGGCCCTTTTCCCATTTATTAAAACTTGACCAATATTAGCCAAGGACCTTTTTATGCCGTCAGCATAGCCAAGAGCCAAGGTGGCGATCCTAGTTCCATCCCTTTCTACAGTGTAGGTTCCATTATAGGAAACCTTGGTCCCCTTGTTGACAGTTCGAATCCTTACAATCTCAGTTTTTAGCTGACAAGTTGGAAGAACTGGAAGGAGGTAGTGTCTGCCAGGCTCTTCAACTAGACCCATTACAGAAGACCCAGGCCTAACTAAGTCATAGTCAAATTCAGGTAGGGAAACTACAGCACCAGAGTTAGATGCGTGTTTGTAGCCTAGGTCAATGCCCCTGGCCTCTAATTTTTTTACAAAGTCCCAGAACTTTTGCCCTTGAAGGTGAGAAGTCTCCTTGTTACCTTCTTCAGAAGAAGAAAAATGAGTAAAGATACCAGCAATTTCCACTCCTGGCAACTTGGAAATTTTTTCAATTTCTTCTACAGCCTGATCAGAAAGATCAAAGCCTATTCTAGTCATACCCGTGTCCAAGGCTAGGTGGATTTTGTGGACTAGGCCCCTAGCTTGGGCCAGGTCAGACAAGACCTTAGCATCCTCATAAGAAAAAATACTAGGCATCAACCTATAGTCTAGCAGGTACTTGTACTGCCTTCTCGGCGTGTAGGACAAAAGGAGAATGTCCTTGTCAAAACCAAGACGTCTCACTTCCACCCCTTCAGCAACTAAGGCCAGGGCATAGTAGTCTACATAAGGATCAATATAAGGCAAAAGCCCCTTAAGGCCTAGGCCATAAAAATTGCCCTTAACAGGGACCATTAGCTTTACATCAGGACCAAGACGTTTTCTTATTAATTTTATATTTTCCAAAACCCTGTCTACATCTATTTCAAAATAGCCAGGGCGAATATCATTAAAATCTACCATTAATTTTCTCCAAAAAATTTTTCATCGAATCCTATTATAGCACAAAAAGAAAAACTTTCTTTCTTTTGAAAGATGGAAAAAGAAATTGACAAATAAAAGCTACCCTCTTTACTAAAAAATCTAGCAAAAAGGGTAGGCGTTTAAGTGATAGCTCCTCAATATACTGGACAAAGCAGTAAGGGGGTACCTAAGACTAATTTTTAAATTTTTTTATCCTAATCTTTTCTTGGAAAAATCCTAAAATAGAAACTACCAAACTTATGGCACAAATTTCCATTAGTCTAATATTTGTTATAGTGTAGTGTAGCTGGTTTTTTCTAAAAATATTTGTAAATAGCACTAGGTAAATCCATGCTATATATATATAATATTTTTTACTTAAGTTAAGACCATTTATAAAAGCTATAAAGGCCAAGTTAGATAATAGTAGCATAAAAACTATTATATAAAAAAACAAAATAACTTCAGTTTCAGAAAATTCATCTATAAAAAGATTAAAATAGCTGATAAAATTTAGTAAATATGCTGCTATAATTATTGATAAAACTATAAATGTTGCATTTTTGTAAATATTATTTTTCATTTTTACTCCTTATTCTTGTTACTGTTAGCAAATTTATTATTGTAATCATAAGAATAACAATAATAAGTAAGGCTATAATTCTTCTTTATATTAATCACTTTGATATATTAGCTGTTAAAATTAATTAAAAATCACTCTAAAGTAAAATTTATTTTTTGTCATTCAACTCTTTATAATACTCCTTAAATACTTTTCTCACAAGAAACACAAGAACAATGAAACCAAAAATAAGGCTTATTTCAGGATTAGCATTAAGAAATTCCTTTAAATTTTCAATCATATAACCCCCTCCATTCTTTTATTATAAGCATACACTCTATTAGTTAAATCTTTTGGAACAAAAGAAAACATACTTACTAATAAAAGTAGTATTAGTATTCTCTTTCTCATATTTTCACCTCCTCGTATATATAACGCTTTAAGTTGGTGAAAAGGGACAAGGTTTTTTTTATTTTTTATTTTTATTTGGAAATATTTTCTGCAATTTTTATTATCTCTTCTCTACTAATAGTTCCATATACATTGCATTCAACGGAATTTTGCTGCCATAATACTGTACTTATATCTTTCTTTTGCCAAAAATATACTTCTCTTCCATTAATATTTATTTCCATTAATTCTGTATCTTCTGTGTCAAACAATGAGGCACTTGAATTTTCTAATAATTTTCTAAAGTGTACGATAAAAAAATCTTCATCCTCGTCTATATTCTGATACTGATAAACAATATTGATTTCTCCTTTTAATGTTTTTACTAACTCATAACCCTCTGGTATATAATTAATTTTTAAATCATCGACTTTTAAAGTTTCTTCGTCTATAACTGGTTTTTCAGCTGTAAAAGAACTGTACAGACCAAAGTCTTCAACTATCCAGCTATATAATTTATCCTTGGCCTGGCTATTTGTTGCCATAAATACTCCAAAGATCGATGCAAAGACCAAGAAAAATACTGCTACTCTTTTTAAGACCTTTTCCATTGTCCTATAAGGGTTGAGGCCTAGGGTCTTCATTTTCTTTTGGAATTTTCTAGATGGCTTTTCAGCCTTTGTGCTGGCTAGGATTTGGTCTATTTGGGCCTTTTCCCTATTAAAGTCTATTAGACAGGCTGCCTCCAGGGACTGGTCTCCTATTAGATAGCCTTCTTCTAGGCCCATTTTTTTAGCTAGGATTGCCTTGACATAAAGTAGGTCGTCTCCTGGACTTCCTATGTCAAAGATGGATTTCAAGGCTGCTGGTCCAGTTTTGTATATATACCTGTCCATTAAAACTAGCCTGGTCTTAAAGTCTAGGCCCTGGATTTCTTGGGCCAGGTCTGGTACTTGGTCTGACTTTAAATCCTTTTCTATATAGGTTTTTTCTTTTAGTTCTTGGACTTCTTCTTTTGTGGCCTTTAAGGCTGCAACTATTAGGTCGTCCATCTTATCTTTCACTATTTTCACCTTCTTGGTAAGAGTCTCTTAGGCTTTTAATTATTCTTTGCCCTCTTTTCTTGGCTGCTTCTTCCCCTAGACCTAGTTTTTCTCCAAGCTCTTTATAGGTCAGCCCTTCTTCGTACTTATAGGACAGTAGGAGTCTGTCTTCTAGGCTAAGATTTTTTATTTTTTCTTTCAGCCTGTCTATGCTATCCTTGCTTAGGACCTGGTCTTCTACTGGACTTGTAAGGTCTAGGTCCTGGTAGATTTCTAGGTCTTCTGTTAGCAGGTACTTTTTTTCTTTTCTCAATAGGTTTATGCATTCATTTTTTAAAATGCCTAGGCTGTAGACCTGCCTTTGGTCTTGGGGCAGGCCTGAAATTTTTTCTATCTTGTCCATTATTTTTACAAAACTATTGGCCACTGCTTCTTCTGCCAGGTTAGGGTCTTTTAACTTTATTATGGCCATTTTTCTCATAGGTATATGTAGTTGTTGATAAAGTTTGTTTATTAGGTCCTTAGACTGAGGGTCTAGGCTTATATAGAAGATTATCATTGGTCACCTTTTATGTTAAATTTATACTTCTATTCTAACATAAAAGTCTAGGGGACTAATAAATTCAGGAAATTTTCACTTTATTAGCCTCTTATATATATAACGCTTTAAGGTCGGAAAAGGGGACAAAGTTTTTTTATTTTTTCTAATATTTTTTATGGCACAAAAAAACTAGCCAAGGCTAGCTAGTTTTCTTATTTTTTATTCAAGGGCAAAGGCCAGTTCTGTGTCTAGGGGAAATTCATAGTCATAGTCACAGGTATAGCCTCTAAGGTATTTTTGGCCACTTACTTTTCTCATGTTCAGCCCCTTGGGAAAGGAGTGTTGGTCCTTTATTGGGTCTGAGATTATGGTTATGGAACAGTCTGAGTCCTGTTTGCCATAGAGATTGTTAGTTGAGTCTTCTTGGTTCTTGTAGTCTAGTCTAAGATAGAAGCCATCTGCTGGGTGGCAGGTCTTGTAGCCTTGTTCCTGGGCTCTTTCTATTATTTGCTCCAAGCTGGCTGGCTCTTTAAAGCCTAATTCTTCTACACTTAAAAGAACTAGGACCTTTTCTTTTTCTTCTGTAAAGGAAACTTTTGGGTCCTCTATAAAGGAGTCAAAGGATTGGTTGGTCAAAACTCTTTCTCTTTTTAGAATCTTGTATAGGTCTACTTTGCTGGATCTGAATTTGTTGATTTTAACTTTTTTCATTTTGCTTACAGGTCTCCTTATGTATTTATAGTCTTATTATAGCAGAAAAATAGCCCTTAATTATTCAAGGGCTAAATTTTTCTTGGGCTTTTAGTAGAGAAAATAATTTTTGTAAAGGCCCTGGTCGAAAATTTCTTTTAGGGCCTTAGAGTCTAGGATAATTTCTCTTATGGATTTCTCTACTGTTTCTGTGTCTCCAAAGTCTCCTAGGCTAAGCTCTTCTTCTCCCCTGGGAGTGGATACATAGTAATACCATTTGCCTCCAAAGTTTGCTATGGAACAATGAAAGTCCTTGTAGAAAAATTCTATTTCTCTGCCAATTTTTATATGGTCTAATAGCTGATTAAAGGTCTTTTTCTCACCTATAGGTCTTTCTAGTTATTTTGGTCCAGGTCATAGGGTTCTAAGAGAACTCTTGCTGTGTAGCTTTGGTCGTCTCTTACATATTCTATTTCCAGGCTGTCTCCAAACTTGTACTGGTAAAGGATTTTTTGGACATCCAGTACGTTGTTAATAACTTGGCCGTCAACCTTGGTTAGGACATCTAGTTTTTCTAGGCCTGCCTTGGCTATTGGAGATTCTGCCATAACCCTTAGAAGGACCACTCCACTGTCTAAGCCTGTGTCAATTTGGAAGGCTGATTCGTAGGTGGCTATGTCTGTGCCTGAAAATCCTAGGGCCACCTTGTGGTATTCTCCTGTTTCTATAATTTGTTCAATTATAGGCTTGGCCACATTAATTGGGATGGAAAAGCCTAGGCCTTCTGCTGTAGATATTTTCATGGTGTTAACGCCAATTACCTGGCCTGCTTGGTTAAATAAAGGGCCACCAGAGTTACCTGGATTTATTGAAGCATCTGTTTGGATCAGGCTCATTGATGATCCGTCTTGGTCAGTTATGATCCTGTCCTTGCCTGATATATAGCCAGCTGTTACTGTTCCATGAAATTCTAGGGACAGTGGGTTGCCTATGGCTATGGCTGGTTCGCCTATTGTTAGTTTATCAGAGTCTCCAAGTTCAACTGGTTTTAAAGGCTCTTGAGTTTCAATTTTTAATACTGCCAGGTCCAAATTCTTGTCTGCCCAAACAACTGTTGCTGGGATTTGGGCTCCGTTGTTTAGAAGGACTGCTATTTGGTCTGCGTATTGGTTTTCTCTAGGTCTTTGTGGCTGGCCAAAAAATCCTCCAAAGGTCATGTCTCCTTGGCTCAAGGATTCTATAACATGGTTATTTGTAACTACATAGCCCCTTTGGTCTACTATGAAGCCTGAGCCCATGGCTTCTGAGGCATAGTCTTGGTTAAATATATTTTTCAAAATTGTCTTGGTTGTTATGCCTACTACTGATTCTAGGTTGGCTTGAGCTACTGCTGCAACTGTGTTCATGTTGTCATTTGTATTTATAGTATAACTTGGTTGGGCCACTAGGCTTTTTTCACTGTCAAATTTTTTGTAGGCATAGTTGAAGCCTAGGCCTGCTCCCACAAGAGAGCCTATTAAAGAAAAAACTAGGGCCAGGATTACTATTTTAAAGGCTCCACCCTTTTTTGGTTTTTGGGGTTTCCTATTTGCTTGGTCATAAGCTTGGCGATATTCTTCCCAGTTTGTTCTAGTATTTTCTCTTCTTGAATAATGGTTAAAGTCTTGGTCTGATCTGTCATCCCTTGGCTCAAGACCAAGGTCATCTCTATTATAATCGTTCATAAGTACATCTCCTTACTGTCTAACTTTTATAAATTTTTAATATTCAAGTCCTTTTTCTAATAAGTAATATACCCACTTTTAATGGATTAATGATGAAAATCCTATGTATTTTTGTTATAATCTTGGTTAAGGAGTTGATAAAATGAAAGTTAAGGTTAAATTTCTAAGTCACTCAGGTTATTTTATAGAAACTGACAAGCATATTATTGTTTTTGATTATATAAAAGGTGACCTGCCTCAGCTAGACAAGACTAGCTTGTTTGTTTATAGCCACAGTCACCAAGACCATTTTTCCAGGGAGATTTTAGGCCTAAAAGGAGATGTAAGGTTCTTGCTTTCTTCTGATATTAAAGAAGACCTTAAGCTGCCTTTCCAAGACAATGTCTATTATATTGGCCCTGATGCTAAAAGGGTTGTAGGTGATGTCCACCTAACTACTTTCGGGTCAACTGACAAGGGTATTTCTATTTTCGCCAGTGTAGACAATGTTGGCATCTTTCACAGTGGAGATTTAAATCTTTGGATCTGGGATGAAGACAGCGAAGATGAAAGGTTGGAAATGACTAGGGCCTTTAGGGAAGAAGTAAAGAAGGTTCAACTTAAAAATGTAGACATAGCCATGTTCCCCCTTGATCCAAGATTAGGCAGATATGCTAGTTCAGGTATAGACTACTTTGTAGATTTAATTAGACCTGCTTATATTTTTCCTATGCATATGTGGGAGGATTTTTCCATTAGCCAAAAATATAAAGAAAGTTTTTCTTCTTCTTTTACTAAGTTTGTGTCTGTGGACCATGACAACCAAGAATTTATAATTGAAGTCTAAGAAAGCCTTCTAGTTTTCAAATAATTTTTTCCATAAGAAAACCAGCCTCGGTGGCTGGCTTTTTTGATTCTTATTTATTTTTCAAAGGCTATTACTAGGCCCTTGTCTGAGGCATAGGCTGATGATAGGCCCTTGGTTCCTGTTACTTCTATTCTGGCAAAATCATAAAGCTTTTTCACTCCATTTAGAACTTTTTCTACACTTTCTGGTGCCCTTACTGCTGATATTACTAGGCTCTTGTTGCTAGTGTCTGTTACAAAGTCTCCTATGGATTTTACCAGCTTGTTTAAGGAGGAATTCATGCCCCTGGCTATTTCGTGGAGCTCGATTTCCCCATCAAAATACGGAAAGTCCTCTGTCTTAAGAGACTTGTAACTATTAAGTTATAAAATACGGTATAATATTATAGAGAAGCTATACAAACAGCTTCTCACACCCTTGCAAAAATGGGACGAGATAAGAATGTGAGTATGGAAATACTTGCTAGGATTTGTAGGTATTTTAAATGCGATATATCAGAAGTTTTGGAGTATAAAATTGAAAATACTAATGATTGAAGATGACGCTACAATTGCCTTTGCTGTTAAAACTTATTTAAGCAAATATAAGATTGAAACAATTATTTATAGTAGCTTTTCTCAGGTAGAGGATGTAAATTTTAATGACTTTGATTTAATTATTCTTGATGTCAATCTTCCAGATGGTTCAGGCTTTGACTTTTTAAAATGGCTAAGGGAATTTTCTGACCTTCCTCTTATTATGCTTACTGTAAAAGACGAAGACAAATATGTTGTAAAAGGTCTCTCCCAAGGAGCAGATGACTATATAACAAAACCTTTTTCTCTTCCTGTCCTAAAGGCGAGAATAGACAATGTCTTTAGCAGAAAAATTAAAAAGCTAGATGAACTTACTTTTAAAAATTTATCTTTAGACCTGGCTTCAAAACAAGCCTCAATAGATGGAAAAGATCTAGACCTTAACTTAAAAGAGTTTGCTGTCTTGGAAATGCTTTTAGAAAACCAAGATACAAATCTACTAAGGGAGAGAATTTTAGATTATGTTTGGGGCTATGATTTTTATGAAGTAAATGACAACACTCTAAGTGTTACTATAAAAAGATTGAGATCTAAACTTGCTGACTATGGAAGTCATATAAAAACCATCAGAGGAATTGGCTATAGGTGGGATAATGAATAAAAATAAAAATATTTTACTTGTCTTAATTTTAAATTTACTAATGTCCTTGTTTGTTATTTATTTCAACCCAAGATTTGACATCCTAACCCTTATTGGATTTCTTTTTATAAATATAATTTTGTTTGTGTTTTTTACAAAAATTGAAAAGAAAAAAGAACAAGCTCTTGAGGATAAAATCAATAATATATTTAGCCTCCTTTATTCACTGGATATAGATTCAGATAATTATGAGCTTATAGATGATGAATTTGGAAAACTAAGAGACGAGATTATAAAAATAATTTTAGAAAACAAACGCATGGCTGAGAATGCTGAAAAAAACAAGGAAACTTTAAGAGAATATACAGAAGACATTGCCCATCAAATAAAAACTCCATTAACAGGATCCTTATTGTTGCTGGACTTATTAGAAGACGAAGATGACAATCTTTCAGAAGAATATCTACAAAGACTTAGAGATAATTTACTTAGACTTCACAACTTGTCTGATATTTTATTAAAACTGGCAGCCCTTGATTCAGGAACAATAGAAATGGCTAGAGATAGGATTTCTGCCAGAGACTTCTTAGATGAACTTATAAGAGATGTCAAGGACTATTTTATCAAGTATAATATTGAAATCCCTCTTTATGGAGAAGATTTTTCTTTTGTATGTGATGAAAAATGGACCTATGAAGCCTTATTTAATGTTATGAAAAATGGAATAGAAGCAAGAGAGGATAGACATATAGAGATTCATTTAAAAGAAACGAATTTATATAAGAGTATTTTCGTAGAAGATTTTTCTGAAGGTTTAGATTCTGACATGTTAGAAAAAGTTTTTAGGCGTTTTTATAAACTAGACCCAAATTCAAAAGGCTATGGGATTGGTCTTCCTATGGCAAAGTCTGTAATGGAAAGACAAAATGGAGAATTAATATATCATAAAGGCAAGAAATCAAATGCCTTTGAACTAAGATTTTATAATTAATTTTTAAGACTGTGTCTAAAAATAAGACATGGTCTTTTTTCTAGTCACTTTCCAGTCACTTAAGGCTAGTATTATATAGACAAGAAAAGGAGGACACATTATGAATATAGTAAAAACAGTTGATTTAACAAAAACATACAAGGGTGGAGTAGAAGTAAATGCCCTTTCAAATGTAAATTTTGAATTAGAAAAAGGCGACCTTGTTGCTATTATTGGAGATAGTGGCTCAGGAAAGTCTACCTTGCTTCATTTATTAGCAGGAGTAGATACTCCAACAAGTGGAGATATTTTTATTCAAGAGAAAAATATTACTAAGTTCAACAAAGACCAGATGACTGTTTTTCGCAGAAGAAATATTGGCGTTGTCTACCAATTTTTTAACTTAATTCCAAATATTAATGTGAGAAAAAATATTCTTCTACCTCTTTTATTAGATAATAAGAAGGTAGATGAAGAGTATTTAAAGGAGATTTTGTCAATATTGGGAATAGAAGAAAAACTTG
>JAUNLQ010000001.1:251582-253241 GCA_030532225.1 Bacillota bacterium
GATGAAGAGTATTTAAAGGAGATTTTGTCAATATTGGGAATAGAAGAAAAACTTGATAGGTACCCTAAACAATTGTCAGGTGGAGAGCAGCAGAGAGTTGCCATCGCTAGGAGTCTAATTACGAGACCTGCCATTATCCTGGCAGATGAACCTACAGGAAATCTTGATAGAAAAAATTCTGAAGAAATCACAGGGCTTTTTAGACTTGTAAATAAGAGACTAAATTCCACAATTATGATTATCACCCATGATGAAAAAGTTGCAAATTCTTGCCACAAGGTCTATAGGATGGTAGATGGTAGGTTAAATTTCCTAGGAGATGAGCCTTATGAAAATTATTAATGACCTTGCAAGTGGATCTGTAAAAAATAATAAGAAAGACAGTTTTGCTATTAAAATATCTATATTTTTGGCAGTCCTTCTATTAGGCACCGTTGTTTTTATTGTAGGATCCTTAAAATATGACCAGTATGACTATGTAAGGAAAACTTTCGGAGACCATCATGTGGCAATTACTGGAGTTGATGAGAACCTTTATGATAAACTCACAAATGATGAAGATATAGAAAAGCTTTCATTTAATAAAATTATAGAGACAGATCTAAATGCAACTATTTATGAAAAAGGAAAACATAGCAATCTTTTAACAGGCTATATAATAAAAAATGGAAGAGAGCCTAATAACTCAAAGGAACTTTTAGTACCAGAACGATTTTTGACAAAAAATAAAAGCTATGATCTTGGTTCAAAAATTAATTTTAATGAAAAAACTTACACTATAGTTGGAGTTTATGATGACTATGGTTACTCTTTTGAAAGTGCTATTTTTCTTAGTGCAGCTGATAGTGAAAATAAGGCAAACTTATTTAGAGAAGACACAGGTCTAGAAGTCTTAATCTGGTATAAAAATCCAAGAGATAGCTATACAAAGACTAGGGAAATTTTATCTGCAATGAACATTGATGAGAAATCTTCAATAGATATAGGGAGGCTATCTTATAATACAGATATTTTAGAATATAAAATGATCTACCCTAAAGGCATATTTCCACCTAAATCAGTGGTAAAGACTGCTATTGAAGAGTATAGTGCATATTTTTTACTTGTTCTTCTATTTGCTTTTATCGTCTATGGGGCTTTTAATGTATGGAACAATAGGGACTTAAAAGAAATAGCTCTATTAAAAAGCACCGGCATGACAGAAAAGCAAGTTAAAAAAATGATTCGAAAGAAAATCCTTAAACTTTCAACCTTGCCAATAGCCTTAGGAACCATTTCCTCTTGGGCTTTTGCAAATTTATTCATGTATCTAGTATGGCTTAACAACTCCATATCTTATAGAAATATGTCAGAAATCTTTGGAGAAAGATTTGAGTCGCCTGACTTTCACTTAATCCATCCAGGTCCTATTTCTGTTTTATTAATTATTTTACTGGCTCTTTTGACGGTGTATTTATCTGCAGTAATTCCTGCTAGGAAAAGTTCAAAGATAAAAATAATAGAGGGCTTAAATGGCATTACAGAAAAAAATATTAAATTAGGCAAGTCAAAAATAAAGGGTCCTATAGAAAAGACTTTGGCAAAAGATTACTATAGGTCCTATCAGTCAACCTATAGAATTATTGTAATTTCTATGGCTCTTTCGGCATTTGTCTTGAC
>JAUNLQ010000019.1 GCA_030532225.1 Bacillota bacterium
TTTTTTTTTATTCTTTCTCAATTCCTTAAAAAAATCTGTAAGTATTTGGGAACATTGGTCTTGTAAAAGGCCAAAGACAACAGGGAAGGTGTGGTTGAAAGTTGGCTGTTTTGTTAGGTCTATGGCAGACCCACAGGCTCCCATTCTAGGATCTCTTGTTCCAACATACAGCTTTCCAATTCGGGCATTTAGCATAGCACCAGCACACATGGCACAAGGCTCAAGAGTTACATAGACACTACAATCTTCTAACCACCAAGAGCCTAAATTTTTTGTAGCTTCATTTAGGGCCATAATTTCTCCATGATAAAGGGCGTTGTTTTTTTCTTCCTTTTGGTTGTGGCCTTTACCAATAATTTGTCCATTTTTTACTACTACACAGCCTATGGGAATTTCTCCTTTGTCATAGGCCTTTTTTGCTTCTATTAATGCCTGGGCCATAAAAAACTCGTCCATAACAATCCTGCCTTTCTAATGTTGACTTTATTTTAGCACAAAGAAATAATTTTAAAAATATCTTTACTTAAAAGAAATTCTATGATATGATGACTCAAATAAAAGAAAACTAATATAAATTTTAAAAATATCTTAAAAATCATTGCTAGTTTGGCATTTGTGTGCTATACTAACTTAGATAGAAATAAATACCATGGGGGTTAATGAAGCCCTTTTTTTATTGAGTGAATATGAATCTAGAAATACTCAAACTTTTAGATTGCCATTGTGCTAAATAAAATTTTTATTTCTTCAAACTTTCAATTAAATTCTATTAATAGGAGGTGCCAAATGGCTGATAGAGTAACCCTTGCTTGCCAAGATTGCAAGAACAGAAATTATATAACTTATAAGAATAAGAAGAACACAACAGAAAGACTTGAGTTAAAAAAATATTGCAAATTCTGCAAGACTCACACAACTCATAAAGAAACAAAATAAGATAGGATGTGAATAAAATGTCTGAAAAAGTTAGTAAAGATGGTCGTACAAAAAAATACTTTAAAGGTGTAAGAACTGAACTTAAAAAAGTAGTATGGCCTAATAAAACAGAACTATTAAAGTATTCCGCTCTTGTTTTGGTATTAAGTATTATATCTGCTCTATTTATATACTTATTCGATTTTATTATTCATAACCTTTTAGGTTTTATAATAGGATAAGACGAGGGGATAGTTTTGACAGAAATTATTAATGAAAGAAAAGACAGAGACCCAAGAGCAAGGTGGTATGTAGTCCATACTTATTCTGGCCACGAAAACAAGGTTAAGACAACTATGGAACTTATGGTCAAAAACCAAGGTATGGAAGATTTAGTACAAGAAATTGCTGTTCCTACTGAAGAATTAGTAGAAACAAAAGATGGAGTAGACAAGGTTAAAGAAACTAAGTTGTATCCAAGCTATGTTCTTGTAAAAATGATAATGACTGATGAGTCATGGTACCTAGTTAGAAACACTAGAGGTGTTACTGGTTTCTTAGGACCTGCATCAAATCCAATTCCTTTAACAAAGGAAGAAGAAAAACAACTAGGAGTTAAAGAAGTTAAGAAAATCGACTACGATTATCACATTGGAGATTCTGTTAAGATTATTAATGGACCTTTTGAAAATTTCTTGGGAGAAATCGAAGATATTAATAAGGAAAAGGAAGAAGTTACAGTTTATATCTCTATGTTTAACAGAGAAACTAAACTAGAACTTGGCTTTGACCAAGTTGAGAAAGTTTAATAATACCGCTTTAAGCGTTATTATATAGAAGGTGGGAGGGAAAGACCCGCTAAATACCACAAAGGAGGATTTTTTATGGCAAAGAAAGTCATAGCTATAGTAAAATTACAAATACCTGCAGGAAAGGCTACACCAGCACCTCCAGTAGGAACTGCATTAGGACCTCACGGGGTTAACATTATGGAGTTTACCAAGTCTTTTAACTCAAAGACTGCTGACCAAGCTGGAATGATTATTCCAGTTGAAATGACAATATATGCTGACAGAACTTTTGATTATATTACAAAAGTTTCACCAATGGCAATGTTGATCAAAAAGGAATTAAACCTACAAGCAGCTTCAGGTGAACCAAACAAGAAAAAAGTTGGTAAATTAACTTTAGATCAAGTGAGAAAAATTGCAGAAACTAAAATGCCTGACTTAAACGCAGGATCCATTGAAGCAGCCATGGAAATGGTTAAGGGAACTGCTAGAAGCATGGGCGTTACAGTAGAGGAATAGTGGGAGGATTAGTCCGTTAATACCACAAGGAGGTTTTTTATATGGCAAAAAGAGGAAAAAGATATTTAGAAAGCGCTAAGCTTTTTGACAAAACAGTAAATTATCAACCACTTGAAGCTTTTGACCTAGTAACAAAAACTGCAAAAGCAAAATTTGATGAGTCAGTTGAACTAGCTGTTCGTCTAGGTGTTGACCCAAGACATGCTGACCAACAAGTTAGAGGTACAGTAGTACTTCCAAATGGTACTGGTAAAGACGTAAAAGTTTTAGTTATCACTAAGGGAGACAAAATCAAAGAAGCTGAAGAAGCTGGAGCAGATTTTGTTGGTAGTGAAGAAATGGTTGAAAAGATCCAAACTCAAAACTGGTTTGATTATGATGTAATCATCACTACACCTGACATGATGGGACAAGTTGGTAGAATCGGTAGAATCTTAGGACCTAAAGGTTTAATGCCAAACCCAAAAAGTGGTACAGTAACTTTTGATGTTGCTGATGCTGTTAAAGAAATTAAAGCTGGTAAAGTTGAATACAGAGTTGATAAACAAGCTATAATTAATGTTGCTATTGGTAAGGCTTCATTTGGACCAGAAAAATTAAAAGAAAACTTTGATGTAATTATGGACGCTATAGTAAAAGCAAAACCAGCTGCTGCAAAAGGTAGATACCTTAGAAGCGTAACTGTGTCTTCTACTATGGGACCTGGAATCAAAGTTAACACATCAGATTTTTAGTTGAAAGTTGTTGACAGAAGTAAAATTAAGTAGTAAAATAGTCTAGAATTAAATAAAGTATTAGCCGTAGACAGTAGGTGGACCTAGTCCTTAATTTCCTACCGAGGTCAGATGATTATATATTATTAGTCTCTCCTTACGTTTACGGTGAGACTATTTTTTATGGAGGTGAAAGAGTGAAAGACAGTGTTTTAAAACAAAAACAAGCTGTTGTTGCTGAGATTGAAGAAAAAATCAAAAACTCAAAGTCTTTAGTTGTAGTTGACTATAGAGGTCTTACTGTTTCAGATGTAACTGAACTAAGAAGCCAATTTAGAGACAACAATGTTGACTATAAGGTTTACAAAAATACCTTATCTAGAAGAGCATTTGAAAATCTTGGATACACAGATATTTTAGACCACTTAACAGGCCCAAATGCAATTGCCTTTTCATTAGACGATGCAACTACTTCTGCAAAAGTTGTTACTAAGTTTGCAGAAACTAACAAAAAGTTAGAAGTAAAAGTTGGTATGTTAGGTGATGATGTTTTAGACGTGGCTCAAATCTCTAAACTAGCGAAGATACCTTCAAGAGAAGTTCTCATCGGAAAATTAGTAGGTAGCTTAAATGCTCCAATTTCTAATTTTGTAAATGTAACACAACAATTAATTCATACACCAATGAGAAATCTTATTCATGTAGCAGAAACGCTAGCTGAGAGAAAGGGCGCAGAATCTGCAGAATAATCTGTAGGAAAAATTAGAAAATAAAAATTAAATTAAACGGAGGATTTATTATGAACATTGAACAAATTATTGAGACTATTGATGGTCTAACAGTTGTAGAACTAAACGAACTTGTAGAAGCACTTCAAGAAAAATACGGAGTATCAGCAGCTCCAGTTATGATGGCTGGCGCAGCAGTAGCTGGTGGAGAAGCAGCACCTGCAGCAGAAGCTGAAAAAGATTCTTATGATGTAATCTTAGCTGAAGTTGGCGGAGAAAAAATCGCTGTAATTAAAGTAGTAAGAGAAATTACTGGCCTAGGTCTAAAAGATGCTAAAGCACTTGTAGACGGAGCTCCAAAAGCAGTTAAAGAAGGCGTAAACAAAGACGAAGCTGACGAAATCAAAGAAAAACTTGAAGCAGCTGGCGCAAAAATTGAATTAAAGTAAGATAAATATAAAAAAGTGTCACATGTTGGCACTTTTTTTATCTTTAAAAACCTTGATTTAATATTGTTTTAAAAAACTTTTTGAAAATTTGATTAAAGTGTTTAAAATTTCTTTTTTTGTTAGTATAATTGTAATAGATGAAAAGGATTTGAAAATAGTACATAATAAACTATAAAGGAGAGATTATGTTAGGCAATAAAATAAGAATTTTAAGAAAAAACCAAAATCTGAAATTAAATGATGTTGCACAAAAATCTGGCTTATCAGTTTCATATATATCACAGCTAGAAAGGGACCTGGTAGAACCAAGTTTGTCCTCTTTAAAAAAGATTGCTGTTGCATTAAATACACCAATTTATTTGTTAATTGATGATTCTAATAATGAAAATATTATAATGAGATCAGATGAAAGACCTAAGATGACCTTTGGAAATTCTGATACAAATTATGAAATAGTTTCTACAACAGCTAATAATATAAATTTCACACCAAAAATGATGCTTGTTAGATTTACTATTCCAGGCAATGGTGAAGATTCTGGTGACTATGTTAGCCACAGTGCAGAAGAAATCATAATGATAGAAGAGGGCCAGTTAGAAATAACTTATGGCGATGTTGTTTATGAGCTTAATGCTGGAGATTCTATTTATATACAAGAGAACATTCCTCATAGAATAGTTAATAATACAGAAAAAACTGTTACAGGCTACTATGTTGTAAGCCCTCCTCATATTCCAAAAAATGAATAAAATTATTAACGGTATTTATTTGTATAAATGCCGTTTTTTTGGGTTTTTAGCCCTTTACAATAGTCCTAAATTTTGTTAATATTTAGTGATGGAGGAAGTTTTATTTTGGACCACAAGTTAAAAAAACTATTGAATTTAGCAATTTTCTTTTTTGGCTTATCTATTATTCTTTTTAATTTTTTCCCATTAATAGAAACTATTGCCTTTAGGGCTTATTTCTCTTTAGGAATGATATTTATAGCCTTTATTATTTATGCTACAAAGACAAAAAAAGGAAAACACCTATATTATTTTTTGGCTTTTCAAAGTCTGCTTGTTTTTTCTTATATTATCTATTTTTATCCCAAGATTGTTAGATCAGGGGGAATCATTTCAAGGTTAGACTTTTTTATTGGTTTTTTAGCTCTTTGTCTTATTTTAATTGCTGCATACAAGTCTTCGAAAAATCTTTTGTTTCTAGTTTTTATTTTTATTTTATATGCTCTTTTTGGAAGATTTATGCCAGTATCCTTAAGTCATTCTGGTTTTTCCCTTGAAAGAATTGTTAACCATACTGTGTGGGGCAGTCAGGGGATTTTTGGAATTACTTTAGGTGTTTGTGCTTCTTATATCTTTTTGTTTGTAGTTTTTGGTGAATTTTTAGCAAAATCAGGTTTATCTAATTTTATAAATGACTTGTCTATGGCCTTAATTGGTCATAAGGCTGGAGGTCCTGCTAAGGTTGCTGTTATAGCTAGTGCTCTTTTAGGTATGATAAATGGTTCTGCTGTTGCCAATGTTGCTACAACTGGAATGATTACCATACCTCTTATGAAAAAAACTGGCTACAAGTCTGAGTTTGCAGCTGCAGTTGAGGCAGCAGCTTCTACTGGAGGTCAGTTTTGTCCACCTATTATGGGGGCGGTGGCCTTTGTTATGGCAGAATACTTGGCTATTTCTTATTCCCAGGTTATGCTGGCAGCTATTATTCCTGCCTTATTTTTCTATTTTGGACTTTTAGTTTCTGTTCACCAAAGAGCCAAGCTAAATAATCTTCATGGCCTTGATAAAGAAAATTTACCAAGATTTTCTACAGTTTTAAGACAAAGAGGATTTTTATCTTTGCCTATAATTTTAATTGTAGCCTTAATTGTTCTTGGATTTTCTCCTATATATGGAGCAGTTCTAGCCATTGTAGCTACTATTTTAGTTTCCCAATTTACTAAAGACAACAAAATTGGACCTAAGGAATTTTATGAAGTTATTATAAAGGCTACTAAGGCTACAGTGACTATTTCTATTTCTTGTTTGCTTATTGGTATTATTATTGGAATTGTGTCTCTTACAGCCCTAGGCCTAAATTTTGGCAACTTGATTATGTCCTTTTCAGCCTTTAATAATATTGTAGTAGCTGGAATATTAACTATGCTAATGTCTACTATTTTAGGTATGGGAGTGCCAGGTGTTGCAGCCTATGTTATTGTTTCTACTGTTGCTGCTCCAGTTTTAATTAAATTAGGGGCTCAGCCTATTGTTGCCCATATGTTTTGTTTAATTTATGCTAGTTTGTCAAATATAACTCCACCTGTAGCTATATCTTCTTATGTTGCTGCAGGGATTTCTGGATCCAATGAATTTCACACCTCAATAGAGGCTGTAAAGATTTCTATTACTGGTTTTATTTTTCCATTTTTCTTTTTGTTAAATCCTCAGCTTTTACTTGGCCTGGAACAACTTGAAATCTTGGACTTTTTAAGAATATTCCTAAGTGGACTTTTTGGAGTTTTTAATATTGCTTGTGCTTCTCAAGGCTTTTTTATTAATAAGCTTCACAGGCTAGAAAGTCTTCTTATGTTTGTTCTTGGCATTTTATTAGTAGATCCAGGATTTTATACTGATATGTTGGCTATTTTAGCTTTTCTACTTATTTATTTTAAAAAGAGGAGGGAAAAATTTGCATAAAAAAATAATTTTTGTGATTTTTTTGCTAGGACTTGTATTATTAACTGCTTGTTCACAAGATTCTAATATTAGCTATATAAATATTCCGACTGCAGCAACAACTGGAGCCTTGTACCCCTTTGGAAATTCTTTGGCTCAACTATGGAATGCTAATATAAAAAATATTAAGGCCAATGTCCAAGGTTCCAATGGAGGAATAGACAACCTTAACCTTTTGGAAAAAGGGGAGGCTAATGTGTCTATGGCTGTAGTTTCTAATGTATATCAGGCCTACCATGGCTTGGACAAATTTCAAGCCAGGGCCAACAAAGACATAAGAATCATTGCAGGTTTGTATTATAATCCTAACCAAGTTGTAGTAACAAAAAAATCCAATATAAATTCAATTTCAGACATAAGGGACAAGGCTTTTGCCCCAGGGGTTGCTGGTTCTACAACAGAAGAAGAATCGTCAATTCATCTAAAAACTGCTGGCATACAATATCCAGACCAAATTAAGGCACAATTTGTAGGTTTTACTGAAGCCATTGATCTTATGAGAAACAAACAAATTGACGGAGCTTGGATAATGTCAGGAGCCCCAAATTCAGCTGTAAGTGAAATCCTTAAAACTACTGACAGCAAGTTATTAGAAATTCCAGAGGATTTTATAGAAGACCTAAAAAAAACTTATCCCTGGTATTCTTCTTATACTTTAAAGGCTGGAGTTTATGATGAGCTTCAAGAAGATATTAATACCTCAGCTATAAAAATGGTTATGTTTACTCATGAAGATATGGATGAAGAGATTGTTTATCAGCTAACAAAAACTTTCTGGGAAAATTTACCAAGCTTACAAGAAAGCCACAGCTTTCTAAAAGATCTGTCTGTAGAAAAAAACTTAGAAGATATTGCAGATTTGCCCTTGCATAAGGGAGCAGAGAAATACTATAAAGAAATAGGAATAATAGATTAGGAGGGACCATGGATAACAATAAGAAGCCACTAAATGTTTTAAGTGAAAAGTCAGTTGGCGATCTAAGATTAATTGCAAAGTCTTTAGGTTTAGATGTAAAAGAGAAGATGAACAAGTCTGATTTAATAGATTTAATTTCTACCAAAAATCTAAATTCAGACATTAAAGGCACTGAGCCTGGTGTTTTTGAAGGGGTAAACTTAGACAGCCTAAAGTTAGTTGAACTTAGGCAGGTTGCAGAAAAACTAGGAATAGAAGCAGCTTACAAGTATAGAAAAAATGAACTAAGACAAGAAATCGATAAAAAGCTTCAAGAACAAATTTCCTTAGAAAATCTATCCCTTGTAGACCTAAGACAAGTTGCCAAAGATAAAAACATTAAAGATTATCACAAATACAAAAAACCTGACTTATTAAGACTAATAAAAAGCCAGGCTGATTTGGAAGAAGATAAGTTCCAAGACAACAAGGACCTGGACCTAGACTATGCCTACCAAGAAGACCAAGAAGAAATAAAGTCTCCTAAACAAAATCTAGACATTGATACAGACGATTTATCTGACAATGCTACTGATTTAATAGAGTCTATGGATGATTTTAATTATGTGTCTGGAATTTTAGAAGTCCTAGTAGATGGTTATGGATTTTTAAGAAGAGACAACTATCTTAGTTCTGATGGAGATGTATATGTTTCTCCATCTCAAATTAGAAAATTCAGGCTAAAAACTGGCGATAAGGTAGTTGGAGTTACTAAACCACCTTCAAATTCAGAGAAGTTTAATGCTATAATTTATATTAAGTCAGTTAATAACAGAGACCCTAACTTAATAGCTAGAAGACCTTCCTTTGATGAGCTGACACCAATTTATCCAAAGGATAGAATGACCTTAGAAGCAGGCAAGAAACCTTTAGCCTTGAGAATGTTAGACCTTCTTTGTCCAATAGGCAAGGGCCAAAGAGGTTTAATTGTATCTCAACCAAAATCTGGTAAAACAACCCTTCTAAAAATGATAGCAAAATCCATAGAAGAAAAATATCCTGAAAGTCATCTAATAGTTTTGTTAATTGATGAAAGACCAGAAGAGGTAACTGACATGCAAAGATCAGTTGCAGGTGAGGTTGTATATTCTACCTTTGACGAACAAGCCAAAAACCATATAAAAGTTGCAGAAATGGTAATAGAAAGGGCTAAAAGGTTGGTAGAGAGTGGAGAAGATGTTATAATCTTATTAGACTCTATTACTAGACTGGCTAGAGCCTATAACCTAGTAACTCCACCAAGTGGCAAGACCTTATCAGGAGGTTTAGATCCACTGTCTTTGTACAAGCCAAAGAAATTCTTCGGTGCAGCTAGAAACATTGAAGAAGGCGGGTCTTTGACTATTTTGGCTACAACCTTAGTAGAGACAGGATCTAGGATGGATGATATAATATTTGAAGAATTTAAGGGAACTGGTAACATGGAAGTTCACCTAGACAGAAAACTATCTGAAAAGAGAATCTTCCCAGCTATTGATATTTATAAATCTGGAACTAGAAAAGAAGAACTATTATTAAGTCCAGAAGAATATCAGTTGGCCAGTCGTATAAGAAGAATAATGGGAGAACTTTCTACCCAAGATGTAACAGAAACAATACTAAAACTTATGGACGAAACTGACAGCAACAAAGACTTTATTGCTGTAGCAGAAAAAACTAAACAATTTTATTAAAGTAAAAGTAATTAATTAGGAGGAAATAAAGTGGAAAATGTTAGAGTAAGGTTTGCACCAAGCCCAACAGGTTATTTGCACATTGGTGGCTTAAGGACAGCCCTATACAACTATTTATTTGCAAAAAAACATGGAGGCAAATTCGTTTTAAGAATCGAAGATACTGACCAAACAAGATTTGTAGATGGAGCCATTGAAAATCTAATTAGGTCCTTGCACTGGGCAGGAATCGACTATGACGAAGGTGTTGTAATAGACGAAAATGGAAAGGTTAGCCAAAAGGGAGACTTTGGTCCCTATATCCAATCTCAAAGACTAGACCTTTATAGAAAATATGTAGATGAGCTTATAGAAAAGGGCTATGCCTATTATTGTTTCTGTGGCAAGGAAAGACTAGACGATCTTAGAGAAATGCAAAAGGCCCAAGGGAAAATCCCAAAATACGACGGACTTTGTAGAGGTGTTAGCCTTGAAGATGCCAAAAAAAGAATTGCAGCTGGAGAAGAACACGTTGTAAGATTAAAAATGCCTAAAAACAAAAACCTAGAATTTGACGACCTAGTAAGGGGCCATATAAGTATAAATTCAGATGACGTTGACGACCAAGTTCTACTAAAGTCTGACGGCTATCCAACCTACCACCTAGCAGTAGTTGTAGATGACCATTTAATGGGCATAAGCCACATTGTTCGTGGAGAAGAATGGATTTCATCCACTCCAAAACACGTCTACCTATATGAAGCTTTTGGTTGGGAAAAACCTACCTTTGTTCACCTACCAACAGTATTAAACGACCAAAGAAAAAAACTTTCTAAAAGAGAAGGAGATGTTTCTGTAGAAGACTTTAAAAAGTCAGGCTACCTAGCTCCAGGACTAGTAAACTACCTAGCCCTAGTAGGATGGTCACCAGAAGACAACAAAGAAATTCTTTCCCTAAAAGAAATGGAAGAAATGTTTGATTTCGATAGGGTTTCTAATGCAGGTGGAATCTTTGATAGAAATAAGTTAGACTGGGTTAATGCCCACTATATGAAAGAACTTAGTGGCCAAGACCTATATGAACTGGCTCAGCCTTATATAATAGAAGCAGGCCTAGTAGATGAAGAAACTTATAAGGCAAAAAAAGACTGGATGATCTTCTTGTTACAAACAGTTCAAGGTTCAGTTTCCACCCTAAAAGAAATTCCTCAAGCTATTAGCTTTGCCTTTGAAGACCTAGGGGACTTAGGACCAGAAGAAAAAGAAATTCTCCAAGGTCAAACAGTTCCACAACTACTTCAAGCCTTAGAAGAAAAAGTTTCTGCTATAGAAGACTTTAACTTTGACCAAGCAAAGGGCCTAATGAAATCAATCCAAAAGGAAACTGGCATCAAAGGCAAGAACCTTTATATGCCAACTAGAATAGTTTTAACAGGCCTACAACATGGACCGGAACTGGCTAATATTTTATACTTGTTTGGCAAAGACAAAATATTAGAAAGAATAAGAAAATTTAAATAAGTCTGGTACCAGAAAATTTAAATAAAATGGTACTTTTATATAGACCAAAACTAGGATATCCTCTTTATATACATAAGGAGGATATTTTTTATGCGAGAATCAACAAGTAAATTAACAACAGCAAACATTGCAATTTATGGAATCATGATGGCCTTGACTACAGTTGCAACTATGGTAATTTCTATTCCATCTATTGCTACTAAAGGATATATAAATCTAGGAGACGCTATGGTAATCCTGGCAGGTTTCGTTTTAGGACCTGTAGGAGGCTTAACAGTTGGCGGTATAGGATCAGCCTTGGCAGACATACTTTTAGGCTATGCTTATTATGCTCCTTTTACTCTTGTTGTAAAGGGTCTAGAAGGACTTATAGTTGCACTTTTATATAGAAAAGCCTTAAAGGGCAAGCTATCCTTTGTGGCAGGAGCTGTAGGAGGAATTTTTATGGCCTTTGGATATTTTGTGGTAGAAATATTTATGTACGATTTACCAGCTGCCATAGCCTCACTACCAGGTAATATTTTCCAAGGTCTAGTGGGAGCTTTTTTGGCTACAATTTTATTAAAATCCCTAGGCAAAAAATTATTTTAAAAAATTTTATTTGCAAAAATGAGAACTTTTCAGGGTTACAGAAGATAGAAAAAATTTTCTGTAACTTTTTTTGTTTGCTGCTATTGTTTTTTGGAACCATCTATGATATAGTAGTTCTTGCCTTAATATAAGAGGTACATACACAATATATAGTGGAGGTTATGAAAGTGCAAGTTAGGAAGAGAAATGGTAATTTAGTAAATTTTGAAGAAGAAAAAATAGTTATAGCCATAGAAAAGGCTATGGCAGAAACAGAAATTGGTGTAGACTCATCTATTTCTAAAGAAATTGCTGAAAAAATAAAAGAAAACTACAAAGATGAAGCAGAACTTGGTATAGAAAAAATCCAAGACGCCGTAGAATTAGAACTTATGAAGTTCCGCCCAGATGTAGCTAAAAAATATATTATCTACAGACAAGAAAGGGAAAAACTAAGAAAAGAAGGCTGGGAAATGACCGACCTTCAAAGGGACATCTACGAAAAGAAATACAGATATAACAATGAAGCCTTTGAAGAATTCTTAGATAGAGTTTCAGGTGGAGACGAAGCCATAAAAAAAGCTATAAAAGACAAAAAGTTTATGCCAGCAGGTAGAATCCTAGCAGGTAGAGGCCTAGCCATCCATGGGAAAAAAGTAACCCTATCTAACTGTTATGTACTTCCAAAAGTTGGCGACTCAATAGAAGAAATCTATGACACTGCCAAACACCTAGCTAGAACCTATTCTTATGGTGGAGGAGTTGGCCTTAATATTTCTAAACTAAGACCAAGGGGAGCCAAGGTTAATAATGCAGCTTCAACTACAACTGGAGCAGTTTCTTTTATGGATCTTTTCTCTCAAACAACCTCCCTAATAGGAATGAAAGGCAGACGTGGAGCCCTTATGCTAAATATGGATTGCTCCCACCCAGACCTAGAAGAATTTATAGCAGTAAAATCTGACCTAAGCAAGGTAACATCAGCTAATATTTCTGTAAATGTATTTGATGAATTTATGGAAGCTGTTGTAAATGACCAAGTTTATACCCAAAGCTTTGTAGTAGAAGCTACAGGAGAAAAAATAGAAAAAAGAGTAAATGCTAGAAACATTTTTAGAGACCTAGCCCTAAACAACTGGAAGATGGCAGAACCAGGTATTCTTTACTGGGATAAAATAACATCTTGGCACCTAATGAGTGAAGACCCAGACTTTGAATATGCTGGAGTTAATCCTTGTGCAGAAGAGCCTCTACCAGCTTACGGCTCATGTAACCTAGGGTCCATAAACCTAGGAGAATTTGTAAAACATCCATTTACCAAATATGCTAGATTTGAATTTGAAAAATTTGCAGAAATGGTAAGAAATGGAGTAGTCTATTTAAATGGTGTTTTAGACGAAAACATGAACCTGCACCCACTTGAACAACAAAAAGAAGTAGGTAAAAACCTTAGACAAATTGGCCTAGGAATAATGGGACTAGCTGACACCTTTATAAAAATGGGCATAGAATATGGTTCAGACGAATCCATATCCTTGATTAACCAAATAGGCAGACTATTAATCAACGAAGCCCTAAGACAATCAGCCCTACTAGCCAAGGACTATGGACCATTCCCAGCCTATAAGGCAGAACACGTTCTTAAGAGTCCATTTATCCTTCACAATGCAGACGATGATGTTTTAGACCTAATAAAGGAACATGGCCTAAGAAATTCTCAACTATTGACCATAGCTCCAACAGGATCAATATCTACCCTACTTGGTTGCTCAAATGGAGTAGAACCACTATTCCAAATTTCTTATACAAGAAAAACAGAATCAATCCATGGAGTAGATACCTACTACAAGGTTTATTCAGATATAGTAAGAAGATATATGAACGCCAATGACATAGGAAACGAAGAAGACCTACCAGACTTTATAATAACAGCTGACAAGCTAGACTATAAGAAGAGAATAAAGGTCCAAGCAGCCTTCCAACAATTTATAGACGCCTCAATTTCCTCAACAGTAAATGTTCCTAACGAATTTACAGTTGAACAAGTAGAAGATTTATATATTCACGCCTGGGAAAATGGCCTAAAGGGAATTACAATTTATAGAGATGGCTGTGAAAGATCTGGAATCTTAACAACAGACAACACAAAACAAAATAGAATCCAAGAACTACAAGATGAACTAAACAGAGAAATAGCCAAAGAACTAGAAACAAATCCAGACCAATGTCCAATGTGTGGAGGTTCAATGAACCACTCAGGAGGATGTTCAGAATGTCAAGACTGTGGCTATAGTCCATGTGCAGTATAAAACAAAATTTTCTTAAAAGACCTTAGAGCCAAAAGCTTTAAGGCCTTTTTTTAAATGGTTCTGTGTCAACCGTTGGGGGATAGATTTATCCTAACCTATCCATCCATC
>JAUNLQ010000032.1 GCA_030532225.1 Bacillota bacterium
TTTTCCCCAATAAAGCCTACAATAGTTCCCTCTTCAACTTCTATGTTCACATCTTTTAGTTCAAAGCCTGATTTGTATTTTTTCTTAAGGTCTTTTATTTCTATAGCCTTCATTTTATTCACTCCTATATGCAAGTTCTAGCAGCTGAAAAATTTCTTCTTGTGGAATTCCGTAGGCCCTAGCCAGGTCCACCACCTTAAATATATATGTTTCAATTTCCTGCTGCTTCATGTCCTTGGCAAGTTCTTGGCTCTTTGTGGAAACGAAAGATCCCTTGCCCTGCCTGGTTTCTATATAGCCTTCTGTCTCCAATTCGTCATAGGCCTTCTTCACCGTCATAACACTTATACGGATTTCCTTGGACAAGGCCCTTATAGATGGTAGTTGCTGGCCTTCTTTTAAGTCGTCACTTAAAATTTGGTCAATTACTTGATTTTTTATTTGTTCATAAATCGGGAGACTGGTAGAGTTACTAATTAGTATTTTCATTTTACCCTCCTGTTATAGTCATAGTATAACAGTCTATAACACTTGTCAATAGAGAAAATAAAAAAAGATGGAAAATTTTTCTCCACCTTTAGATCTTGCCAGGAAATCTGGCCCTAATGTATTTAATTTTTATGCCTTGGCCCCTCCACTTTTTCTCATAGTCTGTTACTATTGAGTCTTCGTTAAGGCCAAGGTCTGAACAGCTTTCTAGAATTTCAAAGCCTGCCTCAGGGAAGTATTCTAAGCCTGCTTCATAAAGGCCAAGGTCGTCTGTCTTCACTTGGATTTCAGCTCCTGGCTTTAGAACTTTTTTATAAACTTCTAAGAGCCTTGGATGGATCAGTCTTCTCTTGTGCTGTCTAGGTTTGGGCCAAGGGTTACAAAAGTTTATATAGATTCTTTCTATTTGTTCAGCTTGGAAATATTCTTCTAAGTTTTCTCCATGGCCTAAGATGCCATAAAGATTTTCTAGGCCAGCTTCTTGTATCCTTCTTCCTGCATAGACAAAAACATTAGACTCCATATCCATGGCCAGGTAGTTTATATGGGGATTTCTCCTAGCTAATTCTACTGCAAAGCCTCCCCTGCCTGCTCCAATTTCCAAGTGGATAGGCCTCTTGTTTTTAAACTGGTCTTGCCACTTTCCCTTAAGCTCTTCAGGCCTTAAGAAAATGTAGGGGTTGACCTCCATTTCTGGAATGGCAAAGTGTTTCTTTCTAAGTCTCATTTTCTTCCTTTCAACATTTTTTATCTATTTTACTACAGAAGAAAAAAATCGCCAAGTAGCTGACGATTTTTCTAAGTTTTATTTATTTTTTCTTTCTAATTACTTCAACTTCATAGCCATCTGGGTCTGTTACAAAGTAGTAGGAAGGCTCAGTTCCTGGTAGGCCCATTAGCTCAGTACATTCATAACCTAAGTCTAGGTGTTTTTGTCTAGACCCTTCTAGGTCATCTACTGAAACTGCAAGGTGAGAAAAGCCATCTCCAATTACATAAGGATGGTCTGGCTTGTAATTGTAAGTTAGTTCTAGTTCAAAGTTTCTGTCCTTGTCTGATAGAAAAACTAGAGTAAATTCATGGTCTGGAAAATCTTTCTCCCTAGTAATTTCAAGACCTAGGGCCTCTGTATAAAACTT
>JAUNLQ010000020.1 GCA_030532225.1 Bacillota bacterium
AAAAAGCCTAAAAGTTAAAAAACTTCTAGGCTTCTCTAATACTTTCTATTTGTTTAATAGTTCTGCTGCTGAAATTCCTGGTTCTGTCATTCCCATTGGATCTAGGATTTTTTCCAAGTCTTCTTCACTTACTAAACCAGATTCAAGGGCAAGTTCCCTAACTGGTCTGCCAGTTTTTATGGCTTTCTTAGCAATGCTGGCTGCATTTTCATAGCCAACGTGAGGAACTATGGCTGTAATTACTCCAACAGAATTTTCTACTAAGGCTTCCATTCTTTCTACATTAGCAGTTACTCCGTCAATTAGGTTAACTCTAAGGGTATACATAGCTCCCTTTAAAGCCTTTAAGGATTCAAACATTTTGTAGAATAAAACTGGTTCCATTACATTTAGTTCAAATTGGGCAGCTTCCATGGCCATAGTAATTGTAAAGTCATTACCTGCTACTAGGAAGGCTGTTTGGTTAGTAACTTCTGCAATAACTGGGTTTACCTTTCCTGGCATAATTGAAGATCCTGCTTGTTTAGCTGGAAGATTAATTTCTCCTAGGCCAGTTCTAGGACCTGATGCCATTAGTCTAAGGTCGTTACACATTTTAGATAGGGACATAGCTAGGGCTTTTAAGATTCCTGATACATAAACGTAAGAGTCTGTTCCTTGGGTTCCGTCAATTAGGTTGTCAGTTTGTACCAAATCTAAGCCAGTAACTTCTGCAAGTTTTGGTACAACTTGGGCTACATAGTCTTGGTCTGCATTTAGGCCAGTTCCTACTGCAGTTGCTCCCATATTAAGAACTTTCATTGCATCAAGGGCTGATTCGATTAGGTCAACATTTCTCTTTACTGCATCTCTATAGGCAGCAAATTCTTGGCCTAGTCTAATTGGAACTGCATCTTGTAAGTGAGTTCTTCCCATTTTTATAAGGCCGTCAAATTCTTTGGCTTTCTTGTCTAGAGAGTCAACTAATTTTCTGCCTTCTTCTTCCAAATCCATTAGGTGTCTAACTATGGCAATTTTTCCAGCTGATGGAAGAGCATCATTAGTAGATTGGCCAAAGTTTACATGGTCATTAGGGTGAACAAGTGAATAGTCTCCCTTTTGGCCACCTAAGATTTCAATGGCCAAGTTGGCTATTACTTCGTTAGTGTTCATGTTAAAAGAAGTACCAGCTCCACCTTGAACAGGGTCTACTATAAATTGGTCGTCATAGGCTCCTGTAATTACCTTGTCTGCAGCTTGGGCTATTGCATCAGCCACCTTTTGGTCCATTCTGCCAACTGCTCCATTAGTAAGGGCTGCTGCTTTTTTTACTTCTGCTGCTCCCCTAATCATATAAGAGTCCATGTGAGCTCCAGTTATAGGGAAGTTGTTTTTTCCTCTAAGACTGTGAATACCATAGTAGGCATCTTTTGGAACTTCCATTTCTCCTATAGAGTCATGTTCTAACCTAAATTCTTTTTTATCCATTTTTTCCTCCGTTATATCTTATTCTTTTTAACAAAGTTCTGTGACTACATTATAACCTATAGTCCCTAATTTTTTAAGGTCTATAGGCCTAAACTTTTTCTTTTTTCGCCATCTTTTGGTCCTTATAATCTCTATCCAGGATAATATTGTACTCTGCCCCTTTAAAGTCCTGGTCCAAAAATTCTGTCAAGTCTTCTAGCTTTTCTTTTTCTTCCTCAAGGGAAATAATTTGGTCTCCATCTACAACTAAATGAACAAGAACATGTTTCTTGCCGTCCCTAGACAAAACAGCAGGGTCGTGATAAGAAATAGCTGCCTGGTCTTTTTGGCAAAATATATCTAGGCGCTGACATAGTTTTTGGTCCTCTTGGCTGTCAATTATATCCACATCCATATGAATAGTTAAAAGGATACCAAAGTTGTCTAAGACTTCATGTTCTATTTCTGTAAAGGTCCTATGCAAGCTAAGAAGGTCTGAGTTTTTGTCCACAAGGGCATCAATAGTAGCAAAGGAATTACCATGGCCAAAGTCATAGACCTGTAAGTCGTGGGTAGACTTTATATAAGGTCTGTCTTTAAAAAGCTGGTCAATGGCAGCTACAAATTCTTCATTAGGCCCCTTGCCAACTATGTCTGAAATAGTTTCTTTCACCAGGTCATAGCCAGATTTTAAAATAAATATGGAAACTAAACTTCCACCTAGGGCGTCAACTGGCAGACTAAGAAAGTTAGAAAGAATATAAGAAAGCAAAACCAAAGAAGTTACTAAAACATCTCCTAAAGAGTCTATGGAAACAGCCTTAAAAGTTGTGGACTTTATCTTATTGCCAATATATTTATAGAAGCCATACATCCAATATTTGACTCCAATAGATAAGACCAAAACCACCATACCAACAAAGTTAGTCTTTAAGGGTTGAGGGTCGATTATGCCCTCTACTGAGGTCTTTAAAAGAGAGGCTCCTACAAAAATAATTCCCAAGGAAACAATTAAAGTTGTAACATATTCAATTCTTCCATGGCCATAGGGATGGTCTTCGTCCTTGGCCTTGGCTGCCATCCTAATTCCAACTAGGGACACTAGAGAAGAAACTGTGTCTGTCAAGTTGTTCATAGCATCTGCAAAAACTGACAAAGACCCAGTTACAAGTCCTATAAAAGCCTTGAAGGCAGTTAGGCTCAAGTTTAGGCCTATGCCAACTAAACCTGTTACTGAGCCGATTTTGGTCCTAGTTAAGGAATCTGAATAATCTGGATTTTTTCCAACAGTAGCACTTATTATTTTTTCACTTAGCATTTACTTTTTTTGATCCTTTAATTTTTTTGGTGTAATGTCTTCTCCATTTTCGTCAACAACTTTTACATTTCTTATGGTCTTTTTAAAGCCTGCCCTAAATCTGAAAATATATTCTTTTCTTAAAGCTTCCCTTTCTAGGGTTTCTGCTGCTGTAAGTTTTCTTTCCTTGGCTATTCTAGCTAGGTCATTGATCCTAGGCAAAATGTCGTCCATGTTTCTTCTTACTGCCAAGACTGTTGGCCCTGTTATATAGTCAGTAAGACCAGATATAATATTTTCTTGGCCTAATCTTACATAAAGGCCAGCAAACTTTTCGTTATAGGAAAATATTCCTGTTGTATTCATTAATTCCTTAACTTCCAGGTCTCCTTGGTCATTGAAGAACAAGAAAGGAATATCCATATCGTCAACAAAGTCTTGGTAAATAAAGTCCTTGTCAAAGTCTCTTTCTAGGTTTTCTTCCCATTGGGCCTGGCTTAGGTCTCTGCCTGTATAAACTCCAGTAGAGGCATTTCTGTCCATTGGCTTAATTATATAGCCGTCCTTGTTGGCCTTAAGTTTTTCTAGAACTTGTCTGTCTCCACCTAAGATTCCAGTAAAAGGTATGTGTTTGTCTACAAAGTCATTTTCTGCCTCAGACAAAATAGCCCTAGTTTCTGGGTCAAAAAGAATTTTAAAGAAAATCTTGTTGTGGACTACTTGAGATTGGATGGACCCTATTGTACAAACTGCCTGGTCCATATAGGCGTCTATAAAGGCCTGGCATTGGTCCTTGTAATTAATTAGCTCAAAGGTAACTAGCCTTCTATAGATTAAATCTATTTTATAGTCTTGGTGATAAAGGGCTCCATCCCTGTATTCCAAATTTCTAACATCTACAATTTGGCAATTTAGGCCAGCCCTTTCATAGGCTTTTTTAAATTCTTCAAACTCATTTGACGATGCTGATTCCATTACGTCCATAATGGCCACATTAGGGTTTGGATTTGTTGGATCATACTTTTTATAAAGGGCTAGGGATTCTGCCACCCAAGAATCAAATAGCTCGTAGCTTGAAAGATTATAGGCCTTGGAAAAATCTTTAAGGCCCTGGGACTGCATTAGGATTTTCCCAATAACCATGTCCTCGTTCATGGCAGAGGACCCGTCTGTGTTTATTTCACAAAACTTAAACTTGTCCTTGCTGTCATAAAAAACATCGAACCTGGCCATAGGCACTTCAACGCCATAGCCATTGTCTACTAAAATCATATCTTCTATAAACTTAGGAAAGTCAAAAAGTTTCCTATAATCTGGATTTTTAATATATTCTTGGGTCACCTTTTTGGAAATTGACATTATAGTATCTAAAATATACTTAAAGTTTTCCTCGTCAAAAGGATCTATAAAGAAGGGTTGGTAGGTAAAGGGAACTGGCAGGCCCTTGTAGTAGGCAGTTGAGTTTTTTACCATTTCCTTGGTCACCAAAAAATCCTTGTAGTATTTTTTCGGATCTGACTGAATTTGTTTTATATAGTTATTTATAATTTTATTTGCGTGCATTTTTCCTCCATAAATCTTTATAATGAAATTTTAGTAAATTCAACAGATTTTTTTATGTCTCCTGTTTCCTTGTAGAGCCTTTCTGTTTTGTCATAAAAACTAGACTGACTTAGAATTAGGTCTTTTAGTGGATCTAAGTAGGCTCCCTCTTCTGGACTTAAGGCCCCCTTAGCCATATCAATAAAGGCCAAAGACCAAGCCTTAAGAGATCTTTCTAAAAACATGGACTCATTGCCACGAATATACATGTCTTCTCTTAGTCTATCTAAGTCATCTTGGTTTACATCTGCAAAAATTCTATAAAGAAGATCTAGGTTCATTTCATTATAGAAAATTCCCTTTATTAAGGCAAAGATTCCCATATTATAAGGATAAGGGGCTGCATCCATAGTCCTAATTTCTATATAGCCCTTTTGTCTTATGTCTGGAAAGACCATAGTTAGTAGGTGGTCTATTTCTTCCTTGCTAGAATTTTCGTCAACTAAATCTCCAATTAACTTGTCTCCTGTAGCTTGGAGACTTCCGTCTACATAGGCAAAAAGTGCTGGGGTCTTGGCCAAATAATCTCCATAGCCTTCATAGGAATTGTCTACAAAAAGATTTTTTGCTAGTCCTGCCCTATCTTGGTCAGTGTTGGCCCAAATCAAGGCCCTAATGTTGTGGTGGGTTGGCTGACCTTCAAAAAAGTAGCCATTGTCAAAAATTGAATACAAAATGTTTCCAATAGCATTGGCTAGGAAAAACTTTTTCTTAAAGTCCTCTTCAGAAACATAGTCAATGGAAAGTTGTAAGCCTGCTGTTCCCTTCATCATGTTGTGGGACATGGATCCATGACTTTTAAAATGTTCAAACATGGTTCTGTACCTGTATTTTGGTAGCAGCTTAATTTCTTCAATTTTTGTTATAGGATGGTAGGCTATGGCCAAAATGTCATAGTCTTCCTCATCTAAAATCGGCAATAGAATTGAGAAAAATCTCCTATAAGACTTTTCGATTTCCATTACAGTTTCTTTCTTGTCAATAGATAGTTCTACCTGGCCACCTGGTTCTGTTGCCAGATGCATGTCATCTAGGCTTAGGCCTAAGATATGGCCCTCCTCATATTCAGCCTGGAAACCTTTCTCAACTAAACGGCCAAAAATATATTCAACTCCTCTGTCTCCATAATAGGACACAGACTTGTAGGTC
Organism: Bacillota bacterium; assembly: GCA_030532225.1. Classification (GTDB taxonomy): domain Bacteria; phylum Bacillota; class Clostridia; order Tissierellales; family Peptoniphilaceae; genus Neofamilia. Next base: position 5,495 of record JAUNLQ010000020.1, read on the forward strand.
TTTCTATCTACGATTATATGCTCAAATTCTGGACCTAGCATTAGGTCGTCTCTTGTTTTTTCTTTGTCTTTAAAATAATTTATAAATATGTTTTTTGCTTTTTCCATAAGACACCTCTCATCATTTATACATACCCTATTTTATAAAACTTATAGACGACTTATTAGGTCCAAAAAAAGACGCCCTAAGGCGCCTAAAAATTTTATATAACTTCTGCCAGACCTTGCTTCTTTTTGGCAATGGCCTTGGTCAAATTTGGTATTACTTGTTTTTTTCTAGATAAGACTCCTGGAGCAGTAAAAGAATTGTTCTTTAGTTGGCTACCAAAGGCTGCAGCAATTTCTTGGTCATAGTCTCCTACTACTATAATCTCAGAAGATTCTTCTAAAATATCTGTAAACAATAAAAGATATGTTGAACCTTGGCCGTCTTCTACAGATTTTTTCATTTCTGCAACTAGGCTGTCTCCAATGGTTTTTATAGTCTCCCTGTCCATGGAAAAGACTTGGGAAACTTTTACCCTTTCACCTTCAATGGTAAATTCTTTAGTGTCTTGGGACAGGATTTCCTTTGGAGTCTTGCCTTCAAGAGATGTTCCAGCCTTAAACATTTGGTTGGCAAAGTCTTCTATATTTATGCCAGCGATTTTCGCCATCCTAGTAAGCATTCTTTGGTCTTCGTCAGTAGATGTAGGTGAGCGAAGCAAAAGGGTGTCAGAAATAATAGCTCCACACAAAATTCCTGCTATTTCCTTTGAGGGAGAAACTCCTTGTTCAAAGTACATCATGGAAATTATAGTTGAAGTAGATCCAACTGGCAGGTTTCTAAAAAATATTGGTTGAGAGGTGGCAATGTTAGCAACTCTATGGTGGTCAATAATTTCTATAATCTCTGCATATTCTAAGTCTTGAACAGACTGGTTTCTTTCGTTGTGGTCTACTAGGATCAGGGATTTTTTCTTGTTAGAAATTAAGTGATACCTGGAAATAGAGCCTAGGACTTGGTTTTTGTGGTCTACTATTGGATAGGACCTGTACCTAGTGTTTCCCATTATAGTGGAAATATCGTCAACAAAGTCGTCAGCCTTAAACTTTACTAGCTTGTCCTTGGTCATTACATAGGAAACTGGAACTGCCAAGGGCAAAAGTCTAGCTGCCAAGAAAGAATCTAGCTCTGTTGTAATTATAGTTACTCCATGTTTTTTGGCCAGGTCTATGTTTTCCTTAGAAATATGAGAGCCTACTGTTAGAATTAGAATTGAAACTTCCTTTAAAATAGCATCTTTTTGGGCATCTTCTCTGTTACCAACTATAACTATATCGTATTTTTGGATATTGTCTTTGGCCTGTTCTGCCTCCATGGCATAGACAGCCATTCTCCCATTAAGGGGTCTTAGGTCTGCTGGCTGATAAAGAACTTCTCCCCTCATAACTTCTACTATGTTTTCTAAAGAAGTTTGAGACCTGCCTAGAACATTGTCGTCCCAAATATCCATATAGCCATCTGTTAAGTTGGAAAGGGTAACAATGCCTAAGAGTTCGTCATTTTCATTTACAACTTGTAGGGCTGAAATATCTTCGTTTTTAATTATATTCAAGGCCTTGCTCAAGGTTGTTGTAGGTGCAATCCTGTAGGGAGGGTCAATAGTTAGGTCCTTGACTTGAGGTTTCATAGTCTCTTTAAGTATTGGGGCTTGAACATTAAAATAGTCTAAAATAAATTTGGTTTCCCTGGATAGATTTCCCAGGCGAATAGGCACAGCAGAAACCTTGCCCCTTCTGTTCTTTAAGTCTGCATAGGCAATGGCAGCACAAATAGAGTCAGAATCTGGGTTTCTATGGCCACTTATATATACTGTTTCCTTGTGGTCCAAGGCATATCCTCCTTAGTCTAAATAAATACTGTCTTATTATAACATAGAAAGATAAGATAAAAATATAACTATATTAATCTTATGTAAATAGTCTGACCCTAAGGAAAATTTTCATAGGAAAATCCTTAAGTGACCAAAAAGATTTTTAAAGACAAAACACCTATAGAAAAATTTTTCTTTTCCATAGGTGTTGGCTTTAATTTTAAAACTATCTTTTAAAAAAATTCATCACTGTCTAAACCATAAAGGTATTCATAGATAAATTGCTGGCCATCAGGTCGTCTTAGGCCTAGCTTGTCCTCTTCTAATACTTGTAACTCATAAATTTGGTCAGAAAAGATTTGTATCTCTCTAACTTCTTCATAGATTTCCCCAGTTTCAAGGTTTCTATATCTATTTTCGTCATAATAAATTTCAGGATTTTCATTAAAATAATCTAAGTCTACAAAACTTTCTTCCCTAACTTCAAGAACTACAATCTTATTTTCTTCATCTGTAGACAAGACCTTATAAGGACCAGAATTTACAAAGGAAGTCCTATAGGCATAGGTGTAGAAGTCTGTTTGGTCAAGTCTAATTCGCAGCTCTTCCACAAAGTCTTCTGGATTATAGCCCTCTATTGGAGGAATGTATATACACTTCCAAATTCCGTAGAAATCTTCTATACTTACAGCTTCCTTGTCTTCTTCAAGGTCTTCAGCCTCTTTGTCTCCTTCTTCCAAGGCCTGGTCTGTCTTTGCTTGGTCTTTTTCTTCTAAGTTTAAAATATTTTCAACTGGGTTTTCTTTTTGCTTTTCATTAGCAAGGTCATTTTTTTCTTCTTTACCTTTACAGCCAGTAACAAGAATTATTGTTAACAAGACTAGGGTAAGGTAAAGAATAATGTTTTTTGATTTTTTCATAATTTCCCTCCAGGATTTTTAACCATAGCCTATAATTATTGTATCATTATTCTACTTACTTTACACAAGAAATATAAGAACTTGGCCTTTTTGACCTTGAATCTAAGGTGGATTTCCTTTATAATCATCTAGACCGATAGTTCGAAACCATCCTATCGTAAAATAAAACTAGGGACTAAAAGTAAAGAACAACATAAAAGCCTTGGCATGACCAGGGAATTTTTTGTGTTTTATTTGGTTTCTAGAGATGTTTTTAGCATCTCTTTTTTCTTTGCCTTTAGTCAGAAGGAGTTAAAATGAATGATAAAGAAAGATTAAAAGACCTTAGCCTGCTAGGTAATCAGAAAGTTCAGTATAAAACAGATTACGACCCAGCTGTTTTGGAAACTTTTGTTAACAAACATCCAGACAATGACTATTTTGTAAAGTTCAACTGTCCAGAGTTTACTTCCCTGTGTCCAATTACTGGCCAACCAGACTTTGCCACAATTTATATTTCCTATGTGCCAAATATAAAAATGGTTGAGTCCAAGTCTTTAAAGCTCTACCTGTTTTCTTTTAGAAACCATGGAGACTTTCACGAAGACTGTATGAATATTATAATGAAGGATTTAATCAAGTTAATGGACCCTAAGTACATTGAAGTTTGGGGAAAGTTCACCCCTCGTGGCGGAATTTCCATTGACCCTTATTGTAACTATGGCATGAAGGGGACCAAGTGGGAAGAGCTGGCCTGGCAAAGAATGGCCAACCACGATCTTTATCCAGAAAAAGTGGATAACAGATAAGATGATTTTTTCTGAAATTATATTTGACTTATCTAGGAGGTTAACATGATTAATACAAGAATAGAAAATAAAAGGGACAAGGAAATTTATTTCAGACTTATGCTTTGGTCCTTTTATGCAGTGGCAGTTGTTATGAAAAATATTTTGGCCACCAAGACTTGGAGCGTTGGCTTTATTACTGCTCCAGCAGCCTACATCTTCGAGCCAGTTACCTTTATAGCCCAAGATGTTGAAACTGAAACTAAGGGATATGGTTCTGCCAAGAAAATGATTTTCTGGGGCTTTTTCTTAAACCTACTTGTGGCCTTAGCCAGTCAGTTGGCCATACTTTTGCCTAATGCTTCAGCGCCAATAATCCAAGATTCCTTTGCTGTAGTTTTAGGCAATGTGCCTAGAATTTTATTTGCCTCTTTGACAGCTTACTTAATTGGCGGCAACTTAAATGCAAAAATAATGGATTCTTTGAAAGCCAAGAACAAGACCAGCCTATTTTCTAGGGCTATTATTTCAACCATGATTGGCCAGCTAGCAGACAACTTAATCTTTACAAGCCTGGCCTTTTATGGAGTCATGGACTTTTCTACTATTATAAGAATGGCCTTGTCTATGACTTTATTAGAAACTATTTATGAAATAGTATTTTTCCCTGTAACAAAAACCTTGATCAAAAAGTTCAAGGATTTTCAAGAGCTTTAAAAGCAAAAACCTAGTAGTTTTTCTCTACTAGGCTTTTTTATTCCTCATAAGTTAACCAAAATTCTCCATTGTTCATTACTTTGGCTGAACCTTTCCTTCTTGAAATTTCCTTTGAGTCCTTGTCTTTTATTACAACTTCTTCATAATACTTGTAGTCTTTTTCAATAATACCAGCCTGGTCCAGGCCTTCTTCCACCCAGGCCAGAAAATAAAACTGGTCTTCAAGGCAAAAGACAAAGTCTTCGTTATAGGCCTTAGCCAAAGACAGCCTTCTAGGATAATACAATTCTACAGTTTCTCCTTGGCTGTAAAGACAAAGAGGAGTCAGGCCAAGTTGAAGATTGTAAAGATTTATGTTGTCAATTTTGCTTAAGAAAACTTCTTGGCTTTGTTTTTCCTCTGGAAAATATTTTAGCAGGGCTACAGTTTTTTCATTAAAATCTACCTTAATAAAGAAAAGTCTGCCATTAAAATATCCAGGCTTGTCGTAGTAGACGCCAGGCTTTTTTTCAAAAGGCTTGTAGACCTTTCCTTGGGGATAGGAAATAAAACGAATTTCTGATCCAGGCAGGTCTTCCCCAACTTGGGCTAGCATGTTGTTGTCATAAAAATCCACTGTAGTGTCCACTTGGTAGAACCAAGAATTACTTCCCTCAACAGGAAAAAATCCAAAAGGCAAAAGACCTTTAATTACTTTAACTTCCATAAAAGCTCCTTTTTCTTTGTTAATTTAATTAAATTATACCCAAGAATAAAAAAAGTACATTATTTTTTTGCTTCGCCAATACTGTACTTTACTTTGACTCCATATCTTTTTCTTTAAATAACAAATTCTCAACGTCATGAGGGAAAGAAAGGGGAGCCAAGATAGTCGAACTCTACTTATTTTTATTATTTCAGCTTCGCCGTTACTGGACTTTATTTCAACTCTAAATCTTCTTCTTAAATTTACAAATTCTCAACGTCATGAGGGGAACTAAGGGGAGCCGAACCCCCTCACGTTCCCC
>JAUNLQ010000007.1 GCA_030532225.1 Bacillota bacterium
GATGGATGGATAGGTTAGGATAAATCTATCCCCCAACGGTTGACACAGAACCATTAGAAAAACTCAAAACAGGAAGTTTTCGAAAACATAAAGACAGGTTTGAAAGAGCCTGTCTTTTTATAATTTCAAAAAAAGAAAGCCTTCAACTAAAGCTAGTTTAAGTTGAAAGCTTGTCTATTAATATTCATCTAAAATTTTATAGGATCCATTTGTTTCATAAAAGACTAAGATACCCTTATTATAAAGGTCTTCTAAAAGATTTATATTAAAGTTTCTTTGGTCCACTATTAGGCCATAAAGCTGGTGGGCACTAATAAAATCTTTTAGGTCTGAGTCTTTAACACTTTGGCCCCTTAAATCTATTATAATATTTTCAAAACCATTTGATTGGGCAAAGTAATACTTATCAAAGGATGGAATTATTAAAAGGTGGTTGGCCTTGGCTTGAGGAATTTCAAATCTAAGATTCCTATAAATTTCATGGTCTTCTTCGTCAGTATTAAAGGCCAAGACTACATTTTCATTAGAGGACAGCCAGTAGTATAAATATTCCATAAGACTTTGGTCCTTGTCATCTAAAACCAACCTATCCCTATTTAAGTTATATGAAAAGTTCACTCCTATATACTTATTTGAGTCTGCTAGAGTTTTTATATCATCTAGGCTGTTATCTTTAGATTTAACTATGGTCAACTGAGACAGGTCGCTTTTTTTCTGGTCTTCAATTGATGCGAAAAGATCCTTTCCTTGGACCAAGTTTTTTATTAAGTCATTGGCCAAAATATAGTTAGAAAAATTAATTTCATAGATTACTTGGTCATAAATGTCCCTATACTGGTAGATGTCAGTATTTTGGTAGTCAGGCCTTTTTTCTGCTTTAAAGTCATCAAAAAGCTCTGTAGCTGAAACAATGAAGATAGTGTCCTTGTCTATAAAAGATCCCTTTCTCATTATAGTCTGGGCTTTTACATTGTTGTAGCCTTCATAGTTATTAAGATCTACTCCAAACATTAGGCCCTTTTTGTTTTCTACGCCTAAAAGGTTTAGGATTGTAGGCATAAAATCAATTTGGGAGCCTAGTTTTTCTTCTGTATAGCCTAGGTCTGCTCCTGGACAGTTTATAATCAAAGGCACATTCATAATTAGGTCGTAGTTATATTTCTTGCCGAAAAAATCATTCATCATGTCTATGATTTCCTTAGAAGAGTTGGGAATGGCAAAATGGTCCCCATAAATTGCCAGTAGAGATTGGTCATAAAGTCCTTCTTCTTTCAAGTCTTCTATAAATTGTCCTAGGGCTTTGTCAGCATAGTGGATGCTATTTAGGTAGTCTCCTAAAATCGTATCTTTATGGTCTTCTAAAAGGTCAATTTCCTTGTACTTTTCAGGCAGGGAAAATGGATTGTGAGAAGACAGGCTAACCATAAAGGCGTAGAAAGGCTTGTCCTTGGCCTGCAAGTCTTTTAAATAGGTCATTGATTGTTGATAAAAATCCTGATCAGCTAGACCTAGTTCAATTACATCTCCAATTTGGTAGTCTTCTTCAGAAAGAAATCTTTCAAAGCCTTGTCCTATATAGGCATAGTTTCTATTCCAAAAGTCTTTTTCGTAGCCATGAAAGGCCCAGGCAGAATAACCTGCATCTCTCAAAACCCTAGGAAGTCCATAAAAAGTATTGTCAGCATATTGGCTATAAGTTGGGCTTTCCATAGAAGGGTGGAGGGAGTTGTTAGATACAAATTCTGCATCTGAAGTATTTCCTCTGCCTAAAAGTTGGTAGTAGTCACTATAGTAAATAGAAGCTTGGTCCTTTATTAGTTTATTTAAGTTGGGAGTTATTTCTTGGCCATTGTATTCTAAGCCAATTACAAAGTTTTGTAGGGCCTCAACTTGGACAACAATTAAGTTTTTTCCCTTAGCAAGACCTGTTAAATTTCCTTCTTTAAAGGCAGTTCTTTCCTTTAAGAAATCAATGTCCTTTTGGCTGTAAGGATTTTTCTTTTCTATTTGGACCTTTTTGGCAAACTTGGTCTTATAAATATCATAAACATGGTAAGAATAAAATTCTTGGAAATACAAGGTGTTAAGGCTAGACTTAAAAGTAAAAGCAAAAAACAATCCACTGACTAAAAGTCCAGCTGCCAAGGCTATTAGTAGTTTTCCTTTTTTAGAAAAAATATCCTTCTTTGAAAAAATCAAATAAAGATAAAATAAAGGCAGATCTAACAAGGGCAAAAGAGACTTAAAATTAATCAAGGACAACAAAGATCCTGTAACATCTCCAAGCATTGTAGTCATGGCTAGCATTTTAACTGAAGGCAACATGTTAAAATAGGAAAAATACATAGTATCAGCAAAAACAATTGCAGAAAAAATTGTATAAAAAATTCCCAGATACAGCTTCCATCTTTTCTTGGCTAGGCCAGCAATAAAAAAAGACAGGAACAAGGAAATAAGTACAGTTACTGTTCCTACTAAAAATGTAGAATGGGCAACTTGAGTAAAGTGCAAAAAATATATAGTTTTAAAAATAAATAATATAGATAAAATAATCATCAGTCACCTCTAGAAGATTTTATATCATAGGAGGGCAGATGTAAAGTTAATATTAAATCTACAACATGAGACTGTAAAATTCTTTGAAATATTCAAAAGCAAAAAAGAAAAATATAGCAAAGAATAAATAAAAAAACTAACAAAAATATAAAAAATATAGTATAATATAAGCATCCAAGAAATAATTTTTTATTGTTGATTATAGAGGAAGATTTTAGGTCTTTCTCTTTTTTTGTATAAATAGGAAAACCTTAGCAATCGACAATAAAGATACTTATTTTCTATATTAGACTTGAGGAGGAAAAAGATGACAAAAAATCCAATCCACATAGGATCAGAAATTGGTAAATTAAATTCAGTTGTCTTGCACAGACCTGGTAGGGAACTTCTAAATGTTACACCTGAAATAATGGGCGAACTATTATTTGACGAAATTCCTTTTTTAGATGCAGCTAGGGAAGAACATGACGCCTTTGCCCAAGTATTAAGGGACAATGGAGTAGAAGTGTTTTATTTAGAAAAACTAGCAGCAGAAGCTATTACTAGCCAAGAAATTAGAGATGAATTTATTGCTACTTATTTAGATGAAGCTGGAATTATTATTCCTAGGGAAAGACTTTTCGTTGAAGAAATTTTTAAAGATCTAAATAATCAAGATTTGGTTTTGAGAATGATGGAAGGTACTAGAAAAAGTGAAATTCCATCTTATACTAAAAAGACCCTGGCAGAAATGGTAGGAACTGACAACAATTTTGTTATCCAACCTATGCCTAACCTGTATTTTACTAGGGACCCTTTCTCTTTTATAGGCAATGGTGTAGCTGTAAACCACATGTGGTCTAATACTAGAAGAAGAGAAACTCTTTTTGGAAAAATGATTTTTGACTACCATCCAATGTTTAAAGATGCTGGTATTAATAGGTGGTATGACAGGACCAGTCTTCCTTCAATAGAAGGTGGAGACATAATAGTTTTATCAGACAAGGTTGTAGCAGTTGGAGTATCCCAAAGAACCAAGGCACAAGCAGTTGAAAAATTTGCCGAAAATCTTTTAAGTGGTGATGCTGGCTATGAAACAGTTTTAGCCTTAACTATTCCACAAAAACACTCCTTTATGCACCTAGACACAGTCTTTACTATGGTTGACAAGGACCTGTTCACCCTTCATCCAGAAGTAGACGAAACCCTTTGTGTTTTCTCCTTACAACTTGAAAATGGAGAGATTGTAACTAGGGAAGAATCTCATATTATTGAAAAAGTTCTAATGAAGTTCTTAGAGATAGATGAGGTGCACCTAATTAGAGAAGGATCAGGAACTGTTATGGACGCAGTTAGGGAACAATGGTCAGATGGCTACAACACCTTGGCCATAGCTCCAAGAGAAGTTGTAGTTTATGACAGAAACACCTTGACTAATGCAGAACTTGACAAATTCGGTGCCAAGATTCACGTTATTAAATCAGGGGAACTTTCTCGTGGTAGAGGGGGCCCAAGATGTATGTCTATGCCAATTAATAGAGATGATGTAAAATAAATTTATAGAAAAGCAAAAGCCTCCAGATGAAAAATTTGGAGGCTAATATTTTTATTGTCGAATTTTATTCTTGTAAAGAACTTCTCATAAAAATCAAAAATGGATATAAGAGTAATATTTGAAGATATAGAAAATGGATTTAAATTTGGGGAAAAGTTTACAAAAAACTTGATATGTTATAATCTAATAGTTGTGAAGGTCAAATGAAAACAACTTTAATAAAAAAAGGGATGGTTAATAGCTATTAATATAAGAGGGGGGGCTAATTATGTTCAAATCGCAAAAAAATTTTTCAGCTAAAAAAATTATATCATTGCTTCTATTATTATCTATGATAATTGGCATTTTTCTATTTTGGGAAAAAAATCCGACAAAAATTGAACTGTCAAATTTATCTAGCTATTCTTTTGAAGAACTTTATAAAACAAAGGAATTGATCGGGATAGATACATTTTATAATAGTAATGCTGACCTAGAAGATATATATTTTCTGACTTTAGATTTAAATTTTAAAAATAAACAATTTGAATATCTTGACTATACTTATTTATTTTTTGATGGTAGAGATGTTTTTGAACAAAAAGTTGATATAACAAGGCAGGGAAAGCTAATTTTTCCTAGAAAAGAAGCCAGTAGACTACGAATAAACTATAAAAGCCTTCCTAGCTTTTATGAAATAGAAGATATGCTTTTGTCTTTAGAACAAGCTTCTTGGATTGAATTTTTTAATGTATCAGACGAAGATGATATTGACTTTAACTTTGTTGGTCTAATAAAAAACAATGAAGATAAGCTTAATAATTCAGATGTATATTTTTTAAAAGATAATAAAATTCAATTAAAGGATTCTAATGACATTTTTAATCATAAGGAAATTTATTATTTATGGACTGTTAGAATAAAGGATGAAATTAATTATCTTTGCATATAAAGCAAAAGCCTCCAGATGAAAAATTTGGAGGCTAATATTTTTATTAAATTTTTTCTGGCTTGGCAGATGATACTAATATGGTTTCAAAGTCTACATAGTTTACTAGGCCAGGTTTGTTGGCTGGGTGTCTTTTTACATTTTGTTTTTTGGTATAGTCTACTTCAACTGCTCCTGAGTCTCTGGCCTTGGAGTTATAGGCTGCCAGTTTAGCTGCAAAGTCTATAACTTGGTCTGGTAGGTTTTTCCCTTCAGTTTTTACTATTACATGAGAGCCTGGAAGACCTTGGATATGGAACCAGTAGTCGTCACGCCTGGCTACCTTATGGGTAAGAAAGTCATTTTCTCTGTTGTTTTTGCCAACATAGATTTTAAAGCCTTGGTAGTCATATTCTTTACTTTCTGCTTGCTTAGATTTTTTCTTCGTATATTTTTTCTTATTTCTTCTAATGTAACCTTCTTGGATTAGTTCGTCTTTTATTTCGTCTATGTCTGATGGCTGATCTGCCAGTTGGATTTGGGATAGAACAGAGTCTAAATATTGGATTTCCAAGGCAGTTTCATAAATTTGTTTATTTAAAATATTTTCTGCATTTTTCAGTTTTGCATATTTTTTATAATACTTTTGGGCATTTTGTGGGCCTGAAAGTTTTACATCAAGGGGAATTAGGATTTTTTCCAAGTCTTCTGAATAAAAATTGTCTAGAGAAATTTCACTGAGTCCAGCTTGAATCTTGTGAAAGTTTGCAGACAAAACATCTGCATAGACCTTATATTTCTCGCGATTTTCTGCTTCTAAAAGATCCCTTTCTAGCTTGCTCTTTTTTGATTTATCCTTGGACAATTTGTTGGCAACTAATTTTCTAAGGGCCTGGGATTTTTGGCCCATTCTGTCGTCCTTGTCCCTCTTGTAGTAGACTGCATCTAACATTTGAGATGGATTAGAAAAAGTTTTTTCTTCTAGGCCAGCCATAGACTCTAGCTCTAAGACGTGGAAGTCTAGGATTTTTCCTCCTTGGAGGTAGACTCTTGGCTTATAGTCCTTGGTTTTTATTTCCTTAATTAGTCCTAAAAGTTCTATAAAAACTTTGGACTTTTCTTCATCATCTAGAGAAGACACAGGTCTGTCTGGATCTAGACTAGCCCTTGCTGCAACTTCTTGGCCAATAGCCTTGGAAAAGCCTGTAAAGGATGTAAAGATACCCTTGGCTAGGGTCCTTGCTCCTTGTAAGGCTTGTAGTTTTTCTTTAATTTCATCTTCACTAGCCCTATAAAGGTCTAGCTTGGTCTGGTCTTCTATATATACATAGGCAAGGTGGGGAAGGACTTCTCTTACTCTAGACATGGTAAAGTTGACCCTTTTTATGGCGTCAACAATTACTCTGTCTTGGTCTAACAAAATAATATTAGAGTGTCTGCCCATTATTTCTACTACTAGGGACTTTTGGATTTTCTCACTAAAGTCATCCCAGGCATCAAAAATTAGTTCCACAACTCTGTCGTTACCATATTGGACCACATCTGTTAAGACTGCACCATTTAAGTGCTTGCGCAAGACCATAGAAAAAATAGGAGCCTGTTTAGGGCTGTCCTTTTTCTCCTCAGTCAAATAAATTCTAGGATTGTTACCTGAAGAGGATATTAATAAGTTATATTTTCTAAATTTTATATTTATTTCATCATTTTCTACTTGGTAAATCTTATCTACTCTAAGGCCTACAAGGGTGGACTTAAGTTGGTCTACTAGGGCCCCAGTTACAATACCATCAAATGCCATAATTTATCACCTTAAATAATTATAACATAAAGACCTAGCCTTTGGTATAATAGACCTTGGAGGGAAATATGCACATATACTTAACTAGACATGGACAAACCCAGTGGAACTTAATCAACAAAATCCAAGGCCACCTAGACTCGCCCCTAACAGACCAGGGCATAGCAGATGCAAAAAATCTTGGCCTTAGATTAAAAGATATAAAATTTGATATTGCCTACAGCTCTGACCAAAAAAGAGCCATAGACACAGCTGAAATTATTTTAGACTCAAGGGCGCCTCTTAAAACTACCAAGGCCCTTAGAGAAATTGGCGTAGGCCAGTGGGAAGGCATGTTTTATGAAGATATCCAAAGACTTTATCCAGAAAATTTTAAGCTATATAAAACAGACCCAGAAAAATATGTAGCAAGTCCAGGGGGAGAGGACTATAAAGACTTTGAAAAAAGGGTAAAAGACTTTGTAGAGGATTTAAAAAAGTCCCCTTATGAAAATATCCTAATAGTAACCCATGGTTTAACCTATATGATGTTATTAAATATTTTCGAAGCCAAGGCCTTAAAGGAAATTACAAAAAGAGTCCTGCCCCATGGCACTGGTCTAAGTCATATTGAATATGACCAAGGAACCTTTAAAATCTTGGCAGAAAATTGTATAGAACACTTAGAATAAGGAGGAAAAAATGGAATTAAAAAGTGTAAAAAGAAGTGAAGTAGAAGAAAAATATACCTGGGATCTAACTGACATGGCCAAGGATGAAAATGAATTTAGACAAGGCCTAGACAAGGTTGTAGCAGACCTTGATGCTTTTGAAAAGGCCTATAAGGGCAAGTTGGAAAACGTAGACATAATTACTAAGATGATTGAAGACTATGAAGATATTTATCAAAGATACAATCGCTTTGCAGGCTATGCTTATTTACAAATTGCCACAGACCAAGGCAACCACAGCTTCCAAGAATACCAAGCCTATGCAGGCAATGTGGGAGCCTTGATGGATGAAAAGTTAGCCTTTGTTGAAAGTGACTTGATCCAGCTAGATGAAAGTATTCTAAAAGAAGCAGAAAAAATCCACGCCAACAAGTCCTTTATAAAAGATGTTCTAAGAGCCAAGGCCCACTATCTTGGTGCTGATGTAGAACAGGCTTTATCATCAATATCTAGGGTTTTCAGGGCTCCTTATAATATTTATGCCCAAGCCAAACATGCAGACCTGAGCTTTTCTGATTTTGAACTTGATGGCAAGACTTATCCAAACTCCTTTGTATTATTTGAAAATTACTATGAAGGCCTTAAGGACACAGATGTAAGAAGGGCAGCCTTTGATGCCTTTTCCAAGGACCTAGGCAAGTACCAACACACCATGGCTGGAACTATGTCTGCCCAAGTTTATCAAGAAAAATCTCTGGCTAAACTTCGTGGCTTTGATTCAGTAATTGACTATCTTTTATATGAACAAGAAGTTACTAGGGAAATGTATGACAGGCAAATCGATATTCTAATGGAAGACTTTGCTCCAATTATGAGAAGATATGTAGAGTTAGTAAAGAGAGTAAATAAGTTAGACAAATTAACTTATCCAGATTTGAAAATTGCCTTAGACCCAGACTTTACTGAAACAATTACCATAGAAGAAGCCAAACCAAAACTAATGGAAGGCCTAAAAATCCTAGGCGAAGATTATGTTGAAATGATAAGAAGGGCCTTTGATGAAAGATGGATAGACTTCCCAATAAATGACGGCAAACAAAATGGAGCCTTCTGTTCATCACCTTATGGAGTTCACCCTTATATTCTTAATTCTTGGACAGGGTCTTTAGAAGACTTATTTGTTCTAGGCCATGAACTTGGTCATGCAGGCCATTTCTACCTAGCAGGCCAGGCCCAAAACCTTAGCAACACCAGACCAAGTCTTTATTTTATAGAGTCTCCATCTACAACTAACGAGCTAATTATCGGCAACCATATGTTGACTTGGAACGACGACCCAGCCTTCCAAAGATTTGTATATTCATCAATTATTTCTAGAACCTACTACCACAACATGGTAACCCACCTTCTAGAAGCCCACTTCCAAAGAGAAGTTTATAAATTAGTAGACCAAGGCAAGGGCCTTAGTGCCACAGTTTTAAACGATTTATTTACAAAGACCCTAGAAAAGTTCTGGGGAGATACAGTAGAATTAACTGACGGAGCAGAATTAACTTGGATGAGACAACTTCACTACTATAGAGGCCTTTATCCATACACTTATTCTGCAGGTCTAACTATAGGAACAGTTGTGTCACAAAAAATAGTAGACCAAGGTCAACCAGCAGTAGATGCTTGGAGATCAGCTTTAAAGGCTGGAGGAACTGAAGACTCAGTAGGCCTAGCCAAAATTGCAGGAGTAGACATTACCACTGACCAGGCCCTAAGAGATACTTTAAAATATCTTGACGGAGTAGTAAGTAAGATTGAAGAGCTAACAGACCAAATTGAAGGAAAATAAAATATGGCAAAGAAAAACTGGAGCGAATTTTCTCGTTCCAGTTTTTTTAGGATTATTCATATCTCATAGCATCAAGGGCTGAAATTTTCATGGCCTTTCTAGCTGGGAAGTAACCAGAAATTACTCCTATTAAGGCAGTGAAAACTAAGGCAGCTATAGCCAAATAGGCAGGAATTATAGAAATTTTAGTATCTCCCATGCCCATACCCATGCTCATTATACTGCCAGCTAGGCTGTTAATTAGGGCTGAAGCTGAATAAGACAGAATCAGACCGATTATTCCACCTAAGAGGCCTATAAAGGCAGCTTCTAATAAGAATAAGGCTCTAATGTCCTTTATAGAGGCGCCAATTACCTTCATAATACCAATTTCCTTGGTTCTTTCTTGGATAGACATTACCATAGTATTGGAAATACCAATGGCAGCAACTAAAAGGGATACAGCTCCAATACCGCCAAATATAGCCTGGGTGATTACCATATCTTCCTTAATGGAGTCTAGCCAGTCTATCATAGCCTCTGCATGGTAGCCTTCGTTATCAACTAAGTCGTTTTTCATATCTTTTACATAGTCAATATCGTCCATTACAACAATTATACGGTCAAATTTGGTTTTCAAGTCCTTGTCTTGTTGGGCTTTTTCTAGCTTAGAATTTTCTTCTAAAAGCAGGTCCCTAACAGCTTGAATAGGAAGGAACACTGCCGAGCCTTTTTCCCAGTCCTGACTTTCAACTAATTCTCCAGCGTATTTTATTTCTTTTTTGTTTTTATTGTCAATATTCATCCTACCATCTGGGTCAAAGTCCATTTTAACTAGCTCAAACTTGATTTTTTTCAAGTCTCCTTCTAGTTGGCGGTAGGTGTTACCAGCCATATAACCAAAGGAGCTTTTAACTTGTGAGCCAAAAACAGCAGTGAGTCCATCATTGGCCTTAGGATATCTTCCCTCTGCTAGCTCTAAGCCATAGGCTTCCATTTGGCTAGGGTCAATACCAATAATTTGGGCATAGCCTTGGTATTTTTTGTTGGCCATTAAGGTGAAGTTGCCATTTAGATTTAAGATACCAAAAACATCTTTAACATGGGGCTTTTTCTTTAATTCAGCTAGAAGTTTTTCGTTTAAGACTTGGTTTTTTCCAGTAGAAGGATCGTTCTTACCATAAATAGTTATGTCAGTAAGAGAACCCATAGACTTGATCCAATCTTCACTTTGTTTGGTCATCCCATAGCCTAAAGACATCATAACCACTATAGAAGTACAACCTATAATTACACCAAGAACAGTCAAAAAGGTTCGTAGCTTCCTAGCGCCTAAGTTTCTTAGGGCCATGGTGATGAGATCTTTAATCTTCATCTATCATCAAATCCTCTTCTTCTTTTTTCTTCTTGCGTTTCTTATAAATAACAATGGCTGCTCCTATAAGACCTAGACCTACAAGGCCTGCAATTATTTTAGGGGTCTTTGAGGCTGGCTCTTCTGGCATTGGCATGTCTTCAAAGTTTTCTTCTGGCATAATCATTTCTTGAACATTAAGTTCGAACTCTTTTTCAAGGCTATGACTTTGGCCAGTAGTGTCTTCATAAGAAAAGACTAGCTTTCCTTTTTTGGCTTCAGGTGAATTTACAGTAATACTTGCTGTATAGTTGTCAGTTGTTCCAGAAGGGAAGTTGCCCTTGTAGTAAGTTGGCATATCTGAGCTTATATCACCATCAGATTCAAATTCAACCATAAAGTTAGATAGGGTAACCTTGCCTGTGTTATAAAAGTCTACAGAAATATTACCAGGCATGCCTACATAGTATTCTGGGTCTAGGACAATTTCTCCTAGAGAAAACTTAGAGTCTTGGACAACAGTAACTCCTATAATTTCCTTAGAGTTATATTGTTTGGCTTGAGAGTCTTCATAGGTTACATCTGCAGTTAGAGTATAAGTGTTAGCTGCAGTGTCGTGGCTAGTAGTTAGGGTTATTTGTTTGTCTACTTTGCCACCAGCTGGAATAGATTCTATAAAGAAAGTGTTAGAAGACTGAACTGGTGTAAAGACTGATGCTTGAGTAGACAGCTTAGACTGGTCAGATGATTGGGCAGCATCAGATGACAGGGCAATCTTAATATTCTTTATAGTCTTGTCAGAAGTATTTCTAAAGACTAAGTCCATTTTAAATTGAGTTCCAGCATAAATTAATTCTGGGTCAAAGTTATACTTTTCTATTATTAATATTGGAGTAGAAGTTGGCAGGTCCTTGTTTTTTTGGGCTTCAGCTTCCCAGTCAACTCCATTGACTCCAACGATTTGGCTAATTTCGTGTGGCTTGTCTGCAACAGACTTATCTGTATATTCAACTTTTATTTCCACTGGATAGGCCTTGCTAGACACAGTATCAGTAGTTTTAAAGTCAAATTTATAGTTTGCACTTTGGCCAGGTAGGATTTTTTCTACTATGGCTGTTGAAGATGAAACTGGAGTTAGGCCAGTAACATCCTGGCTAATTGCAGAAATTTTTACATTTTGAGCATTTTCTGTTCCAATATTTTTTAAGGTAAAGGAAATAGGAACAATTTTATTTTTTCCTAGTCTGCCAGAAGGAAAGTTTATTTTTTCAAAAATCAAGGCAGATGGATCTCTGTCAGCTTGGTTAACATCAACAGAAAAAGCATAAGACCCTGTAGTTGGAGATGTGGTTTCTTGGCCCTTGGAATTGGTTCCAATAAAGTCGTATTTCAAAGTAAGGGGATACATGCCTGCCTTGGCAGAGGCTGGGATTTTCATATCATAAACCAGACTTGTTTCTTCTCCAGCCTTTAGGATAGTAATATCCTTGGTGGCTAGGCCAGAAGCAATGTTAATGCCAGCTGGTTCCATGCCTTCTAGGCTAGCTTTTATGTTTCTAGCTTCTGCATCTCCAGTGTTTTTTACATTAAAGATTAGGGAGAAGTTAGAACCTGGAATAACATAGCCATTAGGAACAATGTCCACCTTTGAAATCTCTAGGGCTGAGTTAGCTGGTAGTTTTTCTGCTCTGTGAATAACATAAATAGTAGTAGTTTGTTGGCGAGTTTCTGTACCTAAGTATTTTATAGTCTTATTACCTTGAGCATCTATTTTAAACTCTCCATTGTTAGGGTTTCTATCGTAGATTTTTTTGACAATATCGTATGTTACTGTGATTTCAATTGGTACAGTTACATCTTTTTCAGTATCTAAGGTAGAGACGTCAATTCTAAAAGAATCTGATTTTTTATTATTTAAGTTATCTTGATTAATAGGATAAAGTCCAGATCCTTCAATAGTTACTGTTTGAGGATTGGCAATTTTCGCTGTAGCAAAAACATTTTCAAATTCACTAATAGTGTCTTTATCTCTTAATTGCACATTAACATCAACATATCTATAATTTAGGTCTCCAGCAAAGGTAGTTTGTTCAGCTGAAATAATTAAATCATCTACTGGGTCAGAGATAATTGATTGGTCTTCAGCAAAAACTGGGCCAAAACTTCCTAAAACTATAAGTAAAGCCAATAAGCTGGCTACAAGACCATTAAATGGCCTGGCTTTCATTATTTTCTTCTTTGTTTTCATCTTCATCTTCATCGTCCTTTTTTTCTCCTTTAAAGATAGAAACATTATCCTTAATTTCTATAATTTTTCCGTCTTTAATTTCTACAATTCTATCTGCGTACTCGGCTGTTTGAGGGTCGTGGGTAACTATGATCATAGTTTGATTGTGGTTTTTTGCCATGCCAACAATCATATTCATAATTTCTATAGATGTTTTTGAATCTAGGTTACCAGTTGGTTCGTCAGCAAAGACTATTTTTGGCTGGTCTACAAAGGCCCTAGCTATAGAAACCCTTTGTTGTTGACCACCTGACATTTCGTTAGGCTTGTGCTTTAGCCTTGTAGCTAGACCTACATCCTTAAGTATTTGTACTGCCATAGCCTGTCTTTTTTTCTTGTCAATACCCTTAAAAATAAGCCCAAGGGCCACATTATCAACAGCATTAAGACCTTGTATAAGGTTGTAGGCCTGGAATACAAAACCTACATTTAGCTGCCTAAACTTTGTAACTTGAGCTTCATTAAGTTTTTCTATGTGAATACCGGCAATTTCAATGGACCCCTTAGTTGGCTTGTCCAAACCTGCAATCATATTAAGCAAGGTAGACTTACCAGATCCAGAAGTTCCTAAAAGACAAAGAACCTCTCCTTGATAAATATCAAGGTTAATTCCGTTTAAGGCCACGACTTTTTCTTGGCCCATACGGAACACTTTTTTTAAATCTCTAATCTTTATTAATGTCTTCATATCCACTCCTATATGTATATATTTTATCATTTATAAAAAAAGTAAATGTAACAAATAAGTAACAAAGACCTTAAATATTAACTACAAAGACCAAGGCTTTTTACATATTTGCAAAGAGGCTGGCAATCTGCTAGAATTTGAATGTTATAAGGAGAAAAATATGGGAAAATTAATGATTTATGGAACAACATCCTCAGCAGGCAAGTCTTTACTTACAACAGGTCTGTGCAGGATTTTATCAAATAAGGGCTACAAGGTTGCCCCTTTTAAAAGCCAAAACATGTCTAGGAATTTTTATACTATGGCAGATGGAAAACTTATAGCAGCAGCTCAAGTTCTCCAAGCCCAGGCAGCTAGAATCGATTTGGACCCTAGACTTAATCCAATAGTATTGGTTCCAAAAGAAAATAATGGCTCTGAAGTCTATGTAATGGGAGAAAAAGTTGCCTATATGAAGGCCAAGGAATACTTTGCCTACAAAAAGAACCTAGGCCCAAAGATACAGGAAGTTTACCAGGACCTGAAAAAGGACTATGAAGTTATTATAATAGAAGGAGCTGGCTCTCCTGCAGAAATTAATTTACTGGAAAATGACTTTGTTAATACAGGTATGGCTGACATTGCTGATTCAAATTGTATTTTAGTAACAGACATCAATAGGGGAGGAGCCTTTGCCCACCTTTATGGCACTGTGAAAATTTTAGACCCAAAAGATGCAGCTAGAATAAAGGGCTTTGTAATAAACAAATTTAGAGGAGACAAGTCTCTTTTAGACTCTGCCATAAAACAAATAGAAGACCTAACAGGAATTCCAGTTTTAGGAGTTTTAGATTATAAAGACTACAGCTTGCCAGATGAAGATTCTTTGGTAGATGGAAGGGACGAACTTAGTTTTGCTTCTTTTGATTCAGAACAACTGGACCAAGAACTAAACAGACTAGCCCAAGACCTAGAAGACAATTTGGATATGGACAAGCTTATGGAGCTTATAGGCCTATGATTGAATTGCTTATTGCTGTTTTCTTAGATTGGCTAATTGGTGATCCTTATTGGCTGCCTCATCCTGTTCGTTTAATGGGAAATATTATTGCCTTTGAAGAAAGATTTTTTAAGAAGTTTTTTTCTAGTAAAAAATCCTTAGAGTTGGCTGGCCTTTTTATTGTTTTAATTAATTTGGCTTTGGCAATTTTTCCTATGCTTTTTGTCTTTTCTTTATTAGGACCGAAGGCAAAATCAGTTTTGACTGTGATTATTTATTACTACTGCCTGTCTGCAAGAATGCTTCATTATGAGGCCATGGAAGTGAAAAAGGCCCTAGACAGGTCTTTGGAAGCTGGCAGGGCTAGAGTTAAATATATTGTAGGTAGAGATACAGAAAACTTAAATGAAAATGGTGTTATAAGGGCCACTGTAGAAACTGTGGCAGAAAACACCTCTGATGGAATAATAGCTCCTTTGTTTTATATGGTTTTCTTTGGACCTATTGGAGGGCTAACTTATAAATTTGTAAACACTATGGACTCTATGATTGCCTATAAAAATGAAAGATATATACACATAGGCAGGGCAGCAGCCTTAGTAGATGATATTTTTAATTTTATACCTGCCAGGCTTACAGGTCTTTTAATGGCCTTGTCCAATCTTAGACCTAAGAAAATAAAAGAAACTTTTGTGGACATAAAAAAATTTGGTAGATGTCACTCTTCTCCAAATGCAGCTTATCCAGAAGCTGCTGTAGCTTCAATATTAGGAGTTCAACTTGGAGGTGGCCAATTTTATAAGGGCCTTTGGGTGGAGAAAGCAAAAATTGGTTATGATAAAAACTTTCTTACTAAGGACCATATATTTGCCAGTGTAAAAGTTATGTACAAAACAGAACTTTTATTCCTACTATTATATATATTAGTTAAAGCTTTTTAGAAAATTAACTTTTTTGTAACTAAAAAACCTTAATATTATATTATAATAATTAAAACAAGGAGGAGTTTATGAAAAAATTTACTTTAATTTTAGTCCTCGCAACTATGTTTTTATTAACTGCTTGTGAAGAAATACCAACTAAAAGTTTGAATACTGAGCCAGAGCTTTTTACTGCAGTAGAAGAACAAGACTTATCAACAGCAGAAGAAAAAGAAGAGTCTCTTCCACAAGATTCAATAGGAAATAGTGAAGAAAATGTTAGAACTATGGCTCTTGCAGACTCAGGTCCAGCTAATACAAAAACTTTACCTAGTAACAAGAAAGAAATGTCCATAGAAGAAATTATTTTAAAGTACAAAAAAATACTTAATATATCTGATGACTACGATGAAGTTTCTACAGAAGAATCTCAAGAAATGTCAGGAGATAAGTATTATACAGTAAACTATAACAACACAAAAACAGATGAATCTCTTTGGTTTTCAGCAGATATTTACGGAAACCTTAGAAACTACTCATCTTATTCAGAAACAAACAACAAAAAAGAAAATAACCTAAGTTCAGCAGAAGCCATAGAAATAGTAAAGTCTATTCTTTATGAACTTTATGGAGATGTTTCAAAGGATTTTATAATCACTAAGGATCCTAGTATGAACAACCTTAGCTGGAACCAATCTTATTACACAGTAACTAGGACAGTAAATAAGGTTAAAGTTCCTACAGATACCCTTAGTATAGAAATTTCCAAGTCTAGCAAAAACATAGTCTACTTAAATGTTAATACAGCAAGTAACTATGATTTTTCAGACACTTCTAACTTTGAAGATCTTGAAGGAATAGTTGACCAAGACCAAGGCTTCCAAGCCTTTAAAAAGGCAAATAAAATTTATCCCCTTCAGCTAAAAATATCTGATATGGATTCCTACTATTTGTACAACAAATACAGTCTTAAAGCAGCTCTTGGTTTTATAGAAAAACAAATTCCAGTATCTGCCAAGGACCTAAAAGCCTACTATAGGGACCCTTATAGACCAATGGGTCTAGGCTCTGAAGATAAGCTAGAATCAAATGAAGCTATGGCAGAGGCAGGACTAAGTCCAGTAGAACAAGAGCATTTAGACTCTGTAAACAACCAACACAGCTTAGAGGATGCTGAGCAAAAGGCAAGATCTCTTTTCCCTCTAAAAGATTACAAACTATCCTATTCTAATTTTTCGCCATATAATGGCATAAAAGGATATAATAAGTGGTCCTTGACCTTTAATAAAGACGACTCCTATATATATGTGTCTATTTTGGCCAACGACTTGTCACTTATATCTTATTCAAACTATGAAGAAGGAAGAAAAGAAGACCTAGATCCAATATCTTACCTAAATTTGGCCAATGACTTTGTAGTTTCTAAGGCTGGTATGGATCCATCTAAGATGACCATAAGCGAAAGAAGCAAAAACGACCAGGGAGATGACTACCACCTAGTAGAATACTTTAGAAATCTAGAAGATGGCCAAATTCTTTTTAATGATAAAGTGTCAGTAAACATTAACAAGAAAAATGGCAAGGTTCAATATTTTGATAAACAGTGGACCTTTGATTTAAAGGATGTGGAAAAAGACCTGGCTGTTAGTGAAGAAGAAGCCTATGAAAAACTAAATGATGCTTTTGGTTTCCAACTTGTTTATTTAAGAGACCTTGTTGACCAAGAGGAACTTTTCAGAGCCTACTATGCCTTAAATACTAATAAGCTAGACTATAGTGGAATTTATTTAGTAGATGGTCAAAGTGGACAAATTATCGACCTTTATGGCAAAGAAATTTTAACTGATGAGCTTGTAGAATATTCTGATATTGAAGAAACTAAACATCCAGATATAATCAGAACCTTACTGGAAAACAATATTGGTTTTTCAGGTGGGGTCCTTGATAGAACAAAAGCTGTAAGCCAAGAAGAAATGTTTAGAATCCTATTAGCAGACGACTTTCAATCTGATCCTTTAAGCATTAGCCAAGAGGACCTTTATAAAAGAGTGAAGGAGAGAAAACTTCTAAATGGAGAAGAGGCAAATCCTGATAAAATTATAAGAAACAGAGACTATGCTAGGTATGTTTCTAGGTATTTATCTTATTTTGATGATATAGCCAGAAACAACCAAATTTTCAAGGATGCCTACAAGGATATTGATTCATCTGACCCTGACTATGGTTATTTAGTATTAGGAAAATTGAAAAAAACAATGGAATTTTCCTCAGATAATCTACTAGAACCTGATAAGGAAGTAGATAGAGAGACCTTCCTATATTACTATTATTATTTAAAAGCTAACAACTAAAAGCAAAAGAAAGAGCTTGTTTACTAGACAGCTCTTTCTTTTTTTTATTTCAGAGAAAAAACTTAAAAGGTCTTGCATAAAA
Source organism: Bacillota bacterium (assembly GCA_030532225.1). Taxonomy (GTDB): domain Bacteria; phylum Bacillota; class Clostridia; order Tissierellales; family Peptoniphilaceae; genus Neofamilia. The sequence continues at coordinate 17,926 of JAUNLQ010000007.1, forward strand.
ATACAAAAGAGTTTATAATGTATATAATGAAAATTTAAAATATTAAATTTTCACTTTGAGAAGTCTACCACTTACAAAACCCTTTCTAAGAGGAGGCTATCTTAAAGAAATGTTTTTCATTTTTGTTTTCTCCGATTTTTGTTTTAAAATTACTTACAGATGATCGGCAAAAAGACTTGGGTCTCCTTTCCCAGGTCTTTTTTGGTTTGGCATTTTAAAATTTTTCATGAAAAAAGGATGCCCTTAGACATCCTTAAAAATCCTATTTTAACTTGTAATTTATCAGTCTCATTCCATTTAAAATCACTAGCAAAATACTTCCTTCGTGAACAAACATTCCAATAGACATATTCATCCAACTAGAAAAAATTAGAGATGTTAAAAGGAAGACAACAGTTCCTAAAGCAATAACTATGTTTTGGATCATATTCTTGTAGGTTGTTTTTGCCAAACCGTAGGCATGGGGCAATTTGTTTATATCTGAATTCATTAGGACTAGATCAGATACATCAATGGCCACATCAGTTCCATTGCCCATAGCTATAGCTACATCAGCAAGGGCTAGGGAAGGACTGTCGTTGATTCCGTCACCAATAAAGGCCACAGTATGACCTTCAGCTTTCATCTTCTTTACAAAGTTAGCCTTATCTTCTGGTAGTAAGTTACCATAGGCTTCTGTAAGACCTAGGTCTGCTTTAATTATATCTACAGATCCTTGGTTATCTCCTGAAAGAATAATTAAGTTTTTTGCTCCTAAATCTTTTAGCTCTTGAAGCTTTTCTTTGGCTCCAGGTCTAAGCTTGTCCCTAATTCCTAAAAGACCTTTAAAAACTCCGTCTAAGGCTATGGCGATTATGGAATTTCCATTTTCTTCATAAGACTTGGCCAGGTCCTTGATTTCTTGGTCAAGAGGGACTTGTCTACTTTCAAGAAAATTTAAGTTTCCAACTAAGATATTCTTTTGGTCAAGGTCTGCCTCAATGCCTCCGCCTTTAACTACATTAGTAGACTTAAGCTCATAAAGTTTTCTACCTTGGCCATATTCTTCTATAATAGCCTTGGCAAGAGGGTGGTCAGACTCTCTTTCAACACTTACTAAAAGATCTAAAATATAAGCTTCGTCATCAAAAAACTTACTTTCTACAACTTGAGGCTTGCCTAGAGTTAGGGTACCTGTTTTGTCAAAGATAAAGGTGTCAGTCTTAGAAAAACTTTTTATAAGCTCACTACCCTTAAGCAAGACTCCGTTTTTGGCACCATTGCCAATGCCTGCTACATTGGAAACTGGAACGCCAATAACCAAGGCACCAGGACAACCTAGAACTAAAACTGTAATTGCCAGTTCAATGTTTTTGGAAAAAATATAGACTACAAAGGCCAAGACCAAAGTAAGAGGAGTATAGTATCTAGAAAAACTATCAATAAATCTTTCAGCTTCAGACTTAGAATCTTGGGCTTCCTCAACTAGCTCTATAATCTTTGCAAAAGTTGTATCTTCGCCAACCTTGTCAGCTCTAATAGTCAAAGTTCCATTTTCCAAAATTGTTCCAGCATAAACTGACAGGCCTACCTCCTTGTCTACAAAAGTAGACTCTCCAGTAATAGAAGCTTCATTAACATAGGCAGAGCCAGCAATAACTTGGCCGTCAACTGGAATTTTTCCTCCAGCCTTAACTAAAAGTTTGTCGCCAATTTCCACCTCGTCAATGTCCACTTCAAGATAGTCGCCATTTTCCATAAGCTTTATTGCTGTTTCAGGAGCAATTTCAGTCAGAGTTTTTATAGCTGACCTAGTCTTGTTTAAGGTTCTTTGTTCCAAAAAACTTCCAAAAAGGAAGAGGAAAGACACAATGGCAGACTCTTCATAATTCTTTATTAAAAAGGCTCCAACTATGGCTATGGTAACTAAAACATCAATACTTACCACCTTGACCCTTAAGGATCCTAAAGCTTGTAGGGCAATAGGCAGGCCGCCAATAATTGATGCTAGAATAAAGGCCCACTTACTTAGGCCAGTTAGCTTAAAAATATAGTGGTTCAATATTGACACAGCTACTAAGAATCCACTTACAAAGGTGATTTTATTTTTATTTTTAAATACCAAACTTGTCATAGACTACCTACTTGTTATCATATAGGCTATTTAATTTTTCTAAAACCTTATAGACATGTTCATAAGTTTCGCAAACGTCATCAGGAATCTTATAAGAGTCAGTAACTTTTTCAAGTCTTAAAAATTCATCATCCATATTAGAATCTTTTGCTCTAACCTTGGCCTTAACTCTTTCAAAAAGTCTGGCTACTTCATAAAATTCTTGGTGATGGGGACCATGAACCCTTTCTACTATTGGAATAAAACTATTTAATTGGTCAATATTTTCTTCATAAAAATCATAAAACTTTTCCATAAAAACCTCCTAAGCTAAAGACTAACTATTTAACGTTAGATTTTATAACAGTGTAGCCAATTTTTTTAATGGCTCCTTCAATTTGGTCAATAGATGCTTTTTCTTCATCAAAGTCTAATTTAACCTTGCTAGCATTAAACATAACCTTGGCACTATCTTTGTCTACACCGTCTACGCTTTTTACAGCTGCCTCAATTTTCATTGCACATGATGGACATGCTAAATCTTCTAATTGTATTGTTGCTTTTTTCATAATTAAAACCTCCTAGATTTTCAAAAATATAATTTTTCTACTTATATGTTATAGGCAAATATTATTTAAGTCTGTAACTAAAGTCACAGAAAAGCCTTAAAAGGACAAATTAAAATATAAATGTAAGTATTTTTCTTATGAAAAAATAAAAAATTCTAAAAAGCAGATGGATTTTTTATATTTGAGGGTAAGAAAAAAATAAGCAAGGAAATTTTTTCTTTGTAGTTAGCAGTTGGAAAATTTAGAAATGGAGGGATTTATGCTTAAATTAATTAGAGCGCCACAAAAATATGTTCAAGGAAGAGATGCACTAAAGGAATTTTATGACTATGCCAAAGACTATGGCCAAAGATTTTTATTCGTTGCTTCAGCCAGTGGTCTAAAGTATTGTAAGGACAAAATAGAAAGTTCTTTTGGAGATTCTGATGCTTATAGAAAATATGAAAGCTTTTCTGGCATTAGTTCCAATGGAGAAATAGAAAGAATTTCAAAGATTGTAAGAGAAGAAAACATAGATGCAATAATTGGACTTGGTGGAGGATCAGCTATTGATACTGCCAAGGCTGTTGCTTATTATAATAAGAAAGCAGTTATAGTCCTTCCAACAGTTGTTGCTACAGATGCACCTTGTACAGGTCTTTCTGTAATCTACAATGATGACGGAACTTTTGATAGATATATTTTCTATCCTAATAACCCAAATATGGTAATGGTAGACACAGCTGTAATAGCCAGTGCTCCAGCTAGATTTTTAAAGGCTGGTATTGGTGATGCTTTGGCAACTTATTATGAAGCTAGACTTTGTAAGTCTGTAGAGGCTCCATCTTTGGAAAATGGTGGAATTTCTGAATCAGCCCTAGCCCTTTGTAAGCTTTGTAGGGACACAATTTTTGAAAATGGAGAAATTGCCATAAAATCTCTAGAAAAGAAATTAGTAAACCAAGCTGTAGACAAGACTATTGAAGCTGCAACTTATCTTTCAGGAGTTGGAGCTGACAACGGCGGCCTAGCAGCAGCCCACTCAATTTATAATGGCTTTACTGACATTCCATCTTTAGATGCTATGCATGGAGAGGTAGTAGCCTTCGGTACAATTGTTCAACTATTAATTGAAGGTGCTCCTAAAGATGAATTATACAAGGTAATGGACTTTGTTTACAAAATTGGCCTACCACTTACTTTGGCAGACATGAAAATAAAAGAAGAAGAGCTGATGATTGGCTGTGAAAAGGCCTGTGCAGAAGGAGAATCAATTCACAACCATCCTGGCCAAATGACTCCAGAAAAGTTAAGAGACTTTGTATTAACAGCTGACTTACTTGGCCAAAAATATTACGCAGACCATAAGTAAAATAAAAGTTAAAAGATTAGGGGCCAGGAAATTTTCTTGGCCCTTATTTTAATTCTAGGATTTTCCCATAAAGACTGATGATTTCACAGTCTTATTTTATTTTTTCCATATTTTTTAGCCTATGTTTAAATTTTGTAGTATAATAGAAGATAAGTTATTTTTAGGACTAAATATTTCAATGAATAATTTTAGATTTATAGATATTGGAGGCAAAATGAACAAATATAATCACCATGATGTGGAGAAAAAATGGCAGAAGTTTTGGCAGGACAATAAGTCTTTTGTTTGCCAAGTAGATGCTGACAAAGAAAAATTTTATGCTCTAGTAGAGTTTCCTTATCCATCTGGCCAAGGTCTTCATGTTGGTCATGCTAGACCTTATACAGCCTTAGATGTTGTAGCTAGGAAGAAAAGATTAGAAGGCCTAAATGTCCTTTATCCAATGGGCTGGGACGCCTTTGGTCTTCCTACTGAAAACTATGCCATCAAAACTGGCATCCATCCTAAGAAGGTTACTGAAGATAATGTGGCTAACTTTAAGTCTCAGCTACAAGCCTTAGGTTTTTCTTTTGACTGGTCCAAGGAAATAAACACAACTGACCCAGACTATTACAAGTGGACCCAATGGATTTTCATTCAACTTTTCAAAAAGGGCCTAGCCTACAAAAAGGAAATGCCAATTAACTGGTGTCCTTCATGTTTAGTAGGACTTGCCAACGAAGAAGTTGTAAATGGAGCCTGCGAAAGATGTGGCACTGAAGTTGAACAAAAAATCAGGTCCCAATGGATGCTAAAGATTACTGAATATGCAGACAGGCTAATTGATGACCTAGCTGATGTGGATTATCTTGACAGGATTAAGGCCCAACAAATCAACTGGATTGGCAGGTCTATTGGAGCTGAGCTGAAATTCCCTATAGCTGATTCTCAGGACTACTTAGAAGTATTTACTACTAGACCAGACACAATTTATGGGGCTAGCTATATGGTTATAGCTCCTGAACACAAGATTATAGAAAAATATGCTGACAGAATTGAAAATATTGATGCAGTAAAAGACTACCAAAACAAGGCAGCCCATCTTTCTGAATTTGAAAGAACTGAACTTGTTAAGGACAAAACTGGTGTAGAACTTGTTGGCTTAAAGGCTATAAATCCGTTTACTAAGAAGGAAATTCCAATTTGGATTTCTGACTATGTACTGGCAACTTATGGAACTGGAGCCATTATGGCTGTTCCAGCCCATGACCAAAGGGACTATGACTTTGCAAAGAAATTTGACCTGCCTATAATCCAAGTTGTAGCTGGTGGAGACATTGACAAAGAAGCCTTTACAGATATTGAAAGTGGCAAGATGATAAATTCTCACATCCTTAATGGCCTAAGTGTAGAAGAAGCCAAGGAAAAGGCCATAGAATTTGCTAGAGAAAATAATATTGGAGACAAGAAAACTAACTACAAGCTTAGGGACTGGATCTTCTCTAGACAAAGATATTGGGGAGAGCCTATTCCACTAGTTCATTGTCCAAAATGTGGCTGGGTTCCTGTTGATGAAAAGGACCTACCACTAACCCTACCTGAAGTAGAATCCTATGAACCATCAAAGGACGGATCTTCTCCAATTTCTAAGATGACTGATTGGGTAAATACAACTTGTCCTGCTTGTGGCGGACCAGCTCACAGAGAAACTGACACCATGCCACAGTGGGCTGGATCTTCTTGGTACTTTATGAGATATATTGACCCTCATAACAAGGAAGAACTGGCCTCAAAAGAAGCTAGGGACTACTGGCTAAATGTAGACTGGTACAATGGAGGAATGGAACATACAACCCTTCACTTATTATATTCAAGATTTTGGTACAAGTTCTTATATGACCTAGGCATAGCTCCAACTAAGGAACCATATGCAAAGAGAACTTCCCATGGTATGATCCTAGGTTCCAATGGAGAAAAAATGTCCAAGTCTCGTGGCAATGTTATTAATCCTAATGACATTGTAAATGAGTATGGAGCCGACACTTTAAGGACCTATGAAATGTTTATGGGTGACTTTGAAAAGGCAGCTCCTTGGTCAACAGAATCTTTAATAGGAACTAGAAGATACCTAGACAGGGTTTGGAAGCTTCAAGAACTTTTAGTTGACGGTGAAAATTATTCAGAAGATTTGGAAATTTCCTTCCACCAAACTATTAAAAAGGTTAGTGAAGACTATGAAAGTCTTAAATTTAATACAGCCATAGCTGCCTTAATGGAACTTTTAAACACCATTACTAAGAAGGGAGCCATAAACAAGGCTGAATTTAGGACTTATTTAATCCTATTAAATCCTGTTGCTCCTCACTTAACAGAAGAGCTTTGGGAACTTGCAGCCTTCCCAGGTCATATAGTAGACCAAAAATGGCCATCCTTTAATGAAGAAAAAACAATTAAAGACGAGGTTGAATATCCTGTTCAAGTTAATGGCAAGCTAAGAATGAAGCTTAAGGCATCTCGTGATGCAGGCAAGGACCAAGTTTTGAAGGACCTTTATGAGTCTGACCAAGGCAAGGAAATTTTCCAAGGGAAGAATATTGTTAAGGAAATTTTCGTTCCAGGCAAGATTATAAACATAGTTGTAAAATAGATGAAATTTTTTTAGGGACCAGCTTTTTTGCTTGGCCCCTAACTTTTCGGGTAAATTCATAGTAGATTACTAGGAATTAAAAAGTAGGTGATAAATAAATGGACAAAGAATTTAAAATTGAGGGGATGACCTGTGCCTCCTGTGTTGCTGCAGTTGAAAAATCTGTTGCTAAGATTGAAGGAGTAGACAAGGTAGAGGTTAATCTTCTCACAAAATCAATGGATGTGTCCTTTAATGATAAAAAACTAAGTGATCAAGATATAATTGGAGCTGTTCAAAAGGCAGGCTACCAAGCCCAAAGTTTAAAAGATCAAGGATCTGCTTCTAGAGATTCTAGTCAGACTACAGATATATACAAGGAAGAGCTAGAAGACAAGGTCTTCAGGCTTAGGATTTCCTTCCCTTTAATGATACTTTTAATGTATGTGGCCATGGGACCTATGATGGGTCTACCAAGTCCAGGATTTTTAAAGGGCATGGAAAATTCTCTAATAAATGTTTTTGTTCAACTAATTTTGGCAACGCCAATATTATTCGTTAACAGGGCTTATTTTATTGGAGGCTTTAAGTCTCTATTTAATAGGACCCCAAACATGGACTCTTTAATAGCAATTGGTTCTGGAGCATCTTATCTTTATGGCTTTTATGCCATTTTTATGTTAATTATTGGCTTTAGGGACCAAAATATGGCTGTAATTGAAAAATTTAGCCACGACATATATTTTGAATCTGCAGCTACTATCCTAACCCTAATTACCTTAGGAAAGTACTTTGAAGCAAGGTCTAAGAGAAAGACTTCCAAGGCTATTTCCAAGTTAATGGACCTGGCACCAAAAACTGCCAGAGTCTTAAAAGATGGCCAGGAAGTTGAAATTCCAGTTGACCAAATCCAAGTTGCAGACATTCTTCTTATTAGACCTGGTGAAAGAATTCCAGCTGACGGCAAGGTTGTTTTTGGGTCTTCATCTGTTGACCAATCTCTTTTAACTGGAGAATCAATACCAGTGACCAAGGATATAGGCGATGAAGTATTCACAGCAACTATAAACAATAACGGCTTTATCCAAGTGGAAGTTACAAAATCCATGGAAGATTCTACCTTGTCTCAAATTGTAGAAATGGTAAAGAAGGCCTCCTCATCAAAGGCTCCAATAGCAAAATTAGCAGACAAGATTTCAGGAATTTTTGTACCTGTAGTTCTTCTTATAGCCCTAGCAACCTTCCTTGTTTGGTATTTCTTAGGCCATGGCTTTGAATTTGCCATGCAAATGGCTGTGGCAGTTCTAGTAATTTCTTGTCCATGTGCCTTAGGTTTGGCCACACCTGTTGCAATAATGGTTGGAACAGGAAAGGGCGCCTCTTTCGGAGTCTTAATTAAGTCTGCTGAAAGTTTAGAAGGCCTGGGCCATGTTGATACAGTAGTCTTAGACAAAACAGGAACAATTACCTTAGGCAAGCCTTTTGTAACTGACTTAATTTCCATTAAGGCTTCCCAAGAAGAATTAATAAATCTGGCCTATGCCATGGAAGTCCAATCTGAACATCCTTTAGCTGAAGCTATAGTTAACTTTACTAAAGAAGAAAAAACCAAGAGCCTAGAAGTTGAAAGCTTTGAAGCCCTACCTGGTTTAGGCATTAAAGGCAAAATAAATGGCCAGGACTATTATGCTGGAAATAAAAAAGTTTTAGAAAAATTAGCTATTAAATCTGACCAAATAGAAGCAGAGTCTGAAAGACTGGCTAGAGAAGGAAAGACTCCAATGTATTTTGCTGACCAAGAAGGAGTCCTTGGTATTTTAGCTGCTGCTGATGTAGTAAAAACATCTTCCAAAGAAGCCATAGAAAAATTAAAGGCCCAGGGAATAAAAGTAGTAATGCTAACTGGAGACAACCAAATTACTGCCCAAGCCATTGGCCAGGAAATTGGAGTTACAGATATTATTTCTGATGTTCTACCTCAACACAAGGCCCAAGCAGTTGAAGAACTTCAAAATCAGGGAGCCAAGGTAGTCATGGTTGGCGATGGTATTAATGACTCACCAGCCTTAGTCCAAGCAGACATTGGTATGGCCATAGGAGCAGGAACTGATATAGCCATGGAATCTGCTGACATTGTCTTAATGAAAAACAACCTAATAGATGTGGTTAATGCCATAAAGCTAGGCAAGGCCACCTTAAAAAATATTAAACAAAATCTATTTTGGGCCTTTTTCTACAATGTACTAGGCATTCCAATAGCAGCAGGTTTGTTTTATTCCTCCTTTGGTCTAAAACTATCTCCAATGTTAGGAGCCTTGGCCATGAGTTTCTCTTCAGTTTTTGTTGTAAGTAATGCTTTAAGACTAAACACCTTTAAGGCCTTAGACAGCCATGATCTAAAAGAAGATTCTGTTGAAGATTTTAAGGTGAACAGAGCCCAGCTAAAGGCTGACATAAATAAGCTAGAAGAAAAAAGCTTGGATATTTTAGTTGAAGGTATGACTTGTAGCCACTGCTCAAATAGGGTAGAGAAAGCCTTAGAAAGTCTTGATGGAGTTAAGGTTCAGGTAGACTTAGAAAACAAGACTGCCCATCTTACAACTTCCAAAGACTATGACCTTGAAACATATAAAAAGCTAATTGAAGATGCTGGTTATGAATTTAAAGGTCTAAAAGCTTAAATCAATGATTGAAAAAAGCTTCATTATTTGATATAAAAGAGTGGGGAATAATTTTCTTCCCCACTTTAATTTGATTTTATAAAACTTTATTATAAATATAGGATGGAGGATTACAGTTGGAAAAACTGATAGTAAAAAAAAGCATGAACCTAGAAGGTAAGATTAGGGTTAGTGGGGCCAAAAACGCCTGTCTGCCTATTTTGGCTGCAACTCTTCTAGGAACAGAAGACATAATACTTGAAGATGTGCCAAAACTAAAAGATGTGGAAATTATGTGCCAGGTTCTAAAAGCCTTAGGGGCCAAGGTAGAAGACCTAGGTGATGGAGTAGTAAAAATAAATGCTAAAGAAATAAATACTTATGAAACTAAGTATGAACTTATGAGCAAGATGAGGGCGTCATTTTTAGTAATGGGACCTTTGCTTGGTAGAATGAACAAGGCCAAGAACTCTCTTCCAGGTGGCTGTACCATTGGTGCTAGACCAATTGACTTGCACTTAAAAGGTTTTAGGGCTTTGGGAGTAGACTGTGAAGAACACTATGGAGAATCTGATGATGGAGAAGATTCCTATATCTTAGCTCATACAGACCACTTAGTTGGTGGCAAGGTCTACCTAGACTTTCCATCTGTAGGGGCAACTGAAAATATTATGATGGCAGCTGTTCTTGCTGAAGGTAGAACTATTATAGAAAATGCTGCTATGGAACCAGAAATTGTTGACCTTTCTAACTTCTTAAGAAAACTTGGTGGAAATATTAAGGGAGCTGGAACTAATACTATAATTATTGACGGTGTAGACAAGCTTTATGGAGCCAGACACCAAATTATTCCTGATAGAATTGAAGCAGGAACCTTTATGGTTGCAGCTGCAATTACCCAAGGTGATGTGCTAATTGAAAATGTAATAACTGACCACTTAAGACCAGTTATTTCAAAACTAGAAGAAGTTGGCTGCCAAATAGAAGAATTTGATGATTCAGTTAGGGTTAAGGGGCCAGAAGTTCTAAAAAGTATAGACATAAAGACCCTGCCTTATCCAGGTTTTCCAACTGATATGCAGGCCCAATTTATGGCTATGATGACCCAGTGCCAAGGAACTAATACTGTAATAGAAACTGTTTTTGAAAATAGATTTATGCATGTAGATGAGTTTAAGAGAATGGGGGCAGTTATATCTGTAGATGACAGGTCTGCCATTATAAAAGGCGGCAGAAAGCTAGTAGGCAATAAAGTTTATGCCACTGACCTAAGATGTGGAGCTGCCTTAATCCTAGCAGGCTTTGTTGCTGAAGGGGAAACTGAAGTTTATAATATTTATCACATAGACAGAGGCTATGAAGATATAGAAGCCAAGCTAAAGGGCATTGGTGGCAATATCCAAAGAGTAGTAGAATAAAAAAATTAGAGGCTGCAGGAAATTTCTTGCAACCTCTTTTTTGTTTAAATTTTTATTTCAGTCCACTTGCCTTGTTTGAACCTGTGTCTTAAAAGAACAAATCTAGTAAGCTGGTCAGATAAAATACCTATCCAAATTCCATAAAGACCAAGTTCAAATACATTAACTGTAGCTAAAGTAACGGCAGAACGGATAATTGTTACTGCAATTATTCCAACTACCAGGGTATATCTTACATCTCCTCCAGATCTTAGGCAACCGCCATAGATAATTTGTGAGATTTGTAGGAGGACTATTACCATCATAAACCTAGTTATAATTAGGCCGTCAGCAATTATTTCTGGCTCTTTAAAATACAAGCCCATAATATTTTTCCCAAAGATAAACATTATTAAAGAAAATAAAATTGAAATTCCAAAACCAATTTTTTGGCACACATGACCGTAAATTATTGCCAGGTCTTTTTTTCCTTCTCCTAGGGCCCTTCCTGTTAAGGCGACAGCTGCTACCTGCATGCCATCTGCAAAAGAAAAACCTAGGGACAAAATATTCATACCAGCATTGTGAACTGCAAAGGCACGAGTTCCTAGACCAGCTGCAGTAATTGCTGTGATTAAAAATCCAACTCTCATTGCTAAATTTTCAAAAAATATGTTAAAGGATAATTGGAAAATTGACTTAAATGTTTTAAAGGACATTTTTATTTTGCTGTCAATAATGTATTTAATGTCAATTAAAGAGCTAGGATTAAACAAAGACCTAATGGCCATTATCATGGCTACAAAAGATCCAAAGACTGTAGCAATGGCAGCTCCTCTAACACCAAGGGCAGGGAAGCCAAAGTTACCGCCAATAAGTAAGTAATTAAAAATAATGTTTATAACTGATGACACTAAATTAGTTACAAAGGCAATTTTTGTATTACCAGATCCTCTTTGGGCAGCGTTTATAGTCATGGCAACTACATTAAAAACAATGCCTCCCATAATTATTCTAAAATATTCAACAGCATAAAGATGGGTGTCTTCCTTGGAACCAGAAAAACGCATTAAAGGATCAGCTAAACTTACAGACACAATAGAAACTAGGATAACTAAAATTATGGCTATAGTAATGGCTGTAAGAAAAACTTCGTTGGCTCCCTTTTTGTCTTCTTGGCCCCTTCGTCTAGCAACTAAGGCAGATACAGAAATATTTATGGCTATAAAGGCTATAAAGCCTATAAACTTTGGTTGGGTAGTAAGACCTATGGCAGCTATTGCATAGGGACCTAGTTTTCCAACCATCATTGTATCAATCATGGCAGCCAGGGCTATAAAAAAGCTTTCTAAAACCGAGGGCCAGGCCACCTTTAAGGCCCTGGAATAATATTTTTTGTTTTCCATAAAATCAAAACCTCATTTGTATTTCACTTAATAAAAAATTACTATGCATATATCTTATATCTTTTAAAAATAAAATTCCAATAAATATAATTTTAACACCACTAAGGCTAAGGACTTATAAGATTTTTTTATGGTTATATAAAAATTTTTAATAGAAATGCTTAAATTTATATATTTTTGGGAATATATTTACTATAAACAAAATCACAGCCAAAGAAGTAACTTTTATGGAATAAATTTAGACGGAGGAGCCATGGAACTAACAATTAGAAAGTCAACTTTTGACGACCTTGAAGATATAAAGAAAATAATTTCCATTTCTAGAGAGCTTATGATAGCTAGAGGTAATCCTAATCAATGGGGAAAAACTAGGCCTAGCTTAGAAGTTCTTATTAATGACATAGAAAAAGAAAATTCTTATGTGTGTATAAAAGATGGCCAAGTTGTTGGATGCTTTGCTCTAGTTTATGGTGAAGATCCAACTTATCAAGAGATTTATCAAGGCCAGTGGTCAGCAGACCTACCTTATTGGACCATTCATAGACTAGGATCAGATGGCCTTACTTGTGGAGTAGGCCAAGCTTGTTTTGCCTTTGCCAAGGAACAAGGCCCATACTTAAGAGTGGACACCCACCAAGAAAATACAGCTATGATAAAAGCCATTAAGAGGGCAGGCTTTAAAAATTGTGGAATTATCTTTGTGGAAGATGGGTCTCCGAGAATTGCCTTTGATTTTTTAAAAAAATAGGGCCTACATCTACATTTAAAAATAAACTTATGTTATAATGTTAGTGAAATTATTTGGGGAGAGACTTATGGTGTTAATTTCACTTTTAGGGATGAGAAAATTTAAGCATTTATCTTTTTTTAAAGGCTGGAGTGTCTCCACATTTAGCTTTAATCCAATAAGTATAAACTTTTAGAGGACTTTTATTAGTTCTCTTTTTTATGTTTAGCTTATTTCTTTTGTTAGAAGGACTGTTTTTATTTCATTATACAAGGAGGATATATGAATAATAGTAATACTTGTGTAAACAGAGTATTGGTGAGAAGAAAAGATGACAATAGGGAAAAACTTTTAATTGAAGAAATTAAAGATTTTCTACACATAGATCTAAAGTCCCTTAAGGCTTATAGATTTTATGACCTTGAATGTAGGGAGGAAATTTTAGATTCCATTTTATACAATGTTTTAGCAGAAAAACCAGTTGACCAAGTTTTTGTAAATGAAAAAGCCAAGGACCTTGAAAAAACTTTTGATAGCTATCTTTGTGTAAGCCTTTTACCAGGCCAATTTAACCAAAGAAACCAAGGGCTTTTAGATAACATTGCCCTATTCACTGACCAAGAAGTACTTCTTAGATCAGCTGATCTTTATGTTTTTGAAGGCCTAGCCAGCCAAGACTTAGAAAAAATTCAAGACTACTTAGTAAATCCAGTTGATAGCCAAACTATAGACCTAAGTAAGGAAGTTAAAACTTTAAGAAAAGATGTTAAAGAAAACTTAGAAAACCTTACTTTTGATGGCTTTACAGACTATGATGAAGAAACTTTAAAACAGTTTTTAGTAGACGAAAATCTTGCTATGAACTATGACGACTTGAAATTTTTACAAGATTATTTTAAATCTGAAGATAGGGACCCTAATGAAACAGAGCTTGCCATTATTGATACCTATTGGTCAGACCACTGTCGTCACACTACCTTTAACACTTATTTAGACATAGACTTTGAGACAAAAACTGCCCTTGACAAAGAAATTAAGGCAGCCTTTGATCATTATTTACAAATGAGAGAGGAATTAGGAATTGAAAAACCAATGTCTTTAATGTCTTTTGGTACAATTTTATCTAAATATTTAAGGAAGAACAATAAGCTTGAAGACCTGGAAGTTTCTTCTGAAATCAATGCTTGTTCTATAAAAATTAAGGTTAGAGTTGAAAAAGATGGCAAGGAAAGTCTAGAAGACTACCTACTTTTATTTAAAAACGAAACCCACAACCACCCAACTGAAATCGAACCTACAGGCGGAGCTTCTACTTGTTTAGGTGGGGCTATCAGGGACCCACTTTCTGCTAGAGCCTTTGTTTACCAAGCAATGAGAGTAGTTGGTGCAGGTAATCCTCTAACTCCATTTGAAGAAACCTTAGAAGGAAAATTACCACAAAGAAAACTAGCCATTGATGCTGCCAAGGGTTATGCTTCTTACGGCAACCAAATTGGCCTAGCTGCAGGTTATCTTGATGAAATATATCACCCAGGCTATGTGGCCAAGAGAATGGAAGCTGGAGCCATAATGGCTTGTGCTCCTATAGAAAATGTAAAAAGACTAGATCCACAAGATGGAGACCTAGTAATTCTTCTAGGTGGCAAAACTGGTAGAGACGGAATTGGTGGAGCTACAGGTTCATCTAAGTCTCACAATGTTGAGTCTATAGTTACAGAATCTGCCCAAGTTCAAAAGGGTAATGCTCCAGAAGAAAGAAAGATCTTAAGATTATTTAGAAACGAAAAAGCAGCCAAGTTAATTAAAAAGTGTAATGACTTTGGTGCTGGTGGTGTTTCTGTAGCCATTGGCGAACTTGCTGACGGTATTGAAATCCACTTAGACAAGGTACCTGTAAAATACCCAGGCTTAAAGCCAAAAGAAGTTGCTATTTCTGAATCTCAAGAGCGTATGGCAGTAGTTGTTGCCAAGAAAGACTTTGAAGAATTTGTAAGACTTGCAGATGAAGAAAACTTAGACGCTACTTTAGTTGCTGAAGTAAAAGACACAAACAGAATGACCATGTACCATAAGGATATGGTAATAGCTGACCTTTCTTATGACTTTATTAACACTTCAGGAGCAGAAAGAAATCAAAAAGTACTAGTAACTTCTGAAGAACCAGCTAAGTCTTTAAAAGTTGCTGACCAAGATCCAAAGAATCTAGGCAAGTATTTGAAAGACTTAAATATTACTTCAAAGAAGAATATTATAGAATTATTTGACTCAACAGTAGGTCGTGGTACAGTTTTGGCTCCCCTTGGTGGCAAGAAACAAACAGCCCCAATCCAAGTTATGGCTGCAAAAGTTGCTGCCCTTGAAGGCAATGTAAACACTGTATCTTTAATGTCTTATGGTTTTAATCCATATCTATCTCAAGAGTCCCAATATTTAGGTGGCTACTATGCAGTTATAGAATCAATAGCCAAGCTTATAGCAGCAGGTTCTAATTTAGATCAAATTAGGTTGTCCTTCCAAGAATTCTACGAAAGACTAGGCTCTGAAGAATCTTGGTCCAAGCCATTAAAGTCCCTACTTGGAGCTCTAACAGCTTCTGCTGCCTTTGATGCTCCTCCAATTGGAGGCAAGGACTCAATGAGTGGAACTTTTGAAGACATTAATGTGCCACCAACCTTGATTTCCTTTGCAGTAACAACTGCAGATATAGAAAATATTATATCTCCAGAATTTAAAGGCAAGGGCAAGTTAGGCTTAGTAGAAGTTTCCTATGACCAAAATGGCCTACTAGACCTTGACCAAACTAGGGACAACTTTGCCAAAGTTCACCAAGAAATAAAGGCTGGCAACATAATAGCTGCTTCTGCTATAACTCACAAGGGAAGTCTGCCACAAATCTTCGAACAAGCCCTTTACCAAACAGG
The DNA here is from genome assembly GCA_030532225.1 of Bacillota bacterium. Classification (GTDB taxonomy): domain Bacteria; phylum Bacillota; class Clostridia; order Tissierellales; family Peptoniphilaceae; genus Neofamilia. Next base: position 33,654 of record JAUNLQ010000007.1, read on the forward strand.
CTTTAATATAGAACTTGACGACCTATATTCACCAAAATATGGATCCTTTATTGTAGAATATCTTGAAGACAGAGACTTTATTAAAAATATTGGTAGCTTTGCAGAAGAAATGACAGTTAATGGTCAAGTTCTAGACCAAGAAGACCTAGCCAAGGCTTATTTAAACAGCTTTGACCCAGTCTTTGTTAAGGAAGAAGCCCTTGAAGCCAAGGACCTAAAAAATGAAAAGCTTGAAAGAAAACTTAAGTCTACTGTAAAGACAGACAGACCTAGAGTTCTAATTCCAATTTTCTACGGAACTAACGGAGAGTATGATTTGGCTAAGGCCTTTACAGAAGCTGGTGCTGAAGTTGTAAACTTTGTTTATAAAAACAGAAACCAAGAAGAACTAGCTGAGTCAAGAAAGAACTTTGCAGCAGAAATTAAAAAGTCTCATATTCTAGCCTTTGCTGGTGGAGCTGTAACAGGTGACCAACCAGATGGAGCTGGCAAATATATAGCCAACATCTTAAGAATGGCAGAAGTAAAAGAAGCTGTAGAATATTTGTTAAGTGAAAATGACGGCTTAATTCTAGGTCTAGGCAACGGCTTCCAGGCCCTAGTAAAATCAGGCCTACTACCATATGGTAGAATTAAGGACCAAGAAGAAGAGGACATGACCATTAGCTTTAACTCTTCAGGCTCCTTTGTATCTAGAATTGAAGACATAGAAATCAAAACTACAAACTCACCATGGTTGGCAGGATTTGACCAAGGAAAAGTTTACAAAACACCAGTAGCCCACTATGAAGGCAGACTTGTAGTAAATGAAACAATGTTAAAAGAACTTTTGGCCAATGAACAAGTTGCCTCAGTTTATAAATCAGGAGTAAATGGCTCTGCTTATAACATTGAAGGCCTTATATGCAAGTACGGAAAAATCTACGGAAGAATGGGCCACCCAGAAAGAAATGAACAAGGCTTGTTTAAAAACATTGACCCAATGGAAGGGGACAATATATTTAAAGCAGCTGTTGAATATTTTAAATAAAAAATATTAAGCTTCGTCAATTTGGCGGAGCTTTTCCTTTGGAAAATTTTAGCAAAGTAAAAATATTTAAGAAATTTTAAAATAATTTAAAATTTTTCTTGACAAGTATGTAAAAGCTTGCTAATATTAATTTTAATTAAATGCTTTGAAAAGAAGAGTAACCCCTATGATATATTTACAGAGAGTCTTCATAAGCTGAGAGAAGATGATATTAGTAGGAGAGAAAAAAGACTTTGAGCAGCAGCCTGGATTTTTGATAGGTTGTCGGGACTTCCCGTTACAGAAGGAGAGTATGATGGTACTTGATAAGGCCTAGGCTGTGAAGTATAGGCGAAAATGGGTGGTAACACGGATTTTAACGCTCCGTCCCAAGTTGGAAACAACTGGGATGGGGCTTTTTTTATTTCAGTATTGTCATAAAAATAATATTTTTAGGAGAAGAAAATGAGAAGAAGAATTTATTGTTTACTTTTAGCACTTTTACTAGTAAGTGCAAGTGTGTTTATCCTTCCAAGCCAGGCTAAGGCCAGTGAAGACAATGTTTTGAGAATAGGCCTTGAAGCTGCCTATCCTCCATTTAATTGGACACAAAAAACAGCAGCTAATGGAGCAGTTCCAATTGAAGGGTCCAGCGACTTTGCCAATGGCTATGATGTTCAAATGGCTAGAAAAATTGCAGAATCCCTAGGCAAGGATCTAGTAGCAGTAAAAATTGAATGGGACGGTCTTGTGCCAGCTCTAACATCTGGAAGAATTGATTTGATAATGGCAGGTATGAGCCCAACAGCTGAAAGAGCCAAGCAAATAGACTTTTCAGATGCCTATTATGAATCAGACCTAGTTATGGTAGTAAGTGGTGATGGGGCTTACAGCCAGGCTAAAAGCCTAGAAGATTTTTCTGCAGCTAGAATTGTAGCTCAACTGAACACCTTCCATGACACAGTTATAGACCAAATTCCACAAGTAAATCACCTAGAGGCCATGTCTGACTTTTCAATTATGAGAGTTGCAGTTCAAACTGGCAAGGCAGATGGCTATGTTGCAGAAAGACCAGAAGCCATGGCGGCCCAAGCTGCTGGTGTTGGTCTTATGATGGTAGACTTGAACCCAGGCTTTGAAACTAGTCCAGAAGATACCCAAATTGCTATAGGGATTAAAAAGGACAATCCATTAAGAGAAGAACTAAATGAAATTTTAGCAACAATTTCCTTAGATCAAAGACTAGACCTAATGGACCAAATGAACAAGCTACAAAACAGTGAAGATCAAGCTGGAAGCTTTATGACCAATATGAAAAATATATTTGCAGAAAACAAGGGAAATTTTTTAAGGGGAACAGGAATTACCTTAATAATTTCTTTGGTAGGAACTCTTGTAGGACTGCTTATTGGACTTTTTGTAGGTATTATTAGAACCATACCAGCATCTTTAAACAAGGGCAAAAATTTAGTCTTAAATATTTTAAAGGCCCTTGCCAATGTATATGTCCAAGTTTTAAGGGGGACTCCTATGATTGTCCAATCTGTTTTAGTTTACTTTGGACTTTTGCAATTTGCTGGAATTAATTTGTCTCCAATGGAGGCGGCCTTCTTAGTTGTTTCTGTTAACACTGGTGCCTACTTATCTGAAGTTGTTAGGGCAGGGATAAATTCCATAGACCAAGGTCAGTTTGAAGCTGCTAGTGCCTTAGGCATGACCCATTTCCAAACTATGACCCAGGTAGTCTTGCCCCAGGCTTTAAGAAATATTATTCCTGCCATAGGCAACGAATTTATAGTAAATATTAAGGACACTTCTGTATTAAATGTTATAGCTGTAAATGAACTTTTCTTTACAACAAAGTCCATAGTAGGAGGCAATCTAATGTATTTTGAAACTTATTTAATAACTTCAATAATATATTTGACCCTGACCTTGTCTATAGCTTATTTCTTGCATTTTGTAGAGAAAATGTTAGCTGACCCAGAAACTTATGTAAGATCTAAGAGAACTGATGTAATGAAAAGTGCAAACTAGGAGAGAATTATGGAAAGAAATTTATTACAAGTAAAAAACTTAAGAAAGTCCTTTGGAGCCAATGAAATTTTAAAGGGAATTTCCTTTAATCTTCAACAAGGCCAGGTTATTAGTCTTATAGGCCCATCTGGATCTGGAAAGTCAACTCTATTAAGGTGTCTTAACCTTTTAGAAAGACCTGACCAAGGAGAAATTTTCTACAAGGGCCAAAATATATTAGAGGGAGATTTTAAGACTGCTGATTTTAAAGGCAAGGTTGCCATGGTCTTCCAAAACTTTAATCTATTTAATAATATGACTGTTTTAGAAAATTGTACTAGGGCGCCTATTAAAGTCTTAAATAAGGACAGGAAGCAAGTAGAAAGTCAAGCTATTCACAACTTAGAACTTGTTGGCATGGCAGACTTTTTGCAAGCTAGACCTAGGCAACTTTCAGGTGGCCAAAAGCAAAGGGTGGCCATAGCTAGAGCCCTTACTATGGAACCTGATTTAATTCTCTTTGACGAACCTACATCTGCCCTGGATCCAGAAATGGTTGGAGAAGTTTTGGCAACTATAAAAAACTTAAGGGACCTGGGCATGACCATGCTAATTGTTAGCCATGAAATGGATTTTGTTTCAAGGGTTTCTGATAGAATTATCTTTATGGACCAAGGAAGTATTTTAGAAGAAGGTAATCCAGAAGAAATATTTACAAATCCTCAACAACAAAGGACCAAAGATTTTTTAAGCCTATAAGTAGCTTAGGGAAAATTGAAAAAGGGTATTAGGGAAGATAAGAAGTAATTATTGGAGTTAACTATGAAAGAAATTTTTTTAGAATCTGATAGATTAATCCTATCTTCCTTTAAAGCTGAAGACAGTTTTAGGCTGGCAGATTTATGCAATGATATAGAAATCTACAGGAACAATTTGTCCATGCCTTATCCCTACAGCTTAGAAGATGCAAAAGACTGGCTAGCTTATTTGGACCAGGCCATGGACCCTAACAGGTTTATGGTTTTTGCCATTAGGGACAAAAAGGACCAAAAGCTTATGGGCTGCATATCCTTAGAACTGTCCCAAATTCACAAAAGAGCAGAGGTGGGCTACTGGTTAGGTCAGGCTTATTGGAACCAAGGCTTTATGACAGAAGCCTTAAAAAGAATAATAGCCTATGTCTTTGAAGAGAGGAAGTATCACAGGATTTACGGCAGCCACTTTCCCCTTAACAAGGCCTCAGGCAGGGTTATGGAAAAGGCTGGCATGGTCTACGAAGGAACTTTAAAAGGCCATCTTAAGAAGCAGGACCAATATATAGACCTGGTCTGTTACGGTTTGACTAAAGAAAACTATAAAAAATAAATTCTGTAACAAATCTTACTGAGTTTTCAATGGAGATTTTTTATAATTAACTTAGAAAACACTTAGGGAGGATAATATGAGTTTATTTTTAGCACCAATTCACTACAAGGTTTTTGGAAAAGTTGTCTATCAAGTATCACTGATTAACAGTTTATTTGAAGCTTATCCAAATCCAGACTTAGAAAAAGAATTTAAGCAGTCTATAGGACCAATAGAAAATAAAGATTTAAAAGACTTAATTGACCACGACAATATTCATGGTTGGTTACAGGAAAAAATAGAAATTTGCGAAAAGTTTATGGCCAAAACAGTAGAAGATTTATTAAATAATGGAGTGGCAATCACAAGCCTTGAAGAATTTTTCTACCAAAAGGGCCAAGAGCTAAAAGGTTATGAAACTTGTTCAGACCTTGTTGGAAAAATCTTCGATTCTTTTCCAGATGGTATGCCATGTGATAGGGCTATAGAAGCTCTTGACCTAGGTGAGGACCAAGCTTCTTGGAGAATTAATACAGACCTACATGGCAAGTTTTGGAAAGATGGAGGTCAGACTTATTACAGGCTAAGGGATAGTTGGACCAAGGGCATTAGCCAAGGCAATAACTTTAGCTTTTCAAAAGACGAAATTTATGAGGTGGAAAGATGTACGGAATAGAAATTTTAAGAAAAGAACATGCTAATATTTTAAACTTTACTAATATTTTAGAAGAAAAATTTATAAATATTTTAGCAGGCCAAGAAGACCTAGACCCTGATTTCTTTTTAAGGGGTGTGGACTTTATTAGAACTTATGCAGATGCCCACCACCACAAGAAAGAAGAAGACATTCTTTTCAAGTATATGCTAGAAGACTTTGGAGCCATTGCTGACAAGCTAATTAGGTCTGGCATGTTAGTAGAACACGACCTAGCTAGATTTACTACTTCAGAGTTTGAAAAGGCTCTATTGCTTTACAAAGAAGATCCTTCTACAAAAAATAAGCTGGACATTCTTGCCCATGGTATGAACTATGCTTATCTTTTAAGACGTCATGCCAATAAAGAAAATGACGTTTTGTATCCTTTTGCAGAAAAGAACATGTCTAAGGAAAGACTGGACCTAGTAGACCAAGAAACTAAAGTTTACGAAGAAAATTTTGATTTTTCTAATTTTGATAACTTTAAAGACTTCTTATTAGATTAGTTTTTATAAAAACATTAAGCTTCTAGAAATTCTAGAGGCTTTTTTTGTTTTTTGGGTATAGATATAGTAAGTTAATTTAAAGACATATATTGTAAAAGTTGTCTTCAATTTTTATAGTAGTTGAAAAAACTGAAGTGAAAACTTTTCCAGAAAGGAGCACAAACTTTGACCAATAAATCTTTAAAGAAAATTTTTGTCCTAGTTCTTATAATAGTCCTTGGAATTTCTCCTATGGTCTTTGGGGCAGAAGATGCTGACCTAGTTTATGTTCTTCCTTTAAAAGAAGAAATAACCCAAGCCTCAGCTCGCTATGTAGACCTGGCTATTAAAGAAGCTGAAGACCTAGGAGCAAGTCATCTAATAGTAGACTTAGACACTTATGGAGGTCTTGTAGACGGGGCAGAAAAAATAAAAAATTCCCTTTTAGATACTAAGCTTGACACAACTTGTTATATTAATTCTAAGGCAGAATCAGCTGGAGTTTTAATAGCTATTTCTTGTGACAACATTTATATGAGCCCAAGGGGGACTATTGGGTCAGCAGAAACCATTCCTAACACTGAAAAGGTTCTGTCTATGTGGAAGTCCCTACTTAGAAATACAGCCCAAGTTCAAGGCAGAGATCCAGATGTAGTTGAAGCTATGGCTGATGCTGAAATGGAAATTCCAGACCTAGTAGAAAAGGGTAAGCTATTAAATTTAACAGCCCAAGAAGCTGAAGTCATAAAAATTTCAGATGGAACAGTAGCAAATATTGATGACCTTATAAAAGACCTAGGTATTGCTACTTATAAAAAGGCTGAAGCCAATGAAGATTGGGCAACTAAGTTAGCTAAGGCTATTTCCCAGCAGTGGGTATCTTCAATTTTAATAGTCTTGGCCTTTGTAGGTTTAATTGTTGAACTTTTAATGCCTGGTTTTGGTATTCCAGGAGCCATATCCTTAGTTTCCTTTGTGCTTTTCTTTGGAGGTAACTTAATGGTAGGCAACGCCTCTTGGATATCACTTATATTCTTTGTAGTTGGAGTTATTCTAATAGCAATAGAGTTGTTTATTCCAGGTTTTGGTTTGCCAGGTATAGCAGGAATTGTTCTTTCTATAATAGGCCTAGCAACTTCTATGGCCAACTTGCAACAAGCCTTAAGCTCAATAATCATTGCCATTGTTATAGCAGTTCTTGTAGTTTATATAATCTTTAAATTCGGTCTTAATTCCAGGACCTTTTCTAATATAACCTTAACTACTTCCATTAAAGGCAATTCTGGCTCAGACCACCAGGAAGAAGGAAGGGAAGTTAAGCTTGGAGACAGGGGAAAAACTTTAACTATGTTAAGGCCCTATGGTTTTGTACAAATAAATGGCATAAAATTTGACGCTAGTTCAGAGTCAACTTTTATAGATAAGGATCAAGAAGTAGAAGTTGTAAAACTTCACGGAAACACAATAATTGTAAAGGAGATTTAAAGTATGGGTAGCATTATAGGTATTAGTACGATTTTAATAACTATACTAATAATATTTTTATTAGTTATGTTCTTCACCTTTATTCCAGTTGGACTATGGGTAACAGCATTTTTCTCAGGAGTTAGAATTAAACTTTCCAATCTTGTAGGAATGAGACTAAGAAGGGTAGTTCCTTCTAGAATAGTAAATCCCCTAATCAAAGCCACAAAGGCAGGCTTAGACTTAGATATATCAGAATTAGAAGCTCACTATCTTGCAGGAGGTAATATTAATACCTTAGTGGACGCTTTGATTGCTGCTCAAAGGGCTAACATACCCCTAGTATTTGAAAGAGCAGCAGCCATAGACCTGGCAGGTAGAAATGTTTTAGAAGCAGTTCAAGTTTCTGTAAACCCAAAGGTTATTGAAACTCCAAATATTTCAGCTGTAGCCCAAGACGGTATAGAAGTTATTGTAAAGGCTAGAGTAACAGTAAGAGCCAATATAGATAGACTAGTTGGTGGAGCAGGGGAAGAAACAATAATAGCCAGAGTTGGTGAAGGTATAGTAACAACTGTAGGTTCATCAGCATCTTACAAAAGCGTTTTAGAAAACCCTGACAACATTTCTAAAGTAGTCTTAAACAAGGGCTTAGATTCAGGTACAGCCTTTGAAATCTTATCTATAGACATAGCTGACGTAGACGTAGCTAGAAATATTGGTGCTAAATTACAAGCAGACCAAGCAGCTGCTGACAAGAAGATTGCAGAAGCCAAGGCCTCAGAAAGAAGAGCCATGGCCCTAGCTAGAGAACAAGAAATGAAGGCCCAAGTAGTAGAAATGGAAGCCAAGGTAGTAGAAGCAGAATCACAAGTTCCACTAGCCCTAGCTGATGCCCTAAAAACAGGAAAATTAGGTGTAATGGACTACTATAATATGCAAAATATAAAGGCTGACACAGACATGAGAGATTCTATAGCAAAAGTTGACGACAAAGCAGGATCTTCAGAAAAAGATAAGATTAACAACTAGGATGTGATATAAATGAGAGGGATAATCCTCATTATAATTTATTTTCTAGCCACTTCTTATATAAAAAAAGGCAAACTTGTTAAACCAAGTAAAAAATTTGAAGACTATAAGTTTGACCAAGACTTGAAGCGAAGGAAGAACACCTTTGACTCTTCAGTTCAAAGAAAAGAAGCCCAAAATAAAAAGCAAAAAACTCAAAATGACTTAGGATCTTTTCTAAGTAATCTTGAAAAGGCTCTTTATCCAGGGCCTCAAAAACCTAAAGAAGATAAGTCAACTTATATTTTTGAAAAGTCTAGAAAGACCAAAAGAAAAGAAAACAAATCCTACAGTATGGAAGCTGAAAAGCTAGAAACAGAAGCTTTGCAGGCTCAAAGACTAAATGACTATGAAATTTCTCTTTATGGATCTGATGACGAAAACCTAATGTTTGACTATGATTACAATGAAATAAATAAGGCTGACGAAGACCAAGACCTGCCAGTATTTCAAGAAGGTTCAGTTTCTTTAAACCTAAGGGAAGCTGTAATAATGAAAGAAATATTAGACAAACCAAAGGCCTTAAGAAAGAAAATTTATTAGAAGACAGAGGTGGCATATAGCTGCCTTTGTTTTTGCGATAAAATATAAGCAAGTCTATTACACAAGTGAGGTATAAATGAAAGAAGAAAAAATAGAAATAGACATTAATTATGTTGATCCTAGACAGCTAAGCCAGCTTTTTGGTAAGCTAGACGAAAATATAAAATTCATAGAAGAAAAGTTTCAAGCAAAAATAAACTTAAAAGAAGGCTACCTTCTAATATCTACATCTCAGCCAGAAAACTTAAATAAGCTAGAAAAGCTTATTCACAGCCTGTTGAAAATTCTTGACCAACAAAAGTCCCTAAGTCTTAGAGATGTGAAATACATTGTTTACCAAAGTGAAAAAAATCCAGAAATAGACTTTACTAAACACTTTAAGGAAGCCATAATTTATTCTGCAACAGGCAAGGTTATCAGACCTAGAACCTTGGGCCAAAAAAGATTTATTGATGCTATAAAAGAAAATAACGTAACCTTTGGAGTTGGACCAGCAGGAACAGGGAAAACTTATTTAGCAGTGGCCATGGCAGTTAAGGCCTATAAAGAAAAAGAAGTGGCCAGAATAATCTTGACTAGGCCTGCAGTAGAAGCAGGAGAGAACCTAGGATTTTTGCCAGGAGACTTGCAAATGAAAGTAGACCCATACTTAAGGCCTCTTTATGATGCGATTTTTGATATGCTAGGAGCAGATGTTTTTTATGACCTACTGGAAAAAAATATTATAGAAGTAGCTCCCCTTGCCTATATGAGAGGAAGAACCCTAGACAACTCCTATATAATTTTAGACGAGGCCCAAAACACCACTACAGAACAAATGAAAATGTTCCTAACTCGTCTAGGCCAAGGATCCAAGGCCATAGTCAATGGAGATATAACCCAAATCGACCTAAAGAAGGGACAAAGGTCAGGCCTTCTTGAAGTCATAAACATCCTCCAAGACATAGAAAAGATTAAGTTTATATTCTTAGACAAAAGTGACATAGTTCGCCATTCAGTTGTCCAAAAAATAATCGAAGCCTATGAAAGGGCAGATGAAGCAAAGAAAAAATTAAAAGAAGAGAAAAGGGAGTCTTAAAAGATTCCTTTTTTTAGATTATGGGAAATTTAAGTGAAAAATTAAGGCAAAAGTGGTAAAATATTAGTAAGTATGCCAAGGACAGGAGATGATTTTATTATGGTCCAAATTGAGATCTTAAACCAAAGCCAAGAGACCATTGATGAAAAATATTATACTTTAATTGACAAGGCTATAGATACTGCCTTGGACCTTATGGGCATTGAAGAAAATATTTTAGGATCTGTGTTTTTAGTTGACAAAGATCAAATCCAAGAAATAAATAGGGACTATAGACAAGTAGACAAGGTTACTGACGTTCTCTCTTTTCCTATGGACCTGGTAGATTTTATTTCTTATGAAGACAGGCCTAAAGATTTTTTTAGGGACCAGGAATTACAGCAGGTCCAATATTTTTTAGGAGATATTTTTATAAATTTAGATAAGATTAAAGACCAAGCCCAAGAATTTGGTCACAGTGAAGATAGAGAACTTTCCTATTTAACAGTTCACAGTCTTCTTCATTTGTTAGGTTATGATCATATTGAAGAAGAGGATAGAATAATAATGAGACAAAGGGAAGAGGCAATAATGGACCGCCTAGGAATAGGAAGATGAAAAGAGACAAGAATAAAAACATAGTTTTAGCTTTAATAGATTCTTTTAACTATGCTATTAATGGACTTATTATAGCTGTAGAAACAGAAAGAAACATGAAAATCCACTACAGTATGGCCTTAATAGTCTTGTTTATTTCTATGTTTTTTAATTTTTCTAGGGTTGAATACATTCTTTTGCTTCTAACAATTTCTTTTGTAATTGTGGCAGAGTTAATGAACACAGCCATTGAAAAGACCGTAGACCTAGTAACAGAAGACTATCATCCTTTAGCCAAGGTTGCCAAGGATATTGCTGCAGGTGGAGTCTTGTTAGCTGCCATAAATTCAGTGGCAGTAGGCTATTTGTTATTCTTTGATAGGCTGGACCAAGTTAGGTCTGTAGTCTTACTGAGAATAACTAATTCTCCATCTCATCTAACCTTAGTTGCAATTTTGTTAGTTTTAGTTGTAACCTTAGGCTTAAAGGCCTTGTTAAAAGGATATTCAAAGGGCAGCCACCTTCATGGTGGGGCAGTTTCAGGCCACTCATCTTTGGCCTTTTGCTGTGCAACAATAATATCTACAACAGCTGATAACACTATTGTAACCATACTATCTTATATTATGGCTTTGCTAGTGGCAGAGTCTAGAGTAGAAGGAAAAATCCACTCAACCTTAGAGGTTGTTGCAGGGTCTTTGCTAGGGATCTTAATTGGAATTTTCATTTTTCAAGTATTATAAAGGAGTAATTAATGACAAAATCAGGTTTTGTATCTGTAATAGGTAGACCTAATGTAGGCAAGTCTACCTTACTAAATAGGCTTTTAGGAGAAAAAATTTCTATTATCTCTAACAAGCCACAAACTACCAGGGACCAAATAAAAATGATTTACAATGACCAAGATGCTCAAATTATTTTTTTGGACACACCTGGTATGCAAAATCCTAGGAACAAACTAGGTGATTATATGCTTAATATTTCTAAGGACTCAGTTGGAGAAGCTGACCTAATTTTATATATAGTTGATGCTAGCCCTTATATTGGAGCCAGAGACACAGACATAATTAATTTTCTTAGCCAACTGGACTTAGATGTAATTTTAGCCATTAACAAGATTGACACTATAGAAAAGGGGAAAATCTTAGAACTAATTTCCCTATACAAGGACTTAGATTTTATAAAAGAAATAATACCAATATCTGCAAGTACAGGAGAAAATGTAGATCTTCTTCTCAAGACCCTTAAAGACTACCTGCCACAAGGACCTAGGTACTATCCAGAAGATTTCATAACTGACAAGTCAGAAAGGTTTATAGTTTCAGAAATTATTAGAGAAAAAGCCTTAACAAATCTTAGAGAAGAAGTTCCCCATGGAGTAGGAGTTGTAGTAGAGTCTATGAAGGCGACAAAAGACGGCCAAGGCTATAATATTGGAGCTACAATTTATAGTGAAAGAGACTCTCACAAGGGAATAATCTTAGGGAAAGGCGGGTCTATGATAAAGAAAATTCGCCTTCAAGCTACAGAAGACCTGGAAAAATTCTTAGATAGAAAAGTAAATCTAGATCTTTGGGTCAAGGTTGAAAAAAACTGGAGAGACAAGGAAGACAAGCTGAAGAATTTTGGATACCAATAATAAAATCACAACAAGGGGAATTGTAGTTAAGCAAACTAGGTACAAGGAATCGTCTAAAATATTAAATATTTTTACTAAGACTAGGGGCAAAATCAATGTTTTTGTTCCAGGAGCCCTAAGGCCAACAAGTGGACTTATGCTGGTGACTGAAAAATTTGTAGAGTCAGATTTTACTCTTAGCTTAAAGAAAAACACCTATTATATAGAAAAAGCTGAAATTATAGAATCTAATTTAGACCTAGGTTTAGATCCAAAAAGATTTATAATAGCAGATATAATTTGCGAAATTATAGATTTAGCTATGGCAGAAAACCAAGTAGACCCAAAGGCCTACGACCTTCTAATAAAAACTTTTGAATTTTTAAAAGATAAAAACACAGATCCAGACCTTATAAATTTAGGCTTTATGATAAAATTTATATCCCATATTGGCTTTAAGCCTAACTTGGAGAATTGTTCCTTATGTGGGAGAAAAAACTTTTCTCAACTTTATTTTTCAAATGCAAATGGAGGCCTTGTATGCCAGGATTGTTTGAAAAATTTCCAGGATTGTGTTAAATTAAACAAATCAAGCTATCAAGCTTTATTAGGCTTACTATATAGCAAATACGAAGAATTTCATAAATTTAAGTTTGACAAAGACTTAAAGATAAGCCTGCACAGGCTAATATATGGATATCTGATTTATAATATAGAAGTAGATGGATTAAAATCTCAAAGGCGCTATGAAATGTTTTTTGGGATTTAGAGGAGGAAAAAATGTATTTTCAAGATTTAGTATTGAAACTAAAAGAATATTGGGGCCAACAAGGCTGCCTAATAATGGAACCTTATGATGTGGAAGTGGGGGCAGGAACCATGAACCCTAATACTTTTTTAAAGGCTTTAGGGCCTGAACCATGGAAGGTTTGTTATGTTGAACCATCAAGAAGACCAGATGATGGTAGGTATGGAGAAAATCCAAATAGACTGTATCAACATCATCAATTCCAAGTTATTTTAAAACCTGCACCAGAAAATATCCAAGAACTATACCTAAATTCACTAAAGGCAATTGGAATAGATCCCCAAGTTCACGACATTAGATTTATAGAAGACAACTGGGAATCTCCAACTCTTGGGGCCTGGGGCCTAGGCTGGGAAGTTTGGATTGACGCCATGGAAATCACCCAATTTACTTATTTCCAACAAGTAGGGGGCATAAATTGTGATCTAGAATCTGGAGAGCTAACTTATGGCCTTGAAAGAATAGCCCTATATTTACAAGAAATTGACAATGTTTATGATATTCAATGGAATGAAAATATTAAATATGGAGACATTTTCAAAAAAGCAGAATATGAACATTCAGTTTATGCCTTCGAAAAATCTGATGTAGAGGAGCTAAAGGACTTATTTAATAGCTACGAAAAAGAGGCCCTTAGGATTTTAGATGAAGATGCCTTAGTTCTTCCAGCCTATGACTATGTTCTTAAGTGTTCCCATAGCTTTAATTTATTAGATGCAAGGGGAGCCATATCTGTTTCAGAAAGAACTGGCTACATCCAAAGAGTTAGAAACCTAGCTAGAAAAGTTGCCAGCCTTTATGTAAAACAAAGGGAAGAATTAGACTATCCTTTATTGAAAAAGGGGGACAAATAAAGTGAAAGATTATTTATTAGAAATTGGAGTTGAAGAGCTTCCAGCTAGATACATTAATTCTGCTATGGACCAGCTAGAAGAATCCTTTATAAAACTTCTTAATGAAAATAAATTAGCCTATAAAGAAATAATACAGTACTCTACACCTAGAAGACTAAGTCTGCTTATAAAAGACTTACAAGGAGACTTGTCAGATGACTTAGTTGAAATAAAGGGACCTAGTGCTAAAATTGCCTATGATGACCAAGGCAATCCTTCTAAGGCCTTACAAGGCTTTATGAAATCTCAAGGCCTTAGTGACCAAGATATTGAAGTTAGAGACAACTATATTTATGGCAAAAAACTCCTTAAGGCAAAAACCATAGAAGAAATTTTTTCTGCCTCTATTCCAGCTATAATAAAGGCCATAAACTTTCCTAAAAATATGAAATGGGCAGGGAAAAACATAAAATTCTCTAGACCAATAAGATGGCTAGTATCCCTATACGGTAGCCAAGTCCTTCCAATAGACTTAGAAGGAATAAGTTGTTCTAATGTGACCAAGGGCCATAGATTTTTAGGCTCAGACCATATAGTAATAGAAGAGCCATCAGCTTATGAAAAAACCCTAAGGGAAAACTACGTTATAGTAAGCCACAAAGAAAGGCTAAATATAATAAAAAGAGAGGCTAACAAGCTAGCCAAAGAAATTTCTGGAGAAATCATAGAAGATCCAGACCTATTAAATGAGCTAACAAATATAACTGAGTACCCAACACCAATTTTAGGATCCATAAAAGAAGAATACCTAGAGCTTCCAAACATAGTAATAACAACTTCTATGAAGGAACACCTAAGATTTATTCCAATATACAAGGATTCACAAAACTTACTTCCTTACTTTGTTTCCATAGTAAATGGAACAGATGCCCACAAGGATGTAATAATCAAAGGCAACGAAAAAGTACTATCTGCCAGACTAGAAGATGCTAAATTCTTCTACAGAGAAGACCTAGCCACAGACTTTGTAGGCTTAAAGGAAAAATTAACTGGCATAACCTACCACGAAAAACTAGGCTCTATGAAAACTAGGGTAGATAGAATAGAAGAGCTAGTAGAAAAAATCGGTGACCAACTAGACATAGCAAAAGAATCTAAGGACCAAGTAAAAAGAGCAGCCCAACTTTCTAAAAACGACCTTTTGACCCATATGGTTGATGAATTTTCTGAGCTACAAGGAATTATGGGAGAAATCTATGCTAAAAAAGCTGGAGAAGAAAGTCTTGTTGCAGAGGCTATAAGTGCCCAATACAAACCTAGATTCTATGGAGACGACCTACCAGAAACAACAGTAGGCTCTATACTTTCTATTGGAGAAAAGTTAGATGCCTTGGCAGGTATGTTTGCTATTGGAATGATTCCAACAGGATCTCAAGACCCCTTTGGTCTAAGAAGGTCTGCCCTAGGAATAATAAATATAATTAGAAAAAATAATTGGAGACTGTCTCTAAAAGAAGCTATAAAAGATGCTCTATTTATTTATGTTGAAGAAAACTCCTTAGTTTTTGATTACGAAAGTGTCTCTAAAGAAATTTATGACTTCTTCCTATCTAGAATTAAGGTTATTCTCCTAGACCAAGGAGTAAGATACGACCTAGTAGATGCAATTATTGGAACCCAAGATGAAGACATTTATAAGATTTTCAAAAAGGCCCAAGACCTTAAAGAATGGTTTGAAGAAGCTGATAGGTCTAAGGAAGTTGAGACCTTTGCAAGACTAAATAACATAGCAGTAAAAGCCCAGTCTACAGATTTTGATCCAGAGATTTTCAATGACTATGAAAAAGCCCTATATATTACCTTTACTAATGTTAAAGAAAATATAGAAACATCCCTAGGGGAACTAGATTATAAGGAAATCTTAGAAGCGGCCCTTAGCTTGCAAGTACCAATAAATAATTTTCTAGATAATGTTCTTGTATTTGATGAAGATGAAAATCTTAAAAACAATAGGTTAGGCCTATTGGCAAGAATCAACAATTTTATTCACACTATTATTGATTTTTCTAAAATTGTTATGTAAGGAGTCCTAATTTGAATTTCAACAGTGAGCAATTAAGAATTATTGATTTATTAAAAGACCAAGGTAGACTATCAAAAAAACAGATAGCTGAAAAATTACAGGTAACTAAGTCAGATTTAGAATCTGACTTGGCCCTGTTATTAAACTTAGGAGTTATTTCTTCAAGCGAAAAGCTTGGATATTTCTATCAAGGAAGCAAAAACTACATAGTTTTCGCTGAAATATTAAAATATTATTCAGTAGAAAACATAATGAGTATGCCAGTTATAGTTGAAGACACTACGTCAATTTATGACACAATTGTGTTTTTGTTTTTAGAAAATGTTGGCAGCATTTACATTACAAAGAACCTATCCTTAGTTGGAGTTGTGTCTAGAAAGGACCTATTAAAGGCAGCTATAAGCGATCTTGACCTAAAGACAAGTCAAATTAAAACCATAATGACCAAAAAGGCAAACATAAAAAAGGTAAGCCGAACTACATCAGTTTATGAGTGTGCAAAAACTATTATAGATGCCCAAATCGATGGAGTCCCAGTTGTAGAAAATATTGATGGCAAAGAAAAAGTTGTAGGCAGAGTTACTAAGACCAATATTACCAGCTTGTTTGTAAAAATGGGCTATAACTATGATGTTGAGGAATTATTATGAAATATTTAAAAATTTATGTCTTATCAGATTCAATAGGCGAAACAGGAGAACAAATAGCCAAGGCTGCAATTAGACAGTTTGATTTAGATGATTATGAAATTAAAAGGTTTCCCTACCACAATTCAATTGGCATGATCGAACCAATTTTATATGAAGCAGCTAAAGAAGAAAATTCTATGGTTTTTTATACAACTGTAGAAGAAAAAACTAGAACCTTTATCCAAGAAAAGGCCAAGGAACTTAAGGTTCCCCTAGTAGATGTTATGGGACCACCCTTAGATGTTATGGAAGAAATACTTAAGCAGCCACCACTAAGGGAGCCAGGTTTAATTAGGAGACTTGATGAAAATTATTTCAAAAAAGTAGAGTGTATAGAGTTTGCAGTAACCTATGACGATGGTAAGGACCCAAGAGGAGCCAAGAATGCAGACATTTGTTTAGTAGGCATATCTAGAACTTCCAAAACTCCCCTGTCAATTTACTTGGCCAACAAACACTATAAGGTTGCAAATATTCCATTAGTACCAGAGGTCCCTGTACCAGAAGAAGTTTACAAAAAAGATAAAAGAAGAGTCATAGGCCTTATAGCCAACCCTTATAAAATAAATGCTATAAGAGAAGAAAGGCTTAAGACCCTAGGCTTATCATCAAGTGCATCTTATTCATCCTTAGAGAGAATAGAAGAAGAACTAGACTATTCAAAAAGGATTATGAAAGAATTAGGCTGTACAGTAATTGATGTTACTAACAAGTCTATAGAAGAAACTGCAGGAATAATTGTAGACCATATGAAGGAAAATTTTGAAGAATAAAAGTAAAGGCCACAGATTGTGGTCTTTTTAGTTATATTAAAGACAAAAAAGGGTATAAGTAAGTAGTACTTGTAGGCGGTGATATAAAATGAATATTAGACAGCAATTAGAAGAACTTGAAGCACAAATATTAGACCCAAAGGCCAGTTTTTCAAAAAAATCCTTAGGTAGAGAAGTTTTTGAAGAAGAATCAGAAGTTAGAACAGCCTTCCAAAGAGACAGAGATAGAATCTTGCACTCTAAGGCTTTTAGGCGTTTGAAACACAAGACCCAGGTCTTTATTGCGCCTGAACAAGATCACTATAGGACCAGGCTTACCCATACCTTAGAAGTAGCACAAATTTGTAGGACCTTAGCCAGGGCCTTAAGACTTAACGAAGACCTAGCTGAAGCTATTTCTCTTGGCCATGATTTAGGCCACACACCCTTTGGTCATTCTGGTGAAGAAGTATTAAATAAACTTCACCCTCAAGGCTTTAAGCATTATGAACAAAGTGTTAGAATCGTAAGATTTTTGGAACAAAGAAGGTCAGGCCAAGGACTTAATCTTACTGCAGAAGTTATTGACGGTATTAGAAATCATTCAGGCTCTAACCAAGCCTTTAGCTTAGAAGGCAAGCTCTTAAAATTTGCTGACAGAATCGCCTATTTAAACCACGATATTGATGATGCTCTTAGGGCCAATGTAATAAGTTTAGAAAATATACCTAAAGAATATATGGAAGTTTTAGGTTCTAGCCATTCTAAGAGAATAGATACTATGATCAAGGATTTAATTTTTACTTCTTTAGATAAGGGAGAAATTTCAATGAGTCCCCATGTACTTGAGGCTATGAATGGTCTTAGAAAATTCATGTTCCAAAATGTTTACCTAAACCCAGTAGTAAAAAGCGAAGAAGACAAGATTAGTCATATTTTAACTGAGCTTTACCATTACTACTATGAGGACTTAGAAAGGATTCCTAAGCACCACCTAAGTATATATGACAATATTAAAGCAGAAAAAGAAGATATAGTTTGTGATTATATTTCAGGTATGACTGACACCTTTGTAATAAAAACTTGGAAGGAAATTTATGAACCGAAAATGTGGAAATAGGATTTTGCCATGGCTTATTTTATAGATGAAAGAACCTTAGAAGAAATTAAAGATAGAGCAGATATTGTAGACATTGTTTCCCAGTATGTGGACCTTAAAAAGGCAGGAGCCAACTACAAGGGCCTATGTCCTTTTCATGGCGAGAAAACTCCGTCTTTTACAGTTTCTCCCCAAAAGAAAATTTATAAGTGTTTCGGCTGTGGAGAAGGTGGAAATGTTATAAATTTTGTAATGAAAATGGAAGGCCTTTCCTTTCCAGAAGCCTGTAAAAAACTTGGCGACCAATATGGAGTGGAAATTAAAAGCAGGGGAAACATAGATAGGACTAGAACAGACTTTTTGAACCAAATGTATGAGATTAATAGAGAAGTTGCAGCCTATTATATGAAAAATCTCAGCCAAGCTAAACAAGCTCTTTTATACTTAGACAAGAGAAACATTGGACCTAGGGCAGTAAGAAGATTTGGCCTAGGTTATGCCAAGGATTCCTGGGACGATTTAGTAAATTATTTAAAGTCCTTAGGCTATGACTTGGATCTGGCCTTTAAGGCTGGCCTTATTGGAAAAAACAATAGAGGATCTTATTATGATTTTTATAAAAACAGAATTATTTTTCCAATAATAGATACAAAATCCAGGGTCCTAGGCTTTGGAGCCAGGGCTTTGGGAGACGAAATGCCTAAGTATATTAATACAGCAGATTCTCCAGTTTACAACAAGGGCAGAACTATTTATGGCCTAAATAGAATGGAAAAACACAAAAAACTAGACAGGCTTATACTTTGTGAAGGCTATATTGATGTTATAGCCTTGGATGCAGCAGGAGTACCAGGCTCTGTAGCCTCCTTAGGAACAGCCTTTACTCCAGACCAGGCTAGGCTGTTGAGAAAATATACAGACAACCTTTATATTTCTTATGATGGAGACCAAGCAGGAAGAACTGCAGCTAAAAGAGCCTTAAAAGTTTTGCACTCTATGGACTGGGATGCTAGTGTTGTCCTTTTACCTAGAAATCTAGATCCAGACTCTTTTATTCAAGAACAAGGACCTATCCAATATGAAGCTCAACTAAAAAATGCCAAGTCTGGCTATAATTTTTTAATTGATGATTATAAGGCTTCATTAAACTTAGAGGACATTGAAGACCAGGTCAAGCTTATAAAATTTATTGGCTCTACTATTAAGACTATAAAAAGTCCAATAGAAAGAGAGCTACAAATGAAAAAACTAGCAGCAGATTTTGATGTATCCTTAGAGTCTTTAAAGGCAGAGATTTTTGCAGGAGACAAAGCTTATTCAAGGCCTAAGTCACCAAAGAGGCCACAAAGACCAGGAAAAAAACCTCTATCCCAAAAAGACAAGGATATAATAGAAATCTTCAAGCTAATGATGGAGGACAAGGAACTATTTGTAGAATTTTCCCAAAAGCTAGACTCTAAAATGATTGACAACGAAAAACTTAGAGAAGTTTATCAGTCAATTAAGTCAAGTTTTGCTGAAGAAGAAAATCTAGCCAAGGATACGGTCTTGCAATACTTGAAAAATAATTATATAATAGATGAGTTTTTATATAACCAATTGTCTAGAGAAGTTTTAGAGTTTTCTCACCTAGACAAAGAACTCTTGGCCCAGGAAATGGTTGATAGATTAAAAGAAACTGATTCTATGAAGTCAAGAAAAGATATAGTTGAAAGAATTAGAAGATTAGAAGCTAAGGAAGATAAGAGTCAAGAAGAAGTTGAGCTTTTAAATGACTTGATTTCCCAGCTTATGAGTATAAATTTGTAGTCTTACATTAAAGTGAGGGGATACTATGACAGATACAAAAGAACTACTTGAAGAGAATAGAGAACTTGGTGAAGTGTTAGAAAGCCTTATTAAAGCTGGCAAGGGCAAGGGCTATTTGACCTTTGAAGATGTGGCTAAGGCCTATGAAAAAAAGGAAGACCTAGACCCAGAACAAATAAACTCTGTTTATGAAAGATTGGAAAAGGCCCAAATCGACATTATGAAAGAATCTGAAGTTGATGATGAAGACGATGAAGATAATGATGACGAAGAAATAAACATTGAAGACGAAGATTTATCTGTTCCTGCAGGTATTTCTGTAGACGACCCTGTTAGAATGTATTTAAAAGAAATAGGTAAGGTTGACCTTCTTACTGCAGAAGAAGAAGTAGACCTGGCCAAGCGCATAGAAAACGGAGAACAAATTGCCAAACAAAGGCTAGCAGAAGCTAATCTAAGACTTGTAGTTTCAATAGCCAAAAGATATGTTGGTAGAGGCATGATGTTTTTAGACCTAATCCAAGAAGGAAATCTAGGCCTAATGAAAGCTGTAGAAAAATTTGATTATAGAAAAGGTTTCAAATTTTCTACCTATGCTACCTGGTGGATAAGACAGGCCATTACTAGAGCCATTGCAGACCAAGCAAGAACAATAAGAATACCAGTTCACATGGTAGAAACAATAAACAAGCTAGTAAGAACCCAAAGAAAACTTATAGTAAAACTAGGTAGGGACCCACTGCCAGAAGAAATTGCCAAAGAAATGGGCATTGAAGAAAGTAAGGTTCACGAAATTCTTAAAATTGCCCAAGAACCAGTATCTTTAGAAACTCCAATTGGCGAAGAAGAAGACTCTCACCTAGGAGACTTTATACCTGATGACGAAATTGTTTCTCCGTCAGATGCTGCCTCCTTTACTCTTTTAAAAGAACAACTTACAGAAGTTTTAGACACCTTAAATGAAAGAGAGAAGAAGGTCCTTATTTTAAGATTTGGCCTTGAAGATGGCAGATCTAGAACCTTAGAAGAAGTAGGCAAAGAATTTGATGTAACTAGAGAAAGAATAAGACAAATCGAAGCTAAGGCCTTAAGAAAATTAAGACACCCAAGCAGAAGCAAAAAACTAAGAGACTATTTAGAATAATGAAAGATATTATTTTAGACCAAAGATTGCAAGCTGTAGTAGATTTGTTAGGTCATGGCCACACTGTTGTAGATGTAGGCTGTGACCATGGCTATGTAGCCAATTATCTAGTAGAAAATGACCTTGCAGAAAAAGTTTATGCAAGTGATGTTTCAGAACCATCTCTTAGAAAAAACCAACGCTTTGCTTATTTAAGAGGCAACGAAGATAGGGTTATATCTGTTCTTGGAGATGGGCTAAGGCCCTTAAAGGGCAAGGACTTTGACACTGTAATTATTGCTGGCATGGGAGGAGATTTAATAATAAAGATTTTACAAGACTCCTTTGACCAAATAAAAGACAAGACCTTGATTTTGCAGCCAATGACCCAAAGATCTGGCCTTAGAAAGTATTTAGTAGCCAATGGCTTTAAGATTCAAAGAGAAACAATAGTTAGGGATAAAAATAAATTTTATGAAATTTTTAAGGCTGTACCTGGAGAGGACTTAGGATCTAGCTGTGACTATGCCTTTGGACAAAATCTAATAGAAGAAAAAGACCCAGTTCTAAAAGAATATTTGCTCTTCCTTCTTAAGAAAAACCAAAACTATATAAAAAAGGCAGCCATGTCTAAAACAGCCAAGGGCCAAGAAAGAAGACAGTATTTAGAAAATGAAATTGAACTTTATAAGGAGCTATTAAATGACTATTAAAGTTAAAGATCTTACAAATTTTATTGAAAGACTGGCACCATTAAACAGCCAAGAAGACTGGGACAACAGTGGACTCCAAGTAGGAGACAAAGAAGCTGAAGTTAAAGGAGTCCTAATGGCTATGGACTTAACAGACCAAGCTGCTTCTCAAGCCCTTTTAACAGGGAAAAATCTAATAATCTGCCACCACCCTTTCTTTTTCCAAGGGCTGAAATCAATAGATTTTTCTACTTATAGAGGAAGCTTAATTAAAAAGCTTATTGATAATTCTATTTCTGTTTATGCAGCCCATACAAATTTAGACAAGGCTGTTGGAGGAGTAAACCACTCTTTGGCCAATATTTTCCCTTTAAAAAAGCTAGAAAATATTTCTGACTACTATGAAGGGGAAATTGGAAGTTTAGGAGAAATAGAAGAAGTATCCTTTGCAGACTTTAAGAAAATTTTAGATGAAAATTTCAAAGACTATAGGATATTGGGAAGAAAAAATGAAAGCATAAAGAAAATTGCCTTTATTGGAGGCAGTGGAGCCTTTGGAATTAAAATGGCCAAAGAATTAGCCTGTGATGCCTTAGTCACTGCAGATATAAAGCACCATGATAGCCAACTAGCCTACGAACTAGGCCTAAGCCTTGTAGATCTTGGTCACTTCCAATCAGAATTTCCAGCCCTTATAAATCTTAAAGAACTTTTGCAAGAAGAGTTTACAGACTTAGATATAGATGTATTTACAGATCCAGTATTTTTTTAGCTAATAGAATTTTGAGCTTGGCCTTGGCTAGGCTCTTTTTTGTATATAGCCTTTATAAAAGTTGGCCTATATTGAGTCAAACTTTAATATTTGCTATAATGAAAATGAAAAAAATCGCTTAATTACAATTTGGAGGCATTATGAACATTTTAATTGTTGGATCTGGTGCGAGAGAACACGCCTTGGCAGAGAAAGTTAGCCAATCAGCCTTGTGCGAAAAACTTTACTTTGCTCCAGGCAATGGTGGTACAAGATTAATAGGAGAAAATATAAACATTCAAGCTACTGACCTTGAAGGTCTTGTGGATTTTGCTGAAAAAAATAATATTGACTTTACTATAGTAGGCCCTGAAGACCCACTAAATTTAGGTATAGTAGATGTTTTTGAAGAAAGGGGTCTAAAGATTTTCGGCCCAAGAAAGGCAGCAGCAAAACTAGAAGGTTCTAAGGCCTTTGCAAAAGATTTTATGGTTAGACATAATATTCCAACTGGAGAATACATTGAAACATCTAATCTAAACCAGGCCATAGATTTTACTAAAAAGCTTTTACAAGAGTCTTCTAAGGCAGTAATAAAGGCAGATGGACTTTGTGCTGGCAAGGGAGTTTTCATAGTTGATAATTTAGAAGAAGGAGAAAAATACTTAAGAGAAATTCTTCAAGACGGCTCTTATGGCATAAAAAAAGTTATAATTGAAGAATTTTTACAAGGCTTTGAAATGAGTCTTATAGCCTTTGTAGACAACAATAATATTAAGATGTTGCCAACTTCTAAGGACCACAAAAATATTTTTGATAAGGACCAAGGCTTAAACACTGGAGGAATGGGAACCTACAGTCCTAATATTCAAGCTAATCCTTATTTAGAAGAAATAGAAGACCAAATTTTGTTGCCATTTTTAAAAGGCCTACAAGTGGACAAGATGGACTTTAGAGGAGTAATTTTTATTGGCCTAATGATTACAGCAAGTGGCATTAAGGTTTTAGAATTTAATACTCGCTTCGGAGATCCAGAAACCCAATCTATTTTAAATAGACTAGACTCAGATCTTTTAGACATAATGATAAAAACTTCAGAAGACAGATTGGACCAAGCCCAGCTTTCCTTTAATGACAAAAAAGTGGTAACTTTAATTTTGGCCTCTGGAGGATATCCAGAAAAATACGAAAAAGGCTTTGAAATTACAGGCCTTGAAAAGCTGGAAGGAGTAAAAATTTACCATGCAGGCACTAAGTTTGTGGACCAAAAACTTGTGACTTCAGGTGGCAGAGTCCTATCTATAGTGGCAATTGAAGATTCCTTTGACAAGGCCATTGACCTAGTTTATAAGGCAGCTGATAAAATTGACTTTAAAGGCAAGTACTACAGGACAGACATTGGACCTAAAGTTTATAGATATTATCTTGAAGAAGACCTAGACAAGTTTAGATCTATAAAAGAAATTGTGGCCCAACTTGGCCTAGACCAAGAAGACATAAAACTTTATTCCAGATTTGATATAGAAGGATTAAAACAAGACCAAGCCAAAGACCTTTTAAATGACCTAAATCAAGAGCAAAAAACCTATGAAGGTATAGATGCTTTTGACTTACAAAAGTCCTTTAAAAAGGCTTTTTTAGTAGAGACTGACCTAGTAGAAAATAAGCAAATCGAAAACTATCCACAAGAAATATTTGTGGAAAAAGCCCTAGTAGTTTCTAGCCAAAAGGATCTTTTGAGAAATGAATATAAAAAGTTAAAAGACCAAATTCTTCAAGAAACAAAGGGCAGCCAAGTAAGGCTTTTAGGTCTGCCTACAAAAATCTCTTAAGAACTTGATTAATACAGACTTTTAAAATATAATACTAAAGAGAGTAAACCGACTAATCGCGCTTAAAGTGAGGAAAGTCCGTGCTCCACAAATAGGTGCTGGATAACGTCCAGTAGGGGCGACCCTAAGGCTAGTGCAACAGAGATA
>JAUNLQ010000021.1 GCA_030532225.1 Bacillota bacterium
ACACCCACTTGACCCATTGCATGGAGCTGTGAGAAGAAAGACTTGGTTTCGATAATTAGTTATTTCTTTAATTCTAGGATGAGGTTCCTTGCAAGGAAATTGCTACGCAATTTGGGGCTTTCGCCCCTGGGAATTTAGTTCTCTTTATTAATTTCTAACTCCCTTATATCTCTCACTAAATACAAAGACCCACACCAAAGGACCAAGTCTCCTTCTTCTGCCAGGGTCTTGGATAGTTGGTAGGCTTTTTTTTTGTCTGCTTCTACATAAAGCTGGTCCCTATATTTTAATACTTCCGTCTTTAATTCTTCCATGGTAAAGGCTCTGACAGGGTTGTCAACTGAGGTTATTATCATAAGGTCGGCAATTTGGGACATTTCTCTTATTGTATATGCATAGTCCTTGTCTTTTAAGGTTGAAAAGCCTACAATTAACTTCTTATAAGAAAAGACCTTTAAGGACTCCTTCATGGCTGCTATGGCTTCAGCGTTGTGGCTACCGTCTACTAAGACTCTAGGATTTTTTGATATAAGTTCCAGCCTGCCAGGGTTAGAGCTACTGTAAATTCCTTGGACAATATCATCCTTAGTCAGGCCAAAATATTCTTTAAAGCTATCTAAAAAGCTGATTGCCAAGCTGGCGTTATAAAGTTGGTGGACACCAATTAGCCTAGTCTTTACACTTGGATAAGTCCTAAAGGCAAATTGGTTGTAGTCTTCATTCATTTCCTCAACTTTGACTTCATCCTTGGAAAAGCTATAAAGAGGGGAATTTTTTTCTCTAGCAACTTTTTCAAAAATTTCCATAAGTTTAGGCTCTTGAGGGTAGACAAAAACAGGTCTGCCAGCCTTAATAATGCCAGCTTTTTTCTCGGCAATTTCTTCAAGGCTAGACCCTAAGATGCCAACATGGTCCAAGGCTATGGTGACAATTAGAGAGGCTAGGGGAGAGCTCACAACATTAGTAGCATCATTAAGGCCACCAAGGCCAACTTCTACAACAGCCACATCTACTCCTTGGTCATAAAAATACTTGTACATAAGGGCAGTTTGGGCCTCGAAATAAGTAATATGGTGGCCCTTAGCCTTTAAATCTTCAACAATAGGCCTTAAATAATCAATATAGGCCATAAAAGCTTGGGGAGAAATTGCCTGTCCATTGATCTTCATTGACTCAGTCATAAGACCCATATAGGGGGAAAGGAAGATGCCACACTTGAACTTCCTAGACAAAACTCCATAAATAAAATTACAGGTTGACCCCTTGCCATTGGTGCCTGCAACGTGGATGACCTTTATCTTATCTTGAGGATTGTCTAGCCTATTCATTAGGGCCTGGATATTTCTCAAGGTCCTACTTTCATTTCTAGGCCCTAAGTCATAGATCCAATCTATATAATCATCTAAAGTTTCAAACTTGTTCATAGTCCCTCCTAAGTCCCTTTTGAGCTAATGTTAGCAAAAGACCTAAGACCAGTCAACAAAAATATTAGTTCCACCAAGTGTCATATTGGTAGTGGCCCATGTCCTGGTTGTCAGCCCAAAAGTAGCCACAGTTAAGTCCAAGGTCGGAGCCAATTTCTGCACACTTGCGAAAAAAATCTGTATCCCCATAAGGATCAGGTCCACTTTTACAAATATCAAAGGCATAGCGAGAGGAATGACGGGAGTTTCTAGTCCAGGTAACAATGGCTCCATCTCTAGTTCTGCCTTGGCTGTAAAGCCAGTTCTGTCTTTCTTGGGGCCTATAAGTTTCAACAATTTTCACTTCTAGGCCTTGGGTCTTGCATTGATAGAGAAATTTTTCTGCCAGGTCTTTGGTTCTTGGAGTCAGCTGGTCCAAATCAGCAACAGGCTCACTAGGACCAAGGCTTAAAGCTTCATAAGACCCTCTATCAAAAAGGTAAGTATAAAGTCCTAGCCTGGGAAATACTTTTAAGACCAAGATCAAAAGCAAGACTATAAGTATAGGGCCTTTTAATTTTTTAAATCCAGTATTTTTCATTTTATCACCTAGACTTAGTATAGGAAAAAAGTTCAAAGAAAATTCAAAGAAAGTATAAAAGAATTCTTTAAGAACTTAATAGAAATGACCAATAAATTTTCCTTAACCTATTAATGAAGATATGGTATCATTGATAAGTAACGAAAAAAAGATGGTGATATTTTGAATAAAGAAAAATTTGGATCTGCAATAAATAAATATTTTAAATACAGTCTGGGCCTGGGAATTTTTGTTTTTGCCATAATCTCCTATATTATCTTTGGAGATGTAAGTGGTTCAGACCTACAAATAGTAATGACTATGCTAAAAATCTTTGCTGGACTTTTGGTCCTTATGTGGCTGGCCTTGTTTTTTGCAGAAATATTTTATGTGCTGAAATTCAAGGACAGATCTAGACTGGCAAACTTTGTATTAGTTGTGGCTATATTTTTGATGATGGTTTATTTGGTTTATAAGGCTTTTAATGGTGTGGTCTAATGACTGACAAAGACCTAATAAAGTACCATGGGATTTTAGATAGAATTACTACTATTTCAACTATAATCCTTTTAATTTTCTTTGGCATAATATATGTATTTAAGTTAGCCTATCCTAGTATGCTTTTTAGGGTCCTGGCCTTTTCCATATTTGGTCTCCTTATAGGGGCCATTTTAAGTATAGTTGGAAAAATCATAATCAACATTATTTTCTTTAAAAGAAAAAGAGACAAGAACAAGAATAATTAGATAGAAGGTTTATTTATATTGAAAGAAAAAACAGCAACACGTTTTGTGTTCTTTATATATTTTTTGGTCCTAGTGTGGATAGTTATGTTTAAGATGCAGTTTTCCATAGCTGACATTCCCCATTATAGGGCCCTAAACCTAGATCCCTTTCATGATGCCCTTAAGCATCCAATTAGGACTAGGGAAATAATTGACAACATAGTAATTTTTATCCCCTATGGAATTTTAATGGCTATGCTCAAAGAAAAAAGATCCTTTTTTGCAAAGATCTTTCCTATATTTTTTACATCTTTGACTTTTGAAGCCTTGCAATATTTCTTCGCCATAGGGTCAACAGATGTAAATGACATAATTACCAACACCCTTGGTGGGGTTCTTGGAGTCTTTATCTTCTGGATTTTCAAAAAGGTTTTTAGGAGAAATGCCCAAAAGGTAGTAATAACCCTGGCTCTAATTATGATTAGCCTTTTGCTTTTCTTTATAATTGCATATTATCTTTTGACAGGAACCTTTGTATAAAACTTTTATCCTAGAGGCAAAACAGCTTCTAGGATTTTTTTGCGGCTTATCTTAGATAAATATCAAATAAAGAGTCCTTGAAATTAGATGAAAAACTAATATAATAGAAATATACTGAAAATACAAAACATAACTTAGATAAATATCTAAAGGAGGATCTTATGACAACAGAAATAAAGAGAGACTTTATCTTAAATAGACAAATAAATTATCTGGCAGAGGCAGGAGGCCTGCTGACTTCCTACACTTACTGGAGGGCTGCTATAAATAAAAAGCAGATTCCTTGGGACCAGGCTAGACTGGACACAGACTTTACCCAAAACAAGACCCTGGCCTATCTGGCTGACTTTCTTCCCCCAGAAGACTATGAGGACTTTCTTGACTTTATCCAAGGAGTTCGCAGGGAAGCCTTGGCAGTTTTAGAAGAATATTTTCAAGAAGGCAGGGAAGAGATTTTGAAACTTTGCTATATTTTTTATCCCTATACAGACACTAACCAATATGCCTTTTTGCCAGATGTTTTAACAAATGCTCAAGGTCCATCTATTGAAAATTATTCCTTAGAAGACTTTCGCCTGGATCTTTATAAGACCTTTACAGAGTTTCTAAACTTGGACAAGGATGACGACTCTAGAAAACTTTATGATTCAGACCAGGTTTATGACCTAGTAAATAAAACAAACTATATAGAGGTCTTAGCTTCTTCTGACTTTCCAGACCAGGACCTAATGACTCTTATTAGGGCTCTAAACAATTACCAAGAAATTTATAAGGATCTTCTTCCCCTAATCCAAGACCTGGAAAAAATAATTGCAGCCAAGGTCAGCCTAATTGAATATAGGATAAAGAAAAGTTTTGACCACTTAGAAAAAACTGACTTTTCTCTGGCTAAAAGGGTTTTAAAAGAAATTGGTTTTGAAAAATTCCACTCTTTCAAGGGGGACCAAATAATTCTGTCCTTAAGACTAGTTCTTTTTAGGGCCATTACTGTTGGCTTTTCAACCTTAAAGACTAGGCAGCCAGAAATTTATTTAGGCATTCTTAGTGAAGATATAATTGAAAAAGCCAATCTTGCCTATAATGAATATAGTTTCAAAAGAAAACTTAAGGTCTTAGGAGATCCTACTAGGTTTTCTATAATCAGTCTTTTAAGAACAAGGCCTTATTATTTGCAAGAGCTGGCAGATGCCTTGCACCTAAGTCCAGCTACCTTGTCCTATCACATAAACTACCTGCAAGTAGACGGCTTCTTAAACCTAGAAGCCCAAGGGAGAAGGACCTATTATTCCTTGAGAAAAGAAGCCTTCCAAAGCTTGGCAAAAGATTTAAAAAACTTTATTTAGGAGAAGACAATGACAGAAAATATAAAAAAGGATTTGACCAGGTCTTTGGCAGATGAAAAGATCAGGCAGGCCTATCTTCATCCTAAGAAGCACAGCATTTTCCAAATATATAAATACGCCTATGTTCCAATAAGGAAGGACAAGGCCTTAAGGATAAAAAGTTTTTTCTACAGCCTTTTTACTGGCATAAATCCAATAATTTCAGCCTTTATAATGTCCTATTTAGTAGGTATTTTGTCCAAGGACCAGGCCAGTTTCCAAGAAGCTTTAAGGGCCGTTATAATTTATTCTATTTTGTTCTTGACTTTGACCATAGGAGAAAAACAAATTTATTATAGGACCTACAACCAATTTTCTAGAATTAGAATTGGTCTGCTCCACGACTTTTGCAAAAAATTAATGACTATGGACTATGGCCTTTATGAAAACTCTGAATTTTTGGACCATATAAGTAGGGGCCTTAATGCCTTTGCCTCTAACAATTCAGGTCTAGAAGGGTCCTATCACAGGATCTTCGACCTGGGAGGTCAGACCCTGGCCTTGGTCTTGTTAGGACTTATTTTACTTGCCTTGTCCCCTGGGATTTTCTTGGCTGGCTTGCTGGCTATTTTTATTTTGACTAAGCTTAACAAGCTGTCAGCCTCTTACCAGCACCAAAGGGTAGACAAGCTTAATGTTCACAACAGACGCTTAGACAGCTTTGCCCAAACAGCAGCAGACTTTAAAAAAGCCAAGGACCTAAGACTTTACTTTTTCCAAGACTTGATTTTAGAAAAACTAGGAGAATTTTCCAAGGCCTATACAGACTACTTTTCCCACTACAAAAAAATGGACAAGCTTTTGGCTCCAGTTCTTGCCCTAGTAGTTGTGGCAGTAGAAGCCTTGGCCTATTATTTTATTTACCAAAAAATTGGGGCAGGCAGCTTAAGTCCAGGTAGACTAACTCTTTTTATAAGTGCCTTAGGTCTTTTTATCTTTTACTTAAACAAGATTTCAGACAACTTGACCTTTATAAGTAGGGAGCTTTTATTTTACCAAGATGGCATAGACTTTTTCCAGGCAGACCTAAATTCAACTAGGGGAGACCAAGACCTGGACTCTGCTTCTGCTGTAGATATTGAATTTAAAAATGTGTCTTTCTCCTATCCTGTTAGCCAAGAAATAGTCTTAGACAATTTGTCCTTTAAGCTTGAAAAAGGTCAGCGCTTAGCCCTAGTTGGAGTAAATGGAGCAGGCAAGTCTACAATAGCCAAGCTCCTCCTTGGACTTTATAAGCCAAGCAAGGGCCAAATACTTTTAAATGGAGTGGACCTAAATGACCTGAGCCAAGAGGCTATAAAGAGGCTAATGACAGGAGTCTTCCAAGAAGTGGACCCACTGGCCATGACCATAGAAAAAAACGTGGCTTCTACTAAGGAAAATATAGACAGACAAAGGGTCTGGCAGGTCTTGGACCAAGTTGGTCTAGGGGACAAGGTCAGGACCTACAAGGATGGTCTTCAAAGGCCCCTTACAAAAATAATTTATGACCATGGAACTTTGTTGTCAGGAGGGGAGAACCAAAAACTTGCCATAGCCAAGGCCCTTTATAAGAAGGATGCCCAAATCATAGTAATGGACGAACCAACAGCCTCCCTAGATGCCTTGGCTGAAGAAAAAATCTACAAGGACCTAGACAGGCTAGTAGGAGCAAAGACCCTAATATTTATTTCTCACAGACTGGCTTCTACTAGATTTTGTGACAAGATTGCCCTCTTAGATGGAGGGGCTATTTCAGAATTCGGGACCCACCAAGAATTAATGGCAAAAGGCGGCCTTTATAAGGAAATGTATGACACCCAAGGCAAGTACTACAAAGAAGACAAGGAGGACAAAGCCAATGGCTAAAGAAAAAATAAAAACTTGGACCCATATAAAATTACTTTTTACAACTATAGTCTCAACCAACAAGGCCTACCTGCCTAGTTTAATAATATTTTCCCTGGCCTTTGCAGCCAAGGACCTAATAAATGTTTTTGTGCCCCTAATATTTTTAAGGGCCCTAAGGGGAACTTGGACCTTAGTCTATTTTGGAAAAATCCTAGGCCTATTAATTTTAAGCAAAATTTTCTTGGCCTACTTGGTAAACAGACTTAGAATAGCCTTGAAAATCCAAGAAGAAGGTCTTAGAGTTTCTTTTCCCAAAAAAATCGCCCAAAAGGCCATGGCCATTGACTATGCTAGCCTAGAACAAGGCAGGGTCTTGGACCTAAAGGAAAGGGCTTCCTTTGCAGTAACAGGCTTTAATGCCCAGGCCAACCTTTTAGTAGCCCTGTCTTCAATCTTAAGTATTTCTTTCAGCTTACTTGGATCTGGGGCTATAATCCTAGCCTTTAGTCCAGGCCTTTTGGTTTTGGCTACAGCTTTAAGCCTAATAATAATTTATTTAAAATACAAAATGTCAGCCTATACTGAAAAAATGACCCAGGATTTGATTCCCATAAACAGAAAGTACGGCTACTATTCAAGTCTAATGTTTAATCCAAGTTATCAAAAAGAAATTAGGCTCTTTAACATGGCAGATTTAATTGTGGCAGAGGCAGATGCCTATATAGACCAGGTTTTCGATAACATGGAAACTATGTACAAGAAAAAGGCAGAGACCATTTCCATAAGCACAGGTCTGCAAGTCTTAATTCGCCTTGTTGCCTACCTTTATGCTCTGGCCAGAGTCTTGGTTGATTCTTATGGGCCAAAGATTTCCCTAGAGCAATTTACAGTCCTAGTAGGAGGGGTAGAGTCCTTTATCAAGGCCTTTGAACAAATCTTTGCCTATGGCTTTGAAATAAAAATGGCCCTTTTCCACCTAAGACCTTTTACAGAATTTATGGTCCTAGAAGAAGTGGAAACTAGGCAGGAAGGCCTTGACCTAGAAGACTTTAAGTCTTTAGTCTTTGACCATGTAAGCTTTACTTATCCAAATTCTGACAGAAAAATCTTAGACGACCTTTCCTTTGAAATAAAAAAAGGCCAAAAGATTTCCATAGTTGGCATTAACAATGCAGGGAAAACCACCCTAGTAAAATTAATTTGTGGCTTTTTCAGCCCAGATTCTGGCAGGATTTTATTAAATGGCAGGGAAATATCGTCCTACAAGAGAAAGGATTATTTGGAAAGTTTGGCCTGTGTCTTCCAAGACTTTACCATCTTCCCCCTATCTATAGAAGAAAATGTAAGTCCCCAAGGTCAGGTTGAGCCTCAAAGACTGGACCAAATTTTTAAAGATTTAGGCCTGGCAGAAAAAATCTCCAGCCTGGACCAAGGCTACCAAAGCAAGTTTGACAAATCAATTTACAAGGACGCCATAGATTTTTCAGGAGGGCAAAAACAAAAAATAGCCATAGCCAGAGCCCTTTACAGACAAGGGTCCCTAGTGATCCTAGACGAACCAACAGCAGCCCTGGACCCACTGGCAGAAGCAGAAATCTACCAGAACTTTAACCAACTAACTAAGGACAAGACTACCATCTTCATTTCCCACAGAATGTCTTCGTCAAAATTCTGTGACAAGGTTCTAGTTTTAGATGGAGGAAAAGTTGTAGCCTTTGACAGCCACAAAAACTTGATCCAAGGGTCTACGATTTACAAGGATCTTTATCAGGCCCAGGCCCAATATTTTCAAGTGTAAGACTTTTGTAAACACTTAACAAAATTTTCAGCTTATAATAAAAGCAAGGCGGTGAAAATATGAAAAAACTAAGAATGACCTTACTTATTTGTCTGCTCTTGCTTTTAGGCCTAAATCCATCTAAGGCCTATGCAGACGTGGGACCCAAACCTTCTGTGACCATAGACATAAAAAATTTAAGGCCTGGACATCCAGTTTATGTAACTCTTTTGGCCAAGGAAGAATCTACTGGGCCTTATTCCCTTGGTCATGAACTTCCAGACCACAAGATTGACCTTAAAGAAGGCTTTGAAAAATTTAAGAGCCTAGAAGACAAGGACGGCTACAACTTTTTAGGCTATTTAGAAAAACTTGATGGTCCAGGAAGCTTTTCTTGGTCCTATCGTCCACCTGAGGATTTTAAAATTGCCATTTACAATCCAGAACTTAACTCAGTTTTAATCTCCCAGCCTATGAGCCGCTATGCCTTTAATTCTAACTATGAAATGACCTATAGTCCCATGGGCCTAGAAGACCAGGTGTTTTACTTTGACTATGAACTGCAAGTTACTAAGGTGATAGACTATTTGGGCCAGGTCAGAGCCTTTGCCTTAAGGTTGCTTTTGACTATTTTAATAGAATATGGCCTTGCTATTTTAATATTTAGGCCAACTGCCTACCAAAGTAAACTGATAATAAAGACCAATATTTTTACCCAAGTCCTATTAAACCTAGGCATTAGCCTTTTACTTTATTTCTATGGCTTCTTAGCCTTTTTCCTAGTCTTTATTCCAATGGAAATTCTAGTATTTGTAGTAGAAGCAGGAATTTATAAGAAGAAGCTCAACCAGGACCTGCCAGGAGAAAAGAAGGCAGCCCCAGCTGTTCTTTATGCCCTTGTGGCAAATTTGGCATCAGCGGGAGCAGGGTATTTTTTAGTGAGGAATTTTGAATTTTTAAATAAACTTTTATAAGAGGAGGAGCTTGACTAACTAGGCTCTTTTTTTTAGCTATTGCTGATTGGAACGGCTGCCGCCGTTTTGCTTCGCCGATTTCTGTACTTTACTTCGACTTATAATTATTTTCTTTGTTTTTACATAATGGTAACGTCAGGAGGGGAAGAAAGGAGACCTAGGCAGGCTCTCTATGCTCTACTTTTTAGCTTCGCCGTTACTGGACTTTATTTCAACTCTAAATCTTCTTCTTAAATTGACAGATTCTCAACGTCAGGAGGGGAACTAAGGGGAGCCGAACCCCCTCACGTTCCCC
>JAUNLQ010000022.1 GCA_030532225.1 Bacillota bacterium
ATAAATCTTCTTATATTATTTTAAGAGATAAAAAAGTTTAATATTTCACCAAGATTTTATTAAAAAATTCTGACTTATATGTTAGAATATAAGAGTAAAAATAATACAAATATTTTTTAAGCTAGGAGAAAGAGACACTTATGAAAAAACAATTTTTAAAGGTTTATAACAGATTTAAGTTGGATTTTTACAGGACATTAAACATGGGCGAAAATAAAGAAGATACTTTGACAGTTTCTGAATCATTTTGCCTAGAGGTAATAAATGGCCTTAAAAAGCCTACAGTTAGAGATGTTGCTAACTTTATGAAAATATCCCAACCAAATGCTGCCTACAAGATTTCCAATCTTGAAGAAAAAGGTTATATAACAAAAACCCAATCAAAGGAAGACAAAAGGGTTTTCTATCTAAATGTTACTAAAAAATATGATAAGTTCTCCCAAAAGAAAAATAAGAACTTGGCAGATATTTTAGACCAATTAGAAAAGAGTCTGTCTCCTGAAGATCTGCAAAAGACAGAAGAAGTACTTAAGGCTGTCTATGACAATCTTCCAACTGCAGACGAATTATTAAAATAGCATAAGTTGTATATACAAGAGGACCACAAGGTTCTCTTTTTTTTATTTTCAAGGAAGTTAAAGATAAAAAAATAAGGCCTGAAAATTTACAGGCCTTGGCTTAGTCTAGGCTAAGTTCTTTTATTATTTCCTTGGTCTCTAAGTTTATTAGCTTAAAGCTATTATTTTCATAAAGAGCAATGGATTTAGTCCCGTCTTTGGGAAGAGTTGTAGATCCTGGATTTAAAACTACAAGGTCCTTGGTTTTTTCTAGGACCTTAATGTGGCTATGACCAGTTACTAAAACATTGGCTCCCAGTTCTAGGGCCTTATAAAATCTGGTGTTTTCTGATTCTAAATAGCCATGGCTTGCAAAAATTTTTAAATTTCCCCAAGAAAGTAGTCTTTGGCTTTGGGAAATATCCTTGTCCATTACCATTTGGTCCACATCTGCATCACAGTTGCCTTTAACATAGTAGATATTGTCTCTGGCCTTTAAGATTTCTGCCAGGACCTTTGGATTGTATTCTTCTGTCAGGGCATTTCTAGGTCCATGGGCCAAAACATCTCCAAGGTGCAAGATCTTGTCACAGTCCTTTAGATAGTCTAAGGCTTCCATAGTCCATTTCAAATTGCCATGGGTGTCTGCCAAAAATCCTATTTTCACTTTTTAAGTTCTTCCTTTAAGAATTTTACAATAGCTCCTGATTCATACATGGGCTTTCCGTCAACTGTTAGCATTGGCACTTGGTCCTTGCCACCAATTTCTATAAGGGCCTTGTGGTTGGCCTCATCTTTAATGTTAAGAAATTCAACATTTAGTTCAGGGTGTTTTTCTGCAAATCTTTTTGCTTTTATACAAAATGGACAAAAGTTCATATAATAAAGTTTTAGTTCTTTCATTTTCTTCCTCCTGTTTTTACATACTTAAATAATACCCTATTGATAAAATAAGTAACAAAATTTGGGTATAAATGAATTAGAGAGGTGAAGGGGTGACTGTTTATGAAAAATGACCTTAGCTTGATTTTTGATGAAGTTTATAAGGCTTTGGACTCTAGCTGTGACAAGGTTCTAGCCAAGGCAACTGATCTTAATGGCTACTGCCAGGCCAAGAGGCAGATTCACAAAATTGAAAAGGACTTGGAAGTAGAGTTTAGGGAAATTGGAATTTTGGCCTATGAAATGTATAAGCTAAAAATAGATTATGATTTTCAAGACTTTGAAAATAAATTCAAAAAAATTTCCCTCCTACAAAAAGAGTTAAAAGAAATAAAAATCAATGAAACAAGCCTAAATGATTTTCACAAGATGGCAGACTATGATAAAAATTTGATGGACAAAAAGGAAGATAAGCCTAGGTCTTCATCTGCCAAGGACCAAGACCAGATGACCAGGTGTAAAGCTTGTGGTAAAGCCAATCCTATCTATGTTGCCTATTGTTCTTCTTGTGGCCAAAAAATGGAATAAGTAGTTTTCTTTAAAAAAAATATGGGATTTTTCTAGAAATAGTTTACTAATAGTTGTAAATTTAACAAGTTTCTGCTATAATGTTTTTGTTGGAAAAATCTTACATATATTTTTAAGGAGGACAAAATTATGAACAGATATACTTTACCTAGAGATACTTATTATGGACCAGGGGCCTTAGATGCCTTAAAGGACCTTAAGGGTAAGAAGGCTATTGTTGTAGTTGGTGGAGGATCTATGAAGAGATTCGGCTTCTTAGACAAGGTTATTAATAACCTTAAAGAAGCTGGCATGGAAGTAGACCTATTTGAAAATGTTGAGCCAGACCCATCTGTTGAAACTGTTATGAAGGGTGCCCAACAAATGCTAGAATTTGAGCCTGATTGGATTGTGGCTATGGGCGGTGGATCTCCTATAGATGCTGCCAAGGCTATGTGGATCAAGTATGAATATCCAGAAATTACTTTTGAAGAAATGGTTGTGCCTTTTGGTCTACCAGAACTTAGAAAAAAGGCTAAGTTTGTTGCCATCTCTTCTACTTCAGGAACTGCTACAGAAGTAACTGCTTTTTCAGTTATTACTGACTATGAAAAGGGAATAAAATATCCTATAGCAGATTTTAATATTACTCCTGATGTGGCTATTTTAGATCCAGCCTTAGTAGAAACTATGCCTAAGAACTTAATTGCCTATACTGGTATGGACGCCTTGACCCATGCTTTTGAAGCCTTTGTTTCTACTGCCAATGGACCTTTCACTGATCCACTTGCAATTTCTGCCATCCAAATGGTATTTAAGTATTTAGAAAAATCCTATAATGGAGACATGGAAGCTAGGGAAGAAATGCACTATGCCCAATGTTTGGCAGGCCAAGCTTTCTCTAATGCCCTATTAGGTATTGTTCACTCTATGGCCCACAAAACTGGAGCAGTTTTCTCAACTGGCCACATTATCCATGGTTATGCCAATGCTATGTATCTTCCATATGTAATCCAATACAATATGAAGGACCCAACAGCCTTAAAGAGATATGGCATTATTGGTAAGTATTTAGGTCTAAGTGGTTCTGATGAAGAAGTTACTAAAGAACTTATTAAGATGATTAGAGACCTTAATGGTAAATTTGATATTAAAAACACCCTTAAAGACTTTGGAATTATAGAAGAAGAATTTAAGGAAAAAATAGATGCCATAGCTGAAAATGCAGTAGCCGATGCTTGTACTGGTTCTAACCCAAGGGCTATTGACGTTCCAACTATGAAAAAATTATTTGAATATGTTTATGTAGGAAAAGACATAGACTTTTAATTAGCTTAAAGATTTTAGCACCTGGGATTTTCTAGGTGCTATTTTTTTAAAAAATTTTTCCATTTTAAAAGGAAGGGCCAGCTGACTCTTCCTTTTAAATAGTAAAGAAAACTTAAGAAGTTATATAAATTTTATCTTTGGCTCATTATTACTTCAATTTCATCTTCATTTAAGCCTACCATAGCTTCCCCTAGGTCTTCAGAAACTTGGGCTAGGACCTTAGGATTATTGTAGTTGGCAACTGCCTTAACTATGGCTTCAGCACGCTTTTTTGGATTTCCTGATTTAAAGATACCAGAGCCAACAAAGACTCCGTCTGCTCCTAGCTGCATCATTAGGGCAGCATCTGCTGGAGTTGCCACACCTCCTGCTGAAAAGTTTGGAACTGGAAGTTTTTTGTGTTCATGTACATATAAGACCAAGTCATAAGACACTTGGAATTCTTTGGCTATGTTATAAAGTTCGTCTTCTCTAAGGGAGGCCACATATCTAATTTCTTCTTGGATGGCTCTCATATGGGATACTGCTTGGACCACATCACCTGTGCCTGCTTCTCCCTTGGTCCTAATCATCTTGGCTCCTTCTTGGATCCTTCTAAGGGCTTCTGATAGGTTTCTAGCTCCACACACAAAGGGAACTTGGAACTTGGCCTTGTCTATATGATAAACATTGTCTGCAGGGGACAAGACTTCTGATTCGTCTATACAGTCTACGTCAATGGCTTCTAGGATTTGGGCTTCTACAAAGTGACCTATTCTAACCTTGGCCATAACTGGGACCTCCACTGTTTGGATAATTTCTTTGATCATCTTTGGGTCGCTCATTCTAGAGATTCCACCAGCAGCCCTTATGTCTGCAGGTATTCTTTCTAGGGCCATAACTGCAACTGCTCCTGCTTCTTCTGCTATTCTTGCTTGATCAGGGTTGGTAACGTCCATAATAACCCCGCCTTTTAGTTTTTCAAAATCCAATTTTTTACCTCCGATTTGTTTTATAGCTTAAGAATAAGACAAAGGTGATATGCTTTAAAGTGCCAAATTAACATAATTTAAGAGTACCAGTTTTGTTGCCACAAAAAAACCAAGCTAGCTAGTCTAACTTGGTTTCTCTTTTTCATTTTCTTAGAAGGCGTCATAATAAATTCTGTCTTCAGTAATTCCTTTGGCTGTAAGGGATTCGATTATAGATTCTATCATTCTTGGTGAACCGCATAGGTAGGCAGTCCAGTCGCCTCCACCTTCTTCAACATATTTTTCTACAGAGTCTGTTACTCTTCCTGTATCTCCTGTCCAGTTCATTTCTGGTGTTGTTCTAGATAGGGTAGGCAGGAATTTAAAGTCTGCTATTTCTTCTTCAAACATCTTCATTTCTTCTAGGGCGAAAAGGTCATCTGGAGTTCTGGCCCCAAAGTACATTCTAACTTTTCTAGTTATCTTGTTGTCCCTAATATGATATAGAAGGGATAGAAGTGGAGCCATACCTGTTCCTGCTCCAATTAGAAGAATTGGGCCACCGTCATCTTCTTGGTAGTAGAAGTCTCCATAAGGGCCGTTCATATTAACTATGTCTCCTTCTTTCATAACCTTGTGAACATAGGTTGAACAGATACCTTGGGTGTAACCAATAAAGTTTTCTATATAGCCATGGTCTCTAGCAGAGGAAGCTATAGAATAAGCCCTATAAACTTCTTCGTCTGAACCTTCAAAATCTTCTCCACCGTCATATTGAGGAGCCATGATTTGGATGTATTGGCCAGGTTTAAAGGTGATGGATTCTCCTTCAGGAAGTTTCCATCTAATCTTTTTAATCTTGTCTGTTACATCTTCAATTGAGTCTACTACAACATCATATTCTTTTACATTGAATAATTCTTCTGGAATTTGAATTTTTATGTCGTTTTTAACTTTTACTTGGCAAGAAAGCCTAGTGTTATTATCTAATTCTTCTTTAGATAGCCAAGGAAGCTCTGTTGCTAGAACTGGGCCTCCACCTTCTAGGACCTGACACTTACAATAGCCACATGATCCCTTACCACCACAGGCTGAAGGGATAAAGATTTTGTTGTCTCTAAGGGTAGTTAACAGAGATGAACCTCCTGGAACTACCATAGGGTCCTGGTCGTTTATTTTCAGTTCAACTTCTCCATAGTCAGCAATGTATTTGTCTGCAAAGGTCAAAGCCAAGGCAAGGACAGCTGAAATAATAGAAAGGATGAGAACTGTTTGTAAAATTATAGCCATTAGG
This sequence comes from Bacillota bacterium, assembly GCA_030532225.1. Lineage (GTDB taxonomy): Bacteria > Bacillota > Clostridia > Tissierellales > Peptoniphilaceae > Neofamilia. The sequence continues at coordinate 5,580 of JAUNLQ010000022.1, forward strand.
TCTCCTCCTTATGATATTTGAACTATACCAGAAAAACCTATAAAGGCCATAGCCATAATACCTGTAATTATAAGGGTAATGGCAGGGCCACCAAGGCCTTTTGGTAGGGCATCTTCATTAATTCTAGAACGGATTCCAGCCATAGAAACTATAGCCAAAAGCCAGCCTAAACCTGAACCTAAACCGAATAGGGCAGTTTGGATAAAGTTATAGTTTCTAATTACCATAAATAGTGAAACCCCAAGGATAGCACAGTTTACTGTAATTAGAGGAAGGAAGATTCCTAGGGCATAATAAAGATTTTCCACATATCTTTCTAAAAACATTTCTAGTAGTTGAACAAAGGCTGCAATGACTAATATAAAGACAATAAATCTTAGGTAGTCAAGGCCAAAAGGTAGTAGAATATAGTGATAAACAATGTAGTTTAAAATTGTTGTAATAGTAAGTACAAAGGTTACAGCTATACCTAAACCAGTTGCTGTTTCAATTTCTTTAGAAACTGCTATATAAGAACACATTCCCAAAAAGTTTGAGAAGATCATATTAGAAGTAAAAATTGAAGCTAAAAATATTACTAAAGGATGAACATCTACCATTATTTTTTCGCCTCCTCAGTTTTGTTAACTTTTGCATTGGCCCACCACATAATAACTGCAAGAATGAAGAAAGCTCCTGGAGGCATGATCATTAAAGTCCAAGCTGTCCAAGATTCAGGCATTATAGAAATACCAAAAACAGAACCAAAGCCTAGGATCTCTCTAATAAAGGAAATTACTAGTAAGACTAAAGTATATCCAAGACCTGAAGCCACACCATCTACAAAAGCTGGAAGTGGTTCATTGGAAATAGCAAAAGCTTCAGCCCTACCCATAATAATACAGTTAGTAATAATTAGCCCAACATAAGGGCCAAGAGCCTTAGACATTTCAGGCATATAGGCCTTTAGGAAAATGTCAACTAAAATTACATAAAATGAAATTATCAGTACCTGAACCATCATTCTAATATGGCCAGGAGTTTTATCTCTTAAAGCAGAAATAGTAAGTGAAGAAAAGCCAGTTACCAAGGCCAGGGCTAGACCCATAATAAGGGAGTTCATCATTAGGTTAGTAACAGCTAAGGTAGAACAAATCCCTATAACTTGGAAAATTATTGGGTTATCTTCAATTAAACCAGATCTGACAATTTTTTTGTATTTTGTTTTAGCCATTATTTATTACCTCCTTGGTTGAAGGTTTTTAGATCTTCGTTGATCATAGTTTCAACATAAGTTGAAGTTTGAGTAGCTCCTGCAATAGCATCAATATTTCCGCCAGCAGCAGGTCTGTTAATAACAAACTTGTCAGTGGCTCCAGAAATATCTACACCCCTATATTGTTCCTTATAAGGACTTTCAGCAATTCTACCACCTAAACCAGGAGTTTCATTTTGAGAAATAAATTCCACACCTGTAATAGTTTCCATGGCAGCATCTACACCAATGTAGCCGTTAATTGAGCCCCAAAGACCAGGGCCAGCAAAAGGAACAGCATAGGCTTTTTCTTCAGAGCCTTCCATAAGAGTATATAGCTTTTGGTCATTCCAATCAGATTCTACAACATTTTCTTCAAAAAGCTTATTAACTTCCTCATCAGAAGTTTCTCCTTCTTGGTACATATCAAAAACATAAAGAATCTTTCTTCTTAGCTCAAGGTTTTGGTTTTCTTCAACCTTGGCCAAAGTAGATTGGTTTAAAAAAGCTAGAATAAATACAGTAACAATAGTTAAAAGTGTCATAAAGACAATTGGATAAGTCATTGATTTATTTTTCATGCCCTAGCCACCTCGTTTTCTTTAGCTTTTTTCTTTTTCTTGGCTTGGTTAACACCATAGTCGATAATTGGGGCGAAAGTGTTGCCGATTAAAATAGCAAACATTACACCGCCAGAGAAAAGAGCAAAGCCTCTAATAATAACAGTTACTAGGCCAATAATAATGCCGTAAAGCCACTTGCCAGTCTTAGTTTTGGCTGCAGAAATTGGGTCTGTTGCCATAAAAACTGCTCCTAGGATAAAACCACCAGTAAGCATACCAACAAGAGGATTTGGAATAGATTCAACGCCCATAAAGTTGAAGATCAGACTTAGGCCAGTAAAGCCTGCAGCACAGCCTGCCATAATTTCCCAAGAGGCAACCTTTTTCCAAATTAAGTAAATAGCACAAAGAAGAATTAAAATCTTTGCAGATTCTCCAAGAACACCTGGCACATTTCCAATTAGTAGGTCCTTAATACTTGGATCAATTCCTTCATTTCTGAAAGCTAACATAGGAGTAGCAGTAGAAACAGTGTCTATAGCTGGGAAAATCCACTTGGCAAAGCCACCAGGAAAATCTCCTAAACTTGGAACTTGGTTCCAATGAATAGTTAAGGGTTCAGGGAAATTAATATAAACGAAACACCTACCAACAATGGCTGGGTTAAAAACATTCTTTCCAAAGCCACCGAAAACCATTTTTCCAAAAAATACACCAAAGACTATACCAACAATGCTCATCCAAAGTGGAAGAGAAACAGGTAAGGTCATAGTATAAAGAATGGCTGTAACCAGTAGGGCTTCAGAAACCTTTTTCTTCTTATTGATCTTAGTTTCAAATAGATATTCTGTCAAAAAGGCAAAAAGAATGTTAACGGCTGTAAGTAATAAAACCCTTAGGCCGTTAAAATAAACAGCTGCAATAAGTACTACAAGTAAGGCCTTTAAAACAGTTCTCATCATTTTCTGCTTAAGAAAAGTGTCTTTAATGAAACTCATAATCTACCTCCTTATTAAAATTGTTTTAAAATTTAACTCATTAAATTTTCTATAAATAATTATATCACCAAACATTCATATTTTAAAGGCAAAATGGGAGAAAAGGCCTAATAGACTAAGTAATAAATTTCAATCCAAGGAAGCCTTGCTAATAATGAATAAATATGCTATAGTATAGGTGTTTAATAAAGGCATGTATGCACCTAGTGCTGAAGCGAGAGCGAAGGGAATTAAGTTAGAATCTTAAACTATCCCAGTAACCGTAATGCTGACGAAGGACAAGAGCCACTGCAAGTTTGTGGGAAGGCGTCTAGAGGAAGAAGCTAAGTCGGGAGACCTGTACATGCAAAAATTCTCCTGGGTATGAGGCTAACATCAGAATTGTTTAGTTGCTCTTACTGTAGGTGAGAGCATTTTTTAATTACCAAGAGATAATTAAACAAGACGCTGAAGGGCAAAAAAGTTTCTAGTGTTCTCCTAATCTCTAGAAACTATCATAATACTTTATACTCCAGAGCCCTCTCTATATTTATTTTTTCTGGAAAAAAAATTAAAAGCCTAAAAGCGTGTATAGAAGTTCTTAGCCACCCACTAAGAACTTCTATTTTTTTAACCAAATTTAACAACACCAGATTCACCAGGGGCAAAAGCCCCAAATTACGAAGCAATTTAAAGTACAAGGACACAAAGAATCAAAGTTAATAAGAACAGATAACAGAAGTTGTTGTCGACTCTCACAGCTCCATGCCATGGGTCAAGTGGGCCAAGAAAGGGGTGGGTGTCGGGAGGGGAAGGATTCGGGGGGGGTTGAAGCCCTAGTCGAAATCTCCGATTTCGTAACAGGTCTCATGCAAAGAATTTCCAAGAGAGCGACTGTAAGGAAGCTCGATTGGCAAAATTCGACTGCCTTGTCTCCCCTTAGTTCCCCTCATGACGTTGAAGTTCAACTAGTTAACGAAAAAGATTTCGAGTCGAAGAAAAGTTTTTTAACGGCGAAGCT
>JAUNLQ010000008.1 GCA_030532225.1 Bacillota bacterium
ATTCTTTTGCAACTGCAACAGCCTTATCAAAGGCAATAACTTCACTTCTAATACCAACTGGGTCATTATCATGGGCTGCCCAGTCAATTTGTGAACCTTCTACCATTAAGAAGAAACCGTCTTTGTTTTTTGATAATACATCTATAGCCTTGCTAGTCATTTCTGCTAGAGATGGTTCTTTGGCTGGGTCTCTATCAATATCGTAAGACATAGCCTTTGGTGCAAACATACCCCAAAGTTTGTTGCCAGTTGAAGCCTTCATAGCTGCTGTATCTTCAACATAGTCATAGCCAAGTCCTTTAATAACAGAAATTAAATCTTCGCCGTCTTTTCTAGAATCAGCTGAAAGGTATCTAGATCCTCCACCTAGAACAACGTCAATGTTTTGGTAAACTTGTTGTTCAGCAAGGTCTTCATAGTTGTTTCTATTTGGGTGGTGGGCTGAGAAGTCTGCTGGAGTTGCGTGTTGGATTTGAGATGTAGCAATAATTCCAGTAGCCATTCCTTTTCTGTGAGCGCCTTCTAATACGTTAGCTATAGGCATCATAGACTTACTTTCATCAAAGCCTTCAGCTCCTGGCATTAAAGCCTTTGTAGGATAAGTTCCGATGAAAGGAGATACAGTCTTTATACCTGTTGCCATAGCAGTTCCTGCTGGAGCAGAGTCTGCAATTGGTGTATTAGAGTTATTAGTGCGAACTAGGCCTGTTGCCATTTGGTCAAAAGTGAAAGACTTAGAGTCAGTCATCCATCTAGCTGATGTTACAGCTTCAACACTCATTCCGTCTGGAATTAAAAGGATAACATTTTTAGTAGTTCCAAAGTCTCCATTTGCTGCTAGTCCAAGACTTGGTAGTAAAAGAACTAATGCCAAACTTAGACATAAGATTTTCTTAAGATTTTTCATTTATTCCTCCTAAAATAATAGTTTACTTAAGTTTAAAATAGGAATGTTAAGAAACTACTAAGGCAAAGTTAAGTGCCTAATAAACTTTGTTAGCAAATGTTTTATTTAGTAATAATGTGTAAAGAAGAAGAAAAATTATTCATAAACTTGAAAACCGACTACAAAGCATGTATAATAATCATAGACATTCTGCGGTGCCCGTAAGTCTGTGCTTAATTCAACCGACATATCAGACACGGGAATTTAGTGTTTGAGAGATATGACAAGCCTCCTTTGAGTGGACGTCAGATTCTATCAACAAGATACCCACCTTAAATTAGGGCGGGTCTGAATTAACTAATGACTACGACACTCGCGGATTATGCGGAAATGGCTCAGTGGTAGAGCATCGCCTTGCCAAGGCGAGGGTCGCGAGTTCGAATCTCGTTTTCCGCTCCATTTTAAATATGCTTTTTAGCACTAGTATAGGCAGAGATTCTCTGCCTATATTTTTTAGACTTTGTTTAACTTTAAATTACAAAGGGTATGACCTATTTATGGAAGTGGAGATATAAATGAACAAGTTAAAAGAGTTTTTAGAAAAATTATCCAAGGGAAGATATGGAATGGACCACTTAAATGTCTTCCTTATATATGTGGTTTTTGTCCTAAGCTTTGTAGGCCTTTTTATAAATTCAGCTAGGACCTTTAACGTTTTGCGAGCCTTGGCAGGAATTTTAAGTATTTTTGCCATCTATAGAATTATGTCCAAAAACGTAAACGCTAGATACCAAGAAAATATAAAATACCTAAAGGCCACCAAACCCCTTAGGGCAGAGATGGAACTTTTAGCCCTTAAATGGAAGGACAGAAAGACTCACAGATATGTTAAGTGTCCATCTTGCAAAAAAATAATGAGAGTGCCAAAAAAGGCAGGAAAAATAAAAATTAGATGTCCAAGATGTGGCCACGAATTTATTAAAAGAGTCTAGGGAAACTAACTTATAATTTAAAGAATAGCTAGCATAAAAAGCAGAAAATCACCTATAAGACCTTATTTTTCATCTACTAATAAGAAAATCTTAACCATTAAAGGCTTTTATGGTATAATAGATAAGATATTTTACATGGGAGGAATTGACATGACAAAAGAATTCACAAGACAAGGAAATACTGTTAGTTTTCAAATGGTAATTCCTGGAGACCAAATAGAAAAGAAGATGCAGGAAGTATATTTAAAAAACAAAAACAGCTTCCAACTACCAGGCTTTAGAAAAGGAAAGGCTCCAAGACAACTACTAGAAAGAACTTATGGAGCTGATTTATTCTTTGAAGATGGAGTAAATGAATGTATTCCAGAAATTTACGAAGAAACAACAAATGAAATGGGCCTAAAACTAGCAGGCCAACCTCAAATTACCTTAGACTCACCTTATACCAAGGGCCAAGACGTTGTATTAAACGTTGAAGTAGAAGTACTTCCAGAATTTGAAGTAAAAGATTATTCAAAAATTGAAATAGCAGAAATAAAATATGAAGTAAGTGACGAATTAGTTTATAACAAGTTACAAGAAGAAAAAGAAAAAGCCAGAAGAGCTACTCCAGTAGAAAGACAAGCAAAACTTGGAGATGTAACTGTTATAGACTTTGAAGGATTTATAGATGATGAGGCCTTTGAAGGTGGCAAGGGAGAAGACTTCCCTCTAGAATTAGGTTCAGGCCAATTCATCCCAGGCTTTGAAGACCAATTAGTTGGAGCCAAAGCTGGAGACCAAGTTGATGTGAATGTAAGCTTCCCAGAAAACTACGGTTCAGAAGAACTTTCTGGAAAAGATGCAACTTTTAAGGTTACAGTAAAAGAAGTTCAAGAAATTGAATACCCAGAAATTGATGACGAATTTATTAAGGATATTTCTGAATTTGACACTGTAGAAGAATACAAGGCTGATACTAGAAAAAATCTAGAAGAAGAATTTGCAGAAAGAGAAAAAGCTGAAGTTAGACAAGCAGTTTTAAGAAAAGTAGCTGACCTTGCTGAATTTGAAGTGCCAGAAGCTATTTTAGAAAATGCTGTAGACAGAGAAATCGAAAACTTCTCAGCTAACTTAAGACAATATGGCATAGACTTTGACCAATATGCTGAAATGTCAGGAACAAATGCCTATGACCTTAGAGATGACTTTAGAGAACCAGCTTTAATCAATTCAAAGATCCAACTAATAATGGAAAAAATAATTGAACAAGAAAAAATAGATGCAACAGAAGATGAGCTTAAGGCTGAAATCCAAAGACTAGCAGAACTTTATTTCCCAACAAACGAAGAAGAACAAAAGAAGTTTATAGACCTTTATTCAGGAAAGAACGCTGAATTTGTAAAAGACGACTTAGTTTTCAACAAAGCCTTAGATATGCTAGTAGAAAATGTAGTTTTTGTTGAGCCAAAAGAAGCTGATCCTGTAGAAAAAGCAGAAGAAACACAAGAAAACAAAAAAGAAACAATAGAAGAAAGAAATAAAAGAATAGCAGACCTTTATGAAACTGGCGACTATACTCAAGAACAACTAGCAGAAAAAGAAGACTTATCTCCTTCAACAATCTCTAGAATAATTAGAGAAGCCAAAAAAGATAAATAGGAAGGAAGAGATTAATGACCCTTATTCCAATGGTTATAGAGCAAACTGGTCGTGGAGAAAGATCCTATGATATATATTCTAGGCTTTTAAAGGACAGAATTATATTTTTAAGTGGAGAAATCACAGACCAAGTTGCTGATTTAGTTGTTGCCCAACTTTTGTTTTTAGAATCTGAAGGTCCAGACAAGGACATTTCTATTTATATAAACAGTCCAGGAGGCTCTGTTTCTGCAGGTTTAGCTATATATGACACAATGCAGTATATTAAATCTCCTGTATCTACAATCTGTGTAGGAAGGGCAGCCTCAATGGGAGCCTTTTTGCTTGCTGCTGGAGAAAAGGGCAAGAGATTTGCTTTGCCAAATGCTGATATTATGATTCATCAGCCTTTAGGAGGAGCCCAAGGCCAAGCTTCAGATATAAAAATTCAAGCAGAAAAGATTTTAGAAATTAGAGAAACTTTAAATAAAATCTTAGCCCAAAGAACAGGCCAAGACCTGGATAAGATTTCCTTAGATACAGATAGAGACTACTATATGTCTGCTCAACAAGCTGTAGAATACGGCCTTATAGACAAGGTCATAGAATCAAAATAAGGAGTAATATGTCTAAAGAAAACAACCAAGACCAAGAAATATTAAGATGCTCTTTTTGTGGCAAAAATCAAAATGAAGTAGACCGAATTATAGCAGGTCCTAATGTCTATATATGTAATGAATGTGTAGAGCTTTCAGAAGAAATTCTAGCTATGGATATGCTGAGACAATCTGAAGAAGAAAGAGACTTCTACCTACCCAAACCAGCTGAAATAAAAGAAATCTTAGACCAATATGTGGTCCACCAAGACCAGGCCAAGAAAATTCTATCAGTTGCAGTTTACAACCACTATAAAAGAATATATTCTACAAACACAGAAGATGTAGAACTAGAAAAGTCTAATATACTAATGGCAGGACCAACAGGCTCAGGAAAAACCTTACTGGCCCAAAGTCTAGCAAAGATTTTAGATGTACCAATTGCCATAGCAGATGCAACAACCTTAACAGAAGCAGGCTATGTTGGAGAAGATGTGGAAAACATCCTACTAAAACTTCTTCAAGCAGCTGATTATGATATAGAAAGAGCAGAAAAAGGTATAATCTACGTTGATGAAATTGACAAGATTTCCAAGAAAAGTGAAAATGTATCTATAACTAGAGACGTTTCAGGTGAAGGAGTCCAACAAGCCCTCTTAAAAATGATAGAAGGAACTGTAGCCTCTGTTCCACCACAAGGTGGCAGAAAGCACCCTCACCAAGAACTAATCCAAATCGACACCAAAAACATTTTGTTTATAATGGGTGGAGCCTTTGTTGGCCTAGAAAAAATCGTAAAAGAAAGAACTAACAAGAAAAACATTGGCTTTGGAAAAGATATGTCTGTCAATATGGAAGAATCTATTGGCCAGGTCCTAAAAAAAGTTGAACCTACCGACCTACAAAAATATGGCTTAATTCCTGAATTTATAGGAAGACTACCAATCTTTGTAACCCTAGAAGAACTTGACCAAAAAGCCCTGGCAGAAATCTTGACCAAACCTAAAAACGCCCTAGTAAAACAATACAAGACCCTATTGAAAATGGACGGAGTTGACCTGGATTTTGAAGACCAAGCCTTACTGGAAATTGCCAAAAAGGCAGTAGAAAGAAAATCAGGAGCTAGAGGCCTAAGGGGGATTGTAGAAGAGGCTATGTTAGATATAATGTATGATGTGCCTTCTAACCCAGACATAAAGAAAATAACAATTACAGCAGACACAATCAAAAAGGGAAGTCTGCCTAAAATAGTAACAAGGGGCAAAAAACAACTTGCCTAATGTTTAGAAAATCTATAATAAGGTATAATATATGTAAGTCCACTGCCTAATAGTGGGCTTATATTTATTAATGATAGATTTATCCTTAGAGAATTTTATAAATTTTAGATAAATGGAGGGAAGAATATGGACGAAAAAAAAGCAATATTAACACTTCCTGTTATTCCATTAAGGAATATAGTAGTGTTTCCACAAATGGTTACACACTTTGATGTAGGTAGGGACAAATCAATAAAGGCTGTTGAACAAGCAGAGTTAGAAAACTCAAAAATCTTACTTCTTACCCAAAAAGATGCCAAAGAAATGGATCCAACTGCCGATGACATATACAAAGTAGGAACTGTAGCCAGTATAAGACAAATCCTAAAATTACCTCATGGACAAATGAGAGTCTTAATTGAAGGAGAATACAGGGCCCAAACTTTATCAATCCAAGAAAGTGAAGACATGATTTCAGCAAGCTTTACAGAAATTGATATAGACGAAAGCGAACTTTCTATTGACGAAGAAGCAGCCTTTAGATTAGTAAAACAAGACCTAGAATCTTATGTAGCCACAAACTCAAAAATAAACTCTACAGCCATAGACATGATTAATGAAATGGACACACCAGATTTTTTAATCGACATGGTTGCATCATACTTGCCCCTAAAAATTGAAGACGCCCAAAGTCTTTTAGAGGTAAGCAATAGATTTTCTAGACTAGAAAAGTTTCATGCCATTTTAAAAAAGGAAATTGAACTTCTTGGTATAGAAAACAAAATTAACCAAAGAGTTAAAAACCAAATGGGCCAAGTTCAAAAAGAATACTATCTTAGAGAACAACTAAAGGCCATCCAGGCAGAACTAGGAGACCAAGACGAAGAAAACGAAACTGACTCCTATATAGAAAAAATTGAAAAACTAGATATGCCTGAAGAGACTAAGGAAAAGCTTATAAAAGAAGCTAACAAACTTAGAAAAATTAATCCTTCATCAGCAGACTATGGAGTTCTATTAAACTACCTAGACTGGATAGTTTCCATACCATGGGGCCAAGGACCAGAAGGAGAAAAAATAGACCTAGACAAGGCAGAAGAAATTCTAGATGCAGACCACTATGGCCTGAAAGATGTTAAGGAAAGAATCATAGAATTTTTGGCCTTAAGAAAACTAAATGACTCTTCCAAGGGACCTATACTTTGTTTAGTAGGACCTCCTGGAGTTGGAAAAACTTCCATAGCCAGGTCAGTTGCCAGAGCCTTAGACAGAGAATTTGTAAACATGAGCCTAGGTGGAGTTAGAGACGAGGCAGAAATTAGAGGCCACAGAAGAACTTATGTTGGAGCCATGCCAGGTAGGGTAATATCTTCTATGAAAAAAGCTGGAACAGTAAACCCAGTCTTTTTATTAGACGAAATTGACAAGGTAGGATCTGACTATAGGGGAGACCCATCATCAGCCTTACTAGAAGTTTTAGACCCTGCCCAAAACTACAACTTTACAGACCACTATCTAGATGTGCCTTATGATTTATCAAAGGTCTTGTTCTTAACAACAGCAAATACAACAGCAACTATACCAGGACCACTATTAGATAGAATGGAAGTAATAAGACTTGATGGCTATACACCTTATGAAAAATTACAAATAGCCAAAAGATATATTGTACCAAAACAACTAAAAGAAGCATCAATCGAAAAGAAACAATTGGAAATTTCTGACAATGCCTTACTTACAATAATCAACTCTTATACTAGAGAATCTGGAGTAAGAAACCTAGAAAGAAACATTCAAAAGATTATTAGAAAGGCAGCAGTAAAATTTGTTAGAGGCAGCAAAAAAGCCATAAGGGTAAATGCAGGTAACCTGGAAAAATATCTAGGACCAAAAATCTTCCTTTATGACGTATTAGACGAAGACAACCAAGTAGGTGTAGTAAACGGCCTAGCTTGGACCAGTGTAGGAGGAGCAACCTTAAAGGTAGAAGCCAATGTTACTGATGGTAGTGGCAAGATCCAACTTACAGGAAAGCTGGGAGATGTAATGAAAGAATCTGCCCAAGCAGCCATAACCTATATAAGATCAGTAGCTGAAGACTATGACCTTAATGCAGACTTTGCATCTAAGATGGACATACACCTTCACGTTCCAGAAGGAGCAACACCAAAGGATGGTCCATCAGCTGGAGTTACAATAGCAACAGCAATACTGTCAGCCTTAAGCAAAAAACCAGTAAAAAATGATATTGCAATGACAGGAGAAATTACCCTTAGAGGAAGGGTTCTTCCAATTGGCGGTCTTAAAGAAAAACTTCTAGCAGCAAATAGAATGGGTGTAAAGACAGTCTTAATACCTTTTGAAAATGCTAGAGACTTAGACGAAATAGACGAAATTATAAAAAAACCTCTTGAAATAATTCCAGTAAAGGATGTAAAAGAAGTTTTTAAATACGCTTTGGTAGATGATAAAAATGAAGATAAATAATCCTAGCCTAGAAAAAATTGCAGTAAAAAAAAGCCAATATCCTCAAGCCAATCTGCCAGAAATTGCCTTGGCAGGAAGGTCTAATGTTGGCAAGTCTTCCTTTATAAACACCTTAATCAACAGAAAAAAATTAGCTAGAACCTCATCCCAACCAGGCAAGACTAGGACCATAAACTTTTATAACATAGACGACAAGTTTCGCCTAGTGGACCTGCCAGGTTATGGCTATGCCAAGGTTTCTAAAGCTGAAAGAGACAAGTGGGCTGGCTATATAAATGACTACTTGGACCAAAGAGAAAATCTTTTAGATGTTTTTTTGATAATAGATTTTCGCCATGGACCAAGTGAGCTGGACCTAGTTATGTATGACTATATTCTTGAAAGTGGCTTTTCTGGAATAGTAATAGCCAGCAAATTTGATAAGGTGAAAAAATCTCAGCAAGAAAAAAACCTTAAGATGATATATGAAAAACTTCAACTTAAAGATAAGTCCTTGCTTATTCCATTTTCAGCAGAAAGCAAACACAACAAAGACTTAGTTTTAAATAAAATTGAAGAAATACTAAAGGCATAAAAATATTAAGAAAGCTATGGAAAGTTAAAATATTCCATAGCTTTTTTCTTAAACAAAAAAGCTAGAGACAAAAATCTCTAGCTTAAAATAAAATTTTCTTTTCCAAAATTAATTCTCTTCAACATGAGGAGGATTATTTTTTCTACCTGGCACCTTGTCAAATAGACCAGTTACCATAAGAGCAATAGCTCCGTCACCTGTAATATTACAAGCTGTTCCGAAAGAGTCTTGTAGGGCGAAGATTGAAAGCATTAAAGCAACTCCAGTATCATTAAAACCTAAAATTGAAGTTATTAGTCCTAGAGAAGCCATAACTGTTCCCCCTGGTACTCCTGGTGCAGCAATAGCAAATACTCCAAGTAGGAAAATAAATACTAGCATATTTGGAGTAGGAGGTAGAGAACCTGTAAGAATTTGAGAAACTGTCATTACAAAGAATACTTCAGTAAGTACTGAACCACAAAGGTGGGTGTTAGAGCCAAGTGGAATAACAAAGTCTCTAATAGTAGGGTCTAGGGTCTTAGCCTTAGATGCACATTTCAATGAAACTGAAAGAGTTGCAGCTGAAGACATAGTTCCTAAAGCAGTAACATAGGCTGGACCATAGTGTTTCAACACTTCCATTGGGTTGGTCTTTGATAAGGCTCCACCAATAGAATAAAGTAGGGCCAACCAAATATAGTGGCCAACAATTACAATTAAGATTACCTTTAAGAAAACAGGTAATTCGTTAATAATAACACCTTCATAAGAAAGTTCAGCAAAAGTTGTAGCAATGTAGAAAGGAAGAATTCTTATTACTACCTTGTTTACAATTGCTAGTACAATGTTGTTAAATTCAACAAGGATCTTTTCCCATGTTTCAGACTTGGTCCAAAGAACTGCTAGACCAATAAGTATTGATGATACTAAGGCTGTCATAACTGGCATTACTGGGCTAATAGTAAGCTTGAATAATGACTCAGGAATTGCATTTCCAACACTAGTTGCTGCACCAATGTTAAGATGAGGAATAATTAATCTTCCTGCAATCCAAGAAAACAGCGCTGCACCTACAGAAGATAGGTAGCAAATAAGTAGGGTTATAGATAGAATTCTACCAGCATTTTCCTTTAGGGAAACTATAGCTGGAGTAACAAACCCTAAAATAATTAGTGGTACAATATAGCCGATTAGGTCGCCAAAAATTGCTTTAATAGAATGAATAACCATAATAAATCCTTCATTGGCAATAGAACCTAAGAAGATACCGGCAATAATACCGATGACAAGTTTAACTACTAAACTGTCAAAAAACTTTGATTTTTTCATAATCAACTCTCCTTATAAAATTTTCAAGACCTAAGTCTTAAATCAAAAAAATAAAATCAACATAAAAATAAAAAATTCTTATGTTATTTTATTAATTTAATTATAACTCATTGGCTGGAAATTATCCAAGGAAAAGTGATTTATAGGAAAAATCTATAAAAGACCAAATAAAAAGAAAAAAACAAATCTATGATATACTATATTACAAGTAAGAAAAATTGGTATATATAAAATATAAGTAAAAACTAAATTAACTTAGGAGGAAAAATGGAAGAAAAACAACTAGCAAGGGATTTGATTGACTTTATTGACAAAAGTCCATGTTCCTATTATTCAGTAAAAAACACAGTAGACCTATTAGAAGACAAGGGCTTTAAAGAATACAAGCTAAAAGACAGCCTTAGCCTTAAAGAAGGAGACAAGGGCTATTTTGTCGTAAATGGCTCAGGGATCCTAGCCTTTAATATAGGCTCTAAGGCCATAGAAGACCATGGCTTTAGCATTGTTGGATCTCATACAGACTCACCAGGCTTTAGGATTAAGGCCAATCCTATAATGAAAAAGGCAGGCCTAATAAAATTAAACACAGAAGTATATGGAGGACCAATTTTTTCAACTTGGTTAGACAGGGTCCTATCCTTGGCAGGTAGGGTTTCTATAAAATCCTCAAAGTCCTTAGAACCTGAAACAAAGCTTATAAACATTGATAAGGACCTATTAATTATTCCAAATTTAGCCATCCACATGAACAGGGAAGTAAACAAGGACTTTTCCTACAATCCACAAAATCACCTACTACCAATAATGGCCTTAGCTAGTAATGAAAAAGTAGATGAGAATTATTTAATTAAACTTTTGGCTAGTGAACTTGCTATAAATGAAGACCAAATATTAGACTATGACCTTTATTTATATGACAGACAAAAGGGAAGCCTGTTAGGAGCCAATGAAGAATTTATTTCTGTTGGCAGACAAGACAACTTGTCCATGCTTTATTCATCTCTAAGGGCCTTTGTTGAAGGTAATCCTAAGGGTGTAAACATCCTACTTGCAACTGACAACGAAGAAGTAGGGTCTAGGTCTATACAAGGAGCAGACTCTCCAATGCTAGGAGACCTTTTAGAAAGAATTTCTTTAGGTCTAGGAAAGACCAGGGAAGAATATTTAAGAGCCTTGGCCCAATCCTTCTTGATTTCTTCAGATATGGCCCATGCCCTTCATCCTAACTTTGAAGAAGTGGCAGACCCAACTAACAGACCAATCTTAGGAGCAGGCCCAGTAATTAAATATGCAGCCAACAAGTCTTATACTTCAGATGCCTTTTCTGCAGCAGTCTTTAAAAACCTTTGTGACCTTGCCAATGTAAAATGCCAGGACTTCCACAACAGGTCAGACAAGGCTGGTGGATCTACAATAGGACCTATTTCAGAAACTCATCTTTCTATAAAGGCTGTTGATATTGGTGGCCCAATGTTTGCTATGCACTCAATTAGAGAGCTTGGTGCAGTTAGTGACCTTTTAGACTTTTATAAGGTAGTTAAGGTCTTCTACAGCCTTTAACTTTGACTAGGTCTTGAATTTATTAGCTATTTCTAGTATTATTAGTTAGCACGAAATATATAAATATCAGGGTAGGTGCTTGGCGTCAAGTGACTGAGGATGGAACGTTGCCTCAGTACGAAAATTTTTTACGATCAAGTAGCCGCGTTCACTGCTTAATAAGGCCCTCCTTACTAAGCAGTAGCAAAAAGGAGGAAAATATGAAAAAAGATATTTCTATGAAATCCTGGATTACAATTGTAATCTTAGGTGTTTTAAGTGCCTATGCAATTAGATTTAATACAAGCCCAGAAATTTACACAGGTCTTGTGTTTGCTCTAGTAGGCGTGTTGTTTGTAGGATTTTATGCAGAAGACAAAATTCTAGGTGGAATCCTAGGAGCTTTAGTTGTTGGTGGAGGCTTATTAATTAGAAAATTTATGCCGATAATCCCAACTAACAAGAATCCAGAAAAGTTAGCAGCTTTAATGGAAAAATACAATGCTTATAAAGATTTTTTAGCTAAGTATTTTGTTCTCATTATCCTAGTAGCCTTTGTAATTGGATTTATAGGTGGAGCCATAGGCAAGGCCATTGAAGAAGACAGAAAACTAAATAAGAAGTTCTCAACTTATAGACTAACTTATTTGGCAATTTTTGTGGCCCTATCTGTTGTAATTAACACAGCTAGAATTGGATCAATCTCTTTTGGAGGCTTTCCAATTATTCTATCAGGTTACTTCCTAGGACCTGTAAATGGCTTTATAGTTGGTGGAGTTGCAGACATTGTAGGCTTTATAATAAGACCATCTTCAACTGGATCTTTCAATCCACTATTCGCCTTAACATCAGCCTTAACAGGACTAATACCAGTTTTGGTAACTAGACTTTTAAAAGAAGAATATCCAAAGTATTCCTTTATAAAAGTGTTAATTGGTGTATTTATAGGCCAAATGATTACCTCAGTAATAATGGTGCCATTCTTTAGAGTTATTCTTTATGGAGGCAACACCTTTGCTTACTTTGCAGGTAAGGCCTTTGTAAAACAAATAGTTTCAATACCTGTTTATGCCTTCTTAGTTGTAGCAATAGCTGAAAAGGTAGGAGCAAACTTAAGCTTCAAAAAAATTAGAAGCACAAAAACTGAACAATAAAAAAACAAAAACACCTTCAATCTTCTAGGATCGAAGGTGTTTTTTTGGTCTTATTTCATAAAAGCCTTATAAGCCTTATAAGTCATATAGCAGTCAGCCTTAGAAACTAACTCAATTGGTGCGTGCATGGAAAGCATGGCAGTTCCAATATCTAGAACTTCTGCTCCATACTTGGCTATATAGCCAGCTATAGTGCCGCCACCACCTTGGTCAATTTTTCCAAGCTCGCCAGTTTGGTAGATAACATTATTTTCTCTAAAGGTTTTTCTAACTTCTCTTAAAAATTCTGCATTGGCATCGTTAGATCCACCCTTTCCTCTAGCGCCTACATATTTAGACATACATATACCTTGGCCTAGGTAGGCAGAGTTTAGTGGGTCCATAGTTTCCTTATAGTCTGGGTCCATAGCTGGAGAAACGTCAGCTGACAGACACTTAGAATTTGCAAGAGCCCTTCTAACAAGTAGGTTAGAGTGGTGGCCTAGGCCTGCAGAAACTTCTGCTACCATGTTTTCAAAAAACTTAGCTTCCATAGAAGTATTTCCAACAGAGCCAATTTCTTCCTTGTCAACTAAAAGAGCTACAGCAGTTCTCTCAGGATTTTCTACTTCCATAATAGCTTGGAAGGCAGCATAAGAACAAACTCTATCGTCATGGCCATGGGCAGCAATCATAGACCTGTCCAAGCCAACGTCTCTAGCCTTTGATGCAGGAACAGCTTCAAGTTCAGCAATTTGGAAATCTTCTTCAACTATTTTATAATCTTCATAAAGCTTTTTCAAAATAGCAGCCTTAATTGGATTTTCTTTTTCTTCAATACCAAAAGAAGAGTGGCCAGCTACTAGATTTAAAGACTCTCCTGTAATACCTTCTGCCATAGTCTTTTTGTTTAAGTCAGCAGAAAGATGGGCAAGTAGGTCAGTTATATAGAATATTGGATCATCTTCCTTGTCTCCTATGGAAATTTCAATCATTTCATCTTCTGAATTAACAATAACTCCATGAAGAGCTAGAGGAATAGTTGTCCATTGGTATTTTTTAATGCCACCATAGTAGTGGGTTTTTAAAAGAGCTAGGTTAGAATCTTCATAAAGAGGGTTGGCTTTAAGATCCAGCCTTGGAGCATCAATATGAGCGCCAACAATGTTCATTCCCTTTTCCAAATCTTCCTTGCCTAAAACCATTAGGACTAGAGACTTGTTTTTGTTATTTAAATAAATTTTGTCACCAGCCTTAAGGCCTTTTTCTTGGGCCTCTTCTAAGGAAACAAAACCATTTTTCTTAGCTTCTTCTAAAAGATATTTTGTAGCTAATCTTTCAGTCTTACCATTGTCTAAGAACTTCTTGTATTTTTCCCCATAGGAAAAAATTGCATCGTGTTCTTCCTTAGATACTTCTTGCCAAATGTTTTTCTTTTTCAACTGTAAATCTTCTAAATTCATTAAGAACCTCCTTATAATTCCTCTTCAGAAATTACTTCAATATTTTCTTTTAAAAAGAGCCTGGCAGTAATGCCATCTCCTTTAACAAGCCTTTTACAAAAGTTTCCATCATAAATTTGGCCCCTGCCACAAGAAGGGCTTCTAGCTTTTAGGATTGCTTTCTTGGCGCCATAAAGTCTGGCCAGCCTTAAGCCTTCCTCTGCACCTTTTTCATATTCCTTGGTCAGATCTTTGCCATAAATATTTATAACCCTGCCCTTATTAATTTCAGATGGAGGCCTTGGAGTAGGCAGGCCACCTAAAATTTCTGGACAGAAGGGAATAAGATCATAGTGGTCTAAAAGCTTTAGGACCCTAGGATCTTCCTTGGATTTTTGGTCATATCTGCAGGATACACCTAAAAGGCAGGCAGAAACTAAAATTTTTTCCATAAAGAAACCTCCACTCTCATTTTAACATAAATATTAAAAATTCGAAAAATTTATGAAAATAAACTTTGTCCTGTGTTTTTTCAAGAAGAGATGGCTATAAATATTCTAGGAAATAAGAAGGAGGAAAGCTATGGTAAATGAAATAAGAGATTATGGGCACCATGTAATTACAAAAAAAGAAGAAGAACAAATTGCAAAAGTTACAAAAATCATACCAGAAGTAGAATCAAAACTTAGAGGCAAACTCATCAAGGTCCCTGAAATTATTTATAAGGCATCTGGAATAAAAGTCCTAGACAAAAGAATAAAGTCTTTAATATTCACAACAGATGCAGCCATAATGAAAAACAACAACGCCCAAGCCACAATAGGCGTTTATCCTTTTACTCCTCAACTTGCAGTAATGGAAGCTGTAATTGAACTGTCATCAGTTCCAGCCTTTGTTGGAGTAGGGGGAGGACCAACCCCAGCCAAAAGAGCAGTTGAAATGGCCCTACTAGCAGAACTAAAAGGAGCCTATGGAGTAGTACTTAATGCGCCTACACACTTAGAGACCATAAGACAGGTGGCAGAACACTTAGACATAGCAGTAGTGTGTACAGTAGCATCATTAGATGACCACTACATGGAAAAAATAAAAGCAGGAGCCAACATACTAAACGTATCAGGAGGCAAGAACACAGCCAAAATTGTAAAAGAAATTAGAGATAAAGTAGGCCCTCACTTTCCAATAATAGCAACAGGGGGACCAACAGACGAAACTATTTTAGAAACAATAATGGCAGGAGCCAACGCCATAACCTATACCCCACCAACAACAGCAGAAATATTTGAAAAAGTAATGGAATCCTACAGAATAAAAATTGAAGAATAGAACAATTAGCCTAGGTTTGGAAAAGAAACCTGGGTTTTTTATTGCCTAAACTAAATAAATAAAAAACTAACAAATCCATAGATATAAAAATTATTTGTGTTATAATAGGCAATGGCACTAAAAATCACTAAAACACTAGATGATATTTTTTATCTGAGAAAAATACGAATGATATAATTTTAATTAAATAGCTTTGTAACTATCAATGATAAAAAATACCCAATATAATATTGTGAAGTGCCAAATAAATTTTAGCTTTTGTTAAAAATAAAAATTAGGAGGAAACAATGACAAAATCTAGAAGAGATTTTTTAAAGGACCTAGGAAAAATCGCTGGTGGCGTTGCTTTAGTTAGTTTAGCTGGTCCTTTTTCTCAAATTGCTAAGGCTGAAGAAAAAACAGCAGAAGAAGAACAAGAAGACTTTAAGTGGGAAGAAAGGGAAAAACCTTGCGATCTTATAGAAGAAATTAATGACCCTTCTATAGAAAGACCTTATAGGGCTTTTAAGTACAAGGCTGATTATAGAGCTCACATAAGTGAACTTTCTTTTGAAATAAACACAGAAGATTTAACAGTAAGAAACATTGTATTTGTAGATGGTTGTGACGGAAGTACAACAGGTGTTGCCAATATGGCTGATGGTAAGGATGCTGACTTTATAATATCTAGACTAAAGGGCTTACAATGTAATGCTATTAAAAGCGGGTCTTCTTGTCCTGACCAATTAGCTAATGCCTTGGAACAAGCAGTGAAAATTATAAAAGGAACAGCTTGTACGCATTGTTTCTTTGCAGGTAACTTTAATAGTGCTAAGTGTTCTAACTTAGATAATTTTAAAAGAGCTTAATTAGGAGTGAATTATGAAAAAGAATTTAAAATACTTAATTGTTCTACTTTGTTTATCCTTAGTTTTTGTTGGTTGTAACAAGAAAACAGCCAATGTGGCTCAGGGGGAAGAAGCTACTATAAAAGAAGAAAATAAAGACTATCAAGAAAAATCTAGTGACACAAGGGTCTACGAAGGTCTAGGCCAAGGTAGAAATGGCGAAATAAAAGTAGCTGTAAGTTTAGATGCTGATAAGAAAATTGTAGACTTACAATTATTAGACCATGAAGAAAGTGACGGTTTTTGGGAAAAGGCCTTAGAAGGAATGAAAGAGCAAATGGTTGAAAAACAAAGCCTGGCCATTGAAGCAGTTTCAGGAGCAACCTTAACTAGCAATGGTATTATGGAAGGAGCGGCCCAAGCTTTAGAAGGGGCTGAACTTAACCTAGAAGATTTAGGCTATATCCCACCAGCTTTGCCAGACCCATCTGAACAAATTGTAGAAACAGGTGCTAATAAAGTTGGTATAAGAAATTTTGAATACACAACCCAAGGAAATACATGTTCAACAAAAATTACCTTTAATATAAAAGAAGAAGACATGACAGTGTATGACCTTATTGTATATAATGGTTGCGATGGAAATGCAAGAGGATTTTCTGCCTTAGCTGACGGTTCTAATGTAGATGATATAATCCAAAGATTTGAAGGTGTAACTTGCCACTCATCTGATGGATCATCATGTCCAGACCAAGTGGCGAAAGCATTAAACGAAGCAAGATACTTGATCCAAGGAGAAAGATTACTTGTAAAAAATTAAAAATAAGAGGACTTTGTTAGAGCAACAGAGTCCTTTTTATTTGGATAAGGATTTTAAAGTTTGAAAAATATTTTCTTGTTTATCTACTGCAGGATTATATGAAAAATACTTTAAGGCCTTTCCTACTATTGGTCCAGACAAAAAGCCAGCTAATACAGTACCGATACCTACAGTTGCTCCTAGTATATAGCCTACGAAAATAGCAGATATTTCTAAAGCTATCCTAAGTTTTACAAAATCTAATTTAAATCTTTGGCTAAGTAAAAGAGACAGGCTGTCCCTAGGCCCACTTCCTAGTTTTATTGAAATATAATAGGCACAGCCAATACCATGAAAGACAAGGCCAAAAACCAAGAAGACTATTCTTAAGGCCAAGGAATCAAAACTAATAGCTGAAAGAAGCCAGGAACAAATATCAGAAAATACCCCAATAGAAAGCATATTTAAAATCGTTCCTATACCTGGAATCATTCCCAGGGCCATATCTATTAATAAAATTACCAAGGCAGTTAGGCTAACGGCAGTGCCAAAGGTCATATTAAAAGTAAGAGACAGTCCATGGTCCAAGGTGGACCAAGCACTCATACCAAAATTGGCCTTTAATGACAAGGCATTGCCTAAACCAATTATAAAAAAGCCAAGAAGAATCTTCAGTATTCTTTGGGCCAAAATTTTATATTCATTTTTCATAAAAGCCTCCTTTGAAATAATAAAAGTTTTTATAATAAGAATTTACTTCTACATAGTGTCCTTTGTCAACTTATTTAAGAGTTTTTCAGCTTTGTTATTGGCAGAAATAAATTTCTCTTACTATTATATTACTACATTATTAATTAGATTAAAAATTAGTAAAAATTTTTTTGAAAAAGCCTTGATTTATATAAATATTATGATATCATATTAAAGCTGCAAATTAAAAAAGAGAATTTTCTAGGCAAATTTCATCAAAATTTCACCTTAATTCTTGAAAATATCTGGCAGATATTATATAATATTTGGAGCGGAAAAAAATATGCGATGATGCAAAAGGTGGCTCAACTTCAGGTTCTCTACTGAACAGCAAGGAGACCAAACCTGATCTTGAGGGAATTTTTGCGGAGTAAGTTCGATTTAAAATCGGGCGACTTGACTTTGCTGTTTTTTTAATCGGGAATATACAAACACCCGGTTAAGTGTATCGGCGAAAGCGAGTCGTAAGTGTTACTTGCGATAGGAGGAAATGTATGTCAAACACACAAAAAATTAGAATCAGATTGAAGGCTTATGATCATGAGTTAGTGGACTCTTCAGCACAAAAAATTGTTGATGCTGTAAAGGCTACTGGAGCTGAAGTTTCAGGTCCTATTCCACTACCAACAGAAATTGAAATTGTTACAATTTTAAGATCTGTTCATAAACACAAAGATTCTAGAGAACAATTTGAACAAAGAACCCACAAGAGACTAGTTGATATTATTAGTCCAAACCAAAAAACTGTGGATGCTTTGATGAAATTGAATTTGCCAGCAGGCGTAGATATTGAAATAAAGTTATAATTTTTAGATAGAAGAATTATTCCTTTATATGATTACAGTAAATGTAATCCGCTATAATTTTGGAGGTGCGAAGTGAAGTACGTAATCGGTAGAAAAGTTGGCATGACTCAAATTTTCACAGAAAAAGGAGACTTAATCCCTGTATCTGTAATTGCAGTTGAGCCAAGTGTAGTAGTTCAAAAGAAGACTACAGAAAATGAAGGTTATGAAGCTATTCAAGTTGGCTTTGGCCAAGCTAAAAAACACAAAATGACTAAGGCTTTACAAGGACATTTTGAAAAGGCTTCAGTTGATTATAAGAAGTATTTAAAAGAAATCCCAGTTGCCAAGGCAGATGACTATAACATTGGTGATGAAATTTCAGCAGGGGTTTTTGAAAATGGAGACTTTGTAGATGTTACAGGAACATCTAAGGGTAAGGGAACTCAAGGTATTGTAAAAAGACATGGTTTCTCTAGAGGAAGAATGTCCCACGGTTCTAAGATGCACAGAACAGCAGGTGGTATGGGAGCTTCAGCTTATCCAGGAAGAGTATTCAAAAACCACAGAATGTCTGGAAAAATGGGAAATGAAAAAGTAACTGTACAAAATCTAGAAGTAATCAGAGTAGACGCTGATAACAACTTCATCCTATTAAAAGGTGCTGTACCAGGACCTAAAAAAGGAATTCTGTACGTTAAAGAAACTGTAAAGAGAAAATAAGGAAGGAGGATCTAGATGCCTAAAATTAATATGTTAAATATGAACGGCGAAAATGTTGGAGAAATCGAATTAAATCCAGAAATTTTCGATGTTGAAATAAATGAGCATGCTGTTTATACAGTAGTTAAGAACCTTCTTGCTAACAGAAGACAAGGTACTCAATCTGCTAAAACTCGTGCAGAAGTTAGAGGTGGAGGAAGAAAGCCTTGGAGACAAAAAGGAACTGGTAGAGCAAGACAAGGATCTATTAGATCACCACAATGGAAGGGTGGCGGCGTAGTATTTGCTCCAAAACCAAGAGACTACAGCTATACTACTCCTAAGAAAGTTAGAAGAGTAGCTTTAAAATCAGTTTTAACATCAAAACTTCAAGAAAAAGAATTAATTATAATTGATGAACTAAAACTAGATCAAGCTAAGACAAAGGAAATGGTTAAAGTATTAAAGGCAGTAAATGCTGACGAAAAAGCTTTAGTAGTAATTAAAAGACCAGATGAAAACATCATCAGATCTGCAAGAAACCTACCAACTGTTTTAACTACAAATGCTAACACTTTAAATGTATATGACATCTTAAAGTACAACTCTTTAATCATTACAAAAGAAGCCCTTGATGAAATTGAGGAGGTATTCGCATAATGGAAAGATATTATGAAATAATTAGAAGACCTCTAGTTACAGAGGACTCTGTAGATAAGATGGCAGAAAACAAATATACTTTTGAAGTTGCTAAAGATGCTAACAAAAGAGAAATCAAAAAAGCTATTGAACACATTTTTGGCGTAGAAGTAGAAAAAGTATATACACAAAATATGATTGGTAAAATTAAAAGACAAGGAATGACTTCTGGTAGAAGACCAAATTGGAAAAAAGCAGTAGTTAAATTAACAGCTGATTCTAAGCCAATTGAGTTCTTTGAAGGAATGTAAGAGCTAGGAGGATAACTTAATGGCAATTAAATCATATAAATCAACTACTCCTGGACGTAGAGGAATGACAGGACTTTCTTATGCAGATCTTTCTAAGGTAGCTCCAGAAAAGAGCTTACTTGCTCCACTAAAAAGCAAGGCAGGAAGAAACTCACAAGGAAGAATCACTGTTCGTCATCAAGGTGGCGGAGTAAAGAGAAAATATAGAATTATCGACTTTAAAAGAGATAAAGACGGAATTATTGGTAATGTTGCTACTATTGAATACGATCCAAATAGAACAGCCAACATTGCTTTAATAAACTATATCGATGGAGAAAAGAGATATATTATAGCTCCAAAGGGACTAAAGGTTGGAGACAAAATAGAATCTGGCCCAGAAGCTGATATTAAAATCGGTAACGCCCTTCCACTAAGATATATGCCTGTTGGTACTGTTGTTCACAACATTGAACTTGCAGTTGGCCAAGGTGGACAATTAGCAAGATCAGCTGGATCATCAGCCCAATTAATGGCAAAAGAAGGCAAATATGCAACTTTAAGATTACCATCTGGAGAAATGAGATTAGTTCTACTTGATTGCAAGGCTACTGTTGGTACAGTAGGAAATGCTGAACACGAACTAGTTAACATCGGTAAAGCCGGTAGAAACAGATACAAAGGAATCAGACCTACAGTTAGAGGTTCTGTAATGAACCCAGTAGATCACCCTCATGGTGGTGGTGAAGGTAGAGCTCCTATTGGTAAGCCAGGACCTGTTACTCCATGGGGTAAAAAAGCTCTTGGACTTAAGACTAGAAAGAAAAACAAAAAGTCAAATAGTTTAATAGTAAGAAGAAGAAAGAAATAAGGAGGATATATAATGGCAAGATCCTTAAAAAAAGGACCATTCGCAGACGAGCATCTATTAAAGAAAATAGACAAGCTTAACGAAACAAATTCAAAAGAAGTTATAAAGACATGGTCTAGAAGATCTACAATCTTCCCAGAAATGGTATCACACACAATAGCTGTATATGATGGCAGAAAACATGTACCTGTATATATTACAGAAGACATGGTTGGACATAAATTAGGTGAGTTCGTTCCAACAAGAACATTCAGATCTCACTCAGGCGATGCTAAATCTGAAAAGGCATCAGGATTAAAATAGGAGGAATATGAATATGGAAGCTAAAGCAATAGCAAAGTATGTTAGAATATCACCTCTTAAAGTAAATTATATCTGTTCAGAAATAAAAGGTAAGCAAGTTGACGAAGCTTTGGCTATGTTAAAAGTTACTCCAAAAAAAGGAGCAAGGGAACTATATAAAGTTCTTAACTCTGCTGTAGCAAATGCAGAACACAACTTACACTTAGATAGGGATAATCTCGTAGTTAAAGAAGCTAAGGCAAATGATGGTCCTACAATGAAGAGAATAAGACCAAAAGCTAAAGGATCGGCTTATCCAATCCTTAAAAGAAGCAGCCACATTAGTGTAGTAGTAGCTGAAAGAGATTAATTAAAGGAGGATATAATGGGTCAAAAAGTAAACCCACACGGACTTAGAGTTGGAGTTATCAAAGACTGGAGTTCTAGGTGGTATTCAAATAAAAAAGACTTCGGAGACTTACTTGTTGAAGATAACAAAATAAGAGAATATTCTAAAGAAAAATTATACATGGCTGGAATTTCTAAAATCGACATAGAAAGAGCAGCTAACAAAATAAAAGTAACTGTTTACACTGCAAAACCAGGAATGGTAATTGGTAGAGGTGGAGCAGGAGTAGAAGAATTCAGATTAGAATTAGAAAAACTAACAGGAAAAAGCGTAGTTGTTAACGTTGAAGAAATAAAATACCCTGACTTAGATTCTCAATTAGTAGCAGAATCAATTGCCCAAGCCCTAGAAAGAAGAATATCTTTCAGAAGAGCAATGAAACAAGCTATGCAAAGAACAATGAGAATGGGTGCTTTAGGTATAAAAACCCAAGTTTCAGGAAGGGTTGGCGGAGCTGACATGGCAAGAACTGAAGGTTATTCAGAAGGCACAATCCCTCTACAAACTTTAAGAGCAGACATTGATTATGGTTTTGCTGAAGCCGACACAACTTACGGAAAATTAGGTGTAAAGGTATGGATCTACAAGGGAGAAGTTCTTCCAGGACAAAAGGCCGCAGCACCAATTGGACCAAAAAAAGACGACCGTAAGGGCAAAAGAAGAAACAACAGACGTAGAAGAAACGACAACAAACAAAACCAATAATTTGGTTAAGTAGGGAAGGAGGAACATTGAAATATGTTAATGCCTAAAAGAGTAAAATACCGTAGAGTTCACAGAGGTAGAATGAAGGGTAAGTCTCATAGAGGAAACACACTTACCTATGGAGACTACGGCCTACAAGCTCTAGAACCAAGCTGGATAACATCAAACCAGATAGAAGCTGCTAGACGTGCAATGACTAGAAGTATTCGTCGTGGTGGTAATATATGGGTAAAAGTATTCCCAGACAAATCAGTAACAAGAAAACCTGCAGAAACTCGTATGGGTTCTGGTAAGGGTTCACCTGAATACTGGGTAGCAGTAGTAAAACCAGGTAGAGTTTTATTCGAAATGACAGGTGTTTCAGAAGAAGTAGCAAGAGAAGCAATGAGACTTGCAGCTATGAAACTTCCAATCAAAACGAAATTTATAATGAAGGAAGAGGAAGGTGAAGCTAGTGAAGACTAATGAAATTCGCAAATTGTCACAAGAGGACCTAGAAAAAAAGGCTTTAGAATTAAAAACTGAATTATTCAATTTAAGATTTCAATTAGCCACTGGACAACTTGATAATCCTAGCTATATTAAAATAGTAAAAAAAGATATAGCCCGCGTTAAGACAATTCTAAGAGAACGTGAATTGGGCATCAGGAAGGAGGCTTAATCTTAAATGGAAAGAAATCAAAGAAAAACTAGAATTGGTGTAGTAGTAAGCGATAAAATGGACAAAACAGCCGTAGTAGAACTTCACACCGTTTCAGTTCATAGACTATACGGAAAACACATGAGAAACACTCAAAGATTTAAGATTCATGACGAAAATAATGAATGTGGTATTGGTGATACAGTAAAGATAATGGAAACTAGACCACTTAGCAAAGACAAGAGATGGAGATTAGTTGAAATAATCGAAAAAGCTAAATAAGCTAGATTGTTAAGATCGGAGGAACTTTATGATACAAGTAGAGAGCCGCCTAAAAGTAGCAGACAACTCTGGTGCTAGAGAATTATATGTAATAAAAGTACTTGGTGGAACTAGAGCAAGATATGCCAATATCGGAGACGTAGTAGTTTGTTCTGTAAAACAAGCAATTCCAGGAGGAGTTGTAAAAAAAGGCGATGTAGTAAAAGCAGTTGTTGTTAGAACTAAAAAAGGTATTCAAAGACCTGATGGTACAAAGATAAAATTTGATGACAACGCTGGTGTTATAATAAAAGAAGATAAGAGTCCAGTAGGAACACGTATATTTGGACCTGTAACAAGAGAGTTAAGAAATAAAAACTATATGAAGATTATTTCCTTGGCTCCAGAAGTATTATAGGAGGAGTTAATCTATGCGTATAAAATCCGGAGATACTGTTATAGTAGTAGCAGGTAAGGAAAAAGGAAAAACTGGCAAGGTCCTAAGAACTCTTCCAAGAGAAGAAAAAGTGATCGTAGAAGGTCTAAACATTGTGACTAAACACATGAAGATGAGAGGACCAGGCCAACCAAGCGGAATTCAAAAGGTAGAAGCACCTATTCACGTATCTAATGTAATGTATTATGACTCTAAAAACAAAAAGGGTACAAAAATTGGATATTCACTAGAAGGCGACAAAAAAGTAAGAATAGCAAAATCTACCGGTTCAAAAATAGACTAGGCGGAAGGAGGTAAATATGGCTTCCAGATTAAGAGAAAAATATAATGAACAAGTAGTTTCCGCCCTAACTGAAAAATTCAACTACACAAACGTAATGCAAGTACCAAAACTTGAAAAAGTAGTAATAAACATTGGTGTTGGAGAAGCAAAAGACAATCCAAAAACACTAGAAGCAGCAGTAAGGGACCTAACTACAATAGCTGGCCAAAAACCAGTAGTAACAAAGGCAAAAAAATCAATTGCAAACTTTAAAATTCGTGAAGGAATGAACCTTGGATGCAAGGTAACCTTAAGAGGCGAAAAGATGTATGAATTCTTGGATAAGCTAATGAACATAGCACTTCCTAGAGTTAGGGACTTCAGAGGTATTTCTGACAAATCCTTCGACGGAAGAGGAAATTATTCTCTAGGTCTTAAAGAACAATTAATATTCCCAGAAATCGAATATGATGATATAGATACTTTAAGAGGTATGAACATAGTAGTAGTAACTACAGCTCATACAGACGAAGAAGCTAAGGCTCTATTAGAAGAGCTAGGCATGCCATTTGTAAAGGCACAATAGACTAAGGAGGATTAAATGGCTAAGAAATCAAAAGTTGCCATGCAAAAGAGAAAGCCAAAATATAGCACACAAGCATATTCAAGATGTAAAATATGCGGAAGACCACATGCATATCTAAGAAAATACGGAGTATGCCGTATCTGCTTTAGAGAGCTAGCCTATAAGGGAGAAATTCCTGGAGTAAGAAAAGCTAGTTGGTAATACGCTGGAAAGGAGATAAAACACTATGATGACAGATCCAATTGCTGACATGCTTACAAGGATTAGAAATGCCAGCAGTGCAAAACACAAATCAGTTGAGGTTCCAGCTTCAAAAATCAAAAAAGATATAGCGGAAAAACTACTAAGCGAAGGCTTTATTGACAGCTATGAAATAGAAGATGATGGCAAGCAAGGAATTTTAAAAATAGATCTAAAATACGGACAAAACGAAGAAAGAATTATCAGTGGAATTAAGAGAATATCTAAACCAGGACTAAGAGTTTACGTAAAAGCAAACGAACTTCCAAAAGTACTAGGAGGTCTAGGTATTGCAATAATCTCAACATCTAAAGGCGTTTTAACTGATAAAGAAGCAAGAAACCAAGAAGTAGGCGGAGAAGTAATCTGCTACGTTTGGTAATGTACTAGGAGGAAAGAAATGTCAAGAATTGGAAAATTACCAATTGTTATACCAGCTGGCGTTGATGTAAAAGTATCAGACGACAACCTGGTAGAAGTAAAAGGAAACCTAGGAACTCTTTCTCAACAAATCGACAAGGATTTATTAGTTAAAGTTGAAGATGGCCAAGTTATTGTGGAAAGACCATCTGATTCTAAAGAACATAGATCAATCCACGGCCTTTATAGAACACTAATCTTCAATATGATAGAAGGTGTTACTAATGGATACCAAAAAGAGTTAGAGATAATAGGTACTGGATATAGAGCTGCAAAAAATGGAAAGACACTAAGCTTAACCTTAGGATTTTCTCATCCACTAGACTTAGAAGATCCTGAAGGAATAGAAGTATTAGTTCCATCAGCAAACTCAATAATAGTAAAAGGTATAGATAAACAACAAGTAGGCCAATACGCTGCTAAAATTAGATCTTACAGACAACCTGAACCTTACAAAGGAAAGGGAGTTAGATATAAAGATGAATATGTAGCAAGAAAAGTTGGTAAAACAGGTAAGTAGAAAGGAGAGAAACTAAGTGATTAAAAAAATCGACAAAAATGCTAATAGAAAAGCAAGACATATAAGAATTAGAAATAAAGTTTCCGGAACTACTTCAGTGCCAAGACTTTGCGTATTCAAATCAAATGCTCATATTTATGCTCAAGTAATTGATGACATAAACGGAAAAACACTAGTTTCAGCATCCTCTCTTGAAAAAGATTTAGGACTAGAACAAACTGGCAACAAAGAAGCAGCTAAGGCTGTTGGTGAATTAGTAGCTAAAAAAGCACTAAGTGCAGGAATCGAACAAGTTGTGTTTGATAGAGGCGGCTATATTTACCACGGTAAAGTAAAAGAATTAGCAGAAGCTGCTAGAGAAGCTGGTCTAAAATTCTAAGGAGGAATCATGCGAAAAAAATATGTAGATACTAGCGCAATGGAACTTAACGATAGAGTCGTTGCGATAAATAGAGTTGCTAAAGTTGTAAAAGGTGGACGTAACTTTAGATTTTCAGTATTAGTAGTAGTAGGAGACGGAAACGGACATGTAGGAATAGGAAATGGAAAAGCAATGGAAATTCCAGAAGCAATTAGAAAAGCTATTCAAGATGCAAAAAAACATGTAGTAAAAGTTTCTTTATTAGGCGGAACAATTCCTCACAGCTCAGTTGGAATTAGTGGAGCAGGAAGAGTATTATTAAAACCAGCTCCAGAAGGAAACGGAGTTATTGCAGGTGGAGCAGTTCGTGCAGTATGCGAAATGGCTGGTATCACTGACGTAACTACTAAAAACTTAGGATCAAACAATCCAAAAAACACAGTAATGGCAACAATGAACGCCCTAGAAAATCTAAAGAACGCAGAAGAAGTAGCGAAACTTAGAGGAAAAACAGTAGAAGAACTATTAGGTTAAGGAGAAGCCATGAGTACAATTAAAATAAAATTGACTAAAAGCCCTATAGGAAAAATCGAAAGTCACAAAAGAACTGTTAAAGCTCTAGGATTTAGAAAAATAGGACAAATAGTCGAAAAAGAAGACACACCTCAAGTTAGAGGAATGATTGAAAAAATCGATTATATGGTTGAGATAGTAGAGTAGGAGGTGTCTAATGAAACTGCATAATTTAAGACCGGCAGAAGGCGGAGGCGTAAAAAGCAAAAAAAGACTTGGTAGAGGTATCGGTTCTGGACTTGGAAAAACTTCAGGAAGAGGACATGACGGCCAAAAAGCAAGATCAGGCGGTGGCGTAAGACCAGGATTTGAAGGTGGTCAAATGCCATTATTCCGTAGACTGCCAAAACGTGGATTTAAAAATATTAACACTAAGAAATACGCTGAAATCAACCTTGACAGACTAAATAAATTTGAATCAGGTGCAGTAGTAGACCTAGAAGCACTTGTAGAAGCTGGAATCGTTAAAAGTAGAGATGCTGTTGACGGCCTAAGAGTACTAGGAAATGGAGAATTAAACCATCCATTAACAGTAAAAGCCACATATTTCACAAAATCAGCTCAAGAAAAAATAGAAGCCGCTGGCGGAAAGGCTGAGGTGATTTAAAATGTGGTCAACCCTTAGAGATGCGTGGAAAATTCCAGAAATTAGAAAAAAATTATTATTCACACTAGCTATAGTATTCGTATTTAGAATTGGATCAGCAATACCAGTTCCATATATGAACCAAGAAGCTATCCAGTCACTATTTAACAACAGCCAAGGCACAATGCTTGACTTTTTAGATATGATGGCTGGGGGAAATATATCCCGTTTTTCAGTATTTGCAACTAGTATATATCCATATATTACTGCATCTATTGTAATACAGTTATTAACATATGCTATACCTTCACTAGAAGAACTAGCAAAAGACGAAGACGGAAGAAAGAAGATCCAAATTTATACAAGATATCTAGGAATTGTCCTAGCCTTTGTAACAGCCATAGGTTATACCTTTGGTCTATTTGGATCAGCCCTTGAAGCTACAACTCTAATGCAAAAAATGATCGTTGTACTTTCAATTGTAGGTGGAACAGCATTTCTAATATGGTTAGCTGATCAAGTTACTATGTACGGTATCAGCAATGGATCATCAATAATAATTTTCTTAGGTATCATTGGTAAACTACCAGGAGACATAAGAAAAATGATATATGGGGTTCAAGTTGGATATATTAGCTTACTATCAGTAATATTATTTACTATCTTTGCCCTATTAGTAGTTGTTATAGTAGTAGCAATTAACGAAGGTGAAAGAAGAGTTCCTGTTCAATATGCAAAAAGAGTAGTAGGAAGAAAACTTTATGGTGGACAATCAACTCACATTCCAATTAAAGTTTCAATGTCAGGAGTAATGCCAATAATCTTTGCAAACGCAATAATGTCAATCCCTGGCCTACTAGCAATCTTTAATCCAGATGGAGGCTTTGCAAAATTCCTTACTAACTGGTTTACAACTGAAACAGTAAGAGGAACAGTAATCTACACCGTACTAAATATAGTTCTAATAATTGCATTTGCATTTTTCTATTCATCAATGCAATTTAACACAGTAGAATATTCAAAAAATTTACAACAACAAGGTGGGTTCATTCCAGGAATAAGACCAGGAAAACCAACAGCTATATATTTACAAAGAATATTAGACAGAATTGTAATAGTAGGAGCAATTGTATTAGCCTTCCTAGCAACAATTCCAACATTCGTATCAATCTTTACAAAGATACCAATCGCTTTTGGTGGAACATCACTAATAATCGTAGTTGGAGTAGTAATCGAAATAGTTAAGTCTATAGAGCAACAAATGCTTATCAGACATTACAAAGGATTCTTAAACTAGGAGGAAAAGATGAGATTAGTTATTCTAGGTCCTCCAGGGGCCGGAAAAGGTACGCAAGCGAACGAAATAGTAGAAAGATATAACATTCCACACATATCAACTGGAGATATTCTAAGAGAAAACATTAAAAAAGGTACAGACCTAGGCATGGAAGCAAAAAAATTCATGGACAAGGGTGAGCTAGTACCAGACAGCTTAGTATTAAGCCTAATCCAAGAAAGAATATCAAGAGAAGATACAAAAGATGGCTTCTTACTAGACGGATTCCCAAGAAATGTATCACAAGCAACAGTCTTAGATGCAGAACTTGACAAACTAGGAATCAAACTAGACAAAGTAATAAACATTATTGTAGACCCTAGCAAGCTTATAGAAAGAGCTACATCAAGAAGGGTATGTCCAACATGTGGAGAAACTTACAACATATTGGCAAAGCCACCAAAAGTTGAAGGCAAATGTGACAAAGACGGATCAGACTTAATAATTAGATCTGACGACACAGAAGAAACAGTATCAAGACGAATTAAAGTCTATACAGAACAAACATCTCCACTTATTGACTATTACAAAGCACAAGGAACCTTATTTGATGTAGATGGTTCTCAATCAATTGAAAAAGTAACTGCAGATATCTTTGAAGGACTGAACTAATAATTAATGGACAGTACAAGAAATCTAAAAGTTGGGCAAGTAGTAAGTTCGAAAAACGGAAGAGACGCTTTTAAAGTCTTTGTGATTTTAGAAGTAATAGACGAAAAATACGTTCTAATAGCCAATGGCTCAAATAGAACTTTAGCAAATCCCAAAAAGAAAAAAGTAAATCACTTAAACATTTACAAGAAAGTTTTTGATCAAATAGAATCTAAAGAATGTGGCAAGTATCAATTTAACGATGCCTACATTAGAAGGATTTTGCAGCCCTATGAAAAAATTGAATTTGAGAAACAGGAGGTTTCAATAAATGAGTAAAGAAGATATCATTGAAGTACAAGGTAAGGTTACAGAAGCCCTACCAAATACACAGTTTATTGTAGAGCTAGAAAACGGACACCAAGTACTGGCTCACATATCTGGCAAACTCAGAATGAATTATATCAGAATACTCCCAGGAGACACAGTAACACTAGAAATGTCTCCATACGACTTAACTAGAGGAAGAATTACTTGGAGAAACAAGTAAAGAGGAGGGAATATAATGAAAGTTAGACCATCTGTAAAAAAGATGTGCGAAAAATGTAAAATTATAAAGAGGAAAGGCAGAGTAATGGTAATCTGTCAAAACCCTAAGCATAAACAAAGACAAGGCTAAGACGGAGGTAGTAGACTAAATGGCAAGAATATCTGGTGTTGATTTACCAAGAGAAAAAAGAATTGAAATAGGACTAACTTATGTCTATGGCATCGGAAGAGCTAGATCAAATGAAATCCTAGCAAAAGCAGGAGTAAATCCTGATACAAGAGTAAAAGATTTAACAGAAGCAGAAGAAGCTGCAATCAGAAAAGCTGTTGATGACTACCATGTAGAAGGGGACCTAAGAAGAGATAGAGCTCTTGATATAAAAAGATTAAGAGACATTAACTGCTTTAGAGGCATGAGACATAGACGTAGTCTTCCTGTAAGAGGACAAAGAACAAAGACAAACGCAAGAACAAGAAAAGGACCAAAGAGACTAGTCTCAAAAGGAAAGTAAAAGAAGGAGGTAAAAAATAATGGCACCAACTAAACGTAAGGGAACACGTACCAGAAGAAGAGAACGTAAATACGTAGAAAAAGGCCAAGCTCATATTGCTTCCAGCTTTAACAACACAATGGTAACCCTATCTGACACAAACGGAAATGTGTTATCATGGGCTAGTGCTGGTCAATTAGGTTTTAGAGGATCTAGAAAATCAACTCCATTTGCAGCCCAACAAGCAGCAGATGAAGCAGCAAAAAAAGCTATAAGTGAATATGGACTAAAGTCAGTAGAAGTATATGTAAAAGGTCCAGGATCTGGTAGAGAAGCAGCTATAAGAGCATTACAAGCTGCTGGTCTAGACGTAAGTATGATAAAAGACGTTACTCCACTACCACACAATGGTACAAGACCACCAAAACGTAGAAGAGTATAATTTGACTTTTTCATATCTTAAAAAGGAGGCTTTGTAATGATAGAAATCGAAAAACCTATAGTTACCATTCAAAATAGTGAAGAAGATGGAAATTATGGTAGATTTATAGTAGAACCTTTAGAAAGAGGCTATGCTATAACTCTAGGTAATTCTCTAAGGAGAATACTTTTATCTTCACTTCCAGGAGCAGCAGTATCTAAGATAAAAATTAGAGGAGTTCAACACGAATTCGACACTATTCCAGGAATGCTAGAAGATGTTCAAGAGCTAATCCTTAATATTAAACAATTAGTATTAACCATGGAGTCAGAAGAACCAGTATCAGTTCTTATTGATAAAGTAGGGCCATGTGAAGTTAAGGCATCAGATATAATTACAGGAACAGACGTAGTTATAAACGATCCTGACCAATATATAGCAACCCTAAACGAAGACGGACATCTATATATGGAGATGGTAGTATCAAGGGGCAGGGGATATGAACCTGCAGAAAATCACAAAGATGAAAACACTGACATAGAAGCCATCCTCATAGACGCAAATTATTCACCAGTAAAATCAGTAAACTGGACTAGCGAAAACACTAGGGTAGGTCAAAGAATCGATTACGAAAGACTAATCCTAGAAGTTGAAACTTATGGCTCAATAATGGCAAGAGAGGCAGTTAGCTTAGCAGCTAAAATTCTTATAGAGCACCTTGATTTATTTGTAAACATGACAGAACATGTAAGCGATGTTGAAATCATGGTAGAAAAAGAAGAAGAAGACAAAGAAAAAGTTCTAGAAATGACAGTAGAAGAACTTGACCTATCAGTTAGATCTTATAACTGCTTAAAGAGAGCAGGCATAAATACAGTTGATGACCTAATCCAAAAGACAGAATCAGAAATGATGAAGGTTAGAAACTTAGGAAAAAAATCCCTAGTTGAAGTGAAAGGCAAACTTGAAGAACTAGATCTTTCTCTTAAGGAAGAAGAAGTCTAAAGGAGGAAACTATGGCAAAGCTAAGAAAGCTTGGTCGTCCATCTGACCATAGAGATCATATGCTTAGAAATCTTACAACTTCTGTATTGCAAAACGGTAGAATAACAACTACTGTAACAAGAGCAAAAGAAGCCCAAAGAATGACTGAAAAAATGATCACTCTAGGAAAAAGAGGAGACCTACATGCAAAAAGACAAGCTAACGCATATTTATATGATGCACAGCTTGTACAAACTCTTTTCAACGACATTGCACCAAAGTTTGAAAACAGAAACGGTGGTTACACAAGAGTTCTAAAATTAGGACAAAGACGTGGCGATGGAGCTGAAATGGCAATACTTGAATTAGTAGAACAATAATTAATTATAAATTCGGAGGTTAGAAAATCTAATCTCCTTTTTTAGTGGAAATATAAAAACTAAGTGAAAACTTTATTTCATATACAATAAAGTCATTAATACATTGAAATATATACTTCATAGTGCTATGATTGAGTTATAAATCATCAAAGGAAGGAATCATGGAAAAAAATATTAAAAAGTTACTGGCAATTATTGTTGGTGAATTAATTTGTGCTTTTGCTATCACTTATTTTTTTGTTCCCCACAAGCTTTTATCAGGTGGAGTTGGGGGCATAAGTATTTTGTTACAACTTTTGACAGGTTATTCTACTGGGGTATTTATTTTCTTAATTAACATTCCCTTGGCCATACT
This sequence comes from Bacillota bacterium, assembly GCA_030532225.1. GTDB lineage: Bacteria > Bacillota > Clostridia > Tissierellales > Peptoniphilaceae > Neofamilia. The sequence goes on from JAUNLQ010000008.1 coordinate 32,238, forward strand.
TGGTTTCAAAAAGTTGTCTAAGTCTTTTATGATCTACACCTTTATTTCTTACAACCTTTTGTCTTTATTTTTATTAATTTTAAATAGGCTGAACTTTAATTTTATGGTTGATGATATTTTGTTATCTTCAATTTATGGAGGTCTTTTAAATGGTTTGGGCATGGGTCTAATGTTTAAAAACTCTACTAGCCAGGGAGGCCTAGATATTATAGCCATGATTTTAAGAAAGGAAAAAGATATTTCCATATCTACTCCTCTTTTAATTATGAACTTTTTTGTAGTTGCTATTGCCTCTACTATTTATGGCATAGAAAAAGGTATGTACACCCTAATAGCCATGAACCTAGGCTACAAAACTGTAGACAAGGTGGTTTCTGGTTTTGATACTAAGAAGCAAGTTATTATTATTTCCAAGGACTACGAAAAAATTTCCAAGAAGATTTTAGTAGACCCTCATAGGGGAGTAACCCTTTTAAGCGCAAGGGGAGCCTTTACTGGAGACCACAAGGAGGTCCTTTATGTTGTTGCTTCTTCTAGGCAGATTGTAAGAATAAAACAAGTTGTAAAAGAAATTGATCCTAAGGCCTTTATTTCCATCTCTGATATGATAGAAGTTTCAGGCAAGGGCTTTTATAGCGATGAAGATTTTTGATAATTAGTAAAAAATATTGTATAATACTTGTATTAAGTATATATGGATTGTTAGACTTTATGTCTTGGAAGTTAGGTGAAATTCCTACACAGGGTCGCTGCTGTAATAAGGGAGCAAGTCCTCTAGAAGTTGAATCTTTAGTCACTGAGAAATTGGGAAGACGAGGGCTGTGTGTTGATCTTTAAGTCAGAATACGATAACAATACCTGACCCTTATCCTACCAAGAAAGGGTCTAGTTTTTATCGTATCCTAGGATACGATTTTTTATTGGCGAAAAAGATTTTTTAAGAAATAAATTTAATTTTAAGGAGAAACTATGGCAAAAATTTATGGACTGGGAACTGGACCAGGAGACGTGGAATATCTTACTCTTAAGGCAGTAAGGATTCTCAAGGAAGTGGACTATATTTTTGTTCCTAACAACAAGGGCAAGAACATGGCCCTAGACACAATTACAGATTTAATTGACCACGACAAGCTAGTCTTTGTAGACTATCCTATGGGCAAGATGACAGAAGAAAAGTACAAGGAAAATGCCAGCTTTATTGAAGAAAAACTTGGCAAGGACAAGACTGGAGCCTTTATTACCATTGGAGACCCTATGTATTATTCCACTGTCCTAAACACCTTCTCACTTTTTTCCAAGGACTTGGACCAAGAATTTGTATCTGGTATTCCTTCCTTTGTTGCTGCAGCTGGAGTTTCTAAACAAGCCTTGGCTCTTATGGGAGAAAAGTTTATGGTCCTTGATAGGCTGCCTAAGGAATTTTATCCTGAGGTAGATTCTTATGCTATCTTAAAGACCTATGACCTAGACCAAGAAAAATTAGATTTTATAGAAGAAGCTGGCTTCGCCTACACCTATGTTGAAAGGGCTAGCCTAGATGACCAAGTGGTTCTAAGAGACAGGGAGCAGATTTTAGCTAGGAAAAACTACATTTCATTATTGCTACTAAGGAGGAAATAATGCAGGGAATAATTGTACAAAGTTTTGGCTCTACTTATAGGGAGGCCTATAGAAAATCTGTTGGCTATTTGTTTAGATATATTGAGGCCAACTTTACAGACTATTATGTAGTAGAGTCTTACTCATCAGAAATTGTAAGAAAAAGAATTGAGGCCAGGGACCAGGACCATATTTTCAACATAAAAGAAGCCCTAGCAGACATGGAAAAAAAGGGCATTAAGGATATTTTTGTCCTAAATCTTTATGTTATAGAAGGCCATGAATACAACAAGGTTATAGAAATGGCCAAAGCCTACAACGCTGACGGCAGATTGAACATTAAGTTTTCTAGGGGCCTCTTTGCAGGACCAGCAGATATAAAAAAGGTTGGAGATTTTTTCATTGACCTAAAAGAAAAATCCAGCCAAGAAGCCCTAGTCTTTATGGGCCATGGGTCTAACCATGACGAAGACATAAAGTACTCTCACCTACAAGAATATTTGGACCAAGAAAATCAAAGGGTTTATATTGGTACAGTAGAAGGGGAAGTTAGCCTTGACCATATTATAGAAAGACTAAGGGCTGAAAATATTAAGTCCCTTGAAATTCTACCTTTAATGTTAGTGGCAGGAGACCATGCCCAAAATGACATGGCAGGAGATGAAGAAGACTCTTGGAAGTCAATTTTAACTAGCCAAGGCTTTGCTACTAAACTTAAAACCAAGGGCCTTTGTGAATTTGACCAGTTTAACAACTTATTTATAAATAAGCTAAGAGAAATCCTATGAAGCTAATACAAATAACAGCCCCATCTTCCAACTCTGGCAAGACCATAACAAGTTCAATTATAGCCAGGGCCTTAATAAACTCTGGCCTAGACCTAGTAGGCTTTAAATGTGGACCAGACTTTATAGACTCCAAGTACCTGGCCTTTGCTTCTAAAAGGGACAACGGTAACTTGGACCTTCACCTAATGGGACAGGCTGGGATGAAAGCTGCCTTGGCTCTAAACCAGGCTGCCTATGGACTTGTAGAAGGGGCTATGGGCTATTTTGACGGTATTGGCATCGGTTATGAGTCTTCAGCCTATGATATTGGCAGAAAGCTAGACCTGCCGGCTATTTTAGTTTATAAGGCCCAGGGAGAGATGTTTTCCATAATTCCCAAGGTCAAGGGCATGGTAGACTTTTCCCAGGGCAGAATTAAGGCCATAATTTTTTCAGCTACTAGCAAGGCCATGTTCCCTTATTTAAAGAAGATGGTAGAAGATAACCTGGACATAAAAGTTTTAGGCTATATAGAAAAAACTGAAGACCTAAACTTTCCATCTAGGAACCTGGGCCTAATGGCACCAGAAGAGTTAGAAGAATTTGACCAGATTTTAGATGACCAGGCTACTAAGTCTTTAGAAACCATAGACTATAAGGCTCTTGTAGACTTGATGGTAGACCTAGACTTGGACTTAGACCAAGGGGAAGTTGAAAAATCCCCTTATACCATAGCCATTGCCAAGGACCAGGCCTTTTCCTTCCACTATGGAGAAAATCTCAAGCTTTTTGAAAAATATTTTACAGTAAAGTATTTTTCTCCCTTAAGGGACCAAGAATTGCCTGAAGCAGACCTGGTCTATATAGACGGAGGCTATCCAGAGCTGTTCTTAGATGAACTTAGCAGCAACAAGGCTATGCTAGAAAGTCTAAGGGCCTATATAGAAGAAGGAGGCCACTACCTTGGCCAAGGAGCAGGCCTAATCTACTTGACCCAGGCCTTAGAAGGCAGGGACCTAGTGGGAATTTTCCCTAGCAAAACTGTAATGAACAAAAGGCTACAAAACTTTGGCTATGTGTATTTGAACCTGGAAGCAGACCTTTTAATTGGAAAAAAAGGAGCCAGAATACCAGCCCATGAGTTTCACTATTCATCTTTGACAGAGGACCTAGAGGGCCACATAAAAGTAGAAAAAGCTTCAAAGACCAAGTCTTGGTCAAGTGGCTACCTTTACAAAAATGCCCTAGGCCTTTACCAGCACATAAATTTTTCTGGCAACCAAGAAGTAATTGACCATATAATAAAAAACTTAGGAGAAAAAAATGTATATAAATAATCCCATGGAAATTGAAAACAAATCAATGGACATAATCGAAGAAGGACTAAAGAAAACTGACTTTACAGCAGAAGAAAAACTAATAGTAAAAAGGACTATTCATACAACTGGAGACCCTGACTACCAAAATATAGTTGCCTTTAAGGCAGACTTTGTAAATGTGGCGAAAAAAGTTTTGCTAGCCAAGACAAAAATCTACACAGATACAAATATGACCAGGGCAGGTGTAAACAAAAAGGCCATGGAAAAACTTGGCCTAGAAGTTGTATCCTACATTTCAGATGAAGATGTGGCCCAAAAAGCCAAGGCAGAAGGCACAACTAGGAGCCAGGCAGCCATAGAAAAGGCCATAAGAGAAGGCATTACTTGTTTCTCCATAGGCAATGCCCCAACAGCCCTTTACAAACTTTTAGAAGAATATGACGCAGGCAGGGCCAAAATTGACTTTGTAATTGGAGTGCCAGTAGGCTTTGTAGGAGCAGCAGAGTCTAAGGAAGACCTAAGAGGCTATGACCTTCCTCAAGTTACTACCATAGGCAACAAGGGTGGGTCTAATGTGGCAGCTTCAATAATCAATGCCCTAATGTATATGTTAGTAGAAAGATGAAAAAATTAGAACTTTATATAAACAAGGACGGAGAAAAACTTCGCTGTGGCTACACAACAGGATCAACTGCAACAGGGGCGGCCAAGGCAGCAGCCATAATGCTTTTGACCCAAAAGGAACTTTCCTTTGTTAAGATCCACACCCCAGCAGCCATAGACCTAGACTTGGAAGTAGAATCAGCTGAAATAAGGCCAGACTATGCCATAGCCTCTGTAAAAAAAGACTCTGGTGATGACCCAGACGCTACCAAGGAAGTAGAAATCTTTGCCAAGGTTTCCCTTAGAAATGACGGAGAGATTTTTATTACAGGGGGGCCAGGTGTAGGCAAGATTACCCAAAAGGGCATCTATGGAGACATTGGCGACTATGCCATTAACCCAGCTCCTAGAAGGATGATAGAAGAAGAACTTACAGACCTGGGAGAAGACACAGGCTTTAATGTGGAAATCTTCATTCCCCAAGGAGAAGAAATAGCCAAGAAAACCTTTAATGCCAACATTGGAATCAAGGGAGGAATTTCCATTATTGGAACCAAGGGTATAGTCTATCCAATGAGTGAAGAAGCCTTTCTCAAGTCTATTTATATGGAAATCGACTCAATAAAACTAAACTCAGGCACAGACCAAAGGTTAATGTTAACACCAGGCAACTATGGAGAAGAATATGCCAAAAAGCTAGACCCAAATCTTAAGGTGGTCCAAGTTTCCAACTATGTAGGCAAGTGTTTGAAATACGCCTATAGTATTGGCTTTAGGAACTTCTTCCTCCTAGGCCATATTGGAAAATTTTCCAAGCTGGCCCTGGGAGCCTTTAATACCCACAACGAAGTAGTGGACCTTAGAATGGAAGCCTTTGTATATTATCTGGCCCTGAGAGGAGTTGACTCAGACCATTTGTTGAAGATTAACAGCTTCTTAACAGCAGAAGAAGCCTCGAAATATATTGACCAAAAAGGCCTAGACTTTGTCTATGGAGACATGGAAGCAGGAGCAGAGGTTAGAATAAAAAAATACCTTAAAGACGACCAAGTCCAAGTTAAGGTAAAAATGTATTCAATGACCAGGGGTATTTTAAATGATTAAACTAATAGGAGCAGGACCAGGTAACATAGACCTTTTAACAGGCCAGGCCCTAAAGGCCATAAAAGAAGCAGATGTGCTAATAGCCTTTGAAAGAATAGGGGCAGACCTAAGGCCTCTTGGCCAGGACCCAATAATTGTAAAAAGGGTAGACCAGGTCCTAGAAGAAGTAGAAAAAATTGAAAAAGACCAGTCCATAGCCATTATGGCCTCAGGAGACCCTTGTTTCTTTGGCATAATTGACCTTCTAAAGAGAAAGGGCCTAGAGATAGATGAAGTTATAGCTGGAATTTCCTCTGTCCAATATCTTTTTAATAGGCTGCAACAGTCCTATTCACAAGTGGCCACTCAGTCAGTCCATGGCAGGGACTTTGATTTTTCTAGTATAGACCTGAGAAAAACTTATTCTTTTTTAATAGACCAAGACAGGAACGCCAACTACATTTCCCAAAAGCTAAAGGACCAAGGCTATAAGGGCAAACTTTATTGTGGCTACAACCTGTCTTATGATGACGAAAAAATTATTGAAATAAACATTGGCGACCAAATTACAGAGCCGTCAAAATTAGGAGTAGTGGTGGTGGAATTTTATGTGGATTAAAGACCAAGACTTTATAAGAGGTCAGGTGCCAATGACCAAGTTTGCTGTCCGTTCTCTAATAATAGCAGACCTGGAAATCAGACAAGGAGACAGATTTTTAGACATTGGTTGTGGAACAGGGTCCATATCAGTAGAAGCTGCCAGCCATGGAGCCCAAGTAATAGCAGTGGACAAAAACCCTGAAGCAGTTGCCTTGACCAAGGAAAATGGAAAAAAATTCGGTCAAGACATCCTCGTCCTAGAAAAAAATGTTCCAGAAGGCCTAGAGGACTTTAAAATAAACAAGTGCTTTGTTGGAGGATCAACAGGCAAGTTGGCAGATATTTTCGCCTACTTAGACAGAAACCTTGAAGAAGGAGGCATCCTAGTAGGATCCTTTATCCTCCTAAAAAACCTTGGCCAATTCAAGGAACTTTTAAAAGAACATGGATATAAAAATATAGAAACCAAGCTAGTCCAAGTTGCCATAGAAGACAAAATTGGGCTAATGAAGGGAGAAAACCCTATATTTATAGTAAAAGGAGTTAAGTAATGATACATTTTGTTGGAGCAGGACCTGGAAATCCTGACTTAATAACAGTAAAGGGCAGGGAGCTTTTGGAACAGGCCGACATTTTAATTTGGGCCGGGTCCTTAGTTTCGCCAGCCCACCTAGACTATACCAAGGAAGGCTGCCAAATCTATGACTCAAAGGGCATGGACCTAGACCAGGTTATAGAAGTAATGTTAGCAGGCCACAAGGAAGGCAAGGACATAGTCCGCCTACACACAGGAGACCCTACAATTTACGGAGCCATTAGGGAACAAATGGACAGGCTAATAGAAGCAGGCATTGACTTTGAAGTTGTGCCTGGAGTTTCTTCCTTTACAGGAGCCTGTGCAGCCATAAAAAGAGAGTTCACCCTACCAGGAGTTAGCCAAACAGTTATCCTAACTAGAAATGCTGGCAGGACCCCAGTTCCAGAAGAGGAAGACCTAGAATACCTGGCCAGCCACAAGGCCTCAATGGCAATTTTCCTATCAGTCCAAGACATAGACTCAGTAGTAGAAAAACTAAAAAAAGGCTATGGATCTGGAGACGTGCCAGTGGCAGTAGTCTTTAAGGCTACCTGGGAGGACCAAGAAATACTTTTTGGAAGCCTAGACACCATTGGAGAAAAAGTCAAGAAGGCCAATATAAATAAAATGAGCCAAATTCTAGTCGGCAACTTTATAGAAGGAGACTATGAACTTTCTAAACTTTATGACAAGACCTTTAGCCACAAGTTTAGAAAAGGAAAAGACCAATAATGATAAAAATATTTTCTTACTCTCAACCAGGCCTAAGCCTAGGCAACAAAATCAAGGACTACTTAGGAGCAGACCACTACAACTCCTACCAGGAAAAATTCAAGACCAAGGAAGTCTTAGAAAAATACTGGCAGGAGGCCCAGGCCTTTATTTTCATATCCTCAACTGGCATTGCAGTAAGGATGATCAAGGACTTTATAGTGGCCAAGGACCAAGACCCAGCCATAATAGTAATAGACGACACAGGGAAAAACGTCATATCCCTTTTGTCAGGCCACCTAGGTGGAGCCAACGACCTAACAAGGGACCTGGCAGAATTTTTAGGAGCCTATCCAGTAATAACAACCTCAACAGACAACCATGGCATAGAGGCAGTTGACTCCTTTGCTAGGACTAATGGCTACCAGCTAGAAGACAAGGCTAGGATTTTGCCAATCTCAAAACTAATGTTAGAAGGAAAAAGCCTAGGCTTTTATTCTCAAGAAGAAAAAGTTCCTGCCTACAAAAACCTAAAAGTCTTAGAAAACTTAGAAGACCTTCAAGGCTTGGCTGGCCTAATTGTAGTGTCTAATAAAATTTCCACGGACTTTGACCTGCCAAGTATATGGCTATATCCAAAAAATATAAACCTAGGCCTTGGTTGTAGGAAAGATACACCAGGTCTAAAGATAATAGCCTTTATAGAAGAAGAACTAGCAAGGCTAGGTCTGTCAACATCGAGTATAAAAGCCATAGGCACAGTAGAAGCCAAGAGAAATGAAGCTGGCATCCAAGAAGCAGCAGATTATTTTAAAGTTGAGAAGAAAGTATTTACCAATGAACAAATAAAAACAGTAGAAGACAAATTTGCAAAATCAGATTTTGTAAAGAAGACCATAGGAGTCTACTCTGTAGCAGAACCTTCTGCCTACTTGTTAGGAGGAAGACTTATAACTGAAAGATTAAAAAAAGATGGCATAACCCTTGCCATAAGTTTGGAGGACTAATGAAAAAATTATATGTAATTGGCATAGGCCCAGGTGGCAAAGAGAGAATGACCCAAGAAGCCTTAAAGGCTCTGGCAGACTCTGAGGTAATAGTAGCCTACACACCTTATTTGGCCTATGTAGCAGACTATATAGGAGACAAGGAAACCTACACTTCAGGCATGAAAAAAGAAATAGAAAGGTGCCAAAAGGCCATAGACTTTGCCAGGGAAGGGAGAACAACCTCTATCCTATCAACAGGAGATGCAGGCCTTTATGGAATGGCAGGCCCAATCCTAGAACTATTAAAGGAAGACCAAGAAGTTGAAGTTCAGCTAGTACCAGGAGTTACTAGCGTGTTTTCAGCAGCAGCAGAACTTGGAGCACCAATAATGCACGACTTGGCCATAATATCCCTATCAGATCTAATGACACCTTGGGAGCTAATACAAAAGAGAGTGGACCTAGCAGCCCAAGGAGACTTTGTAATTGGCCTTTATAACCCAAGGTCCAAGGGCAGACCAGACCACCTAAAGACAGCAATAGAAATCATGCTTAAACACAAAAGCCCTTCCACCCCAGTAGGAGTGGTGAAAAACTCAGGCAGGGACAATACAGAAAAGTGGATCACTAGCCTAGGAGACCTAGACTACGAAAAAGTGGATATGTTAACAGTGTTGATAATAGGCAACAAGGCCTCCTATGTAGACGGAGACAGGATGGTAACCCCTAGAGGCTATGACCTATGATTTGGATAGTAGGAGGAACTAGCGAATCAGCCATCCTAGGAGAAATCTTTCAAGAAAAAAACATTCCCCACCTAATCACCTACGCAACCAAAGATGGCCTAGAATTAGCCAAGGGCAATGCCATCAACAAGGACGAACCAGTAGAAGACTTTATAGTCCATAAAAATATTGACACCATAATAGATGTTACCCATCCCTTTGCAGTGCAAATGACAGCAAAGGTGAAAAAAGCAGCAGAAAAATTTGCCCTGACCTATCTTAGATATGACAGAGAAAAGCTGGTTTACCCTGAAAGTTCCATCCAAGTAGACTCCTATGAAGAAGCCTATAAGCTTATAGAAAACTTAAAAGGAACATTTTTCTTCACAACAGGATCAAACAAAATCCCAGACTTTGAAAAAGTTAAAGGAAGCAACCGCTTTATATACAGGATCCTACCAACAGTAGACTCTATAGCCAAGGCTAGAAATGCAGGAGTAGAAATAAAAGACCTTGTGGCCATGCTAGGCCCCTTTTCAGAAGAGTTAAACCTGGCCATGCTTAAAAGCTACCAGCCAGACTACCTAGTAACCAAGGACTCAGGCCAGGCAGGAGGAGTAGAAGAAAAAATTTCAGCAGCAGAAAAATTAGGAATAAAAACCATAATAATAACAAGAGACCAGGTACAAGGTCAAAGCTGGGAAGACTTTTTAAAAGAAGTCCAAAAAACAATAGAAGAACAAAAGAGCAGAGCTTAGAAAAAACTAAACTCTGCTTTTTAAAAATTATTTATTTTCAAATAACAAAACACTGGTCCTAAAGACATTTTCCTTATGGCTAATATTAATTTTTCCCCCATACTTTTCAGCCAAATATTGAACATTATTAAGACCTATACCAGAAAATTCCTTGTCTTTTCTAGACAACAACTTGCCATTTTTCTTTTTAACAATACCATCAAAAGAATTATCAACCATAATAAAGACCAGGTCCTTTTCATTTTGTAGAACAAGTTTAATCCAGCTATTAGAGACCTTGGAAGTGGCTTCTATTGCATTGTCCAAAAGGTTAGCAAGGATTATTGCCAGGTCCCTGTACTTAACATTCACATCCTTAGAAAGATTAAAATCTATCGTAAAATCAATACCCTTATCCTTACAAAGCTCATATTTAGAATTCACAATAGCATCTACTTCAATAATACCAGTTTTGGCTATTAAAAATTCCTGCTTAAACTCACCAATAATTTCAGACAGATAAGCTCCAACCTTGTCTTCATTTTCAGCCATATAATAAAGGGGCACCAACTTGTTTTTCAAATCATGTTCCAAGGCTGCCAATCTATTAGTAGATCTTGTAATATTATCCTTCTGAATATTGATAAGTTCATATTCCTTTTCCAGACTGCTTAATCTCAACTTATCCCTATAAAGATTGGAAATAAGATTAAAGATAAAAAAGACTAATAAGTTAATTAGCAATAAGATCACAGCCAGAACAACATAGTAAGTGTCGAGAATTGGAAACCTTATAGACTCAAATACAATTACCACAAGACTCAATACTGAAATGGAAGATAGAATAATATATACATAGGCAGGAATATTTCTATCCTTTTCTTTATTAAAATGTAAATAAACGAAAAATGAAAAAGCAAGAGTAAAAAACTTTATAAAAGCATAATAAAGATTAACATCAAAGTCTAAATTATTTAAAGGAAGACCTGCAGCCACAAAAGTAAGAGAAAGGGAAGTTTCAATAAATACAAGGACAGCATTAGAAATAAGAGCTATAAAAAACTTTGAAAGAAACTTACCTTCATATAAGAAGGTAAGCAAAATCATGCCTAGAATAAAAAATCCCAAATTATAAAAAGCCGAACCAGCCTTTAACAAAACAAAGGTAGTAACAAAATTAAAAAGAAAATAGGCAGCAAAAACCATCTTTTTATTGTATTTAGCTTGGCCTAAAAGTGCAGCATAAATCAAATAAATAGAGATAGGATTAATAATATTTAAAAGTATAAGGATTAAATTTTTAGACATTTGCACCACCAAATTTTCTTTCTAAAAACAGAATAAAGTCTTCAGCATAAGTAGCAGAAACAGGAATAGACTCGCCATTTGAAAGGACCAAAGAAGTAGCAGAGTAATTCTTTATATAATTAGTATTCACAATATAGGACTTGTGAACCCTTAAAAAAATCTTAGGATTCAAGGTCTTTTCCAACTGGTCCAGCCTTTCATAAAAATCATCCCTTCCTTCTAGGCTTCTAACTTCCACCTTCCTATTAGAACTAACAAAATATAAAATATCCTCATAGCCTAGAACAAAAGAAGTTGAATTCTTTTTATAGGTAAAAATATTTTTATTAAGCTTGGATTTCAAGAAGAACAAGTCTAAAATATCCTTTAGCTTTTCATAAACTACAGGTTTTTCTAAAAAACCAAGGGGTTGGAAGGAAACAAGATCTCTAAAATAGGCTTCACTTCCAGATACAAAAATTATTTCAGTATTGAAATTTTTCTCAAAATATCTTAACTTCTTTGCCAGGTCTAAGCCATTATTAGATTTTTCAGGAAACTCTATATCCAAAAATATTAGCTTATAAGAATTTTCTTCCATAGCCCTATAAAGGTCTTCAACAGCAAAATAAGAATCTATTTCAAAATCATAATTTTCTTCAATTTGGTATTTATGTAAATTTTTTTCTAAAAATTCTACAAAAGTTTTGTTATCATCGCATATAGCAATCTTCAAAAAATCACATCCTTATCTATCTATCCATTATACCAAGAACAAGTAAGATAAGACAATGGAGAAAAATATCAAGTATAAGCCTTTCCAGCAGGTTCAAAAAATATTTTTTCTTAGCTTAAATCTATTTAAACTATAGCTATTGATCTTTATATATCATAATTTCTTCTGTGATTAAAAGAAATGTTGAATAAAGGGGAAAAAGTGTTGAAAATAATTAAATTCAACAAAAATAAGGGTTTTTTCAACATTTATTACAAAAAGTAAGAAAATAAAAATATTATATTAACAGTACAAGCTTATATCCATTTAAAATCTAACTTTAAAAAGTGTATTTTATCTTAATAAACAGACCTTAATTTATAAGAGGATAATAATTAAGATAAACTTGCCAAGACCAGGTCTTTGGCATATCATAGTATATGGCTTGTAAATATTTCTAGGAAAGAACTTCACTTGTGTAGGGAATGGGATTTTCCTAAGAGCAGAGGAGATAATTATGTTTAAATACTTTAAATCAAATAAAAAAGCCTTTATTATTTTGTGTGTATTTCTTCCACTTTCAGTTTTTATTGATGTGGCTTTAGCAAGTTTACTAGAAAAAATTACTGACTATGGTAGTGTGGGAAATATTCAGGGACTAAAAACCATGATGTATGTTTCTCTGGCCTACCTTCCCCTTAGTGGAGTGGCTGATTTTTATTATAGGTATTCAATGGTCAATGTTCTGTCTAGTGCCTCAGATAAACTTAGAAAGGATATATATGCAAAAATCTTTTCCAATGATATTTCCTATAATAAATTAGATAGCAGTCAACATATATCTACAATAACCAACGATGTTTCAGACTTAGAAAGCTATTATTTTAAAAATATTTGTTTCTTTTTCCATGAATTTTTTTATTTTTCTACATCCATATTTTTATTGTTAAATATTAACATAGAAATAACCCTAACCATACTTGTATTTGCCTTTTTTCAGTTAATCGTCCCAATTTTTTTTGAAAAGAAGGTCCAAAATACCCAAACAGAAATAGTAGATATAAGGGCAACATATATTTTCGTTCTAAAAGAACACCTGGAAAATTTTAACATTATTAAGTTATATAGGAAAGGCAAATTCTTCAACCACAAACATGAAGAAGCATCTGAAAATTGGAAATCCAAACTTGTGGAAATTGAAAAAATCAAGAAATTGATGTATGAAATTTCCTTTCTAGCTGCTAATGGCATGTATTTAGGAACTGTGATTATTGGCTTTTACTTAGTTTATTTAAACAAAATGACCATAGGCCAGGTTATAGCTGCCTCTCAGCTAATGGCTTACGTTTCAAGACCACTTCTAAGTGTTAATGAAATCATAGCCAGCAACCAATCTGCCAAGCCGATTAAGAAGAAGTTGGAAGAAATTTTGGACACAAATGTTAGTTCAAAAAACAAGGAAGACCTAAATGACGAGATAAAAAGTATTTCCTTTAAAAACTTATCTTTTTCTTATGACAATAAGACAATATTGAAACATAGTAATGTTGAATTTGACAAGGGAAAAAAATACTTAATTATTGGGGAAAGTGGTAGTGGTAAGTCAACGATTTTCAAGTTGTTACAGGGGCAACTTACAGAATATGAGGGAAAAATTTTAGTAAACAATACAGATTTAAGAGACATAAACTTAGATTCTTATTACAAAAAAATAGGCTTTTGTCCTCAGATAAACAGGTTATTTTCTACAAGTATAAGAGAAAATATTTTGCTGGGAGATCCTAAGACCTATGACCAAGACTTAGAGCAAATAATTCAAAACTTAGACTTGGAGACTTTGGAAGGTAAAAGAGATGCCAACAATGAACTTTCCATTGGCCAAAAACAAAGGGTAAATATAGCAAGAATCTTGTATCATGACTTTGAATACTTGTGTTATGACGAGGTTACAGCATCAATTGACTATAAAAACAGGAAACAAATAGAAAACTTGTTATTAAATACAGACAAGACCATACTCTATATAACCCACAACTATAATAGGGATCTAATTGAATTTTTTGACCACATATTATATGTTAACCAAGGGGAAGTTTCCTTCCTTGATAAAAATGATTTGCCTAATATAAATATAGGATAGAAAAATTTTCTTATCTATAAAACTTAAAAACTCCTAATAGAAGCCAAGGGAAATTTACTTCTCTTGGCTTCTACTTTTTTCTTCGCTAATAATAAGCCCTTATATTTATAAGCTAATATTAAATTTTTTGCATTTGTCTTTTATAACATCAGCTATGTAATCTTGGGATAGAAGGTCAGATAAGTTCAAGGCTACTATTAAGTCATCTTTATAAGTACTATCATTTAAATGAGATTTAATCCTGCTACGATTATAGTAGCACAAGGGAAGGTTTTTAAAATAAAGGTTGGTATGAAAAAAATCAATGGTTTGATTTATATAGTAAAGGGCCTGAGAAAGATTTTCATCTCTGGAAAAATTAATAGCATAGAGACTTAAAATATTGCCATAAAATTCCCACTTTGTGTTTAAATTTTGGACTAGAACTTGGATAATTATGTCAGCAAGGTCTTTTTGATCAAGATAAAATAGACAAAGGGCAATTTCGTACAGGTTTCTAATTTCCACTTTAGTCAAAGCCTTAACATAGTCTAGGTAAAAATTAATGTCTTTAAGGTCAAAATTACTTAAAGTGAGTCTAATAGAATTAATAAAATAGTTTAGTGCCTGAGAATAATCTTTATTATATTCCAACATGGGGACAATATGGATAGTTCAATTCGATACTTGAGAGAAGATATAGTTGATAATAAGAGATATAATGAAATTAAAACAACAACCATAGAAATGTACACACCTACAGAGTATAGGTATCTAAGAGACCAAATGATTAAGTCTAAAGATTGGGAAATAGAGATTCTAGAAAGAATATTAGACTTGATGGTAGATGGTTATAGAAAAAACGAGGGGGAAATACGTAAGTTAAATATTTATTTAGACTTATACTATATGAGCTTGCATACTGATTATAATGGAGGATATAAGTATGCTACAGAAGTTTTTAAAAATGAAATAGAAGACTATTTAGATTTAAAAGAGCTGCCCTTTGACTTATATGCCCTTGAAGACCTGCACCAGGTATCTTGGTCGCATATTAATAGGGCAAAATCTGTTGAAGATATAGAAAGTATTCACAGTGCTTATCAAGTTAATAAAAAGGATTTAGAAAGGAAATTTTTTCTTTTAAAAAATAATCTAAAAGAAGTTGATGAAACTACTACTTCTCCTTGGACCTACCTTGCCAACAGTTATTCCTACCTTACCATAAAACCCAAGCTATTTCTTCCTTTGTTTATTATTTTATCAACCTATACGCTAATTTATGCTAGGAGGGAAAAGTCCCTAGACCTTATAAAATTAAGACCAGGAAAGAGATATAAGATTTATGGTCATTATGTCAAAATAATCTTAAGCCTATCTTTAATAATACTTGTTGGACCTGATCTTTTGGCAGTCTTATTTATGGGAATAAAAAACGGATTTTTTGGGCTAGCAAATCCAATTGGAATTTATAGGGATGGCTTAAAAACCTTGTATCCGTATGAAAATATTGGAATAGTAGCTAGAATAAGAGGGTTGGGTATAGTTTTTGGAGTGGGCTTTTATTCATGGACAGGAGATGCAATGGAATTTCTAGCTTTGGAAAATATAGAATTTTATAAGTTTCTTCTTCTGGCTAGTATCCCATCTATTTTAAAAGTAATATTTTTTGTAGTCCTAGGAGTGTCTATTGGTCTTTTGATAAAGAATGAAGTTTTAGGATTACTTACAAGTTCTATTGTCAGCCTGTTTACTATTTTATCAGCCATCTTAGCTCTTTTGAAAACTAGCTATAATATATTTTCTTTAGACAGTGGCTGGAACATTACCCTAGGTCATACTAACTTTTCCTGGTTAGGCAGTGTCCTTGGTCTTAGTTTAGGAATTTGCCTAGTAGTGGCTTTAAGTTTGCTCGTATTAAGAAATAGAGAATTAGATTGATTTGACTGGGACTAAGCCTAGGGAAAAATATAAAATCTATTAAAGGATATAAATTAAGTTTTTCCAGGAGTTTTAATGCCCTCGAAATTTACAAGAGGGCCCTCCTATTCTCTAATATTTATTGTAAGCACTTGCCATTGAAATTTGTTGGAACAATGTTAAAAAACATAATAGAATTAAGTCCCTCTTTACTAGATTTTTAGTAGGGGGATTTTTTGATTTATGACTTAAAGAAAAAAATATTTTTATTTTTTAAGAGCTAGTTGTTTTTATAAAAAACCTTGGGTAGAATAAATATGAAACCTATTGCATATTGGAGACTACTATGAATAGATTAGACAAGGAAGAGTTTGTTATTGGCAGTATTTCACTTTTAGCCAACAAAATAAATTTTTTTGGCGATGGTATTTTTCCTGATCTTACTTTTAAGCAGTGGTTCTTGTTGTTAATGATCGGAAAAATGGACAACAAGGACAAGACTTTAAATAGTATTGCTCAGGTTGTAGGGACTAGTAGACAAAATGTTAAGAAAATGCTAGGGACTTTAGAGGCCAAGGGCTATGTTAGTGTGGAAAAATCCAAAAGGGATAGACGGGCCTTGAATATTGAATTGACAGCTAAGACTTTTGATTTTTTTGCTGCTAACAATGAAGCTACTGCCCTAGAAACTAAAAAGCTTTTTGCTCCATTTTCTAATGAAGACTTGGCAAGTTTTGTTAAGGGGTTGGAAAAATTTTTATATTGTTTTGAACTTTACGAAAGGAAGGGTTAGCTATGTTTTCTAGAAAAACTTTTTATAGTGTTTTTAATATATTTACCATCTTACTTTTAATCCTAATAACTATTTCTGGGCTTTCTTCTTTTGGTCAGGCTGCTCCCTATGATTTTATAAATCTTTATGGAGACAGGGTGGAAATTTGGGGTGGGGGAATCTATGGCCATGATTCTTATTTTAAGGCTCCTATTTTTATAGGTTCTGATTTTACTATCTTAGTAGTAGTTGTCCCTTGGCTGCTACTTACTTTTTATAGGACTTTAAAAAATCCTAGTCTTGAAAATTATATTTCTAATTTTGGAATTTACAGCCTCTTACTTTATTATTCTGCCAGCCTGGCCTTTGGGGTTACTTATAACATTCTCCACCTGGCTTATATAGCCTTGTTTAGTCTAAGTTTTTTTGCTGAATTAATGCTCTTAAAAATCTTCCATGGTTTTAGCCTTAGGCTGGGGAAATTTTCTAAGTCATATTTTTCCAAGGCTATGAAAGTGTTTTTGTTTGTGGCAGGTTTGTCTCTTTTTCTTGCCTGGCTGCCTGATATTATTATTTCCATTTTCAAGGGCAGGTCCTTAGGTCTTATTGAAGTTTATACTACTGAAATTACCAATGTTTTAGATATGGGAATAATTAGTCCCTTAATGTTTTTTACTTATTATTTAATTAAGAATGAAGACTTTTTAGGCTATGTTTTTCTTCGTATGCTTTTTAAGGTCTGCCTTTGCATTGGCATTATGCTTCCTATTCAGACTATTTTCCAAGTTCTTGCAGGGATATCTATTCCCTTGGCAGCAGTAATAAGCAAGATTTTAACCTTTGTTCTTATGGCTTTTTTTGCTGCCTATTTTGAATGGACTTTAAAGAGACAAAGTAAATGGAAAAATATTGTTGTGGAAAGGTGAGCTGTTTTTTAAAAAAGAAAAGAATTTTTCATTTTTCCTAGGGCTATTGAAATAAATATTTCACTATGCTATAATTCCAGTTGACAATTAAATAAGCAAAGAATATATTTTATTTTCTTAGTTGAAGGGGAAACAAGTTAAAGTCTTGTGCGGTCCCGCCACTGTAATGGATTCTTTCCAAAGCCAGGCTACCTTCCATATTCTTTTTAGCTTAAATCTCACGAGCGATGGGATAAGGCTGGATTAGATTTTTTGTGTCCCCTTGTCTTTATGGCTAGGGGATTTTGTTTTGGAAAAAAATAGGTGCTAGAGTGTTTTAGGTTAACTACTAGTAGTTCAGAAAAGGCAGGGTGAAGAAACTTTCAAAACTACATAAAAATTTAGGCCAACTTATGGGCCTGACAAAAATTATTGTGAGGATTTTATGTTTTTCTATTAGAAAATGAGACAAAATTTTTTGTTTCTATGTTAAAGAATTTATGAGGTGATGGAGCTGGAAAAAAGTTTTAAGGGAAAAAATTTATACAAGACTCTTGTAAGTAAAAAGGGCAGGATAATTATTTTATTAGTCTTAGGAATATTTTTGTCTTTTTTGCTGAATTTATTTGTGGGAAGTGCAGGTCTTTCTATGGTAGATACTATTAAGACGGTCTTTGGTCAGGCTGATAAGGTGAACAGGACTATAATCTGGGACATTAGGATGCCAGTGGCCCTGTCTGCTATTTTAGTTGGTGCAGGTTTGGCTGTTGCTGGTGCTGAGATGCAAACAGTTTTAAACAATCCTATGGCCAGTCCTTATACTTTAGGGATTTCTTCTGCTGCTTCTTTTGGAGCTGCTTTGGCCATTATTTTGGAAATTAGCATTAGTCCCTTTTTAGATAGTATTTTAGTAAGCTTAAGTGCCTTTTCTTCAGCTGTATTTACTTCTTTCTTGATTTTTAGTTTGTCAAAAAAATACAACTGGGACAAAAGTGTAATGATATTGTTTGGTATTGCTATGAGTTTTTTATTTGGAGCTTTGACTACTTTTTTACAATACATAGCCAATGAGAATAATCTCCAGTCCTTTATTTTTTGGTCCTTTGGTGACCTAAGTAAAATAAGCTGGAAGCAAATTTTTATTTTATTTTTTATTGTTGCTAGTATTTATTTATTTTTCTTTAAACAGTCTTGGTCCTTGACGGCTATGACTCTAGGAGACACTAATGCCATGAGTTTAGGTATTGATGTAAAAAGTTTGAGAAGAAAGTCTATAATTTTGATTTCAGTTTTGTCGGCTACTTGTGTTGCCTTTGCTGGAACCATTGGTTTTATAGGCATTGTGGCCCCTCATATTGCTAGAATCTTATGTGGTGAAGACCAAAGATACTTTTTGCCTGTGTCGGCCCTTGTGGGAGCTCTGATTTTGTCCCTTGCTTCTATATTGGGAAAAACTTTAATAGCTGGGGTAATCTTGCCTATAGGCTTGGTAACTTCTATGGTTGGGATTCCTTTTTTTGTTTATCTAATTATAAATCACAAGGGAGGAAGCAGATGATAAGAATAGAAAATTTAACTTTTGCTTATAATAAAAACGAAAAAATCCTTAAGGACTTGTCCTTAATGTTTGATAAGGATTTGAATATTATTATTGGCCCAAATGCCTGTGGCAAGTCCACCTTGTTAAAGTGCATCTTTGGTTTGTTCAAATATGAGGGCAAGGTCTTTTGGCAGGACCAGGACCTGTCTAAGCTGTCCTTTGAAGAAAAATCAAAGATAATGGCTTATTTGCCTCAGGGAGATGTGAGAGATACGTCTTTAACTGTTTTTGAAACTGTTTTATTAGGCAAGGTGTCTTCTCTTAACTGGAAGCTTAGGAATGACCAACTTGAAGAGGTTTATAATATTTTAGACATTATGAATTTGCTGCCCCTTTATAATAAAAAGCTAAGTGAACTTTCAGGTGGCCAAAAAAAGCTAGTAACAATTGCCCAAACCCTTATCCGCCAACCTAAGTTAATAATAATGGATGAGCCTACTAATAATTTGGATATTCAAAAACAGCTTGAATTATTTGAAATAGTAAAGCAAATTATTAAGCACAAAAAAATTCAGTTTATTATGGTTTTGCACGACATAAATCTATCGGTAAAGTATGCTGATAAGCTTATTGTAATGAATCGTGGGAAAAAACCTACTTATGGCAGACCAGACCAAATAATTAGTTCGAATATGCTCAAGGAAGTTTATGGCATAAATAGCAAGTTGATTTTAGATGAAGATAAAAAAACCTATGTAGTAGCTGAGTCTTCAGTAAATAATATTAGTTTATTTGAATAGGAGAGATGATGAGAAATATTTATATTATAGGAGGCGGGCCAGGAGACCCAGACCTTATAAGTCTAAAGGCTAAAAAAATAATAGAAAAGTCTGATTATATTTTTATGAGCCAAAGATATTTAAATGGAGCCATGTTTGAAAATATAAAAGAGGATTGCAGGCTTCTTGATAGTTTTGATTATTCTTATGATGAAAAGTTGGATTTTGCAAAAAAGGCTGTTGGTAATAACAAAATTGTTTCTTTTATTACTATGGGAGACCCAGCCCTTTATGGTATGGTTGGAGGCTTGGTAGATAGGTTTGAGAAAAATTTCCTAGACTTTGAAATTATTCCAGGTATAAACGCGGCCTTGGCCTCATCAGCAAGCTTAAAGAGAGGATTTACTGGCCTTGGCTTAACTAACACTTCAGTTTGCACCAGCTTTAATAATGTGGAAGAATCCAAGGACCAATTGGAAAAAATTGCAGCTTTAGATTGTTCTGTTTCTATATTTATGGGCCTAGAAAATCTTAAAGACATTGTTCAAATATTCTTAAAGCATAGGAGGGCAGACACGCCTATGGCCATTGTGTCCAATGCTTCTTGGGATAATGAAGAAGTGCTTCTTGGTAATTTGTCCAATATAATGGAAAAGTTTGAGATTGGGGAAAGAAAAAATTCCCTGATTTTAATTGGTGATTTTTTAACTGCAGAATATGACTACGACCTGGAAAAAAGATTTATGGAAATGAAGAAAAAATCAGCAAGGAATAAATAAATTTTTAGACATATACAATACTTTTATAAAACAATAAAGATGGTCTTGGAAAAAGACTAAAAAATAAAAAGGATGAAAAAAATGAAAAGATTTTTAATACTTATATTAGCTTTAAGCTTAATGCTAACAATGTTAGGATGTTCAAAAGATCAAGGTGAAGAAGTTAGTGCTACAAATGAAAGAGCAGATACAGCTAGCCTTAATGAAGAAAATACTAGTGGAAACAATGACTATGTGACTGTGACAGACATGCTTGGCAGACAGGTTAAAATTAAAAAGCCTATTGAAAGGATTATAGTAAATCACTGGGACCTTGGAGAAGTTGTGTCTATGGTTGTTGGTCCTGAATATGAAAATATTCTTGTTGGAGTAGGAGGCTCTGGTAGTGCAGCTGAGTTTCAAAAGGTCTATGGCAAGGCTCTGCCTGGTCTACAAGATATGGCTGTAATTAGTGCTAGTGGAAATAGTTCTTATGATCTAGAGATGATTATTAAATTACAGCCTGATGTGTTTTTTATAAATAGTTCAGGTTCTTATTTAGAAAATGCTAAGAAACAAGTAGAGGACCTGGAAAAGGCTGGTATTCCTGTGTTTTTCTTCACCTTTGGTCAAGATGTTATAAATTCTCCCCAAGAGGGGATAAGGTTGTTAGGCCAGGTATTTGAAAAGGAAGCTAGGGCCAAGGAGATTACTGATTTTATTGATAGGCAATTTGACTTAGTTGATAGCAGGCTTGAAGGCCTTGAAGATGAGGACAGACCTAGGGTTTATTATGAACATAGTCGTGGTGCAGATATTAACAGTTACGGTTCTACTAATATTAAAGGTGGTTGGGCTACAATTATAGAAAAAGCCAAGGGTAAAAATATTGGCAAAGATTCTTTAATGGAAAACAACCAAATTGATCCAGAATATTTGTTAAAGGTTGATCCTGATTTTATCTTCTTTTCCACAGGCTTAGGCTACAAGGATGCAAGTACAGACAAAACTCCAGAGTTAATAAACAAGCTGGTCCAAAGGCTAGGCTGGGAAGACCTTAAAGCAGTGAAAAACAAAGAGGTTCACGCCATGTTCCACGACCACTCTAGATCAGCCTTTGCCTTCTATCCAACACTTTATATGGCCAAGAATTTTTATCCAGACTTAATGGAAGACCTTGATTCTGACCAAATCCTAAAAGAGTTTTATGATAAATTTTTGCTAGTCGACTATGAAGACGGCCTTTGGTCTTATAAATTAGACTAAGAAAAGATTTTTAGAAAATTAAAGAGTCCAGTTTTAAATTTATTCTTAAAGCTGGCCTCTTTTTTCTTTTTTCTGTTATAATAAAATTAACAAGAAATTTTTAGGAGGTAAACTTATGGACAAAGAGTACATATATAGGATTGCAGTAGAAGAGGATTTGAAATATACAGATGAAATTGAAAAACAGGCCCTGCCTATAATCGATCCTTATTACAAAAATAACATTCACATTTATAAGGGCGAAATTGACGGAGACCTTATTATGGTTTATGATGACAGCTATCCAGTAGGCATGGGCAGGTATTCTTTCCACCCAGATGGAACTATGTGGCTGGAAACTGTTAGGGTTAGACCTGACTACCAAGGCAAGCATATTGGAACTGGCATCTATGAAAGATATATGGAAGCAGCCAAGGAAAACAAGGTTAAGATAATCAGGCTTTATACTGAAGGCTTTAATGAAAAATCCATGGGCCTAACAAAGAAAATGGGCTACAAGATTATACAAAAATACGACTACTATTCTATAAAGGCTCCTGAAGGCCAAGCTGACAGCCTAGGCTTTGAAGTAGAAAAAGACCTGGACAAGATTATGGACATAATGACCAAGAATCCATGGACTGATATGATCTGTATCAACAACGTCTTCTATGATGTAAATAGAGAAAACATGGAATGGTTTATGAAAAGAGATATGTTCTATTCAAAGGGAGATGCTTTACTTTTAGTAGGAGCTAGACACAACAGAGACTCAGTTGCCTATATAGGCTATATGTCTGGAAATTATGAAGAATGTATAGAGGCAGCTATAAAAATGAATCCTGGCAAAACAGTTTCAGCTGGAATTTCTAAAAACAACCCTGACCTAGGCAAATACTTCTCTGATTTTGAAAAGAGATACGACCTAGTAGTGTCAGAACAAATAATTTAAAAGTTTTGGGCTTAAGTTTTCTTAGGCCCTATTTTTTTGAAAATTTT
>JAUNLQ010000023.1 GCA_030532225.1 Bacillota bacterium
CTCCTTGTATTTACATAACTATTTGCCTCTATCACTATTATGACACGAAACCCACTTGTTGGGTCGTAGATTTTTATGTCTTTCTTACCTTTTAAGTGATCTGCAACTATTTCTGACATTAACAAGGATACTTCGTGAGGGGTATAGAACTCGCCTGCTTTTTTTCCTGCATTGGCTGCAAACTGGCTGATTAAATATTCGTATATAAAGCCTAGGACGTCATAGTCTTGTTTGTCGTCCATTGGTATGTCTTTTATTAGTTGCAAAAGTCCTGTTATGGCCTTGGTTCTTGCATTTGATGTGTCTCCTAGTTTGCTTAGGCCTGTTTGTAGGGTGTCAAATACTCCGTTGAAAACTTTTTTGTGACTTGGATTTATTAAGCGGCTAAAGGCTGATAGGCCATCCATTACATTAGACACGTCAAAGTCACTGCCCATTGAAAGCCAAGTTGAGAATAGATTTTTGTAAGCTATAAAATAGCCTATGTTTACTCTAACAAAATCACGAATCTCTGGGTCTTCTTCACTAAGTTGTTTAATATCTTCATCTGTAAAATCTTCTGATTTTAAAAATTTTATTTCTTGGTCTGATAAGTATTTATAAAAAATAAAGCCTAAAATGTAATCCTTGTATTCGTTTGCCTCGATTTTAGAACGCATCTTGTTTGCTGACTCCCAAATCTTACTTGCCAGTTGCTGCTTGTTCATTTTTTGTCTTCCTCCGTATTTTTCTTTATGTTTTTATTTAAATTTATAATAGTCTTATTTATAAGTTCACTATTTTATTATATCGTATTTCATTGTTTTTTCCTATGGTTTCAGCCGAGTCCTTATCTGCAAATGTTAAACAAAAAAATATCTGCCAGGGAATTGTCTCCCCTAACAGATACCAAAAATATCGCTACTTTTCTATCTCGCAATTTCCTTATGAATATAATCTTAGTTCTTCTGCTGCAATTTAACACTTGTTTTTTCCGTTATTATAATTTTTATTTATACTTTGCTAAAATAAAAAAAGCGAAAGATTTTTCTCTCGCTCAACGTTTTTCTCCTAGATATTGTATTATATTCAGGAGAGTTTGATTTTCTTATTAATTTCTTTTTCCAGTTCCCTGAGAACTTTTATAATCTCTTCAAATTTTGGATATTCTCCATAAATCATTTCTGCCATAGCCTTATAATCTTTTTCTATTTCGGAAAATCTGTATTCTCTTGGAAGAAATCTTAATTTACCATTTAATGCTTCTTCATACTTTGCCCACTTCCTAGGGTAAAATTTCATCTTCACCCTCAGAAATTTCTCTTATCACTTCATATATCCATGCTGGGACTGACTTTGCTTCATTCATTAAATCTATTTTTTCTTTTTTGCTTAAGTCTTCTCTTATCTTTTTTATAACTTCATCTGAAATATTATCTTTTCCTAAAGACTTGATTGCCTGAATTACAGTGGCTGTCTTTAAGGACATATTGGCAATCTCTCCTGGCTTTACTTTTTTAAATTCTAAAACTGTATGACCAATTTTATATTCTTTATACCTGCCACTTGATATATATTTATAGTGAGTTGGTACTTGACTTGAAAGTCCTAATAGATTTAAGGCCGTGCTACTAGAGGGAGCAATATTCCAGTTGTATTTTCTTGCTATGGCTAGGGCTAATTCATGGATTGATACTGCTTCATACTCTCCAATTAATTCACTGTAGCTTGGATTGTAATAAAAGCCATCAATGACACGCTTAATTTTATCTTCATCTGCTAGTCTTTTTAGTATTTGCCTGACAGTTGCATTAGATGCAATATCTAAAAAGTCATTGGCAAAGAATACTTTATTTGAGTCAAAACTATTTATTTTGTCTGATATTATTTCCATATATGAACTCATTACAATCCTCCTTTGTCACGTAAATTATATCATATCCGTGACAGAAGTTCAATTATCCTTGGTTTTTATAGGTTTACAAAAGTTCATCTTTTTTAAGTAATTTCAACTTGTTAAGAATAATTTGTCTATAAAATACATCAACTGCATTAGATAGATGTCTTCCTAATGAACTCAAATTTTTCTCTGCCTCATTTTTTATTTTTGGTTCCGTTATTTTTACTTTAAACAAAATAATATCTGCCAGGGAATTTTCTCTCCTCACAGTTATTATAGAACCCAAAAAAGCACCTAGATTTTCCAGATGCTTTTCAAAATATCTTCGTATTTTCTTCTTGAATAAAGGACTCTGATAATTTCTACTAACTTTTTCTCTTTATTAACTCGGTAGAAAATAAGATAGTTTTTTACAGGACAAAATCTTATATTTTCTCTAGATAGTTGGTCATCTTCGTATCTTCTAAATCTTTCAGGCATTTGATCAAGGCTTCTTATGGTCTCTTCAATTTCTTTAAGCAACTTCAAGGCTGATAATTCAGAATTTAAGTTTATGGAAATATATTCATATATATTGAGTATATCTTCCTTTGCTTTAGCTGATACTATAATTGTAAATCTACTCATAGTTGAGAGTAAATTGATTTAAAAGCATCGTCTACATTTTCAAACTTTTCATCTTCTAAATCTTTTATTCCTTCCATTAACATTTGGTTTAGCTGGTCTCTGGAAGCATTAGAGATGTCGACAAGTTTTCTATCTGGTATTTTTACTTCAAAGGGTAGACCCTTGTGAAGAATAATTTGTCTATAAAACATATCAACTGCATTTGATGGAGGTATTCCTAATGAACTTAATATTTTTTCCGCCTCTTTTTTTATTTCTGGTTCCATTCTTATATTTAAGTTTGCTGATTTAGACATATAATTTCCTCCTTTTCTCTAATTATAGCAGGCAGGTCAACACTATGTCAATGCATTTGAAAGCTACCAAAGTCTTCATGGGCTGCCTTTTTCCTACAATCTAATGACATATTTTTTCTAATAATCATTTTTTCCTGGTTTTTAAAAATTTTTGATTTTAAATTTTATTATATCCTGGTTTTTGTAGTATTTTAAATTCTTCTAATTTATTATTTTAAAAAAATATCTGCCAGGGAATTGTCTCCCCTAACAGATATTATAAGTCTTTTTATTTAGCCTAGTTGGTTACCACATTTTGAACAGAATTTTGTTCCTGGCTTGTATGGCTTGCCACATTTTGAACAGAATTTTTGGGCTGGTTCCTGGCCTGAGCTTCTTGGTCTGCCTTGAGCTTGAGACTGGGCTTCTCCTTGTTCTGTCATCTTAGCCATTTTTTCTCGGCGTTGTTTTCGAATTTTTTCGTTTTCACGTCTGGCTGCTTCTTGGTCCGCCTGGCTTGGCCCATTTCCTGTTGGATCTAGGTTTAGAAAATCCATAATCATTGTTAGGATGTCAGTTCCACTTAGGCCCATCATAACCAGCCTGCCATCATTTTCTAAGATTCCCATGTTTCCATAGCGGCCTTTAAAGGCTAGGAAGTTTGATATTGTTGCTTTGCCGTCTTTGATAGATGCGTATTCTCCATGGATAACTGAATTTAATATAGCAAAGCAGTCTGCATAGTCTTCCATGGCTAGAGATGGAATATAGTCTCCATTGTTCATTTCTAAAATTCCAAAGTCTACTAATTTTTCCATGACTATTTCCACTTCAGCTGACAAGTCTTCTGGCAGACTTCTCTTAGCCTTAGGATAGGCAAGTTCAACCATTTGAGAAATTACGTCACGGTCTTCTACAGGCTGAGTAAGTTTTTCTACAAGCTTGGCTGCTGTTAATGGAATAAGTTTAAAGTCTTCTAGGTCCTTGCCTACTGTAACCAAGAGCAGGTTCTTTCTTACTATATCCAAGGCTGCTAGATAACACAAGAAATCAAAGTAATCTAGTTTAATAATGTTTCCTAGCATTTCTGGCCCAGGATAAAGTAGGTTTGTCCCCATTTCTGCTAGAAGGACAGGCAGGTCCTCATAGGGTTTTATGGTTATTCCCTCAAAATCTCTAAGGGCAAGTCTCTTTATTGATCCCTGAGAAAGGGTGCTTATGTTGTAGATATGAGTTGGGCTTTCGTAGCTAACTCTGGCAACTTCATCTGGATCTAGAAGTGGAATTATATCCTTGTAGTATTCCCTTTTGATTTCTCCATTTGCCAAAATTCCTTTTCTGGTCAGGGAGGCCTCTTCATTTCCCTCTAATGAAAATTTTTCTCTATAAAGAGGGCTTATTGGACCAAGACCCCCTTCCTTATCCATAATCCATTGTAACTCATTAAATTTTAATTGAATCATATCTTCCCTCTTTCTTTAATTCTCACCAGTGAAATCTCCATTTATAATCTTTTCTCCTGCGTTTATGATAATTTCTCCAACTTTTGATCCAAGGGCCAGATTTTTATACTTTGGAGCTGCTTGATCTAGTATCATACCAATCATCTTGGCATTTTTATCCACAGTCCAATCTGGGTTATCATAAAGGGTTTCAAAACTTTTTGTTTTTTCAATAATTCTATCTTCTATATTAATCTCGATTTTTTCTGCGGCAACATCTAGTCCTGATAGCAAGGCGTTTTTTGTCACAGATTTTGCTAAGTCTTCTGCTGTAAATTCTTTTCCTCTATTCAAATAGTCTACACCAGCCTTGATAAAATCTCCACCTGTTCTAACAGCAGTGTTTGTAACAAACTTTTTACCAAAGGCTTTTCCTAGGGCCGTGCCTGTTAAGTGACGATTTACACCTGGATATTGAGACAGGGCTTTTCCTACAAGAACATCAGTACCGGTTTTTGCAAGTCCTGCTGAAACGTCTGATATAAAGCCACCAAAGCCATAGTCGTCTCTTGCAGACAATCCTGCACCTACTTCTTGGATAATATTAGTTATACTTTTGTAAGCTAGGTTATAGGCTTGTGCAGGTGGTGGAGCATACATTTCTATCAGGTCATTAAAAGTGTCTGCAGCAAATTTTGTTTTTTCTGCAAAACCTAAGGCCACTTCATAAGCCTTGACTTCTCTAAGTAAATCTTCTTGGCGACCTATATCTTCGTTTTGTTGTAATTGTAACATTTTTCTTAATACAGCCTGGCCTCTAGGAGTTGAAAAGTCTCGAAGCTCTCCTGAAGGTGTTCTGGCTATACCCAGTCTTTCTGCAATTTTGTTTAGGCGTTTTTTTCTTTTCTCTTCTTCTTCTTTTATTAATTTATTTAGTTCTTCTAATTTTTTTTGTAATTCTTGTCGCTGTCTCTCTTCAAGTTCTCTGGCCAATCTATCATTTTCCAGTTCCTTGCTATTATCATAGTCAGCTTCAAATTCACTTTCGTCTTCATCGTCATCATAATCACTAGCTGATGGTTTTGTTACATAGTCAGGGTCAAATTTAATTTGAAAATCATTGTTGGACCTGGAAACTCCTCCTAAAGGAGCATTCCATCCGTTGGCCAAGCTTCCTAACAAAGAACCAAGGAAGGCACTGGCAGCAGGAACATTTCCTCTCATAACTGCTTCCTTGGCTCCCATACTTCTTACCCACTGTGAAAAGTTGGATCCAGCTTCTTGATAACCTCCATCATCTGCAAAAACTTTTACAGTCCAAAGCAGGCTAGTTATTGTAGCTGCTCCTAGGGTGACTATAATCATCATTCCTGTAGTCGGTGCACTTTTCTTGTTTTTCAAGAAAGAAAGTACAAGAAGAACAAGAGCTAGAACAATTAAAGTGGTAGTAGAAAGAGAAATTTTAATACTAAGAACTCCAAAGATGATTAAAAATATTGAAGTCAGCATAAGGCCTGTCTCTAGGTCCTTGTAATTTTCCTCACTTCTTTGTCTCAAAATTTTTCTTAAGTCTCTAAAGAAAACTTGCAAGAAGGAAAAAAGCAAACTAGTATTTTTCTTCCTAAAATTCACCACTGCTCCAGTTATTATCATTCCTAGTAAGACTGAACTTCCCTTTGGCATAAAGGATTCTAACAATAGGGCCATGGCCAAAGGAGCCAAAATACTGCCAAGACCTTTGTTTTTAATGCCCTTAAAGGTTGCTAGTAAGGCACGAACTCCTTCTGCTAGACTGGTAAAGGGACTTGTTATCTTCCCATAACGGAAAAATCCTAATATTTGAGAGAATATAAAGCCCACAAAAACATAAAGCAAAGGCAAGTTCTTTTCTGCCTCATCCATATTTAATAAAAAGGACAAGGGCGTTTCTGAGCTACCAAAGCCCTGGTTTAGTACGACTAAAATATAGCCATGGATAAGCCAGGTGGCTATGGCAACTACTATAGCAGTTGGCAAAGCCCTTTTAGTCTCCTTTAGGGTTTCTTTGATAACTTTTCCAATAAATCGAATTGTGTTCATCGTCTACCTCCTTTCTTTATGGATGAACAAGCTTTTCCAAATCCTCTTTGGAGATTTGGCTTAAACCTTGCTGTGTTCCTAAGTAATAATTTTTCTCATCTTCTTGTATAAATTTGACTTCCCCACTGGCTAGACCATGGTCTTCTGTGATTATAAAGATTGGGTCTAGACTTAAAAAGTCATCTTTGATTTGAAAATTATAAAGACCTACACCGTCATATTCACTTCCTATCCAAAGCCGACCTTTTTGGTCTATGTAAAAGGAACGAACCTTGGCTCCTGGAAGCCCATCTTCTTTTCTTATAGTTTGAACCATAGTCCATCCTCCATCTTTTTTCCTAAAGAGATTGGCTCCTCCCTTGTCATAAAATCCTCCCCCAGTAAGTACATAATCTGGCTTCAATTCTATTATGGCAGTTAGGTCTGGATGGGCAAGATCTGTAAAAATTGTAAGCTTGTCTTTTTCTTTTATAGTTAGACCTCCACGAGGAGCTGCATAGGATCCTAACCAAAGAGCTCCATCAGAGCTTTCTCTTATTACATTAACCATATCCTCTGCAAGACCATCTTTCTTGCTAAGAACTTTGGTCCCATTTAGATAAAGTCCATCTGTGGCTCCATGCCAGATTCCTTCTTCTGTCTGACAAAAGCTACGGACTTGGTCATTAGGAGCATCTATTTTTAAAACTAGGTCTCCATCTTTAAAGCTGGCCAGGCCTCCATCATAGCCTACCAAGACTTCATCTGCTGTTTCCATTAAGGCGAAAACATAACGCAAGCCTTGGGACCTTTGGATACTAGCTGACTTTCTATCTTCTATAAAAAGGCCGTCATTGCTGCCTATAAAATAAAGATCTTCTTGTCTGACCATGGAATTTATATTTAAGTCCCCAAAACGAGTCACAAATCCATTCTTTTCTTGCTGGTCCTCTATAGTCATTTGGTCAAACTGACCTAAATCTCCTGGCACATAGTATTTTATTTTAAAAAGCAACCAGGCTAATACAAAGAGTATTAAGAAGAACAAGGGAAAGGTAAATTTTCTAAGTCCTTTCATAGCTAGTCCCTCCTCCTAATAATTTTTGTAAAAATATAATTGCTATAAGGCAAAAAGCCAAGATAACTAGGCACAAGACAGCAATCACATCTGACGCACCATAATGTAAATAGTTATAAATTTTAACAGATATAGTCTGGACTCCAGCTGGTGCAACTAGGATCGGTACTGTAGTATCTCCTGTGCAAAAAACAAAGGCTAAGACAAAGATGGCCACAAGTTCCTTTTTTAAAAGGCCAGCAAACAAAGTCAAACGGTTAAAGCTACTAAGGCCCCAAATATGGCTAAGGGAAAATAATTCCTGGTCCAAAGTACTTGTAGCAAGTCTAAGACCTAAAATGCCTATAAATTGATAACGTAAAAATAAAATTAAAATAGGCATCCATATAGAATCGTAAACTAAACCTAAAAGAGGGCGATTCATCAAACGTATAGCCACTAAGGCTAGTAAGGCTGCAGGCATAATAAATAAAAATAAAGAACTTAGGCCAAAAAACTTTTGCCAGGGTCTTTTCATTTGAACTGCCACTAGGAGACCTACTAGGACTATTAAGCTAGCTGCCAAGATCGATAGAAGAAAAGATGTTCCTAGTTCTCCCAAAGAGTTTCCAATTATACTAAATACCTGTCTTGCTTCTAGAGCTTTCCACAAGAGGGAAAGAATAGGTAAGACCAGATAAATAAATAGTATCAGTCCCCCAAAGAATGCCAAAATTTTCATGGCCTTAGTTTGTGAAAAAGGATTGGAAGTTCCCTTATTAACTGTTGTAAAAGAACTTTTAAATAAGGGATAAATAAGTCCAAGTATCCCAAAAGTCAACAAAATTGCAGGCAAGGCTAGGACAAACATTTCCCCTAAACTTGCTCCAGCACTATAACGGGACAAGAGCTCTAGGCCAAAGGTATTCATAGCAAAAACTGAAGCTATGGAAAAATCATATAGACCTAGAATAAGGCTTAGGGAAAATCCTGTAAGAAGAAATGGAAGCAAAAAGCTTAAGAAAACTTTTCTAAATACATAAAAGCTTGCTCCTTCTAAGGCAACCATAGGCCCTAGGCTATCTGGCATCATAGAAAATCCTAAGAGACAAAAACCTAAATTTAAAGGCAAGTTAGAAAAAGCAAAGACTAACATCCAAGCTCCAGGTCCAGTAAAATTCCAGCTTAGGCCAAAGGCTTTGCTGACTAAGTCAAAAATAAAATCTCCAAAGAAAATCCAGGACTGTATATAGATAAAGAGGTTCTATAATATCTGTGGGGGGATAGAAAAATATCCTCTTACAGATATTTTTT